>JBAYKL010000007.1:0-5253 GCA_041664585.1 Minisyncoccota bacterium | reverse complement strand
GGACTTAAATACATTAATGCAACTACAACCTGGAGAGATCCTTCTGCAAAGAAGATCTACACAGCTTCTTGTTCTACTTCTACTAATGTTATGTTGGGAGGGGATGTGATTAGGGAGATATAGTTATTCCTAGATTTGCAAACGGAGACAATTTGCTTTACTATAGTAGATAACTATGGAAGACCTAACCAAACAACAAATCATACTTCTAACTCTTTTTGTAAGTTTTGTTACTTCAATCGCTACTGGTATAGTGACCGTTTCTCTTATGGGGCAAGCTCCGACTGGAGTTATACAGACAATAAATAAGGTTATAGAAAGAACCGTAGAGAAAGCTGTCCCTTCACCAGCTGCTACAACTACTATCGTAAAAGAAACTGTTGTTGTAAGTACCGATGATTTGGTGGTTAGCGCTATTGATCAAAACGTAAAAACAACGCTTAGAATTTTTAGAACAAATTCAGATCCAACAACAAGCACAGATTCTATGGTCTTTGTTTCTTTGGGTATAGTTATTTCTGAAGACGGAATTATCGCGACTGATAGAAGTTTAGTTTCTGAGAGTGGAAAATATTTCACGACTTTGTCTGATGGCAAACTTAGAAATTTGTCTATTCTGAGATCAATGGATGGAGAACAAATCGCTTTACTCAAAGTAAATTTAGAAGATAAAGAAAGCGTTAAGTTCCACAAAGCTGCTATCACAAATAATTCTGATTTGAAACTTGGGCAGACGGTTATATATATAGGAGGTGAAAGCAAGAGCACAGTCTCAACGGGTATTATTTCCGGACTTGGAACAAAAGATGATTCAAATGCGACATCAACAAACCCTATTATTACTTCGATTGAAACAAATATTTCCTCAGCCAGCTTAATTTCCGGAGCTACGCTCGTAAATCTTTCTGGTGAAGTTATTGGTGTCAGGGTTAATTTTATGAACAGTTCGAGAACAGACTTATTTGTTCCTTCAAAGGCAGTTACAGATGTGTTATCGGCTTATAATCTTAGCCAAAAGAAACCATAAAACAATCTTTTGACTTTTTGTAAGTTGAAAGTTAAACTTCTATTTCGGAGACATTATTTCCTAGGATTTTTTAATTCAAACACAATTTTATGCCACCATTTAAAAATTTTACAACAAAAGCAAAAGAGGCAATAAAGAGAGCACATGAGCTTGCTATTGAACGTGGACAAAATCATGTAAATCCACTTCATCTTTTGGCGGCTCTTGTTCTTCAAGAAGAAAGTCTTGTTGCCTCTATTTTTGATAGATTAGAAATAGATGTTGTATTACTTACTGATTCAATTTTAGAGGCCATAGAGTCAACAGGTACTGCCAATACTCTATCTGCTTCATATCAAATATATCTTACTCCAGACTTAGCCCAGATAATCGATCAATCAGGAAAAGTTGCTGTAGAGCTTCAAGACGAGTTTATTTCAACCGAGCATTTGTTCTTGGCTATTCTTGATATTCCTTGTTCCGCAAATGACATTTTAAATAGATTTAAGATTGACAGAAAAGAAGTTGTGAAAATTCTTTCGGAACTTAAACTTAATAAAGGATCAGACAAAAATTATTCAAAACAATATAGAGCAATTACGAAATACACACGCAACCTTACAAAACTTGCAAAAGAAAATAGACTTGATCCAGTAATTGGCAGAGACAATGAAATTTCTAGAATTATACAGATCCTTTCTAGAAGAACAAAAAATAACCCAGTCCTTATTGGTGAAGCTGGTGTTGGTAAGACCGCTATTGTGGAAGGTCTTGCAAACAGAATGGCTACGGGGGATGTTCCGGAATCTTTGAAGGATAAAGAGCTAGTTTCTTTAGATCTCGGGCTTCTTGTTGCCGGTACAAAATACAGAGGTGAATTTGAAGAAAGACTAAAAGGGATTATAAAAGAAATAGAAAGATCAGAAGGTAAGATTATTTTATTTATCGATGAGATTCATACTATAGTTGGTGCTGGTTCTGCCGAGGGATCTCTAGATGCCTCAAATATGTTAAAGCCAGCTCTTTCAAGAGGGGAACTTCGTACAATAGGTGCTACAACCTTTAAGGAATATCAAAAAATAGAAAAAGACCCAGCTCTTACAAGACGTTTCCAACCAGTAATAGTTTCTGAACCATCTATTGATGATGCTATCGCTATTCTTCGTGGGCTGAAAGAAAAATATGAGTTGTACCATGGAGTAAGAATTACCAACGACGCTATTTTGGCAGCAGTAAATCTAAGTAGTAGATATATTACAGATAGATTTTTGCCAGATAAAGCTGTTGATCTTATAGATGAAGCTTCTTCTGCTCTCAAAATTTCTCTTGAGACGATGCCTCCAATTCTTGAAGAGACAAATAGAAAAGTGATGAGGCTTGAAATAGAAAAAGAATCATTAAAAAATGATTTGAAAGGAGACAAGAAAAAAGAAACTCAGAAGAGAGTTGATATAATTGAAAAAGAAATTGCAGATTTGAAAGAAAAAACTTCCGAAGTAGAACTTAAGTGGAAAAATGAAAAGGATACTATTACAGAAATAAAGAGTATTAAAAAACAACTTGAGGTTTTACGCATAGAGGCTGATAATGCAGAAATTCATGTAGATCTTTCTGTGGCTGCAGAGATTCGCTACGGTAAAATACCTCAATTAGAAAAGGATTTAGATACTAAATCTAAGAGATTGAAGAAACTTCAGTCATCAAGGACTATTCTAAAAGAAGAAATTCAAGAAGAAGATATTGCTTCTGTGGTTTCAAGATGGACAGGAGTTCCTGTTTCAAAAATGCTTGAAAGTGAAGCTCATAAACTTGTAAGAATTGAAGATGAATTGAAGAAAGTAATTGTTGGACAGGATGAAGCGGTAAAGAAAATTTCAGAAACTATAAAAAGATCTCGTGCTGGTATTTCAGATCCAGATAGACCAATTGGATCCTTTATTTTCCTTGGTCCTACTGGTGTTGGTAAAACGGAGCTTACAAAAGCTTTAGCAAATTTCCTTTTTGATGATGAGAAAGCTTTAGTGAGAGTGGACATGTCTGAATTTACTGAAAGACATTCAACTTCAAAACTCATAGGTTCACCTCCAGGATATGTTGGACATGAAGAAGGTGGTTCTCTTACTGAGACTGTTCGTCATAGACCGTATTCTGTAATTCTTTTTGACGAGATAGAGAAAGCTCATCCAGAGGTATTTAATCTATTACTTCAAGTGCTCGATGATGGAAGACTTACTGACTCTAAGGGAAGGACAGTAAATTTCAAAAATGCTGTTATTATAATGACTTCAAATATTGGAGCTCAATATATAGACAAGATGGAGCAGATTGGGTTTGCTACAACAAATGGAAAGAATGATGAGTATGTTCTTGTAAAAGAAAAAGTATCTGCCAGCCTAAAGGATTATTTCAGGCCAGAATTCTTAAACAGATTAGATGATGTAATTATTTTTGATATCTTGAGCCCTGAGGCTATAAGAAAGATTGTAGATATACAGATAGATGAAATAAGAAATAGATTAGAAAATAAACTAATTAAATTAGAAGTTTCTGATCTTGCTTTGGAGTATCTTTCTAAAGAAGGTTACAATCCACAATATGGCGCGAGACCTTTGAGAAGACTTATTCAAACCAAGATATTAAATCCAGTTGCTTCTATGATTATTTCAAAAGAGATTAATAAAAATGGAGTGGTAAGTATTGGAGTGAAAAACAATGAACTTACTTTTGATATAAAGAAGGGGAAGAAGGAGATTAGTAAGACTAATATGGATAAATAATTAAAAACAACCCGTTATGGGTTGTTTTTAAATGTGCGCAGGGTAGGATTTGAACCTACGTAGCCCATTGGGCGACAGATTTACAGTCTGCTCCGATTGACCGCTCCGGCACCTGCGCATTGCAAACATATTAGCATCTTTTTTTGTTTTTTCAAACATATTTGAAGTTCCTTTCATATTGCTGTAATATGATGGAGTGAACAAAGAATTACGAAAAGGCCTTAGAACGTGGATAGAAATAGATAAAAAAGCGATAGCTCATAACTACCGTGTTTTTCGTAGTTTGATAGATAAAAAGTGTAAATTACTTGCTGTTGTAAAATCAAATGCCTACGGTCATAATCTTATGGAATTTGCTAAAGAACAAGAAAAGCTTGGTGCGGATTTCTTGGGAGTAGATTCTGTAGTGGAAGCTCTTACTCTTAGAAAAGAGGGAATTAAAATTCCTATTCTTGTACTAGGCTATACTTTACCAGAAATGATTTCAGAGGCGGTAAATAAAAACATTAGTATTACTGTCTCTAATTTTGAAACCCTATCCGCTGTAATTAAATCAAAACTTAGAATAAAAATTCATATGAAAGTAGATACCGGAATGTCTCGTCATGGATTTTTGGAGGGAGATATAGAAGATGCATTAAATAAATTAAAAAACAACAAAAATATTATCGTTGAAGGTTTGTTTACTCATTTCTCTATGGCAAAAAATCCAAGTTTCCCCACACACACAAATTCTCAAATAGAAAAATTTGAAAAATGGAGAGAAACTTTTTTGAAAGCTGATTACAAACCAATTTGTCATGCTTCTGCTACATCCGGAACTCTTTTATATTCAAAAGCTCATTTTGATATGGTGAGAATTGGTATTAGTCTTTATGGTATTTGGCCTTCCATAGAATCAGAAGCTTATATGGGGGATAAGATTTCTCTTAAACCAGTATTATCTTGGAAGACTATTGTTGCAGAAATTAAAAAATTACCAAAGGGTTCTAAGGTTGGGTATGATTGTACAGAAATTCTTAAAAAAGATTCTGTTATTGCCGTCTGTCCAATCGGTTATTGGCATGGATATCCCAGAGCTCTTTCTAGCATCGGAAAAGTTTTAATAAATGGTGAGAAGGCAAAAATTCTTGGAAGGGTTTGTATGGATATTATTATAGTAGATGTAACTCATATTAAAAATATAAAAGTGGGGGATGAGGTGGTTTTGTTAGGTAAGTCTAAAGACATAGAAATTACAGCGGATGATATTTCTACTCTCTTAGAGGGTTCTTCTTACGAACTTTTGACTAGGATTAATCCGTTAATTAAGAGAATTTATATATAGTTTTAAGCTGTTGACTTTTTATTGCGTATGTAGTATACTCTAGTTTGTTGTAATGTAGGACCATGGTGGTTCTATTTTTTGTTCATTGAAATTTAACAAACAGGAAAGGGGAAAAAGCATGAAAAAGGTTATGTTTTTCTTGG
>JBAYKL010000006.1:0-9562 GCA_041664585.1 Minisyncoccota bacterium | reverse complement strand
GCGGCCGGAGATTATCGGACAAAAGCTACTCTAGGGATAACAGGCTAGTTCCGCCTAAGAGTTCATATCGACGGCGGAGTTCGGCACCTCGATGTCGGCTCATCTTATCCTGGGGCTGGAGAAGGTCCCAAGGGTATGGCTGTTCGCCATTTAAAAAGATACGCGAGCTGGGTTCAAACCGTTAAGGAGACAAAGATTTGTCTTTTTGACAGTTTGAATCCCACGAGAGATTAATTATTTTCGTTTAAAAAACTCAAATGACCAAAATGAGAAGTTTTGTCATGAGTATAAAAGATACACTCTAGTGAAATATCAAATCAACTTTCACAGAGTAAGGAGAAACAATCAAATCACGGCGGCTATTATTTAACATAATAGATCAAGCTGATTTATATCGGTGGAATCCTAAACAAAATTTAGGACGATATCGAGGGAAGTTTGTATTTATACAGACGCCCGTAGAGACTAAATATCAGCAGTTATAAAAGTAATTTTATAATGAAGCTATAGTCCAATGCACTTAGTAATAAGTGGTAACATGCGTGAGACAGGTTGGTCTCCTATCTACTGCAGGCGTTGATTTTTGAGGGGATTTGACTTTAGTACGAGAGGACCGAGTTGAACATACCTCTGGTCTATCTGCTGTTCCTGCCAAGGGCATCGCAGAGTAGCTATGTATGGAATGGATAAGCTCTGAAAGCATCTAAGAGCGAAACCAACCCCAAGATTAGAAATCGTTTGAGGACCCTGAGAGATGATCAGGTGATAGGTTATAGCTGTAAGTCCAGTAATGGATTCAGGCGAGTAATACTAATTATCCGATTCTTATTAGGAAATTTAAAAATTTCGTCTGCCTTAGGGCAGACACACAATTATGTTTGTTTTAACCTGTTATGTGGAATTAATCAAAAATTAATTTTGCAATTTTGTATTGAACCTTTAGTTCTGGTGGTTCGTCGCGGGGGTTACACCTGATCCCATTCCGAACTCAGAAGTTAAGACTCGTTGAGGCGATGATAGTCCTACAGGGCGAAAGTAGCTAGCCGCCGGAACTAAGTGTTTAATCAAATCTCAATAACCGCCGAAAGGCGGTTTTTGTCTGGATACTAAATATAAAATACTGTATACTATTAGGTATTATGAGTTGGGCACAAAGGAGAAAGGCTACATATATGAGCGGGGTACTAGCGATTTTTTTATTGATAGTACTGGCTTTTTTAATTTCTTTTTTTACTAGACCAGAAACTTGTGCTGATAAAAAACAGAATCAAGGAGAAGTTGGGATAGATTGTGGTGGGCCCTGTACGAATTTGTGTCGTGCAGAATACAGTGACCCAAATGTTTTGTGGACTAGATGGTCAAAAGTTTTAGGTTCTGGAGTTTATAATCTTTTAGCATATGTTGAGAATCCAAATATAGAAGCTGGTGCGTATGATGTCCCTTATAGATTTAAGGTTTATGACAAAGACAACGTTCTACTTTTTGAAAGAAGCGGTAAAGCGTATATTCCACCAAGTAAGAATTCTGCTATTTTTGAAGATAACATAGGCATCAATGATAAAATTCCTGCGAGAATAAGTTTTGAATTTGCAAAAAATACATTATGGCAAAAGATGAAAGGTGCAGAGCTTGGCATTTCAACTTTGTCTAAACAACTTTCTAAAGAAGATTCAAAACCAAGAGTTGACGTTGTTGTAAAAAATAAAACCCTTAAGCCGATAGAAAACATAGAGTTTATGGCTATTTTATATGATATTGATGATAATGCTATAGCTTTTTCAAAAACTGTTTTGGATGTTTTAGCGAAAGATTCAACAGAAAATATTACTTTTACTTGGCCAGAACCTTTTGTTAAAAAGGTATACAAGACGGAAATAATTTCTAAGGTTTTGAGTAGATAATATGTCCAGTATTCAATTGGTAGATCAGGGCGCTTCCGTATTTAAAAAATCCAAAAGAAAAATAGATTGGATAATGTTTTCTTCTGCTGTTTTGATTTCTTTCCTTGGTCTATTTACTATGAATTCTTTTACTGGTAGTGACATTAATTTTACTAAACAAATTATTTGGCTTGTCGTCTCGGTGTTGGTTTTTTTTGGGGCGACATTTATAGATTATAGATTTTTGAAAAAGACTAAGGTAGTAATGATTATTTTTGCGGTATCTTTTTCACTTTTGATGGTTTTGTTTTTAATAGGAAAGGTGTCTAAGGGTGCACAGAGCTGGTTTGATTTTGGAGCCTTTTCTTTTCAACCTTCTGATCCTATTAAGATTGCCTTGATTGTATTATTGGCAAAGTATTTTTCTAGAAGGCATGTGGAGATAGCGAATATTAGGCATATCTTTGTATCTGGTTTTTATACATTAATTATTTTTATACCTGTATTGTTTCAACCAGATTTTGGTTCTGCCTTAATTATATTTTTAATATGGTTCGGTATGATATTAGTCTCTGGTGTATCTAAGAAACACCTACTGGTTGTCTTTATTCTTGGGGCAGTTGCTTTTACTGGGCTCTGGGTGGGTGTGCTTAAGGATTATCAAAAAAACAGAATTATAAACTTTCTTCATCCATTAGCAGATATTCGTGGGGCTGGATATAACGCATATCAATCAACAATCGCTATAGGTTCTGGACAGGTGTTGGGAAAGGGAATAGGGTACGGGACACAATCAAAATTAAAGTTTTTGCCAGAATATAAAACTGACTTTATATTCTCTGCTTTTGCAGAAGAGTGGGGTTTGATAGGGGTATTTTTACTTTTTTCTTTGTTTGGAATTTTAATATGGCGCATAGTGAGAATATCGTATTTTGGTGCCACAAATTTTGAAATACTGTTTGGGCTTGGTATCGCGATACTTTTAATAAGCCACTTTTTGGTTAATGTAGGAATGTGTCTAGGGTTAATGCCTGTTACAGGTATTAATTTTCCTTTTATGAGTTATGGAGGAACAAACCTACTCGCTTCTTTTGCTGGACTCGGGATACTTACTGGGATGGGGAAGTATAGGAGAGATGCTCACAAAGATTTGATCAAGAATGAGTTTTTGGGATTGTAGGTTTATCTATATTGCCACTATATCATAACAAAGGTCGGGATTTGGTTCGGCACCGCTTAGGATACACCCATTGTGAGTGCCTTTCCAGTAACTGGCCGATGGTCCACTGCTGGAGACGTTTATATCGTTATCTACTTTAAGTACCATAGCGTCTGTTCTTTCAAGAGATATGCCAAGCCAGTAGTTTTGACATATTGCACCAGCAACTGTGCAAGTTGATCTATCGGTATTTAGGGAGATATAAGATATTGTAGGGTCTATTGATTTTATATAGGAGCCTAAAAGGCTTGATAAAGTGTCAGCACCAGTTCTTTTGATTGCGTTTGGAAACGAACCATTGTCAGTAGCGTAAAGTTGCAGCGCACTTTTAAGTTCTTGCAGTGCTCTTATTTTTCCAGCATCCCTACCTTTCTGCTTAGTATCACTAAAACCAGCCATTACTATGGAGCTTAACATTGCAATTATCGCTATTACTACCAAAAGCTCTATTAGGGTAAAACCTTCGTTTGTTTTTCTACTCATAATTATTTTATTTGAAAATATACGGCAATAATTAAACAGATTATTGTTACAATAACCATAATTTTGTTAGCTCCTTTTTCGTCTTTAACAATTCTGTTTTTGATCAGCCATTTTGTTATACCACCAGAACTACCAGAGGAGTCTCTTTTTTTGAAGCTTTCATTAAATCTATTTTCTTCTTCAAACTGTACAGACATTTTTTTATTTATTTATAAAATACATTGTCCCAACAAAACAAACTATGATAAAGATGATTAATATTCTTTGGGCACTAGCATCGTCTTTAGCGATACCTTTTTTTATAAGCCATTGTCCCATTTTTCCAGATCCTGATTCCATAATATTATGTTTGATATAAAACTAATAAAAAATAACATAACTATTATATCATAACTGTATCCGGTTGTATCAACCTTGAGTTTTACTCTAAAAACAGTATAATCTTATATATTAAAAACTATGGTTGTTTTGAATAAAAAAGAGCCTTTTTTGGTCTTCGTAGGGGATATAATAATTTTCTCCATATCTCTTTGGTTGTCTTTGTTTATAAGAAATGGACGTATTCCAAACAATTCTGACTTTTCTAATTATATACTGCCTTTTGCTATATTGTTTGTCCTTTGGGTACTAGTTTTCTACATCGCGGGTTTATATGATAAGTATACGACAATTTTAAAAGACCGTTTGTTTGGAATCGTATTTAACACTCAAATCGTGAATAGCGCTATCGCGGTGTTCTTCTTTTATTTCATGCCTTTCTTTGGTATTGCTCCAAAGACTATATTATTTATATATATATTTGTTTCTTTTGTTTTGGTATACACATGGAGGGTTTATAGCAATTACGTCTTTAGTCTTAAAAGAAAAGAACAAGCTATTCTTATAGGAAGCGGGGAAGAGATGAGGAGGCTAGAGTCGGAAATAAACAATAATTCTCGAGCGAACCTTTATTTTGAATCTGTGGTTGATTTAGAAAAAATAAGTGATATCGATTTTGATAATGATATTCTTAAAAAGATATCATCTAAAGATTCGGTTATAGTTATAGATATAAACAATGAGAAAATTGAGGGTATATTACCTCATCTGTATAATCTTATTTTTTCCAATGTTGTATTTGTTGATTTTTCTAAATTATATGCGGATGTTTTTGATAGGATCCCACTCTCACTTTTAAAGTATAATTGGTTCATAGAAAACATATCTCTTAAGAAAAATAACATTTATGATTTCTTGAAAAGAATAACAGATTTAATTTTTGCATTATTTTTTGGCTTCTTTTCTTTGGTCTTGTATCCTTTTGTTTACCTTGCTATCAAGATGGATGATAGGGGACAAGTTTTTATTTTTCAAGAAAGAATTGGTAAGGGCGGGAAGATAATTAAAATTCCTAAATTTAGGAGCATGAAAATTTCTGATGGTGGCAAATGGCTTGAAAAAGACGATCAAAGAATTACTAGGGTTGGCAGGTTTATAAGAAAGGCAAGGATAGATGAGTTGCCTCAACTTCTTAGTGTTATAAAAGGAGACATGTCTCTTATCGGTCCAAGGCCAGACATATACAATCTCGGAATTGATTTAGTGAAAAAAATCCCATACTACTCTATAAGAAATATTATTAAACCAGGGCTTTCTGGATGGGCTCAAATTAAACAAGATGTTGTCCCACAATCGGTGGAAGAAACCAGAGATAGACTCTCATATGACTTATATTATATAAAGAATAGGTCACTTTTCTTGGATTTGAAGATCGCTCTAAGGACAATTCAGATTCTTTTGTCTAGAACAGGTAGATAAAGACAGGGCTTACTTTAAGTGTCAAAGTCTTCTAATTGATTGCAAAAAGTCCCAAAATAGCTATACTTTTACCATTATGATTAAAAGAAGATTTTGGGCGGTTATATTGATACTTGTATCATTACTTATTGGTTATTTTGTTTATTCTACAGAGAATTCAACATCTAAGTTTAAATTTAAGCTTGGTCTAGATTTGAATGGTGGAACAGAACTTGTTTATAAAGCAGATCTTACAAAAGCTTCTACAACTCCAGCTGAAGTAAAAACTTCCATGGATGTTTTGAGAGATGTTATAGAAAGAAGAATAAATGTTTTCGGAGTTTCCGAGCCAGTTGTTCGTGTTGAAAGAGTTGGGTTTACTGGTGGAGAGAATGAACAACAGCTTATAGTAGAACTTCCAGGAGTCACAGATATAGAAGCGGCCGTTGCGATGATTGGTGCAACTCCATCACTTGAATTTAAATTACTTTCAAAGGATTCCGAACAGCTTTCTAAAGATTTGGAGAAAGCGTCTTCAATTGAAGAGAAAAATAAGATCGCAGAGAAGATGTTTGAGTATACTGGCATTACGGGTAAACTTTTAAAGAAATCTCAGCTTGAATTTAACCAAACTTCAGGAGAAGCCATGGTTGCTTTGCAATTTAATACAGAGGGTGAAGAACTTTTTGCAAAAGTAACAAAAGAAAATGTTGGTAGAAGATTGGCCATCTTTCTTGACGGAGACATGAAATCTATGCCAGTTATAAATGAGGAAATCCGTGGAGGTAAGGCTGTTATTTCTGGAAACTTCTCTGGATCAACTGGTATCAAAGAAGCAAGAAGTTTGGTAAATAATCTAAACTTAGGTGCGCTTCCTGTTCCGATAGAACTTATTTCTACACAAGTTATTGGAGCTTCACTTGGAAAGAACGCTGTTGATGCTTCTGTTCAAGCGGGAATCTTAGCTTTTATTGTCATTTCTATATTCTTGATTGTCTGGTACAGACTCCCCGGTTTATTGGCCGTTATCGCTTTGGCTATCTATACAGCTATCAACTTAGCAATATTTAAGTTGATTCCTGTTACTCTTACTGCATCAGGTATCGCAGCTTTTATTCTTTCCGTTGGTATGGCGGTAGACGCAAACATTTTGATTTTTGAAAGAATGAAAGAGGAACTTAAGAGGGGAAGGGAACTTGGTGATGCTGTAAAAGAAGGCTTTGCAAGAGCGTGGCTTTCTATTAGAGACAGTAATACTTCAAGTATTATTACTGCTCTTATATTGTTTTTCTTCTCAAGCACTTCAATGGTAAAAGGTTTTGCGCTTGTTTTCCTTATTGGTGTCGTTGTATCAATGTTTACAGCAATCACAGCTTCGAGAACGCTTTTGCTTGCTATAAGAAATGATAAAGCTGGTCGCTTATTAAAATTCTTGTTCGGTGCAGGATTTAAGAAATAATAATAAAAACATGTTTATAGTTAAATACAGAAAAATATTTTACGCGATTTCAGTCTTATTGGTTGTCGCTTCAATAGCGTCTTTATCAATCTGGGGTCTTAAACTCGGTATAGATTTTAAAGGTGGAACATCAATCACTTTCCAATATCCGACAGAGAGACCTAGTATAGAAGCGGTAAAAGGGAAGATAGACACATTACAAGTCAGCCCAGCAATCTCGGGAACATACTCACTTGTTCCTTATGGTCCTACAGGGTATGTATTGAAGACAAGAAATCTTTCAGAACCAGAGAGAGCTCTTATAATGGGAGCTATACAGTCAAATACTGCTGAGAAAGTTGAGTTTAAAAAAGTAAATACAATTGGTCCAACACTTGGAAAGACTTCAGCGAACAAAGCTTTAGTATCGGTTGTTTTGGTTTTGATTTGTATTGTTTTATTTATTACTTTCGCTTTCAGAAAAGTTTCAAAACCAGTTTCTTCTTGGAAGTACGGCCTGGTTTCAGTCTTAGCTTTGTCTCACGATGTCATAATTCCAATGGGATTATTTGCTGTGCTTGGACATTATTTAGGATATGAAGTAGATACACTTTTTGTTACTGCGATTCTTGTGATTCTTGGTTTCTCAATTCACGATACTATTGTTGTGTTTGATAGAACCAGAGAAAATTTGAAGAACAATAGAGGTGACAAAAGTGCGAAGAGTTTTGAGACAATAGTAGGGGAGAGCATTAATCAAACTTTCACAAGATCTTTGAACACGTCTCTTACAACCCTTCTCGCTATTCTTATGGTCTTCTTATTCGGTCCTGAAGCTACCAAGAACTTCTCACTTGTATTACTTGTCGGTGTATTCTTTGGTACATACTCATCAATATTTATCGCTTCAAACCTATTGGTTACAATAGAGAAGTTTCAGAAGAAGGCCTAGCCTTATTTATAAGAGAATCATACAAAAACCACTCCTAAAAGAGTGGTTTTTGTATGTATTTATGGCTTATTTTTACTATATAAAATAAAGCCTAAAAATTGCTTGACTTTAGTTTCGATCTGAGTATAATTGTTGAGCTGTCCTTTTAAGTAAGGACAGCGTTCTTTTACAAAAAAATATAGTACAAGACGAAATTAACCCAGCCGTATGATTCTGTTTTTCAGATTCAACTTGCTGGGTAAATGGTAAGAATAAAGTGCAAGTCTAGGTCAAATCGTTCGACGAATCGAACGACGTAGATCCTGTTAATTTATTTTGTTCAATAAGCAAAATATGTGGCAGGACTCAAAATAATATTGTTTTTTCTTTTGTTCCGTTTGAGGTCTGTTTACAGATCTCACGCTAAAATCTCAAAAAGATTTTGGTGTCCGAATAAAAATTTTAAACTGCTTTAATTAGCAGACAAATTTTATTTTAGAGTTTGATCCTAGCTCAGGATGAACGCTGGCGGCGTGGATAGGGCATGCAAGTCAAGGGGTCCCGCAAGGGAAACCGGCAGACGACATAGTATAAAGTAGGTACGAACCTCTAAGTCAGGAATAGCTCGTCGAAAGACGAGGTAATACTTGATGGTCCGAATACTAATCTTTGAAAATAAAAAATTGTTTTTAAAGATTAGTATTCGGTAAAGATTTATCGCTTAGAGATCGGCCTGCTCGGTATCAGCTAGTTGGTGAGGTAATGGCTCACCAAGGCAATGACGCCTAGGGGGGGTGAGAGCCTGGTCCCCATGGATGGAACTGAGACACGGTCCATACACCTACGGGTGGCTGCAGTCGAGAATATTCGACAATGGAGGAAACTCTGATCGAGCGACGCCGCGTGGAGGAAGACGTACTTCGGTATGTAAACTCCTTTTGTAGACTAGTAAATTTTGAACAGTCTAAGAATAAGAGGTTGCTAAACTCGTGCCAGCAGCAGCGGTAATACGAGTGCCTCAAGCGTTATCCGGAATTATTGGGCGTAAAGGGTGTGTAGGTGGTTTTGTTAGTCTTCTGTTAAATTTCTCGGCTCAACCGGGAACCTGCAGGGGAAACGGCAAGACTAGAGTATGCGAGGGGTCTGTGGAACTCATGGTGTAGCGGTGAAATGCGTTGATATCATGGGGAACACCAAAAGCGAAGGCAGCAGACTGGAGCATTACTGACACTGAAACACGAAAGCGTGGGTAGCGAATGGGATTAGATACCCCAGTAGTCCACGCCCTAAACGATGTTCTCTAGATTTTCGGAGTATCGACCCTCTGAGAGTCACAGCTAACGCGTTAAGAGAACCGCCTGGGTAGTACGGCCGCAAGGCTAAAACTCAAAGGAATAGACGGGGACTTGCACAAGCGGAGGATCATGTGGTTTAATTCGACGGTAAACGAAGAACCTTACCAGGATTGGAAATTTAGCTGAAGACAAGCAGAAACGTTTGTCGTCTCACAAGGACAGCTAGACAGGTGCTGCATGGCCGTCGTCAGTTCGTGGTTTGAATTGTTCCCTTAAGTGGGGTAACGAACGCAACCCTCGTTGTCTGTTATAAATGTCAGACGAGACTGCCCAGCTTTTTGCTCGCGAGTTTAATACTCGTTATCAAGAAGCTGGGAGGAAGGCGAGGATGACGCCAGGTCAGCATGGCCCTTTGATATCCTGGGCTACACACGTGATACAATGGATGTTACAACGCGATGCGACGAAGTAATTCTGAGCAAATCGTAAGAAAGACATCCTCAGTTCGGATTGAGGTCTGCAACTCGACCTCATGAAGTT
>JBAYKL010000005.1:0-27008 GCA_041664585.1 Minisyncoccota bacterium | reverse complement strand
TCCGGTATTAGAATTTGAACCAGCACCTCCACCACCTCCCCCACCCAAAACATAGCCGTTTAAGTTGTTAATTGTTGTAGAGGCGATGAGACTAACGGCATTTGATCCGTCGTACCCTTTAACGTTGGATATAGATATTGGGCCACCCTTTCCTCCTTTTCCATGAATAGTTCCGTTGTTAATTATGTTTACAGTAGAACCTGTTGGTAGATTTGAACTACCATAAATTGCAGCTTTAGATGTTGTCGCGGAAGAAACAACAATTCCAGAATTGATAGTAAGGTTTACGTTTACTGGGCAGCTAGGTGAACCAGCGGCGATGAAGAGATCGTAGTTTTGGGTGTTGGAAGAGATGGTGAGGTTTTTTGTTTGGATTGTTCCGCACACATTGCAGTTTGTATCGTATGTTCCAAGGATATCACCCTTGACTGTTTCTGGGGTTTTACCGTTAACACATAAACTAAAATTATCAACGTTGTTAATAGATTTTCCAGCAGAACCACCAGCATTGCATGAACTACTATTAAACCCGAAATCGCACGGGTAGAAACTTCCATGCTGTACTGTCGTGCCATCATAATAGAAAGTTGAATATCCACCACCATTTTGACCATTCTCTCCGTAATTTCCACCCTTCCCACCATAGGAACCCATGCCCCAACCGCTCATACACATGGTCAAAGTACCAGCACCACCGGTACCCCCTGTACCAGAAGTACCGTTATTACCATTCATACCAACAAAATTATAAGGACGATTCCAAATACCGCCTGCTCCGCCGCCTGCTCCGCCGCTACCACCATTGCCACCAGCAGAACCAGAACAATATGATCCAACTATTACCTTTCCTCCTCCACCACCACCACCACCAGACAATATTTTTCCTGCAGAGTTAAATATTTTTGTATCAGCGATGATACTAATTGCATCGCTCCCACTTTTCCCGGGCTCACCTTCTATCATGGAGTTGAGTATTGGAGATGCTGCGCCAGCTTGATACCAAGCAATAGGATACTGACCGTCTCCACCCTTACCTCCTTTCCCATGAATAGTTCCATTATTGATTATGTTTACAGTAGAACCTGTTGGAAGATTTGAACTACCATAGATTGCTGCCTTAGATGTTGTCGCGGAAGAAACAACAATTCCAGAATTTATTGTAAGGTTTACATTCACTGGACAAGTTGGGGAACCAGCTGCAGTGAATAGATCGTAGTTTTGGGTGTTGGAAGAGATGGTAAGATTTACATCTTGAACACCGTCACATCTCTGATAGCAAAGATGTACTCCATTACATGAAGTTTTAAATACTTCAGCATCAGAAAAATTATATGGGCAGCTATAATTATTGGTGACTATATTTTTAAAGTCTTCATTTACACAAGTAGGAATATATAAACCTCCAAATTTACTTACAGGAACGACAGAAGAACTCGTGGCATAACAATAGTAACCAGTCTCATAATTATTTTCCGATCTACCAAAGGCTTGGCTTATGTAACCACTTGGACAAGTAGCATTTCCGGTTATGGGATTATTTGAGATCACTGACGAATCTCTGTTATCAGTAGCATACATTCCTCCAAAATTAACCAGGGAAGGAATATTTTGATTTGCTAGGCAATAATAATTATTATAATCGTTACGTCTCCCGTAAGCAATAAATTGATAAGCAGTATAGCCAGTGGGGCAACTATAAGTAGACGTCAAAGGGTTAATTACAGTCAAAATTTCGTTGGTGTATGTTCCGCCGAAATTATATGGTGGTAATAAATTTGAATATGATGTAGTTGCATGAGTTAACCCATCATAAAAATTCCATGAGACTGTAGTTGTTGTCGTGGCGAAATTACTTATTCTGTCGTTAAAAAAAGTAACAGCAGTTTTTGTAATTTGATTGTTATTACACTGATACCAGTAATCTCCATTATAATCTACTCTTCCACAAGTAGCAGCTGAAGCTGATTGAGTAAAAATGAATAGGAATAAAGTAATAAATATCAAAGAAAGAGTGATTTTTTGTATCTTCATATACTAAGTATTATATCACAACTCATTTTTAAAAAATGTATTTGTGATAATATATAGGTATGATTTCTAAAATAGAAGGCGTCGTTTGGGACAAGGCAGATAAATACATAGTAGCTGGTGTCGGCGGTATCGGTTTTAAGGTTTTTACTACCTCAGAAAATATTGAAATTGCAGAAAAAGGAAAAGCTATTAGCTTGCTCACTCATCTTGTTGTAAAAGAAGATGCTTTAGATTTATATGGGTTTACTCAACAGGACGAGTTGGCATTTTTTGAAATGCTTATTTCTATTTCTGGTATTGGCCCGAAGACCGCATTAAATATTTTAAATATAAGTTCTATAGGCGCACTTAAGATGGCTATTTCTTCCGGGGATACTTCCCACCTTACAAAAGTTTCTGGTATAGGGAAAAAAGTCGCGGAGAAAATTGTTTTGGAATTGAAAGATAAAGTTGGTGTGCAGAGCGATGATATAAGTTTGAGAGATGAACTTGATGCAGCAGAAGCTCTTAAGGCCCTTGGATATTCTCAGAGAGATTCTAGAGAAGCTCTTAAAAAAGTTGAAAAGAATATTACTAATACTAGTGAAAGAATAAGAGAAGCATTAAAAATACTTGGAAAGTAATTTACCAAGCGTATCTTATTGTTGCAGGGTTGTTACTAAAGATTTCTTTTTGTATTGGTTTTTTTGTTACTGACATTTGTTTTTCCACACCAAAAACACCTCGAGATGCCATATCTTTTTTAAGAATATTTCCTATATAAAAAACAACCGCAAAAATTAATATAAATTTAATAAAATTTAAAAAGTCTTCGCTATATCCTTCCATTTATTTAAACAATCTTTGAAATCATTTCTGATTTATTAGAGAGTTTTTATTTAATTTAATATTTGGTGCTTATCGCAATAGTGTGCGCTTCTGCCACCAACTTTTATTTTTTTAATAATACCGTCACAACCAGGAAGTGAACATTTTTCACCAGTTCTTCTGTATACCTTGTGAGAATCTTGATATCTTCCCTTTTCGCCGTCTGGATTTCTATAGTCAGACATCGAATCCCCACCCACCTTTATTGATTGTTGAAGTATATTTATAACATTTCTGTAGAGGGATTCAAGTTTCTTATTGTTCACATCTTTTACTTTTGTTTCCGGATGGATTTTTGATGCCCAAAGAGCTTCATCTGAGTATATATTCCCTATTCCAGCTACGATTTCTGGATCCATTAAAACAGTTTTAATTTTATTGTTCGGTCTTTTCAGTAATCTTTCCTCGAATTTTTTGAAAGTGAAACTTTTTTCTAGAGGTTCTGGCCCGAGATCTCTTAAGTCTTTTATTTTGTTTATCTCTTTTGTTTCAAAGACATAAACCTTTGCAAATTTTCTCATGTCAGAGAGTACTAAATGTTTGTGATTTGAAAGTGTGAAAACTAAATGAACAAAACGATTAAACGGATCTTTTAGTAATCCATCTTCTGTAGGGAACCATTTTTTATTTTTAAATTCATATTTGCCATAGAGGAAGTGCCCAGTCATCTTCATGTGGGTTAGTATGGTTTTGCCTCCTGAAACGTTGATTAACACATTCTTTGCCCTTCTTCCTACATTCAAGATCCTTTTGCCCACCAATTCCTTTTTGAATTTAGGGAAATATTTTTTATCTTTTATATTTTCTTTGCCTTTGTGAAATGAGGAATCATAGTCGGTCCAGATATCAGAAATAGAGAGACCTTTAATTCTCTTGTTTAACATTCTTGCTGTTGTTTCTACTTCTGGTAGCTCGGGCATAATTAAAGATTAAGGCTAAAATAGAAAAAAAGAAAGGGGGTACTTAGTACCCCCCCCTTCTTTTACTTATTTAAATACTTTTTCAATTCTTCCCTTACCACATTTCTATCATCCCAAGGTATTTTATTTCCACTGATTATCATAGATTGTTCTGCTCCCTTTCCTGTGATTATGATCACATCATTTTCTTTTGCAAGCTCTATGGTTTTTTTGATTCCTTCTCTTCTGTCTTCGATTACGAATAAATTTTCATTTCTTTTTTTACCAAATTTTTCTGATGCGATTGCGATGTCTTCCAAAATTTCTTTAGGATCATCGTCATATGGATCTACATTACTTATTACTACATAGTCTGCAAGTTTTGCAGAAATTTCTCCCATCAGTGGTCTTTTTGTTTTGTCTCTACCTCCACCTTCTGCTCCGAGAAGTACGATCACTTTTCCTCCCTCCGGTTTTATTATTTGTGCAGTACTTAGAACATTTGTCATACTTTCTTTTTCATGTGCATAATCAACAATCATGGTGAAATTTTGCCCCTCATTTATTCTCTCCATCCTTCCTGGGATTATAGTGAGCTCTTTTAGTCCTTTGGAAATTATTTCATCTTCTATTTTTGCGAGTCTTGCGATTGCAATCGCTGGGAGTGCATTATAGATATTAAATTTTCCTGAAATAGAAAGTTCAAAGTTTGAGTCTAAAACTTTGAAGGAGACTTTAGAAGAATCTTCTTTTATGTCTGTCGCAACTAAATCTGATTTAGTATTTATTCCGAAAGTTATTTTTTTGTCTGCTGGGAAATTCAAGAAATATTCTGAGTGTTCATTGTCTACATTTGCTATGGATATTTTTTTTATTACTTCACCATTAATTTTCTTTTTCTTTAGTTTAGAAAGTTTTGCAAAAAGTTCTCCTTTCTTATTTTTATAATTCTCAAAACTGCCACCATGTGATGTGAGGTGCTCTGGAGAAAGATTTGTAAATACTGCGATGTCGTAATTTATTCCAATATGTCTGTATTGTTTTATTCCTTCTGAAGTTGTTTCCACAATACAATATTTACATCCTGCATTTACCATTTCTCTCATAAATCTTTGTATGACAAATCTTCCAGGCATTGTCATATGGAATTTATTTAAAAATTCTTTTTTACCAATTCTTATATTTGCTGTGCTTATGATTCCGGTTTTAAATCCGCCGGCTGTGAGAGCTGACCAAATAAAGTTAATTGCAGAGGTCTTCCCTTTTGTTCCTGTCACTCCTATTACGATCATTTTCTCCGATGGAAAGCGGTATAGAATAGCTCCGAGTATAGCAAGAGAGTAGTGGTATGCTGGTTGGAGTTTTGCGAATAATTTCTTTGGTATAATTTTTTTGATGTTCATATGTTTGATTTTTTAATCCTTCTAATATAGCATAATCTTAGGAGGTTGTTTATTTATGGCAAATGAAACTTGTCCATGTGGATGTGGCACAGCTATTATTAATGTAGTTGCAGTAAAAGAGGAAGGAGTCCTTTTTGCTGGGACAGATTGTGTGAGGAGGTGGCGTGAGGTAGTCCTTGCTCCTGTAGATCTTGAAAAGATGAGAAAGACTATAATCGGAGGGTTATAGAAGTTCAAGACTGGTCGTTTCTAGCGACTGGTTTTTATTTTCCAAATATCTCATACCCCGCTATTCCAAAAGACACAGAAACATTTAGACTTTCTTTATTTCCATTCATTGGTATTTCAGCTATGACATCTGCAAGTTTAAGAATATCTTTTTCTATACCCCCCACCTCATTCCCCATTACAAGGGCTACCGGGGCTTTTGTTCTTACTTCTTTATAGTCTACAGAATTTTTTGCTTGCTCTACCGCAATTATCTGGTACTTTTCTTTTTTAAGAGCCTTTATTATATCTTTTGTTTCTTTTACATATTCCCATTCAATATCTTTTTCTGCTCCGAGAGCTACTTTGGCTAAATCTTGTCTCTCTCTTCCGAATCTATCTTTCGGTGTTGGTGTGTATCCACACAAATATATTTTATTTATCCCAAGAGCATCTGATGTGCGGAAAATAGAACCTACATTGTGTATACTTCTTACATTATCTAGTATCACTACCTTTTGGGGTTTCATATCTAAAATACTACAAGAATATCTCTTATTCGCAAGTGTAAGTTGTGATATAATATTTATATATGATATTAAATACATTTCCACAACTTTTAACATTTGGTATTTTTGCACCGTTGGTTCTTAGAATTATTATTGGTTTTATTGCTATTAATCTTGGTTCATTGAAATTAACCAAAGAAAGATCTCGATGGACTGCCCTTTTTGATACTATTCATTTCAGGCCTGCTGGGATCTTTATAAGATTATTTGCTGTTGTTGAAATCATTGGGGGTCTTATGCTCATTGGTGGTGCTTATACTCAGATAGTTGCAATAGTATTTTCAATGATTTACCTCGCTTCTGCTATCTTAGAGTATAGAGAAGAAGGGATTGAAGAGAGGACACTTCCTTTTTATGTTTTGATGCTCGCGATTTCTTTTTCCCTTATTTTTACAGGAGCTGGAGCCTTTGGATTTGATATAATTGGATTATAGTTTTTTATGAAGAAGAAAGGTTTTACATTAATAGAATTGTTGGTGGTTATATCGATAATTTCCTTTCTCTCCTCTATTGTTATAGGTCAATTTAATTCTGCAAGAAGTAAAGCGAGAGACGTCAGAAGAGTTCAGGATTTAACGCAAATAAGGAATGCTCTTGAACTTTATTATTTAGAAAATGGTATATATCCCGTTGCGAATACAGCCTCTGGATTAAGTCTTACTCTTAATCCCCCAACATCATGTTGTCCGGCAGAAAGCTGGTTGAACTTACAAAATTATTTGAATAAATACCTATATCCTTTACCGATTGACCCTATAAACAAAGATCTTTACGCTGGTTCTGGTTGGAAAAAGGGTTCCTACTTCTACACATATTGGAGTATTAATGGCGGAAAGGCATATTCAATATTTGCTTCATTGGAAAACCCACGATCAAATGTGAGTCGCATAGACAGAACTGTTGCTAGGTGCAACTGGACGGATGTTGATTGTATGTACAATGAAAAGAACGGAGGTTTTGGTTTTGTGAATAAATAAAAAAGTCCTTGCGGTGATGCAAGGACTCCTCGTTCATTTTACTTGTCGTTAATTGCTTGAATTAACGCAGCAAAGATGAGTGTGATCAGTAGTAATATGGCAAAGGTTGCCCACCCGTATCTTTTCTTATTTACTGACCAACTCGAGAGACATACCAATGAAAAACAAACAATGGCGTCTATGAAGTTCATTCTGTTCTCCTTTGTGTTTAAAATTCTCTAACCTTTCTCGCCTGTGTGGGTGAGGTAAAATTAGTTAACAACTAGGTTGTCTGTATCCGATAGTATCACGTTGTATATCAAAAGTCAATGGCTGTTTTAATTTATTAAAGTGGTGAATAAATAAAAAACCCGCTTATACTATAAAAGTCAATAGATAGTTAGATTCCTACTGGGGAGATGGGAGAATAAAAATGGGCCTATCCATTGTTGGACAGGCCCAGGTCATCATTAAAATGATAAGACTCGCTCTTTACTCACCGCATCGTCGATGATGGCGCCACCGCAACTTGTAAAGCGAATTTTCATAATATGAATCTTCCCTTCTTTTGTTACAGAGACACACACTCCTTCATCGCTAACGCCGAGGAGCTCAGCTTCGTAAAATCCTTTTTGTGCTAGTTTGTGACTAGCTTTGTCCAGGATCCGCTGGTGTTCAACTGTCCTCTCGTTTCCTTTATCGTTCTGTTCATTTATTTCTTTTACGGTGTTTATTATTTCCGTCGCTTGCTTTTGGCGCTGCTCCGCTACTTGTGTTACTTGTTTTTGGAATTGTGACAGCTCAGATTTTTGGGATTGTCTTGTGCTCTCTTTAACATACTCAAAAATAAGAACTATGCTCAAGAGCAGCGCTGATAAGATAATAACAAACGTTTTTGTTTTCATTTTGAAGATCTTTCTGCTATGGGTTTATGTATCTATTTAAAACGATATCATACTATGCAGCAAAAGTCAATAGTAGCTCGATTACTATTTGGGTATATCTAAAAAGCCTAGGAATTCCCCAATCCCCTATCAAACAAACCTTATTATTCAAAAAGTTATAATAGTGACTATCTGTGCGCCCGGTAGGAATCGAACCTACGACCATCTCCTTAAAAGGGAGCTGCTCTACCGACTGAGCTACGGGCGCATCACATTAATTTAACTTAAAAAAATGCTAACAAAATATAACAAGAAATTATTAAAAAGTCCAATTTTATAAACTTGTTTTTGTTTTTAAATGGAGTACTATTTATTTTTAGAGAGGAGAGCCTTATGGTACAAATAACAACTTTCCCTGAATGTATTAACGGAAATCATGATAAGTGTCCGCGACAGCATACGGCTCCGCCAGGACATTATGGCGGTTCAATGTGCAATTGTTCTTGCCACAATAAGAAAAAGGCGGAGATCGTGGTCGGTAAACCCATTGATCATAATGGTGGATAAGATCCACACAGCCCCGTTTGATCACGGGGTTTTTATATGATTGATGTTTTTCTCTAAAGTAATATTATTATTGTAGAAAGGAGGTTTATATGAAGAACAATGTGTTTCGAGAGTGTCTAGAAGGCAATCATAATATGTGCCCAAGAGAAATCACTGCCTCTGGAGAATGTCCAAACGACGGATCTCAATGCTCTTGCTCATGCCATCAGAAAATACGCCAAACACCATTGGTCACCGTATCTATTACTCCTCATGATAGTGGATAGCCACTATCAAACCCCGTACAGAAGACGGGGTTTTTAAATTTGTTTTTATTTTAGGGTGTAGTAGTATTTATTATAGAAAGGTGGTATCTGTGCATACAAAAAAACTTGCTTTGAAAATTTTTCATGAGTGTATACAAAAAAAACATAGTGAATGCCCAGGACATAGAGAGCACCCTACTTTAGGTGCAGAACAATGTACTTGCGCCTGTCACTTGCAGAAGAAGTTTGGTGATAAAAAAGAAGAGAAAGGAAAATGAGCCTTATCTTAGAACCCCGTGTTTTTTACGGGGTTTTTATTTGTTTGACAAAAGTATTTTTGATGTGTAATGTTAAAAATAGATACATTGAAAAACGGTAGGCTCTAGATATGGACACGGTGTCTGTATAGGGAGTAGGCCAAAAGGCACGAAAGTGCAGATGGAGAGAAGATGAGCAAGGAACGCAGTGACATATTGGGTTATGCTGGAACAGTGTTTGAGCTTATAAAAGAGCTCACACACGCAGTCCTGGATGCCGGTGGGTCAGACAGAGATATACGAAAAATCTTGTCTGATAAAAAGAAAGCGGCTCAAATCGCTGAAATTCTCATGACCACTAATGACTGTGGAATGGAATGGAGTAAGTGTTTCCCCAGAATGAGCTGGTATCATGCAAAAGAGAAAGCAGAAGATCTTAATCGGCACATTCGAAAAGATGAGAAAGAGTGGAGGTTACCAACAAAAGCCGAACTGTTGGCAATACGTGGCGGCATGTTGAACCTGGTTTCTTTCTACTGGTCTAGTTCGCATGATTCTGGTGACCTTATATTCACCACAAATGGTTGCGATGGTGAAGGTAGCGAGAAATTTGTCAGTAAGCACGAGAAGCTCCCTTTCTTTCTTGTCCGACCGAACGAGTGAAAACACGCCACCCCGAAACACTGGGGTGGTTTTTTATTATCTACAGCTCTAAAATAAATTTCTCTAGTGCAACAAAGAAATCAATACTTCCTCTATGAGCTTCGTGATACATTGATACGAGTTTTTCTGCAAGCGATTCCAACTCCCCTTCTTTATTATAGTTCCTAGAATATTCTTTTGCTTTTTGAAATGGGTATGGTTTCATACCAGCCTCATCCGCACTCTTACTTTTTTTAGCAAGTAACATACTTTTTATTTGCCAGAAAAATATTCCATGTACTTCTTCTGCGGGCACTTGTTCTGCTAAAGCATCTTGGTATAAAACCCAGAGTCCTTTTTTATTTCTTTCTCCCAATGCATTTGAGAATTCAAAGAAATCTATCTTCTCCCCTTTTAGGGCAAGCTCCTCTTTTTTGTTTAATTTTTTTTCTGGTTTTACGAACTCTTCTACTTTCTCCGCTGCCTTTTCTATCTTTGTAAGTCCCGCTTTATCCATCTTGCCTTCAGTGAATATAAAAAAGTTTTCAGATTTTGCTAAATCTTTTATATTTTTTAATATTAATTCCTTATTATTTTTATTTTCAAAAGTTTTATAAAAGTATACAAGATATTTATTGTAGAAAAGAGCTTGTGTTCCTACGAGTTCATCTATTCTCTCTTGAGAAAGTTCTTCGGCTCCTATTTTTATAAGTGTCGCATCAGAATGCTTTTTAAGGGAAGAATCTAGGGCTGAATTGGCCTTTTTGCTAGCTTTTTCTGTATCTGTGCCGTAGTAGAAATAAATCATTTAAGTAGTATTAAAGCGCTTCCGACTATTGCAGCTGTTTCCGCACGTAATACTGGATTACCCAGAGAAACAGATTTTATATTTTTTGTCTTAAAATATTCTCTTTCTTTTCCACTCCATCCCCCTTCTGGCCCGATGACGAGGCCAATTTTATTTGCATTTATATTTTTTATATTTTCTCCATCAAAATCTAATACATAAGGTTCTCCATCGAAATTTTCAAGAGCTTTTTCTAATTGTAATGGCTCAAATATTTTTGGTACTGTTGTTCTGAAGGATTGCTCACTAGCTTCCTTGGAAATTTTTACTAATCTTTCCGTATTTAAATCTTTTTTCTCACTTCTTTCTGAAATTACAGGATGAAAAGCAAAAGTTCCTATTTCTGTACATTTTTGTACTATGAGTTCAAAATTATCTTTCTTAATTATCGATTGGAATATATGAAGTTCTGTTTTTGATGTATTTTTATTTTCTATTTCCTTATCAATCACAAGCACTGCTTCTTTTTTTGAAAGAATTTTAAAAGTCGTTTCAAAGTCGGATCCTTCCCCATTAAAAAGAATCACTTTATCCCCTGCAGAAAGTCTAAATACCTTTCCCCATTGGTTTAAAAGTTCTGCATCTTCTACTCGGATTTCTTTTCCGACTTGTAATTGCTCACTTATATAAAATCTATGTAAACGCATAATTATTTATAGTATATAGCAAATATTGGTAAGTATAAAGAGAAATTTGATTTTGTACTTTTACTGTTGTATCCTTACTATATATGAACTTAATACCAACAGTTATAGAAAAAAGTCAGTATGGAGAGAGGGCTTTTGATATTTACTCAAGGCTTCTTAAAGAGAATATCATTTTCTTAGGTGGAGTAATAGATGATGAAACAGCAAATATTGTAATTGCTCAGCTTTTATTCTTACAATTTGAGAATCCAAAGAAAGATATTCAGCTTTATATCAACTCCCCTGGCGGTTCTGTCACCGCAGCGCTTGCTATCTTAGACACAATGAATCATGTGAAAAATGATGTTTCTACTGTTTGCGTAGGACTTGCAGCTTCAGCAGCAGCGCTTTTGCTTTCTGCTGGAAAGAAAGGAAAGAGATTTTCATTACCAAATTCTGAAATAATGATTCACCAACCTATGGGTGGTGCGCAAGGTCAGGCTTCTGATATTGAAATAACAGCAAGACAGATTTTGAAATTAAAGAGCAAACTAAACAAAATGATGGCGGATCATACGGGTAAAACCCTTGCTCAAATAGAGAAAGATGCAGACAGAGATTATTACATGTCATCTGATGAGGCGAAGAAGTATGGAGTGATTGATAAGGTGATATAAAATGGAAAGAAAAAAGGCGGTTTTGCGAAGCAAAACCGCCTTTTTGTATTCCCTATTCAATAGTAGACAAATCTTTTTAAATACTATATTATAATTATGTTACTAATTTTAAATTTAAGATTCTGGAATTGGCAGATTTTAAGGCACGTTATATGTTTTTAAGAAGAAAAATACAACTAAATAAGCTAAACATGGAACTAGTTCTCAAAGTCTAAAGAGACGGAATCTTTTTCACGTACATGACATTAAAAATCGCAATAATCCTCGCAGGCCTCGCAGGCCTTATTGGCATTGCTGTCGGTTACTTCTTGAGACTTATAATCTCACTTGGTAAAAAGGGCTCAATGGAACTTGAGATCAGACAAATGATGCTTGAGGCCGAGGAAAAGGCAAAGAAGGTCATTATTGAAGCAGAAACAAAATCTGTTGATATATTGAAAGAAGCAAAGCAGGATGCAAAAGAAAAAGAAGAAAAGTTTAAACAAACAGAAGATCGTCTTATAAAAAAAGAATCTCTTTTGGATAATAGACAGGCAGATATTGATAAAGAAGTTGAAAATCTTAAACAAAAAGTTGTTGAGATAAAAGAAATTCGTGAGAGAGCAGAGAAGATGGAAGCTCAGAAGATTGTCGATCTGCAATCTATCGCAAAAATGTCAGAGGAAGACGCAAAGAATAGTTTGCTTTCTTCTGTAGAGAAGAAAAATGAAGAAGATATTTTGGGTAGAATGAAGAAACTTGAAGAAATGGGTGCAGAAAGATTGGAACACAGAGCAAAAGAAATTCTCACCACTTCTATTCAAAGACTTTCTACTTCTGTTTCACCAGATATTATGTCTACCATGCTTAGTATTCCTTCTGACGAAATGAAAGGAAAGATTATCGGAAAGGAAGGTAAGAATATCAAGGCTTTTGAAAGAGTTACTGGAGTTGAGGTTATTGTGGATGACACTCCTGGTGTTATTACAATCTCTTCTTTTGATCCAATCAGAAGACAAGTTGCGAGAGTGGCTCTTGAGAATTTGCTTTTGGATGGAAGAATCCAACCTGCAAAAATTGAAAAGATTGTAGAAAAAGCTCAGCAAGATATAAATAAAATTATAAAAGATAAAGGAGATCAAGCTGTATATGAATGTGGAATTATAAATCTTGATCCTAGAGTCGTTCAGATACTTGGAAGATTACATTTCAGAACTAGCTATGGACAGAATGTTTTGCAACACTCAATAGAAATGTCTCACATGGCTGGAATGATTGCTGAAGAAGTCGGTGCAAATGTACAAGTAGCAAAGGCTGGTGCCCTACTCCATGACATAGGTAAAGCTCTTGATCACGAAGTTGCTGGTACACACGTAGAAATCGGTAGAAGAATTTTACAGAAATTTGGAGTAAGTGAAGATATCATCAAAGCGATGCAATCTCACCACGAAGAATATCCTGTTGAAAATCTTGAAGCCGTAATCGTACAAGTAGCAGATACTATTTCAGGAGGAAGACCAGGCGCAAGAAGTGACAGTATTGAAAACTATTTGAAGAGGCTCGGTGAACTCGAAGCTCTCGCAAACTCTTTTGATGGCGTTGAGAAATCATATGCACTTCAAGCTGGTAGAGAAATAAGAATATTTGTTACACCAGAAAAGATTTCAGATATTGAAGCTAAGAAACTCGCTAGAGATGTAGCGGATAAAATTGAAGGAGAACTAAAATACCCAGGAGAAATAAAGGTTACAATAATAAGAGAATCTAGAGTTATAGAGTACGCTAGATAATTAAAGGATAAAATAAAAAAGGCCGATTTTACTTAATAAAATCGGCCTTTTTTATTACTATTTCACCAAAATTAAAACACTTTTTACTATTTTGTAAATATATATTTCCCTATTGCGCTTTAAAACCAAGGTATTATAATAGTCAGTAGGTCTTTAACCCCTTGGTGTTTGGATCTGCTCGAGCAGAGACACGAAAATACTTAGGGTTTTTATTAAAAGGTTCGTATGTCTCTGACCAGGTGTACGAAATAATTTGCAAATTATTATGAATAAAGCAGCTATCGTAGAAGCAGTACACGCTGTTCTAAATGGAACTAAAGTCCAAGCAGAACAAGTTGTTGATACAGTTTTTGATTCTATCGTAGGTTCACTTAAGAAGGGAGATGATGTTTCTGTCGCAGGTCTTGGTATTTTCTCAGTAAAAGCAAGAGCAGCAAGAACAGCAAGAAACCCAAGAACTGGTGAAACTATCCAGGTCAAAGCTATGAAGGTTCCAAAATTCAGAGCAGCAAAAGCTTTGAAGGACGCAGTTAAATAATTTTATATAAAAATAAAATAAACAAAAAATCGCCTTTCGGCGATTTTTTGTTTGGTGTATAATTAATAGGAGTATTATTAATTATAACAAAATATACGGCATGAAAAATGTATCTAAAGTAATAGCGTTAATTATTTCAATAATATTGGCTATATTAGGGATTATGTTTGTGTTTGATTTGGTCGGTGGTCCAGAGTCAAAAGACATTGCTATTAAGATATTGGAGGTTGGTGGAATTCTGCTTTTGCTATCTATTATCGTGATATTTATTTCCAAACCAGATAATAAGTAAGATTCAGCTTATTAAAACCCCCCAGAAAAATCTGGGGGTTTTTAAATTTGTGCGGGTAGGACGAATCGGACGCCCGACCGAAGTTTGGAAAACTTCTGTTTTACCACTAAACTATACCCGCATTGCTTTTGTATATTAGCAAAAAACCTTTATTTTAGCAAAACTATTTTTGTTTCTTAGAAATCTCCACAATCAAATCAAAATTATCATCTTTCTGTATTTTATTTGCTTTTTCAAATCTGCATTTCTTACATCTATGTATTATTCTCTCTTCCCTATTTTTCTTCTCTATACCTATCGGTTCCATAAGACCACCACAAGAAGAGGCTCTATCTCCTGGGTTTATATCTACGTGTTTACTATATAAACACTTGGGACAATGGTTTGTATAGCCGTTCCCCGTCACCTCATTACCACAGTTCTCACATTTGAAGTCTTCTATGTTTCTTTGAAATCTTTTTGTCATGTTATTTATCGAATTTTAGGAAATATTTTTTAGGTTCGGATTCTTTTTCGATAAGGGATTTTAGTTCCTGGTCAATTTCAGAAATTCTTATTATCTTACTCTTGTATTTGCATAACGGGTCAACAATTCTAGACTTACAAAAGACTTCTACGTCATAATCGTCTTTATTATTTATACATTTAATTTCACCATTCATTCTATCGAATAGCTTCTTTAAATGTTTATCCTCGGTATGGTTTGGTTCAATCTTTAAAAGGACCTCTTTGTCCGTTGTATAAAGTTCATCTGTGGATATATATTCTTTTGAAAGAGCGTGTTTTACGTAATCTCCTGTTGTTCTAAGCATTTTTGCTGACAACAATCCAGAATAATAAATCGAATTTAATTTAATAAATAATCTTGCATATTTTTTTGCCGCTTTTAGGTCGGTAAAGACCCAATCACCATTTTCTGTTTTAACATTATCCAAAAACCAATCGACACTACTCATTTCTTCAAAGATAACGGTGCTTCTGAGGGAGTAGTCTATTCTGTCGGCACATAAATTTGGCAGATCTTTTTCTTTAAGTGGAAAATTTTTATCATCAAGAATATATTCTAAATCAAACCCATATTTTTTAAGTATTTCTGGTATCTCTGTTTTTTTAATGTAATCGGCTAATATATCGTCTTGATATGTATGTTCTTTCTCCCCTTCTACTCCAGCACTAAAAACATAGTCGATACAATGAGAAAAGGCAGAGTGAGACGCGTCATGAATTAACCCAGCTATTTGTTCTTCAATAGGAGCAGCATATTTTTTGAGAAGTAGGCAAACACCGACAGAATGTTCAAAACGTGAATATCCTTTCCCTGGGAAGTATGGTTCAGGATAACCTATTTGGTCAACGCCCTTAAGCCTTTGTAGTGTTTGACCATTTATTATTTCAATTAATACTGGTTCTGTTATTTCAACCTCGCCGTATATTCTGTCTTTAAATTTCATATTGGTTATTTCAGATTTATTAATCCTTGTTTAAGCAATTTAATATATTTGTGGTCTCTGCTCGCTGGGTGTGGTAAGTATTTACATTCATAACCGCTATCTGTAACGGCCTTTTCAATATACCTTCCAAGCACTATTAAAGTATAATCTTTTTTTACAAAACTTGATAATTTTTTATGAGTAGCAGGGCTTATAATTCTGGTGTCTTCTTCCTTTTGATTATCCCATAAATCAAAAAAGACTGGATTAATATTTAATTCAGAAGTCATTTTCCTTAGAATCTTTCCAGATTTAGTTCTTATATCAAAAGGTTCTTTAAAACCCTTAGGGTGGCCACCAATTAAGACTATCTTCATAAACTTATTTTATATTAAAAGCAGAATTTAAACAATAAAAAACTGCCAAGTCCGAAGACCTGGCAGTTAAGCAATTGGAATCCGCTTAGTTTTTTTAGTCCCTTGGAATACAGCCGTACTCTTTGGAACCAACTAGCGGAGACAATGCCCCGTGCATTTTCACGATGTTTCCCGAATCTTCACTGAGGTATAGCCTTGTTAGTGTAATGGCACACCCAAAGGTATTTCCGCTATGGCCGTCACTCAGCTCTGGGATGCTTTTCTTTTGGTCTTCCCAGTCCATTTTTGTGAATTTTTCGATTGTTTCGGGTGCTTTTTGGAACACGACTAGCTTTGCTTCTTCCAGAGATAGACCGATTGGCCCGATATCATCTAGAATTTTCTTGCCGATTGCTGTGGCAATTACTACTGCTTGTTCGCAACAGAACATTTCGTAGGGTTCATATTCCCAGCGAAAGTCAGGATTATTTGTCCTGAATTTATCTATTCTTTTTTGGAATAGCGCCGGTAACTTTTGGTATCTTGCATCCATGTCTGCTTTGTTTTTTTCAAACTCAGCTTTCTTTTCTGCATGATAGTTTTCAACCCATTGAGCGTCTTCTTCTTTCTGCTGTTTTTCTGTGCGGTAGTAGCACTGCACTCCATTGATATCCAGTCCTCTGACCGTACTTCCGATCCCCCTTCCGTAGAAGCGGGCAACGTCACCAGGTTTGGGTATAACAGTACATTCTGCCTGCACAGCAAACGACCACCCATCTTGTCTTGTGAAGGTCTTACCTTCAACGCTTTCGATGATGACGTCTTCGAATTGCTGGTCGGCGTTCATTATGATTGCCAATGCCAAAGCCTTTTCCGGATTGCGGATACCACGGTATTGTACCGATGGCCTGCGGCCTCTGCTTTTATGCCACTTTGCATGTGCGATTACATATTCTGCTGACCAAGGATACAATTCTTGGAATTGCTTTTTCATCTTCCTGCCTTTCTTTTATTGTTTAAAGAACACAACTTAACCCAAAATCTAACTATAACTAGTATAGCAAGATTAAATAGATTTGTCAATAGCTATCCCTATCACACATAAAAAGTACTCTGTATTTGAGTTCTTAAATATTTTTGTCGGGGCGCCGAGATTTGAACTCGGACTACATGCTCCCAAAGCATGGATGCTACCGTTACACCACGCCCCGATATCTGCAAAAGATACTAACACAAAATATAAAAATTTGCGAGAAATTTTTATATTATTTTACATAATGTCTCTCTCTAATCTTTTTCACCTCTTCTTCATTTTCTTCCTCTTTCTTTTTCTTTCCTTCATCCCCCATCTCTTTCAATTCTTTTACCGGTAATTTTATCAGTTCTTTCGCACGGTTTTCTAAATATTCTTCAGTATTTAGTTTTGGATTTTCCAAAACCTCTTCTAGAAGCGCATGTAAAGTAAAACCCACCTTTGGTCCAGGCTCTTCTTTTGTAACTTCCATGAGTTTCTTACCATCGATCTTAAGCATGCCCACAGAGATCGGATCTCTCATAGCTTCGTCAATCATCGCTTTATACTTTCTGAAGCGATATGGGCTCTCTTTTGGCCTTCCCATGCCTATTCTGTCGGCGATGCGGACATTCATAAGGTCCCAGATATTATCTTTCCCTACTTGAGCGATTATTCTCCTCACCGCAGAAAGACTTATCTGTTCTGTATCAGAAAAGAACATGTGCCATCTTACTAGTTTTACTACTTTTTCAATTATTTTTTTAGAATACTTCAAATCAAGCAGGATTTTTTCTGCCATTCTTGCACCGATCACTTCATGACCATAGAAGGTCCATTTTTCTCCGCCAATACCTGCTCTACGAGATTTTGGTTTACCTATATCGTGAAGTAGTGCCGCTAATCTTATTTCCAAAGGCCAATTTTTATCTGCCGTCTGCTGTAATGCTCTAAGAGAATGTTCCCAAACATCATAAATATGAGCGCCCTTTTGTTCTATACTTATTGTTTTCTCTAATTCTGGAATTATATATTTTAATATTCCAAATTTCTGACAGGCTTTTATTCCTTCCATTGGAGTTTCTGACATTATTATTTTTGTGAATTCTTCACGAATTCTTTCTTTAGAAATCTTTTCCAAAAGATTTGATTCTGAGATTAATGCCTTTTCTGTATTCTTATCAATCTTGAATCCAACATAGTTCCCTATTCTTACCGCTCTAAGTATTCTAAGCCCGTCTTCTCTAAATCTTGCTACTGCATCGCCAACGGTCTTAAGGATTTTCTTTTCCAAATCTTTCTGCCCGTCGAATAAGTCAGTAATTTCTCCTTTATAGAAATCTTTCTTTTCACCCTCCCCTATTATATTTAACGCGATTGCATTTATGGTAAAATCTCTTCTCTTTAAATCATCTTCTAGCTTGTCACTGAAAGATACACTGTCTGGTCTACGATTGTCAGAATATTCCGTTTCAAGTCTATATGGAGTTATTTCAATAACCTTCAGAGTTTCATCCTCTGTGCTTTCATTTACAACACCAACCGTACCGAAGTTGTTTTCATAGAAAGTTTTTGGAAATATCGCAATTATTTCATCTGGCTTTGCATTTGTAGTGATATCCCAATCTTTTGGTTTTATATTTAATATAATATCTCTTACACAACCGCCGATTAAATATGCTTCAAAACCAGCATTTTTTAATGCCGCTGATATTACAGCAACTTCTTCTGGTATTGGTCCAAATTCTTTGTAACCTTTTTCCATTAGTTTTATATTTGGTGCGGGCACCGGGAATCGAACCCGAATCTCATCCTTGGCAAGGACGTGTTCTACCACTAAACCATGCCCGCAACTAAAGGATATTATACATAAAAAATAGAAATATCAAAATGTTTTTTGATTTTTGTTTAATTTAGCGTATCATATCTATAAGTTGCCTCCGTGGTGAAATGGATATCACAACAGTCTTCGGAACTGTTGTTGTGGGTTCGAATCCTGCCGGGGGCGCAAATTAAAAATAAGTTGCTCGACGTATTTTTTGGTATTGTATTTGAGTTTCATCAGAAACCCTCCTGTTTTTATATTAAAGACAGACAGTAAAAATAAAAGTCATATTTTGACATAAAAAGGGTAAAAAGTATCAAAATCCCCTATTTTTTACCCTAAAAATAAGCTTCTTTTTAGACAAAACTGTGGATAACTATGTGTATATGTGAATAAAAGACGACCAATAGTCTGTCTCAAATAGGGATGTTTTTGATACGTCTTTTATTAAAATATGGCTTTAAATATGGATATAGTACAGAAAATCTGACTTTGAAACCTGTTTTGTCCCATATAGAAGTGTTTCTAAGAAACACTTCTATATGTTTCATCAGAAACCTGTATGGTTTAGTCTACTTCTGGGTGTATTTTATATAAACAGACTTATTTGGATTATGATATTAAATACTTCTGGTTAGGTGTTTGCTGTGTTTATTTTTCTCAATTTAGATCTTTGGTTGATATGTTTCTGATGAAACAATGAGTATTTTGTTTAAAAACAAGGGTTTTAGTCTTAAAAAGTGTTTCTTGTGAAATCTAGTATGGCTAAGTTTTCCACAAAAATCTGTTTCACCCGAAACACAATAGGGTAGATATGCCTACATTTAGGTATGTTTCTGATGAAACACCTTAATTTCGAGATTTTACCATTAAAAAACCGCCCCATCCTATTATACTTCTGAGCGAAGTTTTGGAATTGTGGCGGTTATCGAAAGCGAATGATCAGTGTAACCCTCATTCTCATTTCAGGTCGTCTCTAATTAAGAAGAGATCAGGACTGAAGTTTGAGATAAAAACTAACGGGGCTTACCAAGCAAACCTTTCATTTTTGGAGTTAGCTAGACTCCGAAGAAAGAACTGTTAGGAATCAACGGTGGAGAAACAAATTTGAGTTGCATGTCTAATTTATTTTCCGATGCCCTAAATATTTTGGTCTGGTACTATTTTATTCCTATATAAAGGACATGTAAAGGACAAAACTGTGGATAACTCACAAAACAAAGATGTCCTTTATAAAGGACATCTAAAAGACATATATTTAGCCGTATTATTTCAGTTCTAATAAAACAGGGCAGTGATCAGATCCAAACATATTATCTAAAATTTCTGCTTTTTTAATTTTATTTTTTAAATCTTGTGATACAAAAAAATAATCTAATCTCCATCCGACGTTTCTATCGCGCGCAAAAGTTTTCATGTCCCACCAACTGTATTGAATTTTATTTGGATTTAAAAATCTAAAAGTATCTATCCAATCAAGTGAAATTAATTTATCCATCCAGTCTCTTTCGATACGTAAGAATCCAGTATGACTTTCGTTTTCTTTTGGCCTAGCTAAATCAATTTCGTTATGGGCAGTATTTACATCTCCGCAAAAAACGACGGACTTACCTTGTTTTTTAAGGTTTTCTATGAATTTTAGGAATTCATTATAGTATTCAAGCTTATATTGTAATCTGTCTTCACCTCCACCACCATTTGGAAAATATATGTTTAATAGCACAAAATCGTTGAAATAAGCCACCAAAGTGCGACCTTCATCATCAAATTTGCTTATCCCAATGCCGTATTCTATTTTCTCAGGTTTTTCTTTACTAAAAATAGCTACACCACTGTAACCCTTTTTTACTTTTGAATGGTCAAAAAAAGCGTGATATCCAGCGGGGGACCGGACTTCTTCTGGAAGTTGCTCTGGATGGGCTTTTGTTTCTTGGAGACAGAAAATATCAGGATCTAGTTCGAAAATACTATCAAAAGCACCTTTTTTGTGGAAAGCTCTTAACCCGTTTACATTCCAAGAGATGATTTTCATGCTTATAATACTATCATATTGTGATATAATATGAAGATAGAAAATAAAAGTCGTTTTATTAATTTAATCTTTAAAAATATGAAAAAGATCGGAATTTTGTTCGGGGCTATCTTTTTGCCAGTAGTTTCGCTTGCGCAGACATACGGACCAAGAATGATGGATGGATTTAATAATTTTAATAAAGCATCTGGATGCAACTACGCTTACAATAATTTTGAGCAAATCGTAGGGCCTATAGCTTTATTACTTCTTATCCCTATTATCGGAGCTGTACTTTCTGTTATTGCTTTTGTCTTTTGGTTGCTTATGTTGATTGATTCTATTAAGCATTCACATAAAGATATGAAACTTATTTGGGTGTTGGTAATAATCTTTACTAATCTCATTGGTGCAATCGTTTACTACTTTATGGAAAGAAGACCAAGGATGAAGGGTAAAAAGGTAAAGGAAGAAAAAGTTGAAGAGAAGAAAGAGGAATAGATTATAAAAGGAAAAGGCGGGTTTTGCTTTCGCAAAACTCGCCTTTTCCTTTGACTTCTTTGTTTTGTTGTGGTACTTTTTTATTGGATTTTACTAATGAAAGGAGTAAGTATGTTCAACAAAGACAGTTGTTTACCATTAGAAGCGATAGTTATAACACCGCTAGGACGAACGTTCATTTTTAAGTTTTTGGCTATAAAGGCCGAAAATGAGAATGAACTTTTGATAGACTCGGCTTTTTATTTAGAAAATGAGCCTAAGATTATACCTACGTTTCCGCACTTCGAACTCATGTGGCAGAAGGGTGGGAAACACAAGGGTATAAAGGTTCCAGAGATGCACTTGCATCTCAGTAAAAAGAAAAGCGGCGGTAGACATTCTAACGCACATTTTTTATGTTACACCGGCAGAATCGAAAGTATCGAAGCTGCCAGGGCAATCCTTTATCTTTGGGCCATCGGTACGGCGTATCGAGCGGAAACCGGTGAGGATATGAATTATGGGATTGAGGAATGTGGCAGTAATGAGGCGTTTTTAGATCAGTGTGATCTTATGGGATATAAGGCAAAAGTGGAATAATGCGAAACGGGGTCAAATGACCCCGTTTTTTTATTTCTACTCCGTACTTTTCCTATGAAATTTCTTATGTATATCTCTAAGGTGTTTATCCGTAACGTGTGTATATATTTGGGTTGTCGCTATATTTGAATGTCCAAGCATCGCTTGCACAGAGCGAATGTCTGCGCCGTTTGAAAGTAAATCTGTTGCAAAACAGTGCCTTATTACGTGAGGTGTTACCTTTTTTGTAATACCAGCTATTGTTGCATATTTTTTTACTATCCTTTCTATTGACCTACGATCAAGTCCTCTGGGAATTTCTTTCAGTTTAGCTTTAGAGGTTTTACTTTCTTCTTTGTCATTTTCTGTAACTGGTACAAAAAGAGCATTAGACATATCTTTTCTTAGAGAGAGGTAGTCTTTTATCGCCTTTTTTGCTTCATCAGAAAGGAAAACCACCCTAACCTTATTTCCTTTTCCGCGGATAGAAAATTCATCCATTTGTAAGTCTAAATCATTTGTAAGCGAACAAAGCTCTGAAACACGAAGCCCTGTGGAGAATAATAGTTCTAAAATGGCCTTATCTCTAGCTCTTCTTTCTAGATTCTTTTCTTTATTTGGCGATTCCATCAAACGTCTTAATTCATTTGTTGAAATAACGTCTATTGATCTTTCACCAACTTTTGCAAGTTCGATATTGTCAGATGGTAGGGAAGTAATACCTCTTTTTGTGAGGAACTTAAGAAAAGTCCTGAGAGCGATCAAATAATAGTTTTGAGTCTTTTTTGTCATCGTTCCACCCTCAGAAACTTGCTCTCCCATTAAGTGATATGCTTTGGCTCCTGGTCTACGATTAAGCCAAATACGGAAATCCCTCACTTTTTCATTTGTAATATCTTTTGCGTCTGTAATTTTAGACTGATTTATGAAAAGGGTTAAATAGCGGTCATAGGTTTCTACTGTTTTTACAGATCGTCCTTTTTCTATCTCAATATATTCTAGAAATTGTTGTTTGAGTTCGTGAAGTGTCATGTCGCACAATATTATATCATGCTGTTGCAAAAATTTAAAATTGTGCTAATATGCTAGAACAATGCTTACAAAAACAAAGAAACAAAAAGTAATAGTTGAGCACGCAATTCATGCTACAGACACTGGTTCTCCAGAGGTTCAGGTTGCTATGCTTACTAAGAAAATTGAGGAATTAACTAAACATTTGAAGAAAAATGCGAAAGATAATCACTCAAGAAGAGGTCTTCTAGGTATGGTTGCGGATAGACAAAAACACTTAAAATATTTAGAGAAAAATTATCCTAAAAGATACTCAGCGATATCAAAGAAAGTTGGTTTAAAATAATCTATTACAAAATCCGCCGAAAGGCGGATTTTGTTTTTAATGGTACAATGTAAGCAGGGTCGAATTTTAATAGAAAAATAATTTTAATAAATATATGTCAGTAATTAAACATAAAAACCAAAGAGTTGGTGTTTTTATAGATACACAAAATTTATATCATTCAGCAAAGAATTTATATGGTGCAAAAGTTAATTTTGGTCAAGTAATAAAAGATGCGGTTGATGGAAGGGTTTTGATAAGAGCTACAGCCTATGTGATAACTACAGAAGCGGGGGACGAAAAAAACTTTTTTGAAGCTTTAGGTAAAGTAGGAATCACTACAAAAACAAAAAATTTACAAATATTTGCAGGAGGATCTAAGAAAGCAGATTGGGATGTCGGTATGGCTATAGATGCTATATCACTTTCGCCAAAGCTAGATGCTGTGATACTTGTAACAGGAGATGGTGACTTTATTCCATTAGTTGAATATTTAAAAGTTGTGCAGGGGTGTCAGGTGGAAGTAGTTTCATATGGTAAATCAACATCAGCAAAACTTATTGAGGTGGTAGATGATTTTATGGATTTAGACCTAAACCCAAGGAAATATCTTTTAGGGGGTCCGAATACGAATAGAAATAATAGGAATCAACCTAACAAATAACAAAAAAGAGGCTTTAAGCCTCTTTTTTGTTATTTGGCTATGTATTGACAATGTAATTACATTGTATATACTTGTATTATGAATACAACATTGCAAATAAGGATAGACTCAAAAGACAAGAAGGATGCCCAGAAAATATTTAAGGATTTGGGTATGGATATTACCACTGGTATAAAGACTTTTATTAGACAGGTTGTAATAAATAAAGCATTACCTTTCCAACCAAGAACAGAGAATGGTTTTACGCCAGAATATGAAGCAATGCTTTTAAGAGAGTCAGCTTGGGCAGAAAAGCATGCCAAAAGATATAAGAACGCGGAGGATATGTTTAAGGATTTAGAGAAATAGTATGTTAGAACTTACTTTTTCTAAGCCTTATAAAAAAGCTCTTAAAAAACTTATTAAATCTGGTGATTTTGATAAGAAAAAACTGATTGAAGTAATAAATAAACTGTTAAATGAGGAAAGGCTAGAAGAGAAGTACCAAGACCATGGCTTAAATGGTGGACTATCCGAACATAGAGATTGCCATGTATGTAATGATTTAGTCTTAATATATAAAATCAATAAACAAAAAGGGGTTCTGGTGCTTTCAGGTATTGGTACCCATTCTGAATTGTTTGGCTAATGCAAGCCTAATAAGATTATGATACTATAAAAGGAGGAAAATTATGCAGTAATTTTCCTCCTTTTATTAGTTTAATATTATTACCAGCAGATATGCAGCCCAGAACTTTTTGTTCTGATCTGAAATCTGTTGGCAAAGCAAATCTAATGCAAAAAAAAGAATTTTCTCTTGAGGTTGGTGGAAGAAAAATGATTGCTGAGTTTAATGACTTAGCAGAAAACACAAGTGGCTCTGTACTTTTGAAGTATGGACACACAATGCTTTTAGCAACAGCTGTCATTTCTAAAAAAGAAAAAGATGGTATTGATTATCTGCCTCTCACAGTAGATTATGAGGAAAAGTTTTATGCCTCAGGACAAATTTTGGGGAGCAGATATTCTAGAAGAGAAGGCAAAGCTTCTGACGAAGCCATCCTTACCGGAAGAGTAGTAGACAGAACAATCAGGCCTCTATTTGATCAATGGATTAGAAAAGATATCCAGGTGGTAATTACTGTGCTTTCTCTAGATCAAGATGATCCAGATACTCTTGGTGTTATTGCTGCCTCTCTTGCCCTTGGTGTTTCAAAAATTCCTTTCCATGGACCAGTAAGTTCAGTGAGAGTTGGTAAACATAAAAATGACGGATGGGAAATAAATCCAACATATACAGAAAGAGATAATGAAGATTATGATATTGATCTAATCTCTTGCGGTAAGGACGGAAACATAAATATGATTGAGCTTGCTGGAAATGAATCTCAGGAAAATGTGATTGTTGATGCTTTGAAACTTTCCTCAACAGAAATTGAAAAGATAAATACTTGGCAGAAACAAATTATTTCTGAAATTGGTGTAGCGAAGATGTCTATTCCAGAACCAACGATGCCAGATTCAATTGTAAATCTATATGCAGAAAAAATTGCTCCTGTTATTGAGTCATATGTAATGAGTGGTACCCCAGGACACGCAAAAATTGATGAGATACAAAATATTTGGAAAGAAGAATCTGGAAAAGTTATTACTGAAGAAGAAAAGTTCTTAGCTGAGAAATATTTTGACGATAAAGTAAATGACCTTATACATGAACAAGCTATAAAGAATGAAAAAAGAGCCGATGGAAGAAAACTCGATGAAGTAAGACCTCTTTTTGCTCAAGCCGGCGGTATCTCACCAATACTTCATGGTTCAGGTATATTCTATAGAGGAGGTACTCACGTGCTTTCTGTTCTTACCCTAGGAGGCCCTAAGGATGCTCAAGTCATAGAAGGTATGGAAGACAAACAAGGTGCAAAGAGATTCATGCACCATTATAACTTCCCACCATATTCAACAGGAGAAACAGGTAAAATGGGCGGAACAAATAGAAGAATGATTGGTCACGGTGCCCTTGCAGAAAAAGCTTTGTTACCGATGATCCCTTCGAAAGACATTTTCCCTTATACAATAAGAATTGTTTCTGAAGCTCTTTCTTCAAACGGTTCTACATCTATGGGATCTGTTTGCGGATCAACTCTTGCCCTTATGGATGCTGGGGTTCCGATAAAGAATCCTGTAGCCGGTATTGCGTCAGGTCTTATGATGGATGATAAAGGAAACTATAAAGTCCTTACCGATATCCAAGGTCCAGAAGATCACTTTGGCGATATGGATTTCAAAGTTGCTGGTACAAAAGATGGTGTGACCGCGATTCAGATGGATGTAAAAGTTGGTGGTATACCACTCAATGTTCTTGCAGAAGCTTTTGAAAAAGCAAAAGCAGCAAGACTTCATATTTTGGAAACAATCTTAGGTGCCATTAAAGAACCAAGAAAAGATATCTCTCCAAATGCACCAAAAATCTTGGTTTTGAAAATAAATCCAGAAGATATCGGTTCTGTAATTGGAAGTGGAGGAAAAGTAATCAAAGAAATAAAAGAAAGAACTGGTTCCGAAATTGATATTGAAGATGATGGAACAGTATATTGCACAGGAAAGAACGGTGCAGCAGAAAAAGCAAAGGCGATAATTGAAGAGATGACTCATGAATATGTCGCCGGAGAAAGATTTGAAGGTGAAGTTATGAAAATAACTGAGTTCGGAGCTTTTGTAAAAATTGCTGGCGGCACAGAAGGTCTTGTACATATTTCAGAAATTGCTCCTTTTAGAGTTGATAGAGTAGAAAAGTTTTTGAAAGCGGGGGATAAGGTGCCAGTTGTAGTAAAGGGCGTGGATGAAAGAGACAGATTAAGTCTTTCAATCAAAATGGCAGATCCTAAGTTTTTTGCAGATAAGATGCCTGCAGCACCAATAGCTCCAATAAAGCCTACAGACGTAAAATAAAAATTGATTTTTAAAAAATAAGGCAATTTGCTTCGCAAATTGCCTTATTTTTAGTATAATCTATATATTAAATAACTATGGATCCAGAAGAGAAAAAAATAGATCAAGATG
>JBAYKL010000004.1:0-111714 GCA_041664585.1 Minisyncoccota bacterium | reverse complement strand
TTCTCCAGCCCCAGGATAAGATGAGCCGACATCGAGGTGCCGAACTCCGCCGTCGATATGAACTCTTAGGCGGAACTAGCCTGTTATCCCTAGAGTAGCTTTTGTCCGATAATCTCCGGCCGCTTCTAACACGGACCGTCGGTTCACTTTGCTCTGCTTTCGCACCTGTTCGATTAGTAAATCTCACAGTCAAGCCGGCTTTTGCCAATACACTATCGGCACGGTTTCCATTCGCGCCTAGCCGACCTTAATAGACTCCTCCGTTACTTTTTGGGAGGATAGCGCCCCACTAAAACTACCCACCAGATACTGTTTCTTTGAGTTTTTGCCTCAGAGATTAGAATATATATTCAAAAAGAGTGGTATTTCACTGTCGGATCAACTTTCCCCGAAAGAAAAATCTCAAATCCTCCCACCTACGCTACGCATTTTAAACATATACTCAATACCAAGTTGTAGTAAAGCTTCTAGGGTCTTTTCGTCTAACTGCAGGTAACCGGCATCTTCACCGGTATTGCATTTTCACCGAGCTGCTCTTCGAGACAGTTCCCAACTTATTACGCTATTCATGCACGTCTGAACTTACCAGACAAGGAACTTCGCTCAACTATTCCTCAGAGTTGGACTCTATCTTCATCCCTAAAAATTTTAGTAGGATGTGTGGCGTTGGTCTCTTGATAACCACATTTTTCGAACTACCGATTGTATTACTACATCGTAGGTAACTTTTGCGTAATTTTAAGTTGCTTTTAAATCTATTTATCTTTTCCTATGACAGTCCTAGTTCTTCTCGACTCATCCGAAGATAAATCGAGAACCTTAGGACCGTTATAGTTACGGCCGACATTCACCAGGGCTTACAACAATCACCACTACCCTTGCGGATAGCAACGTCGTTGGTTGACCTTCTGGCATTGGTCAAGCGTCACCCCCTATACTTCCTCTTACGAGTTTGCAGGGAGCTGTGTTTTTGATAAACAGTTAGCAGGGATACTTTTGTTGCAGCCCATATTGCTATGGGCAAGCCTTATTGCGAACTTACGGCTGCTTTTTTGCCGAGTTCCTTGAAGAGCTATCACTCGTTCACCTTACTCTTCTCGAGCAAACCACCTGTGTCGGATTACGGTACGGTTTCTATACATTTAAGCTTAGAGAATTTTCTCGGAAGCTCGCTTTGTTTTATCTCTCACGGCGAACCGTAAAATTTTCGCTCTATTTCCGCTTATCATTAAAGAAAGATCTCCGGATTTACCTAAAGATCGCAGTTAAAGCACGAGCGCAAATCCAATAATGCGCAAAACATACTGAGCTTCGTCCTCCCATCGCAATGTATAAAAGTCATGGAATATTAACCATGTGTCCATCGGGTGCGGCTCTCGCCATCCCCTTAGGCCCGACTAACCCTTCGCTGATTGACATCGCGAAGGAAACCTTGGTTTTTCGGTGTGTAGGGTTCTCACCTACATTGTGGTTACTTGTGCCAACATTCTTACTTCTCTACGCTCCACCATGGGTCACCCCTTTGGCTTCATCGCAGAAGAGAATACTCTCCTACCAGTATATTTATTCGAAAATAAATATAATCCTAAGTTTCGGTATCATGTTTAACCCCGATTATCTGCGGCGCAAAATCTCTTAGTAAGTGAGCTGTTACGCTATCTTTAAAGGATGGCTGCCTCTAAGCCAACCTCCTTACTGTCTGAGAAAAATTACCACCTTAAGTGTACTTAACATGAATTTAGGGACCTTAAATATAGATGCGGGCTGTTTCCCTTTTGACCATGGGGCTTAGCCTCCACAGTCTAACTGCCTAACAATTTGCCTACAGTATTCGGAGTTTGATAGGTCTCGCGATGTTTCCACCTGTCGAGACCTTCCAGTGCTCTACCCCTGTAGGGTACATTAGACGCTAGCCCAAAAGCTATTTCGGAGAGAACCAGCTATTACCATGCTCGATTAGCTTTTCACTTCTTATCTCAAGTCATCCGGTAGTATTGCACGGCTAAACGGTTCGGGCCTCCCCTTTGATTTCTCAAAGGTTCACCCTGCTCAAGACAAGCTCGCTATGGTTTCGGGTCTGATATGTAAAACAAACGCGCTATTCACACTCGCTTTCGCTATGGCTCCATCCGGTAAAGGACTTAGCCTGCTTCACAGATCAACTCGTTGGCTCATTCTTCAATAGGCACGCCGTGACGGACCGCACATTATATACGACGTTCGCAAATCGAAAAAATAAAAATAAAGATATTTATTTGTCAGAGACAAATAAACGATTTTAAATTTAAATCTTAAATTTGCGAACGTCACACACAATGTGCGACCCGCTCCGACTCCTTGTAGGCATATGGTTTCAGGTCTATTTCACCGCCCTCACCGGGCTGCTTTTCACCTTTCCCTCACGGTACTAGTTCACTATCGATCTCTAACAATATTTAGCCTTACCGGTTAGTTCCGGCAGATTCTCTCAAGCTTTTCGTGTCCTGAGATACTCAAGAGTAATGACAAAAAAGATATTTTATTTTCGCTTACGGGACTATTACCCCCTAGGGTTCTGCTTCCCAGCAGATTCTGCTAATAAAATATTTTATAACTTTTCTCATATAAATATGACGTCACTATCTTACAACCCCCCTCACTAACTTTATCCACGAAAATATTTTCATGTGCAAAGTTAGTGAGAGGTTTGGGCTGTTTCCTTTTCGCTCGCCACTACTAAGGAAATGTCGTTACTTACGTAACATTGTTTTCTATTCCTCCAGGTACTGAAATGTTTTACTTCCCTGGGTATGCATCTTATGTCAAGCATAAGATTACCGTTAAAACGGTAGGGTTTCCCCATTCGGAGATCTTCGGATCAAAAGTTGCTAGGCACTTCCCCGAAGCTTATCGCAGCTATACTACGTCCTTCATCGCTTGTTAGAGTCAAGGCATCCACCATACGCCCTTAAATTTCCCATTAGGAAATTTAAAAACCACAATTTTTTATTTCGTCACGCTGACGAATAAAATTTGTTTTAACCTGTTATATGAAATCAATTCCATACAACAGTTTTTTAAATCTTATCAACCCTCTTCAAAAAGAGTTGATAGATCACCTGCCTGCCTACAATATCTATAAAGACCCAACATTAAATTGGTGATATTGTGGCAGAATTTAATTGTCAAAGTGTCATTCTTTCCGTAAAAAAAACCGACTCTTTCGAGCGGCTAGTTGAGACAACATCAAAGATGCTGACTAAACTTTCCGCTTTAAAAATTGGCTTTTTGTTAACATATCTGTGTAAGGAAGAGTATATAGGAAACAAAAATAAAGTCAAGCAATTTTTAGGCCTTTTTTATTACTTATTTCAACCAACAAAAAAAGCTAGGTTTCCCTAGCTTTTTTAACCTTATTCTTGATCGTCAGTCTCTAGAATACCATCCAAATTTACATCATATAATATAGCATCCTGAATATGGCGATATTTCAAAATTTCATCTTCCTTAAACCACAATCCGATTTCTGCGTTTGCTTCGCCAACGTTTCCAGAAGCATGAATTAGGTTTCTTATCGGCCTACCATCTGTATCTGAAATCTGATATGAATCCAAAACATAATCCCCTCTTATTGTACCAACGTCTGAAGTCAAAGGTTCTGTACCACCAACTATTTTTCTCACAATACCCACTGCATGAACCCCTTGAAGTACCATAGCAAGCACTGGTCCACTAGATAAATATTTTGTAAGATTCTCTAAAACTTTTTCTCCGATTTCAATAGGATTATTTGTTGGAGGAACCATTCCTTTCTTCTCATATCCAATAATAGATTTCTCTCCAACCTTTCTTATCCATTCTGGATCTACTGTGTAGTGTTTTCTTACCTGATCTTTAGTTGGAATTATCATCTTAAGAGCAACGATCTTAAGACCAACTCTTTCAAATCTTTCTACAATAGTCCCCACAAGAGATCTCTGTATTCCGTCTGGCTTTATTATCACAAAACTTTTTTCGTTTCTCATTTTTTCTGATTTATATTAATTAATAATTACACAATTGGTTTTAACGGTTCTGGCTTTTTGTACTTCTCCATTATTTCCATCTCCACCAAACTTCTTTCTTTACCGTACTTAAGATATGATAATTCTTTAATTTTATCAAGTAATATTTTTGTCCCTCTGGGAGGAAGGTTTGTTTCCATACTAAACGGAACGACTGGACGACCATTAGACAATAACTTTACGTATGAATTGTGCATGTCCACATTCATCAAATCTTTAGCAGTAAATACCGGAGTAAACTGCTTTTCTAAATATTCAGCGTCTTCAGAGCTTACACGAAATGATATTATTGAACCAACGTTTCCAAAAACAGAATTTTTAATTTTTTCATCAAGCTGCGCGATAAACTGGTTTGCAACAGTAAGAGAAAGTTTATACTTTCTAGCCTCAGAAAGAATTGTAGAAATTGAATCTGTTGTAACGTTTTGGAATTCATCTATATACAAATAAAAAGGAGGAAGATCTTCTCCAAAAGAATCCACACGAGAAAGAGATGCCATCAGGATCTTCCCGACAATAATAAGACCGATAAGATTTGAGTTGATATCTCCCAATCTTCCCTTAGCCAAATTCACAAGAAGAATCTTTTTGTTATCCATTATCTCTCTAAAATTGAAAGAAGATTTTTCTTGAGAAACTATCGGACGCATAATTTCATTGGAAAGAAATACATCAAATTTGCTTGTGATATAAGGAACAATGTTTGCAAGAGATGCTTCCCCACCAGCCTTCTCCGCTATCTCTTTCCAGAATTGAACAACAATTGGGTTCTTACAATTTGATAACTTTAATTGTCTATAGGATTTGTCTGCTAAAACTCTAGAAACGTCTAGAAGCGTACATCCAGTATCTGGGTCTTCGATAACAAGCATTACTGCATTTCTAAAGTATTGCTCAAACATCGGACCACCAGCGGTCTTCATATCAAAAAGTTTATTAAAAATAGAGAGCATTTCGTTTACAACAAAAGTTTTTTGTTCTGGGAAACGTCTATCATATTCGAGCATGTTCAAACCCATTGGTCTTTCTGTATATCCTGGGTCGAAATAAATAACATCTTCATATCTCTCCGGTGGAATATATGAGAGAACTTCTTGAATATCAGAACCGTGTGGGTCTATCATACAAACGCCCTCGCCATTTAAAATATCTTGGCGAATCATTGTTTTCAAAAGTGTTGTCTTACCAGTACCAGTCTGACCTATTACATAGAAGTGCCTCAAGCGATCTTCTGGTAAAGCAAATATCTTTGTTTCTATATTCCTGTGAATATTTGTACCCAAAAATAATCCAGTCTCTGGTAAATCAAGTGGTGCTGGAGCAGTCCCTGCTTTTGTTTGTTTAAGCTGAGTAGAACCTTTGAGCTCTGACTCTGGCATATGCATAATAGTAGTAAGTTCTTTTAAATTTAAGTTAATCTTCTGACTGTCATTAAAAATTCTAAAGGAAAAATCTCTACTTAGTTTTAGAAGGTCTTTCCCAAATAATCTTTTAAACTTTATCTTATTCCCTGTTGTATTTTCAAATTGATTGAAAGAAGACTCTATATCAGAAAGCAAAGAGTTTGCTTCTTCGCTAGTATTTGATGAGGCCATGACCCTTATGTTTACCTTGGTAAACTTACTAGAAATCTTAGCTTTGATACTATCAATAGTAGCCTGGTCTAAAGTCTTTGGTTTGTTTTCTTCTTTTTCTTTCTTCTCCTTAGAACTTTCACCAACGAATAAATCTTTACATACACCCTTAACACAAGCCATAAGTGACATATCTGCTTTCTTAAGGGCATCTTTAAATTTCAAACCCTTCTCCATCTCCTTAAGAACTCTTTTATAGAAAGAAATCTTCTCATCATTTTGTGGATGAACAATTATTTGAATAGCAGCGCCTTGTCCATCTTTATTTATTTTTGAAAAACTATTTAACAAAACATTGAGTGGATCATAATCAAATTGTTCATATGTCTTTAATGGAAAAATTTCATTTGTTGCAAGCTCTGCATATGAACCACAGAAATCTCCCTGCTCATTAAAAATATTATAATCGTCTTTTTTTTCTATAATTTTTGCTTCGGAGAAAATAGATAAAATTTGTTTTTCAAATAAAGGAGCTTTTACATTAGGCACAGCCATATAGAAAACAAATTCATTACTATGATTTGCATTTGCTAGTTCTAGAACAAAATAATCAACATTTGTCTTATCACTATCAACAGAAAGCATACCAGAGTAAAACTGCTCCATCTTTGAAACAATTTCTTTCAGGTGTTTATTTTTCTGCTCTTCATCTCCGCGTTTATTGGGTAATGATATTTCAAACAACGTCATCTTGAGAGCTTGGAAGATAGGGCTTTTTTCATTTGCCCCTTTCACTGGAAAACCAGCTTTAATATACTGAATTAAAAATCTATGAAAATCATCTTCTATGTGAGGGTCTTTCAAAGCGTCTACTACAGAAATTGTATTTAATACCCCTCTCTCCTGAAGAATATTTATGAGCTCACCCATTTTTGTATCATGAACTTCTGGAGATAAGTCTAAAACAATAGACTCAACCTCTTTTTCTTTTAATGAATAGTCTGAATGAAGAATTTCCTCTGGTCTTCTTGCTATGTGTTCTGATAACTCATTTTTCACAACAGTATCCCTAGATACCTCTTCCCCTCTTTCTATCATTTCCCTCTCCCTCTTAAAAACCTCGCCACGTAAAAAATCTAATTCCTCTTGAGGAGTTTTTATTTTATTTTCAGCATTTTCAAAACCAGCTATTTCCATATAGCGTAAATTATACAGCCTTTTTGATACAGAAACAAACTAGATTTTTGTTAAGATTTCTGCCCCCTTACTTGTTATAACAATAGTATGTTCAAAATGAGCACTTTTCTTTCCATCAGCGGTTTTATAAGTCCAATCGTCATCAGCAAGTACAATATCTTTTCCTCCCTCATTAAGCATTGGTTCTATAGCAATAACCATTCCTGTTTTTAGAACATCCCCTCTACCCTTCTCTCCATAATTTGGAATATACGGATCTTCGTGAACCTCATATCCGACTCCATGCCCGCATAGATCTTCGACAACGCCAAAACCAGCAGCCTTAGCTACTCTTTCAACTGCGAATCCAATATCTCCAACATGTTTACCGGCCTTTACAACTTTGATTCCTGCATTTAATGCCTCTTTTGTAATATCTAAAAGCTTTTGTGTGGCAACATCAATCTTTCCAACCGGTACAGTAATAGCAGAGTCTGTAATAAGACCTTTATGAGTAAGTCCCATGTCTAGAGAAACAATATCTCCTTCTTTTAAGATTATAGGATTTTCGTTTGGTATACCGTGAACTATTTCATCATTCACAGACACACACAAAGAAGCTGGGTATGCTCTCTTCGCACCCCTTGGTCTATAGTTTAGAAATGCTGGTTCATCCCCATTATCTCTCGCCATCTTCTCTGCAAGATCATTTAGGACGTCTGTAGAAACTCCTGGCTTAACAGCCTTAGCAACTTCTTGCAATATCAAAGCCAACCTTCTGCCTCCTTCGCGAAGTATATCGATATCTTCTTTTGTCTTTATAGTAATCACTAAAATAACTATAATACAAATTATAGTTATTTTCAATAGGTTTATTTAGACTAGCGGGCATTATTACACCACAAACTTTTTTTGCGAAGGTTCCACCTTCGCTAAAAAAAATTGTGTTGTAATATGACGAAAGTGGGACCTTCGCAGTTTATTTACCGAAAACTTTTGATAAAACTTCAGCACTGACCTCTTCTATGCTTTGCTCACCATTTATATTTATTAATTCGCAAGAAGAATTGTTACTTTTAAAGAATTCTATACAAGGCATTACATCTTTATCAAACCAAGACATTCTTTTATCTATACCCTCTTTTGTATCATCCTTTCTACCTCTTGCCAAAAGTCTCGCTGTTGCCCATTCTCTACTCACATTTATATATACAACTTTATATTTTGGAATATTGTAGAATTTGAGAGTATCATTTAGGATTTCTGCTTCATGTAATCTTCTAGGCGCGCCATCAAAAACTAAATTCTCCTTACCGGTAAAATTATTAATAAGATACCCGACCCACAATCCAATGACGATTGATTCCGGCATAAGGGCACCTGTTTCAATAATTTCTTTTGTTTTTTCAGCTGTATATGATGATTCCTTTACGAGATTTCTCAAAAGAGAACCAGTTTCTATATGAAGTATTTTTTCATTATTAATTTTACTAAGATTCTCCATGTAAAGATTGACCTGAGTCCCCTTTCCACATCCTGATCTACCAATAAAAATACAAGCTACAGGGCTTGATTCCTTTGCTTCTTCTTTTTTAAATATATTTAACATAAGGAGATTATAACAAAATTTATTCTTAACACAAAACAAAAAAGGTTTTGCTTTCGCAAAACCTTTTTTTAGAAATTAGTATTCTCTCATTGTTATCTGCGCCTCAATCTTTTTGATCAGATCGATAACAACAGAAACGACAATTAGAATGGCCGTACCTCCGATAGCAATTGATGTGATTCCTGTCATACCCCTTACTACAAGTGGCAGAACTGCAATACCTCCAAGGAACAATGCTCCAACTAAAGTAATTCTTGTAAGTACTTTGCCCAAATATTCTGAAGTTGATTGTCCTGGTCTTACGCCTGGAATGAAAGCACCGTTTTGTTGTAAATTCTTTGATATTTGATCTGGATCAAAAGTAACAGCTGTGTAGAAGTAAGTAAACAAGAATACAAGTATAAAATATGAGATTCCATATACCCAGCTATTTGAAGCGAAATCATTAAGAGAAGTTGCGATATTTTTTACTGTTTCATTTGTAGCAGCTGCTGCTAAAAACTTGAAAATCATTTGGGGAAAAAGAAGAATAGACATAGCAAAGATTATTGGAATAACTCCAGCTTGGTTTACTCTAAGTGGTAAGTATGTAGAAACTCCTCCGAATACTTTTGATCCTCTAATTCTCTTAGCGTAAGTTACAGGTACAGGTCTTTCTGCTTCTGTAATAAATACGACTCCATAAATAACTAGTAAAGCCACGACAGAAAGAATGATATAAAGTGGAACCTGAGAAACACTAAATGTAAGCGCCATCTGACTTACAACCATAGGCAAACTAGCTACGATACCAGCAAAGATAATCATAGATGTTCCATTTCCAATACCAAATTCTGTCATAAGTTCACCGATCCACATTAAGAGTACAGATCCTGTGGTGATAACCATAATGTTTACAAACATATCGAGCGGAGTAAGTGAAGTTAGAACTCCAGCTTTTGCAAGTAATGTTAAGAAACCAAAAGCCTGAACTACAGCTATAGGTATAGTAAGGAACCTTGAATATTGGCTAAATTTCTTTCTGCCAATTTCCCCTTCTTCTTGATACATTGCCTTAAGCTTTGGAGACATCATTGTCAAAAGCTGCATTATAATAGATGCAGTAATATAAGGACCAACTCCGAGCATGACTATAGAAAGTTTGCTCATACCTCCACCAGAAAATATATTCAAAAATCCTAGGAATTCACTCCCAGAAAAAAGTTGAGATAATTTAAGAGCATCTACTCCAGGAATTGGAATAGTAGATAAAAGTCTAAACACAAAAAGAGCACCAGCCACAAAAATTATTCTGCTTCTAAGTGTTTTGTCCGCAAAAATTAATTTTATTTTACTCCAGAAATTCATTGTATTTATTTTACTTGTCCTCCAGCTTTTTCTATTTTTGCTTTTGCTTCTTTTGAAACTGAACAGTCTGATATAACTAGTTTTTTATCTACTTCACCCCCTGCAAGGATTTTTATTCTAGGGTTCTTACTTGCTGCCATCTTTGCAAGTCCAGACAAAACTATTGTCTTTGGATTTACAACATCGCCATTTGAGAAAAGTAAATTTAGATCTCCAACGTTTATGACAACAGGTCTAGCTTGATAGCTTTTGAAAGCATATCCTCTAAGCTTTGGAAGTCTCTTGATAGTGTCTCTCATCTCTGGTCTAGCTTTGTGACCAGCTCTAGCTGTTTGACCTTTTCCTCCTCTTCCTGAAGTCTTACCCCTCTTTCCTCCTCTTCCGAGTAGTGTTGTAGGTCTATTTTCTGTCTTTCTTTTTAGATTATTAAATTGCATGTTATTTAAATTTATTTTTTAACTTCAGCTTTTACTTCCGCAACTACAGGAGCTGGAGCTTTCACACCTTTCTTACTGAAAGTTTTTAAAGCATCTATAGTAGCTTTTGCAATATTAAGCTTGTTCTTTGAAGAAGATAAAATCTTTGCAGATACATCTTTGATACCAGCTAAATCCAAAATACTTCTAACGGCGCTTCCTGCTGAAATACCTCTACTTGGAGCAGGCATAAGTAATACCTTTCCGCTACAGTATTTAGCACAAACATCGTGAGGAATAGACATAGTCTTTGTAAGAGAAAGATTTATCATATTCTTCTTTGCGCTTCTGAAAGCTTTGTCGATAGCTACTGCTGTATCTCCAGCCTTTCCAGTACCTACGCCGATAGAACCTTTCTTGTTACCAGCAACAAGAGCTACGCTGAAGCTCATTCTCTTACCTCCCTTTGTAACACGAGTAACTCTTCTTATATTTAAAATTTTCTGATCAAATTCAGGTTTTACTCTTTCACCTCTTCCACCAGCAAAAGCCTTTCTAGGATTCTTTGATCTATCACCAAAAGACTTTGGAGCATAAGCACCTTTTGTACTTGTAGCACTGTTTGAATTACCTGAAAAGAAAGACGTCTTTCCAGCAAATTGTTTTGGAGCTACTGTATTTTCTGTTTTGTTGTTTACTACTGTATCCATAATATTATTTAAAACTTAAGGCCGCCTTCTCTTGCACCATCGGCAACAGCTTTTATTTTACCTGTATATAAAAATCCTCCTCTATCAAAAACGACTTTCTTGATTCCCTTCTCTTGTGCGAGCTTAGCAATTTCCTTTCCTACATTTGCAGCTTTTTGCATCAAACCTTTACCTGTAACTTTTTCAGAAGAAAGACCAACAATAGTGATATTCTTGCTATCATCAATTACTTGAGCATAGATGTTTTTATTTGATCTAAAAACAGAAAGTCTAGGCATCTCTGAAGTACCAGAAATTTTAGCTCTGATTCTATTGTGTCTTATTTTAATGTTTAAACTTTTTGTATTGCTCATAGTAATATTTTAATCTTATGCAGTCTTCTTACCTTCCTTTCTTCTTATAACTTCATTCTCAAATCTAATACCTTTACCTTTATATGGTTCTGGTTTCTTTACAGCCTTTACTGCTGAAGCGAAGCTACCAACAAGCTCTTTATCTATACCTGAAATAATAAGAACACCTTTGTCTGAAGAAACTTTCAAACCTGCTGGAATTGGCTTTTTTACTAAGTGTGAAAAACCTACTTTCAAAGTGATTTCTGTAGGAGAAACATCTGCTTTATATCCGATACCTTCTACAACCATTCTTTTTTCATAAGGCTTATTTACACCCGCTATCATGTTTATGATATGAGAAGCATAAGTACCCCAAAGAGCTTTGTTTTCTAGCGTATCTTTTACAGGAGTAAGCTTAACTGTACCATCTACAACTTCAATAGTAATATTGTTTTTGTTGAAAGTTCTTATAAGTTCACCCTCCTTCCCTTTTATAGTAACAACGCTACCGTTTATTATAACTTCGGTTTTTTCTGGGATTACTATTTCTTTTTTACCAATTCTTGACATAAATTATATATAAAATATTACCAAATTCTAAACATCACCTCTCCACCGATTTTGTCTTTGAGAGCCTCTTTGTTTGATAAAATACCTTTTGATGTTGAAAGTATGATAGCACCGTAACCATTCTTGAAAGATTTTATTTCCTTTGAAGGCTTATAAATTCTTCTCGATGATTTTGAAATTCTTTCTACTTCGTTTATTTTTGGTGATTTGTCTGATTTGTAAGCAAGTAAGATTTCAAGTTGTCTTGCATCTTTACCTTTTCTAGAAACAGCGCCTACAAAACCTGCTCTCATAAGAGCATTCGCAACAGCTTCTTTAAGATTAGACGCAGGTAAAACAATAGATTCTTTACCTACTCTGTTTGCGTTCTTTAGTCTTATTATTAAATCTCCTATTGAGTCAGTGATTACCATGATGATTTTTTGATTCCAGGAATTTTTCCCTGATTAGCGAATTCTCTAAAACAGATTCTGCACATATCGAAGTCTCTCATATAACCTGCTTTTCTTCCACAACGGAAACATCTTCTCACCACTCTTGAGGCGAATTTTGGTTCCTTTTTTGATCTTGCGATTACTGATGTTTTAGCCATAATTAAATAAAAGCTTTTAAAAGCTCGTTGGGCAATCTTAGCAAGAAGTGCAAAAAAAGTCAAATGGACTTTGCACTATTTATATAAAATTAAATTATATTTAATATATTTTTATATAAATATTAAAAAAACGCTCATTATGAGCGTTTTTTTATGATTATTTTTTTGATTCTTCTTTCTTAAATGGGAAACCTAGGAAATCAAAGTATGCTTTTGCCTCTTTTTTGCTGTGCGCTGTGGTAACTATTGTAGCAGCAAAACCAAATACATCTTTTAATTCTACGTCTGCAGTTTCTGGGAATATAGAGTTTTCTTTTATACCGATTGAAAAATTACCCATTTCATCAATACCCTTTGAAGAAAGTCCTCTGAAGTCTTTTGTTCTTGGGAAAGCTACGTATACAAGCTTGTCTAGGAAGTCATACATTCTCTTACCTCTCAAAGTGATCTGGTATCCTACTGGATCCCCTTCTCTTACTTTAAAGGTTGCGATAGATTTCTTAGCAACTTTCAAAACAGCTTTTTGTCCTGTGATTTTTTCTAAACCACTTACGATTATTTTATTTTTGTTCTTATCTTTCTGTGAACCGGTACCACAAGAAACAACCACCTTTGTAACCTTTGGTGTTTGCATTGTGCTCTTGTAACCAAATTCGGTTTTCAAAGCATCAAATACTTTCTCTTGTTTTTCTTTTAAAGATTTAGTTTTCATAGTTTTATTTATATTTCTTTTCCAGTTTTCTTGCTGATTCTGATTTTCTTTCCAGCTACGACTTTTTTACCAACTCTTACTTTCTTGCCGTTTTCCATAAGCATCACATTTGAAGCGTTTATAGGCATAGCTTTTTCAACAATCTGACCTTTTGATCCAGACTTTGTTGGTCTTTGGTGTTTCTTTGCTTTGTTTATGCCTTCAACAAGAACAAGGCCTTTCTTAGGGAAAGATTTTACTACTTTACCAGTTTTGTTTCTGTCTTTACCAGCAATTACTATTATATTGTCTCCTTTTTTGATTTTCATATATTTATTTAAACTATCTCCGGTGCTAAAGAAACAATCTTCTGGAAACCGAGGTCCGCCAATTCTCTTGGCATAGGACCGAAGACTCTTCCTGCAATAGGATCTTTTTTGCCTTTCTCTATGATAACAACAGAATTTTCATCGAATCTAAGGTACGAACCATCAGCTCTTCTGAAAGGTTGTCTTTGTCTTACGACAACAGCATAAAGAATATCTTTCTTCTTAACTTGTTTTCTTGGTTCAGCTTTTTGTACAGAAAGGATAACAACCTCACCTATTTTTGCCCATCTCTTTTTTGAACTTCCGAGCACTTTGAAAACTCTGCCTATTTTGGCACCTGAGTTGTCTACTACATTAACTAAAGATCTTGGTTGTATCATATATTTTTATAAAAATTATTTCTCCAAGACAGCAAATTTCTTGTTTTTTGAAATTGGTCTTGTTTCTATTATTTCCACGACTTCACCTTCCTTGTGCTTATTTCCAGCATCGTGTGCCATAAGCTTGGTTTGGCTCTTCATGAATTTACCGTATTTAGGGTGCTTCTTGAAAAGGTCTATAGAAACAACAACAGTATCTTTCATCTTTGCTGAAATTATTTTACCTTTTAAAACCTTACCCTTATTATTTTTTACTGAAATGTTTTTCATATTTATTTAAATTACTTAACTTCTTTTTGAGCAGTAAGTATTTGTGCTATCTCTTTCTTTATCTTTCTTCCCTCTCTGACATTTTTTATCTTGCTTCCTGCAATCTGAAATTTGAAATCGCTAAGAGCCTTTCTCTTTTCTTCCAAAAGTTTTTGGAGTTCTGCAACTGTCTTTTTTATTAATTCTTTCATTTCCATAAAATTATATTCTTGCGATTACTTTTGTTCTTATCGGTAATTTTGTTCCTCCCTTTCTGAGCATTTCTCTTGCCGCAGCTTCATCTACGCCGTCTACTTCGAAAAGTACTGTACCTGGCTTTATGATAGCTTGGTATCCTTCGAGTTCACCCTTACCCTTTCCCATTTTTACTTCGGCTGGTTTCTGTGTAAAAGGATGGTCTGGGAATACTCTTGTCCAAATCTTTCCACTCTTACCCATAGAGTGAGCAATAGCTTTTCTTGAAGCTTCAATCTGGTTTGATCTTATTCTTCCCGCGGTCATAGCTTTCAAGCCAAAAGATCCAAAAGATACTTTTGTTCCTCTAGTAGCAACACCAATCTTGTCTGGGTGCTCTCTAAAAGTTTGCATTTTTCTATATTTTACTTTCTTTGGGTATAACATGGTATTAAAAATTATCTCTTTATATCTTTTTCAAAAATATCTCCTTTGTATATCCAGACCTTTATACCAATATCACCATATGTCATATGGGCTTTCTCTTGTGCGTAATCGATATCGGCTCTGAGAGTCTGAAGTGGTATTCTTCCTCTTTTCATTTCTTCTGATCTTGCGATTTCTGCACCACCAAGTCTTCCTCCAAGGAAAAGTCTGATACCTTTAACATCTCTGTTGGCCATAGCTTTTTCTACAGTTTGCTTCATAACTCTTCTGAAAGTCATTCTTTTTTCAAGAGCTTCGGCAATCATGTAAGCCACAATAGCAGCATTTGATTCTGGAGATTTGATTTCTTCAATATCAAGTTTGAAATCTTCTGCAACAGAAAGTTTATTTCTCTTAGCAAATTTCAATATATCATTTCTAAGTTTTATTGAACCTTCACCACTTCTACCTATAATAACACCTGGTCTTGTTGTTTTGATTATAAGTCTGAAAGTCTTGTCATTTCTTTCCATATCAATAGCACCAACATATTGGCCTCTCATCTTTTCTTCAAGATATTCTCTAAGCATAATATCGCTTCTCAAGAAATCCTTGTATAAAGCTTGTGATACTGGGAACCAGCGAGATTTCCAATCTCTAAGTATTCCTAGTCTGTGTGAATATGGGTGTACTGAGTGTGACATAATATTATTTTACTTTTTTTGTTTTAACAGCTTTTTTAGCAACGACTTTTTCTGCTTTAGCTTCTACAACTTCTTTCTTAGCAACTTTGTTTTTCTTGCCTGGCATGTTGTCTATTGTATCAAGCTGTATGAAAACATGGCTTGTTCTCTTCTTTATAGGATAAGCCATACCTCTAGCTCTTGGCATTCTTCTTTTTAGAACAGCACCGCCGTCTACTTTGAATTCTTTTACGAAAAGGTTTTCTGCGTCTAAGTTAAAATTGTTCTTTGCGTTTGCAATAGCTGAAGCAAGTAAATCAGCAAGAGGCTTTGAAGCTCTCTTTACAATGAAGTCTAGAGCGTTTTGCGCATCTACAACTTTCTTTCCCTTTATCAAGTTGGCTACTAACCTTACTTTTCTTGGGGACTGTCTATAATCATTTAGCTTTGCAATTATCATATTTAAATTTATTTTTTAGCGTCGGTTGTAGTCTTAGCTGCTTTTGATGCTGCTATTTCTGACTCCTTTGCTTTTATATCAAGTTCTTTCTGCATCTTACCTCCATGTCTTGTGAACTTTCTTGTAGGTGAGAATTCTCCGAGTCTGTGACCAACCATATCTTCTGTAACAAGTACTTCTATATGTGCTCTACCATTGTGTACTCCGAAATTAAAACCAACCATTTCAGGTGAGATTTGACTTCTTCTAGACCAAGTCTTAATAACCCCAGTTTCAACCGGTTTCTTTCCTTCTATTTTTTTAAGTAAATTTTCATCTACGTAAGGTCCTTTTTTAAGTGATCTCGCCATATTTTTTATATTATCAAAACAAATAAGCTCTATTGAGCTCGAGAGTGTATACTAGCAAAAATAATAATAATGTCAACTAAATAAAACCCCAGAATAGACCTCTCATAATTTGGCTTATTCTGTCTTTACTTTACATCCACTCCGCTAGCAAAACCCATGATCAAAAAACTGATCAAAATAATCATGACGAAGAAAATAAGAAATTTAAAAAAGGTTTTATTAAACATATTTTTATAATTATATTATATCACTATTCGATATCATAAAAAACCCTTGCTACAGCTTTTATGCCCTTTATTGGTAGGTTTAAAACACTTCTCCAAAAGCCTTTTGTTTCTGGACTTTTTACTGATTCCAATATAGTAGCTGTTTTATAAACTTCAGACGACGTAGATTTTTTTATTACCTTAGCTACATCATTCGCAACCAAAACCATCTCCTTCTTAGTTTCTTGTTTGGGGATACTTACGGGTTCAGTACTACTAGAAGTTACTACAGGTAGGATCTCTAGACTATTTTGTAAAGAAAAAATAGTTTTATTTGAAGGATCAACCAAATTAACATATTCATTATTATTTACAGAAATTCTGGAATACTCTTTCGCCAAAACCATCTTTCCGCTGGCTGAAATAATTGTATCCTCTGGAAAAACAAATATTGAGGATACTCCTTTTATCATCCAACCCCCCATATTTATCTCCGTCTTACCAGAATTATAAATCTCTAAATCACCGCTAGAAATAAGGTTAAAACTAACTTCTGGACTTAATATCTTAATCTTCGTTCTAGAAACAGCACTTCTATCCCCACAAGCTCCATTCAAAACAATATTATATTCCCCAGGAAATTTATAAGTATGAGAAATACTTTCACCAAGATCTTTTGCACCATCTCCGTAGGTCCAGGAATAATTTGGAAATGAACAAATATCATTTTTAGATAAATTATTTTTTGCAGTAAATTTTATAGGACTTCCAACATACCCGACTCTCTCCCTACCTGCATATATTTCAAAATTAGTTGTACCAGAATAACCACTGAGATCTTCTGGATTTGAATGCACAGAAACATACTTTATAATTGTCCTCGTAACTACTGGGCTACCTGTGGCAACATTTGGCTCTATCCGAGGTTGTGGGTCATCTGGGGGCTGCGTAGGTGCCTCTGTAGTGGTAATATCCTGACTAGTAGTGAAAGTTTTACCTCCAACAACGAGTGTTGCTGTTATAATATCTTTTCCAGCTACGGAATTTTTATAATAAAAAGTTCTCCCCATCCAATTACTATTAACAGTAAGGGGTAAAACAATCTTTTCCCATTTTGTAGAAGAAGCCGAAAACTCTCCAGATTGAGAAGAAGACACCAAACTTAACTTTCCACCAGATACGTCCATCTTTACACCCTCACCAGAAGAATCTTGTGCCTGCACAGTAATTTCTTTAGATACATCCCCTGCTTTTATTGTCTGTAAGTCAGTTGTAAAATATATTTTACTTATATTATCAACGGAAGCAAAAGCCTCTCCCATCAAGAAAGGAGCAACAAAAAAGGCGGTCGCCATGGCCGTCGTAAACAACATCTTATTTACAGAAAATCTTAAAAACATTTTCGATAAGTATTTTATCATCCAAACTTTAAATGACAAAACTGTGGATAACTAAAATCCCCCGCTTTTATGCGGGGGATTTTTTAAAATTGAATGGAAGTCGTGAAATTACCAATCAATTAATTTTAAATTTAGAAAATTAAACTAGTTTAAAATTAACTTGTTTGTGAGCATCTTCATGAGCTTCACAGCGTTTTCTTGACCTGCTTTAGCATCTTTACTTGCTACAAAAGCATCCCATTGTTTTGTAAGATCAACATCTTTGATCTGTCTGACATCATTTTCTAATTTCAAACGATCATCGTATGAAATTGTCTTTCCAGCTTCGTTGTTCAAAACAACATCAACGAAAAGCTTTAGAAAACGAGACACCTGGATACTGTTGCTTACTCCCTGTTCTTTAACCTCTGCCTGAGCCTTAAGGTTCTCCATATATTGAATACTGAAGAAAAGGTTACCAGCAACCAAGATTACCAAAAGAATATTTGATACTAAACGTGTTTTATCTAAAATACCTGATTGAATTTTAAACATATAATTTTAATTAATAATTAACTAATAAATTCACGACACTATAAACTAACGACCGAATAATCCCAACACCCTAGAAAGCCAACCTCCGGTCCCAGCTTGTGCTGTAGACTGATTATTGGTTTGGGTTTTTTCTAAGACCTCAATCGCTAGAGGTAAAGGTGAGGAATCCGTTGTCAGAATATATCTTCCTGGTATATCAGAGTTAAATTCAAGTATTGCATGTCCATCTTTTGTGGTAAATGGAATTTTCTCTCCATTCCATTCCCCTGTTACTTTACTAGATGATACGAGAGAAATAGTTACAGGCGTACCAGAAACAACACGAGCAAGCTGCACAACCTTATGTTCCTCATCTGCAACTAATTGTGTTCTTAAATTATTACCCTCCCTACTTACTACAAACAAACCTGCTGGAACTGGCTCTGGAAGCGGTTGTAAAGATATCGGTCTGAAGTTCAAAGCTATCAAATCTTGTTCTCTAGAGAAACCTAGTAAAGATAAGTAGTCTTTTAACTTAGGGAATTTGTTAAGAGCGTTGGCTATAGATTCTGGAAGTGGAGTAAGTACGAAAGATTTAATCTGTGGAACAAAAGTAAATGAATCTTTACCTTCCTCCCCACCGAACTTTGGAAGTTCAACAAGTTTGATTGGTTCTATTTTTATTACAGGTAGTTCAACTGTTTTAATTGGAGTAAGCACCACTTCACCGCTATCACCACCACTACTCTGATCTGTACTTGAACCAGCAGAATCAGTCTTAGGCACTAGTTCAACCTTTTTACCAATAGAGTTAACATAAAAAGCTCCAGAAAAACCACAATTACCCGTTGCACTTCCTAAAATTTCTCCAGAACAAACGGCAACTTTCCAGCTGTCACCACTGTTTTTAGGCAAATCTTCATCCGTAACATAATAATCCATGGAAGAATCTGTGCTGCTTGCGTACGCAACAAGTCTATTCTTAGAATACCCTCCATCAATCATGTAAACAAAAGTATCTGTAGTCGTAGAAACTGGTGTCCATTTTATCTGATATGTATTACCCGTTGCCCATTGGCTACCATCAATTGGTTTAACGACATCAATAGTATTGCTATTATTTACAGTGGTCCTTCTGTTAGCAACTGTCTTCTCCAAATTTCCACCATTTTGGCATCCTGTGTCTGCGGAATCTATCAATCCATCTCCGTCATCATCGATATCGTTACTACAATCAGATGGTTTCCATGTTGTAGAAACCTTGTAAGAAATACCCCCACCATTTTCAGAATTAAATGAAATCCAACCAACATTTTCTCCCCAAGCATAACCAGTAAAATCACCCTCTGAGTTTATTACTACATGATACGTAGAGCTTGCTGAACCAAAATTTATCCAGCCGATATTTTCTCCATAAGCGAAACCAGAGAGACTTCCGTTACCATCATTTGTAACCTTATAATCTACTTTGGCACCGTCACCTACCCCACCAACACAGTTACCTGTATTCTCACAGTTTAAAGAGACCCAACCGACATTTTCTCCGTAAGCATATCCCCATAGAGAATCATACCTGACGTAAGCTTTTGAAAAATCTACCCAACCAATGTTCTCTCCCCAAGCATATCCACTACTTGTAGCCCATCCTTCAGTTACAGCTCTCTGGACAACAGTATCGTAAACGGTGGCAAAATTAAAAAACTTTTTAATTACACCCCTAGAACTCCAAGCCAAGAAACCCAAAGCAAAAACGATAAAGATAACGAGAAGAATACTTAAAATTTTCTTTGTTTTTTTATTTGTATCTTCCATAGATTGTAGATAATTAATAATTATTCATACATTATAACACCTAGAGATAAAATGTTGCAAGTGTGGATAAGTAGAAAAGATAAAAAACACACGGGGTACAATATTATATTGTCAATAACACAACATCATGCTAACTCTCCTATCAAAAATAGCTTCATATAGCTTTTTAAACAACGAAAAAGCCGCCCCTTTCGGGGCGGCTTTTTCTTAACCATTCTTTAATCTTATGACTAAAGAATCACAAGTGGTTAGTTACCGATTGTTGAAGAATCAGATGCTCTAGGATAATTTATTAGTTTTGCACCAGTTAAATTACCACTAACACCTTGTGTATCCTGCCATACGAATGATGAGCTAGAATCAAGTGAAGATGTCAAGGAAACTGTTCCTGCACCTCCAGATGTATCTACTGATGCGTCTACGTATACAGAGAACACCTTTGCTGTACCTACTGTATCAAGTAAGTAACCAGCTTCTGAACCTTGGAAGAATACTAGGCTTGAAGTTGCTGAATCATTGTTTCCTAAGGTTATTGTACCTGTAGCAACAATTGTATTTCCAACTCTTACGCTAATATCTGATGTGGTTGTAGCTTTACCAGATGAAGAAACTTTTATAGGAAGAGTCATCAATGTAACAGCATTAGTGTTTGCAGAGATAGAAACATCCATTAATTTAACTTCACCAGAAACTAAACCTGTTCTTGGTGTATCTTTACCTAGAACTGAAATACTTGGGAAACCTGCTACTGGGTACATATTGTTAGATGCAACTGACATATATGTAGTTGTAGAAGTATTTCCTGTCAAATATTTAACAGATGTCAATGTAACTGTTGATGTCGCAAATGAAGCAACACCTCCGTTACCTCCAACTTGGCTGTAAGCAACATAAACTGGAATGTTTGTAGCAACTTGACCAGAAGCAACGTTAATTGGTTGTGCCAATGTAACTGTTGTTGTCGCACCTGCTGAAACTGTTTTTGTTGTACCACCAACTGTCAAAGAAGCGATGCTACCAGCTGTGTTAAATTCCAATTCTGTTATTTGTGCTGTACCTATTGTAGATGTAGCACTAAATATTGCGATTTGGCTATTTGAAACACCACCAGCAACGATTTGTGATTCAGGTGATGAACCAGCCAATTTAGGTGTGCTTAATACACCTGAGTTAACTGTGATAACCTGACCGCTGTTTGAAGATGATAGATCGATACCTGAGCTTTCACCTTGACCTGTTACGGCAAAAGATGAAACTGTTGTTGTACCGTTAGTATTGTTTATATCAGCATAAATATCTGCGTTTACTGATCCATTAGCTGGAATAATAAACTGTGAGATGTTTATGTTATTTTCTGTACCTGTAGCTAATACTGCTACTGGTGATGTAGGGTTTTGACCTGAAATTGCAACAGATAGGTTTGAAAGGTAAAGGTTTGAAGCGATGCTTCCGCCCAATGTAACTTTCATACCTGTGATTCTAGCAGCTTCTGAAGAATTTGCTTGAATAACGAATGATCCGATCTTAACATTGTTTGTATTTGGGAATGTTGAGTAATCATTATATCCACCGCTCTTTGAAACTGTTAATCCTGCACCAACAACAGTCATTTGAGGACCTGTTTGTGCTTGAAGAGGATACATACTTAAGAATGAAGAAGCTGAACCTTGTGTATTTCCAGAGATACCAGTTACTGTAGCAGTAACTACTGTACCTGTAGCGATACCTGTACCATCTGTCTTCTTAAGATCTGCTCTAACTTCGAGAACAACTGTTTGTCCTGCACCTATAACCAAAGATGAACCTAGGTTATATGTTTCGTTTGAACCAGCATTGTTCTTTGTGCTTCCAACTTGTGCTCCGTTTGCATACAATGCAACGTTTGTTGTTGAAGTTGAAGTCATAACTGAAAGTTGTGAAATCTTCATATCTTCACCGTAAGCCTTAAAGTTGAATCTTGCCAAAGGAACATTTGAAGCTCCCTTTACAACATTACCAGAAGACAAAGTTGCGTCTTGGCTAACTGATACTGTTCCTTTAGAAACAGTTATTTGGTTTGTTGAAGAATCATTAACTGTAGGTGTTATACCAACATTGTAGTTAGTATCAATTACACCAAGATCAGAAGCGTTCTGAATTGTAACTGTAAATGTTCTGTCTGAACCCTTAATAACATCAGCTCTGATTTCCAAGGTCTTAAGACCTGTTTCAATCTTGTAAGGAGCTGCTGCTAAATCAAAAGTAACATAACCGTTTGAATCGATACCAGCAGATGTTGCCACCTTGGTACCAGAAACATACAATGCAATATTCTGAAGAGCATCTGAAGGAACTGAACCTATAACTTTAAATGCAGCTCTTGAAAGATAAACAGATTTGTTTGTTATCGTTAAAGGCGCTGACATAACAGTGTAATTCAATGTACCTGCATTAACTCCAATATCTGATGAAGGAGACATTGTTCCCAATGAAGCCCCTGCGATATCTGAAGCAGTGAATGTTGTCATCTGTGATCCTGAAATAGGATATACAGCTGAAACTACTGGACCATTAACAGTTACTCCTGTAAGAGAAACTCCCATTAATTGGTTTGTAGCACCTGAGTCAACATCTACTCTTACAGAGATTGTCATTGAAGTTCCTGCTGGAACTGTGAACAATCCTGTGCTTGCATTAAATGAAATTTTACCAGATGAAATTGAAGCTGCATCTGTCAATCTTGTTGCACCATTGTATAGGTACACATTCTTGAATGATGTATCAGCTGCAACTCCTATCTTAGCCAAAGTTACATTTGTAACAACAGCAGCTGTAGCTGATGTGTTTGTAAATGTATATTCAGCAAAGTTTGCTGCTGCTTGACCGCCTACAACTGCTGATGAAGCAGGTGAAGTTGCTGCCAAAGATACTTTTAAGTCTGTTCCTGTTGGAACGACTGTGCCTGTACCTGGGTTTACTACGACTGAAGAACTATTTAAAATAGCTCTTGTCTTAGCACCTACGTAACCAACTGCTGGTGTAATACCCTTTGAAACTTGGTATTGAATAACAGCGGCTTTAGTGATGGCACCAAAGTAACCTGTTGCTGGAGAAACTCCGACAACGTTTTGTAAAGCTGTAACGTCAGCTCCTCTGCTTCCGACTGTAAGGTCTTTAGCGAAGTTGTAACCTGATGTCACAACTGGAGTTGATGGCACTGAGGTTGTTGGCTGTCCGTTAAGTGAAGCTGTAACGTTTGATACTGTTGCTGCATCAGCTCCAAAAGATTGGAGTAATGAAACAATAGCACTTACTTGTGCTGATGTAAGAGCAGCTGCTTGTGCAACGCTACCTACAACCAATGATAGAACCATTGTCATTGCGACAGCGGCTACTACCAATTTATTTGTTCTTATCATGATTTATTAATTTAACTTGAATAATTTCTTTCTTTAAACTTAACTAATAATAGAACCTTGCGATTCTCGAACTAATAATTTTGAAAGAAACTATCATTTTTTTCGTCAATAATTTATTTGATCCGAAGATCAAAGAAACAAGAAAAATAATTTCGACTAAAAATTAATTTTCTAAAATTGACGACTATCTCTGTGCATCCAGTTTCAGGACTGACCTTCCCTACACCTTCCGCTAATGTCCGCTCGATAACTGCGAACAACTTTCTTCTACTATTCCTTCTCTCTCATATTTTTTTTACACAACTGCTTTGAGCAAGCAGAAGTTTTTTCGTAAAAAATTCGACACGAAAAAGACGGATTAGTTTACATAAACGAAACTGACTTTCTGTAATTCTGAGTATTCTATTGTCAAAGTTCTCGACCACTGACAACGGGGCTTGAGCAGGCCCGATGAAAGCATTTACGGAAACGCAGACAGGTTTTTGTGAAACTCGTCTACGACATAAAGGGCTTATTAATAGCGCTTTTTGAGCACTATGCATAAACCTTAACTTATATTATATACCTAGCCAGAAAATCTGGCAAAATATATAACTGTGGATAACTTTATAACGCTTTTTTAAAGCTATTAAAAGGCACGATCCACATCGAGAATTATTGCATTTTTTAGGAGAAAAAGCAAGAGTAACGAGGAAAAATACCAAATCAGGAATCACCCATCTTAAAGCAACAAAAATGCATAAAAAGATGACAAAAAATATCATAAAACAAAAGCCCCCCCCTAGCGGGGGCCTTTCGGAGCGGAAACTTCTAAACCACGGGGTTCATACATCGAGAATGGGCATCTTTAGGACAGGAAGTACTTTGACCATCTGCGTTCCCCTTCTTTCTTTAGGACACCTTTGGCCACCAAGGCAAGGAGCTCCCTTTGGATTGTCTTTTCACTACAGTCTTTTATGTTTTTTGTAAAATCCTTTATTGTAAGCTTAACACCACTTTTCAACATTGAAGTAATAACCTCTTGTCTGTTACTTTTGTCCTTTAACTTTTTCTCTGTCGGATTCTTTTTTTCAACGTGGACCTTGTTAAGGACTGAGTAATTTTGGTTGTCCTTGATGTCCTTTTGTCCTTTATAATTTTCTGAAACTTCTTGATTGTTATTTTGATATCCCTGGTTTGAAATAAAATCGTAGTTACCCCCGAACAGATCTCCCCCAAAAGCGATTTTTGCTGAAGAAAGATTCTGAGAGGATTTGTGTAGAAAATCAGCCAATTTATCAAACTCAGTTTTTATGATTTCGTAATTCGATATTGATATAAGACTGCTTACTTTTGCTACACCAAATATTGCAGAGATTTCACTAATTGAGAGGACAAGAGACTCTACCAAATTCTCTTCCCCCCAAACTCTATCGGACAGAGAAATTGATTCTTTTAGGATTGTGTTCGCGACATCTCTGAGTGTCCATTTGAGAGGTTCTTTATCGGACAAATAACCTGTAAGTAGGTATACCCCGGCAACAAGCTTTTCTGTCTTTTGAAAAACAAAAAGTCCGTAAGGGTCATTAGGAAAAATAGCATTAACATCCAATGCCTTTACAACCATCTCCTGGTTGTCTGACTGGAACATATTATCGTTGTTCTTATTGTCCATAATATTTGCCTAAATTAATGTCTTTTAATAATTTGTCCTTAAATATATAGGTGTCTTTTAAAAATGTCTTTGTAAAATTCTCAAGGACGAGGTGCTGTTTTTGTCCATTATATACGCGAGAAAAAAAAGCGCAAGGGGAAATTTCTACAAATAACTTATTTCGCAAAAGAAAAAGGAAAGACGCGCTGTGATGGACTGCAAAAATAGATTCTTTTTCAAATCTAAATAAAATAAAAAGCTGATAATATTTTCGGGAGATTTTTCCCTTTTTTTTTGATATAATTATTAAAATAATTTATTAAAAACAGAATGGCAAAAAATAAAAACAATAAAAAAATAGAAAAGAAAAATCCTGTAAAGAAAGACTCAGTAGGAGGTATAAAAAATGAAACCAAACAAGGAATAATGGCGGTCACTTTTTTTGTTCTTGCTGCTATCTTTACTCTAGCGTCGCTCTCAAAAGCCGGCGTTGTCGGAGACAAAGTTTTTTCTTGGCTCACCGTACTTTTTGGTGTCGGGTATTATCTCATACCTATATTCTTTTTTCTTCTCTCGATATCATTTCTAAAAGCCGAGGAAAGAGAGTTTAATAAAATCAAACTTATAGGAGGAATTCTATTTTTCATCTCTGGTCTTGGACTCACAGATTTAATTTCAAAAACATATTGGACTGCTAAAGGCGGTTGGTTCGGATGGCTCATCTCTACCCCACTCTTCAAACTATTTGGTTTCTACGCGAGCGTGATTATTTTAGTAGCAATTTTAATAATTTCTTGTCTTATACTTTTTGAAACAAAACTTACCGTCGAATCTCTTTTCTTCTGGAGAAAATGGAAGAAAGAAAAGATAGAAGATGAAGAAGAGGAGGAAGAGATAGAAAAAGTAAAAATATCAAAGGTTGAAGAAGAGTCAGAAGAAGAAGAGGAAAAAGAAGATAAAAAACAGAAACAAGCAAAACTACCAATAATAGCGAAAAAGATCGAGGAGGAAGAATTCAAAATGACTCCAAGGGTGATCGGTAATACCACCTACACTCCGCCTCCCCTATCCCTCCTAGAACACGACAAAGGTAAACCAGGTGTTGGAGACGTAAAAGCAAATGCAAATATTATAAAAAGAACTTTGCAGAACTTCGGTATCGATGTAGAAATGGATGAAATATCCATCGGACCATCTATCACAAGATATGCTTTGAAACCTGCAGAAGGAGTAAAGCTTTCAAGAATTGTAGGATTACAAAATGACTTGGCACTTTCTTTAGCGGCTCACCCAATCAGAATAGAAGCCCCTATCCCAGGTAAATCTCTTGTAGGTGTAGAAATTCCAAACACAGTAAAATCAACAGTCGGTCTCGCCTCCCTACTTGGTAGTGAAGAATTCCAAAAATCAGACAAACCGCTTCTGGTAAGTCTTGGGAAAGGAATCTCTGGTAAATCTCACTATGCAAACTTAGCAAAAATGCCTCACTTGCTTGTAGCCGGATCTACTGGTTCTGGTAAATCTGTTACCATTCACACCATCATCACTTCCCTACTCTACAGAAATTCTCCTGAAAACATGAAGTTTATAATGATTGACCCTAAGAGAGTTGAACTTACTCTTTATAACAAAATCCCCCACCTTCTTACTCCTGTAATAACAGAAGCAAAGAAAACTATCCTCGCACTTAAATGGGCAACAAAAGAAATGGATAGAAGGTATGATATTTTGGAATCAGAAGCGGTTAAAGATATTGATTCATACCACAAAAATGTTCTTGCTCCAGAACTTAAGAAAATAGAAGAACTAAAGAAGAGCGGTAAGTTTGACGAAGAAAAAAACAAACTTCCAGAGCTAATGCCTTATATTGTGGTGGTTATCGACGAACTTGCAGATATTATGATGTCATATCCTAGAGAGCTCGAAAGCGCCATTGTAAGACTCGCACAGATGAGTAGAGCTGTCGGTATTCACCTTATACTCTCAACACAAAGACCTTCTGTAAATGTTATTACCGGTCTAATCAAAGCCAATGTCCCTGCTAGAATCGCTCTCCAGGTGGTATCACAAATAGACTCAAGAACTATTTTAGACACAACTGGTGCAGAAAAACTTCTTGGTGCTGGAGATATGCTATATCTCGGTGGAGAAATGTCTAAACCAGTGAGAATTCAGTCTGCATTCATTTCTGAAACCGAAGTAAAAGAAATAGTAAAATATCTTAAGGATGCATATAAAGACGAACTCATCGGTGGAGAATTAAATCTCACAGGAGATGCAACTGGTGGTGAAGGTGGTAGTGATGTATTTGATACAATGGATTTAGAAGACGGAGATGACGATGAACTATATGAGCAAGCAAAAGACGAAGTCATACAAGCAGGTAAAGCGTCTACATCATATATACAAAGAAAATTACGTGTAGGATATGCTCGTGCCGCCAGACTCATGGATGTATTAGAAAAGAAAGGTATCATAGGTCCTGGAGATGGTGCTAAACCAAGAGAAGTACTCGTCGGCAGCCAAGCCGAAGCAGATGAAAATAGACTAAAAGAAGAGACAAAAGATGTAGAAAGAAACGAGGGAGATTACCTATAAAGAATAAAATAAATGACTGACAGGCATAAAACCAGAAGAACACTGAAAATAGTAACGATTAGCCTTTTTGCCTTATTCATTTTTGGATACTCTTTCTATGAAGTCCAAAAGGTTGTTTTTGGACCTAGAATAATAATTTCAAATCCAATTAATGGTGAGATTGTTTCCGAATCACTTATAAAAATAATCGGGCAATCTAAAAACGTTCAAAATATTAGTTTAAATGATAGAAAAATATTTATAGACGAAAAAGGAAATTTCAGTGAAGAAATGCTTCTCTCCTATGGATATAATGTCCTCACACTAAAGGCAAATGATAAATTTGGAAGAAACACACAAAAAACGCTTGAGGTGATTTATAAATAAAAATGATATAATCCGTATATATTAAAAGTTTAATTATTAATAAAATGGCTAAAAAAACAAAGGGTAAAAAAGTTGTGGAAGATACCGAATTAGACACAGAAATGTCTGTCGAGGAAACAGATTCCGCAAAGGCAAAATCTCACAAAACAAGCATGAACAAGCTAGAAGATGCCATGCAAGCTATCAAAACCAAATTTGGTGATGAAGCTATTATGATGCTTGGAGACAAACCAAAAGTAAATATAAATTCAATTTCTACTGGTTCTCTTGGTTTAGATGCCGCTCTCGGAGTAGGTGGCTTCCCTCGTGGAAGGATCATCGAAATATTTGGACCAGAATCTTCTGGTAAAACAACCCTCGCACTCCACGCAGTAGCAGAAGCCCAAAAATTAGATGGTATTTGCGCCTACATTGACGCAGAACATGCCATGGACCCTGAATATGCAAGAAAGCTTGGAGTCAAAATTGAAGAGCTTTTAATCTCACAGCCTGATACAGGTGAGCAAGCTTTAGACATCGTAGACAGCCTTGTACGCTCTGGAAAAATGGATGTTATTGTCATAGACTCTGTAGCGGCACTTACACCAAAAGATGAAATTGAAGGAGATATGGGAGCATATCATGTAGGTAAACAAGCCAGACTTATGTCTCAAGCTCTTAGGAAACTTACCGCCATCGTCGCGAAGTCTAAAACCGTTGTAATTTTCATAAACCAAATCAGAATGCAGATTGGTGTAATGTTTGGTAACCCAGAAACAACTCCAGGAGGAAAAGCTTTGAAATTCTATACATCTGTAAGACTTGATATAAGAAGAATTGCTCAAATTAAAAAAGGCGAAGAAATAATGGGAGGACGTGTAAGAGTAAAAGTGGTTAAAAATAAAGTTGCAGCGCCTTTCAAACAAACAGAATTTGACCTCATGTACAATGAAGGTATCTCAAGAGAAGGAGAAATGCTCGCTCTTGGAGAGAAAATGGGTATAGTCAAAAAATCTGGATCTTCATATGAATATAACGGAGAAAAAATAGGGAGAGGATATGATTCAGCGAGGACATTCTTGAAAGAAAATACAAAAGTATCTGATGAGATACTTAAAGTGATTAGAGAGAAGTTGAAAGAAATATAAATATAACAAAAAAGAGGTTCGCATTGCGAACCTCTTTTTTGTTATATAAATTTAGTTATTTACTCTTCCGCAATATTCCCCTGTTGTTGTATTTACTGAAATAAGTTCACCTTCTTTTATAAACAATGGAGCGTTTATAACAGCACCGCTTTCTAGAGTAATCTGTTTGTTACCGCCTGTTGATGTATCCCCTTTTACTGCAGGAGGAGCTTCTGTAACTTTGAGCTCAACCTTTATAGGAAGCTTCACGCCGATAACTTTTTCATCAAAAATCATTGTCTCAACCAAAGAATTCACTTTCATAAATTTGGCTGGAGTACCGATAAGATCTTCATCTAATTCAAATCTGTTCGCTGGGTTTGTAGGATCACAGAACCAAAATTCACCCTTATTCTTATACATAAACTTTGCATCTTTGTATTGAATATCAGCTTCCTCTACTTTTTCTGATTGGTGGAAAGAGATTTCTGTAATCTTACCAGTCATCATATTTCTTAATTTAGTAGCATTTACTGGTTTTCTCTGTTGTTTTCTGAAAACATGGGAACTCAAAACTTCTAGAGGTTGTCCCTCATATACAATAACCTTTCTCTCTACAATATCACTGTATTCTAGCATTCCCATAGATTTCTATAATTAAATTAACCCCACTTAAAACTATCTAGCGATATAAGGCAAAAGGGCCATATATCTTGCTCTCTTAACAGCTTGAGAAAGCTGTCTTTGGCTCTTAGCACAAACGTAAGTCTTCTTCTTTCCTTGTACTCTTGCGTGAGGATTAAGGAACTTCTTAAGAAGCTCTACATCTTTGTAGTCTATTTGTTCTATATTATTTTGTGAAAAAAAACACTGTTTCATTTGATTTATATTTTATTTTTTAAAAAGGTATATCTTCTGGGTTTATCTCTTCTGTTGGGTACTCTATTGTGTCCATCTCTGGAGCTTTGCTTTTTGAAGGTGAGGCTTCTTTACTTCCACCATCTGCCTGATATCCTCCAGCACCAGGAGCACTAGGACCAAATTGGAAATTCTCAAGAGTTATTTCTGATCTGTATTTCTTTGTTCCATCCTTGTCATCCCAAGATCTGTTGGTAATTCTTCCTTCTACGAAGATACTCTTCCCTTTCTTCATGTACTGAGCGAGAACTTCAGCTTGTTTTCCAAACGCAACTACGTTGTGAAATGTAACCTCTTCTTGCTTCGCACCATTTTTATCTTTCCAGGTTCTATTTGTGGCAACACCAAAAGAAGTAACTTTTGTTCCAGAAGGAAGTGATTTCAATTCCGGATCTTTTGTTAAATTACCAAAAATCAGAGCTCTGTTTAAATTCATATTTTATATTAATTAAATTTTAACTTCTTCTTCTGAATCTGAGACGAGTTCGTCTATAGATTTATCAATTTCTTCAATAGAAGCAGACTTAGCTTCTTTTGGTTCTTTGTGTGTAAGAACTTTAATCTTGCTCTCCTTATCTGAGAAAACAGTAATCTTTGGAGAGTACATGGTGTTTTCTTTAGTAGTTTTTACCAAAATATATCTAAGAACCGTATCACTTGCCTTCAACGCGCTATCAATATTTGCAATATCTGCACCTTCATTTAAAGCAAACTTTACCCAACCGAAATAAGCTTTTTCGAAGGTTTTGTATTGTCCACCGAAAGCTTTTTTGATTTTATATGCTAAAGGTCTTAATTTAGGAGTTTCTTCAGATATAACAACGGCCTTTTCTTTGCTAAGAATAGCTTTGATCTTATCAACTTCAGCTGATATACCCTCTTCCGCTACAGTAGAAATGATATGATATCCTACTTCATATACCTTTTCTCCTTCTATTTTTGGATTTATTGACTTTTTACTCATGGGCGTAAGATTAGCACAAGATTTTATAAATTGCAATCCCGATTTGACTAAAATTTGAGAATGTTAATAAATTCCTGTTTTTCCTTAAATTTACCTACAATAGAAAGATTTAAACTTTCATTTCTAAAGATTTTCTCAGCCAAATATTTGATATCCTCTGCTTTTACTGCTTTTATCTCTTTTATAATATCCTCTGTATTTTTAATAGGTTTCCTAAGAATTTCCTGGTGACCAAAGAATCCTGCAATATCATCTGAGGATTCTAATCCTAGACGCATGCTACCAATTAAATATTGTTTTACTTTATTAAGCTCTTCTTCCCCTACTAATTCTGTCTTTAGCTTCTTAAACTCATCTATTATCGCAGTTATAGCGTCCTTCACTCTTTTGCTGTCAACTCCAGCTGAAACAGAAAAATTTCCATGATCTGTAGATGCATCTTTCTCTGCTCTGACATAATAGCAAATACCCATCTCATCTCTCATTTTCTGGAAAAGACGAGAACTTAATCCTCCAGACAAAATTCCTTGAATGATATTCAGTACTGAATTGTATTTACTATATGTGTCAAAGGCACGAACCCCAATAACCATGTGTGTTTGATCTGTATCTTTATAGTATAAAGATGCTTGTGGTTCTTTTTGTGACTCTACGACTTTCTTTTTCTCCCCTTTCTTCCACTTACCTATATCAGCAAAAGCCTTCGATATTTTCTTAGTAATTGTTTTATCATCAAATTTTCCTGCGACTATCACTGTAGTAGCACTTGCAACATAGTGTTTATTTCTATAATCAATAAAATCTGTACGTCTCATCTTAAGGATGTTTTCCTTAGGCCCTGCAATAGTCCAACCAGCTGGAACATCCCCATACAATAGTTTAGCAAACTCTTCTTGAACGGTTGCTTGGGGTAAATCTTTGTACATATTTATCTCCTCAATAATAACCCCCTTCTCTTTTTCTATCTCTTTCTCATCAAAAACCGGGTTCAAATACATATCCGAAACAACATCTAGTATTTTGTCTAAATTCTTATAATCTGCTTTCGCAAAATATCCAGTAAATTCTTGTGAAGTAAAAGCATTGTAATGCGCCCCGATACCGTCTAATTCTTTTGTTATTGTGGCTGATGAAGGTCTTTTTACAGTACCCTTAAAACACATGTGCTCCAAGAAATGAGAAAGCCCATTATTCTCTTTGTTCTCATACTTAGATCCAGCCTCTACAAGCACAAGCACAGTCGCTGTAGGATTTTCTCTCATCGGAACAGTGATAATTCTTAAACCATTTTTTAAAACTTTTCTTTTATAATTCATATACTCAATATAGCAAAAAATGGCATAAAAAAACAGCCGTGAAATTCACGGCCGCCTTACAAAATTAAGTGACTGGGAAATCTGGTTTGAACATTATCTCCCCTGGATCCCCTGGGACTTTCTTGATACACAAATGGCCGTAGCGATTTGCGAACATACGATAATCCCCATCCACTCCATAAATTACAGCCTCCACACCACCGATGCTGTAAGATTTGCATGAGGTAAAAAAACCGCCATCGTCAAAAGTGACGATATCGCTAAACCTCGTAAAGAAAGTCTCGTTTGTCTCGATGCTAAGGTCTATCTGGAAAATCGAAGTCGGATATTTATTACCAACTCCCTTGCTTAAAAACAAAGCTCCGCAAGGTAAGACGACAATTTCACAGCCGACCAAGAATCTAGTGACATTCGTGACGGCCAAATCTGGTCTGAACCCCTCTGTATCCCAATAAGCACTAAACTTAGCAATCCTAGCCTGCATACAAGTCCCTCCTATTTATAATTTCCTAAAACGAACAACCCTATTCAAAACTAACACTATCAAAGAATAGGCTGCTGTCAAACAAAAAGTCGCCCGAGGGCGACTTTTTGTTTAATTTAGTTTTTCTTTCAAATAACCCACGAGTTTAGATATTTCTATTCTCTCCTGCTTACCAGTATCTCTATCTCTCACCGTCACAGAACTATCTTTCTCTACTGTATCAAAATCTACAGTTACACAATATGGTGTGCCTATTTCATCTTGTCTTCTATATCTCTTACCTATATTTCCATTATCATCAAATTCTACTAGACCAAATTCTTTCTTAAGATCTTTGTATACTTCTCTAGCCTTTTCTACAAGCTGTGGTTTATTTTTCAAAAGTGGAAATACAGCAATCTTTACTGGGGCCATCTTTGGAACAAATTTTAAATATGTTCTCTTCTCTCCACCAAGTTCATCCTCAGTATATGCTGATGTGAGAATAGCCAGCACTGTTCTATCAACCCCCAAAGAAGGCTCAATACAGTGTGGTGTTATCTTTTCTCTTGTCTCTTCATCTACATATATTAAATCAATACCAGAAGACTTTGAGTGTCTACTTAGATCGTAATCTGTTCTGTATGCTAAACCATATAATTCGCTTCTTCCAAAAGGAAAATCAAATTCAAAATCTATTGTCCTCTTTGAGTAGAAAGCTCTGTCTTCATCGGAAATCTCATGCTCATAAACATTTTCTTGTTTAAGACCAATTTCTTTTATCCAATCAAGCATTTCTGTCCTAAAGTGTTCAAAAAGCTCTTTCCAAGTATCTGGCTTTATAAGATACTCAATTTCCATTTGCTCAAACTCTCTTGATCTAAATGTAAAATCTCTAGGAGCAATTTCATTTCTAAATGCCTTCCCTATCTGAGCCATACCAAAAGGAAGTTTTGGATGGAATGAATCAATAATATTTTTGTAGTTTACAAACATACCCTGTGCAGTCTCAGGTCTCAAGTATGATACAGATGTGTCATCTGCTATCGCACCGACATTTGTTTTAAAAAGCATATTAAATTGTCTCTCTTCCCCCATCTCCCCACCACACTCTGGACATTTCTTTTTGTCTGGAAGCTGATCTGTACGAAATCTCTTTTTACATTTTTTACATTCGGAAAGCGGATCAGAAAAACCACCAACATGCCCTGTGGCTTTCCAAACATTTTGATTCATGAGAATAGCAGCATCCATTCCATACATATCTTCTCTGTCAGTAACAAACTTCTTCCACCAATAGTCTTTTACATTATTTTTTAAAGTAACACCATATGGGCCATAATCCCAAGTACCGGCAAGCCCTCCGTATATTTCGGATCCTTGGAAAATAAAACCCCTTCTCTTACAAAGAGAAATGATGTTTTCCATTTTTAACTGTTCTACTGTTTTTTCTGGTTTCGCCATTGTGTTTAATTATAAATTGTAATAAACCAAATAATAACTAAAAATTGATTTTTAGCAAACCTAATTACCTACTGTACCATAACCATTGCTGTATGCTGGGTCACTAGTAAGTTGAGTGTTTACAAAAGTTCTCACCTCTCCAACCTCAACACCAGTAAAAGAATCTGTGCCAGTTATAGTCGCTTGTCCAACGATTTCTGGAGACGTTCCGACTTGACTCAAGCTTGGTGTAAACGAAATACTGAAAGATACATCTCTTGGGTAGTAGATCGAGCCAGTACCTGCCTTTATGCCACCAATATTCCAAGTTACTTCACTATTTGAAGGATTAAACTCAATTTTTTCTATAGAAGGACTCGTGAGATTGTTCCACTTTATATACGATGGTAATATTGCTGAAACCTTAGCATTGTTAACATCATTCAGTAAATTAGTTGCAGACCATGTGATGGTATAAGTGCTTTCTTGTTCTGCTTTCGGTGGCATTGGACCGCTATTTTCAAACGGGCCAATCGTTCTAAAACCACGAGAATAAAGCTTTAAGACTGAAGCAACTTTTATCTTCTTAGAGCTTGAATAAAGTAGATCTTGAGAAACACCACCTCCCTGAACACGATTCCCCATGACACTTATATCCATCAAGATTTCTGGATTATTAATCGATGAACCAACCTGAGATTCTGGACCAAAAATAGAAAAAGTAAAACCATTTTCGCCTTCATAACCAGGACTTACTGAAGCAAATGTTTTATCTTTTTGTTTATCAAAAGTTATCGTGTTATCAACGGAATTATAAAAACCATTTTCAACCCTAATACTACTCTTGTTTAAAACTGGACCACTAAGCTTAACCTTTATTGCTACATCGTAAATATTACTTACAAGATTATTCTGCCAAACAACACCAGCATTGATTTTACTTCCACTAGTCACAACCACTTCTTTTGCAGAATCTCCATTAATAAATAAATTAACACCGAGAAAAGGCTTCTTAATTAAGACATTCGCTGTGTAAACAGAGAATGCAGTATTGATGGTTTTTTCGTCTAGCTTATCAGGAGTGCCCACAGTAAATCTGAATACCCTCTCTTCCCCATCCTGACCATTTACGGAACCAGAAATTTTTATCGTTCTCTTAGCCCCAGGCTCGAGATCCCCTATATTCCAAACGCTATTATCAACAGAAAAGGGTTTTGGGCTAGCAGAAATGTAATCGAAACCGAAAGGATAATCAACTTTTAAAATCAAATTCTTAATCATAGAAAGCGAATTTGATTCAATTTCTAGAACAAATTCTGTCTGTTGGTTGGCACTGATTTCACCGACACCTAAAACCTTCAAATTAATAGGTGAGGAATTTATTAGAACAGAATATATTTTTTCCTTGTAGAAGATGGCATTAGACCCGGGAACCCTATATTCCACAGTAAATTTAATATCTTTTTTTACATTCTCTTCTCCAAACAAAACCGACTTCAAAAGACGTTTGACGCTCTTACCAGTATTTATATCCCCCAGCAACTCACTATATCTTATAAGAGGAACGGAAAGGTCAGATGTATTTCTGGTACCATCTGGGTATTGTATTTTAAGATCGACAACCTTTAAATCAACGTTGTTTTTGTTCTTCACCTCAACATCAAGAGGTAATTCTTCCCCTCCGGCGATAGAAACAGGTCCACGTATTAATATATCTACATTATCTCCAGAAATCATATTCCCAGAAATAAAAAACTTATACGAAGCGAATCCGATCGCAAAGACAAAAAAGGCTATCGCTATTAAAAAAATCTTCTTGTATGGCACCTTAAAATCAGATTCTTTTTTAAGATCTTCTCCTGACCAGTCTGTGTTGGCCTCAACCACTCTAGAACTCAATAGATGTCTTTTCTTTTGAGAAAAGGTTTTGTTTTCACGAGAATAAAGACCCTTTTTAATATCTTCGAGCTTATTTCTTTTTTCTTCTTCGTTTGGATAAAACATAATGTTAAAACATTATACCATAATTACAGATGGGTTTCCTTAAGCGCGTTGTTTATTTCTAAAATTGCTTGTTTTTTATTTTTGCTAAAGTTTTCTAATATTTCTGGTGTAAGATTTACTTTCTCCGAGAAAGCAGAAAGTCCTTCAGTTTTTTTTATATATCCAAGGAAATGCATCATCCTAAGAACAGTGAGTACTTCAGCCAATCTAAGCTCCTCGTGAGACAGGTCGGCATCACGACAGATGATATATGCAGACTTGATACACTCAAAAAGCTCTTCGTTTTTTTCTTCTCCATGAACAAGCCTCAAAAAAAGCTTCGATATGTTGTGTAAAACAGAAAGTTTGCCAGCGTGTCGGATAAGACCATTTTGTAATATGGATTCAACACTAGTAATACGCCAAATATCTTTACCTTTTACAACGGATATTTTTACTAGACAAAAAACCTGGAGGTGTCCATTTAGTTTTGATTTTGGAGACCTAACGCTCTGAGCAGTAGCCTTAATAAGACCAAGATCTTTAGTGAGCAAAAAGTAAAGACGATTAGCCTCCCCTATTGGGACACTTTTTATAAGAATCGCTTCAGTTGTATATATGTGATGCACGGCAAACTTTTTACAAACTAACTATTTTAGGAATTTAACGAAGATATTTTCTTGATTAGAATTTTCACCATATGAAATATCCTTAACATTAGTAACCCTAACTATTTCATCTTTAAATTTTTCTACCAAACTACTATTGTTAGTATCTACAGTAAGTCCAATCAGATCATTTGGGCTTAGTTTTCTGTTCTTTCTTTCTTCTTGAATACTTCTGATCAAATCTCTCACATCACCTTCGTCTTTTAAATCTGGTGTAATATTTGTATCAAGTACTACTAATTCAGAAATATTTTTATCTGTAATTACTTCTTTCACATTTACTTCATCTTTAACCAAGTCCAAATATTCTTGCTTACCTTTTAGTTTTTCACTCTGAATTTGTATCTTAGCTAAAGGTTGTCTAACCTTAATTCCAGATTTTGCTCTAGATTCTAACCCAAGAGAAACAGCATTTCTAACATCTTTCATATTTTCGATAGTCTCTGTCTCTTCCTTTGTAAGTTCTCCTACAAATTCCTCTGGCCAAGTTTCTAAATGTACACTTTCTTTTTCTCCCCCAATTTTCTTGTACAAATCTTCAGCCAAAAATGGCATTGATGGTGCGATTAACTTAGAAACATTTAGAATAATTTCTTTTGTTGTATTTATAGCAAAATTTCTATCAGAAATATTTTCTGATTTAAATCTATCTCTTGATCTTCTTAAATACCATACGGAAAGATCTTCAATGAAATCAGCTATAGGCCAAGTTGCTCTATCAAGCTCATATTTTTCTGTAGATTTTGTCATCTGTGTCGCTGTCTCTTTCAAACGAGCAAGAATCCATCTATCCAAAACATTTTCAGAAATTCCAACTTTGTCTTTCAAATCTTTACCACCATACATTTCATAGAAAGAATGAACATTTTGAAGTCTCATGATTACTTTCTTTACAACTTCATCAACTCCTTCATCTGAGAATTTCAAATCTTCTGCTTTCATAACACTTGAAGACAATAAGTAATATCTCATTGCATCTGCACTAAATTTATCTGCCAATTCCATCGGATCTGTGTAATTTTTCAATCTCTTGGCCATCTTCTGCCCATCTTCGGCAAGAACAATTCCGTTAACAACAACATTTTTATATGAAGACTGCCCGAACAAAGCAACAGAAAGCACAAGCATAGAATAGAACCATCCTCTAGTTTGATCTACTCCTTCAGCAATAAAGTCTGCTGGGAAACCAATACCTTTTTCTGGATTAAATTTATCTAAATTCTCAAATGGATAATGAGACTGAGCAAAAGGCATGGATCCAGATTCAAACCAACAATCAAAAACTTCTGGGATACGCTCCTTTTCTCCTCCGCACTTGCATGGGAGAATAAGCTCATCAATAAATGGTCTGTGTAAATCTAATTCATAATTTCTATTATGCGGAATTGGTGCAAACTCTAACTCCTTTATTTCTGAATTGTAAATAAAAGGTTTACCATTCTCTCTCATGTCCATAAGTTGTTCTGGTGTCATACCAGAGGCACCGCCGAACATAAGCCAGATTGGGGTGTTATGAGAAACGATTAAAATATTTTTGCCTTCATTTTTCGAATTTATGTCATAAAGGAAATCAGTCATTCTGTTTTTTACAGTAGTATAATTCTCCCCTCCCTCTGGAGTCTTCCAGAATTTGGCTCCTCTTGACTCAAAGAACGCTTGATATTCTGCATCCGGCTTACCATCAAGAACACCTACATATATTTCATGAAGCCTTTCGTCAAAAACTATTTTTTCTACAGGATATCCAATTTGTTTTGCGATAAGCTCTGCTGTTTCTTTTGTCCTTACAAAAGGTGAACAATAAATAACATCTACTTTTGAATCCTTAAGTTTTTCTCCTGCCTCTACGGCTTGGTCTTTACCATTTTGTGTAAGAGAGTGATTTACTTTTGGATTTGAACTTAAAATGCCCAAAACGTTGCTCTCTGCTTCACCATGGCGAACAACCAAGAATTTGTTGTTTCTTGTTGTTTGTTTTTTGATATCTTCTATTGAACCAATAAAATGATTATCCTTACATTTTCCACATCTCCATACAGGCAAAGGAGCACCCCAGAATCTAGAACGAGAAATAGACCAGTCACGAACATTTTCAAGCCATTTACCAAATCTTCCCTCTCCTATTTCTTTTGGTATCCAACCAATTTTATTATTTGCTTCTATAAGCTCATTCTTAATTTTTGTAACCTCAACAAACCAAGAACTTGTCGCGTAATTTAGAAGTGGTGTATCACATCTCCAACAGTGAGGATATGAGTGAGTAAATTTTTCTTTTGCATATAAGGAGTTTTTGCCGGCTAAGAATTTAATAACATCAATATCTGCTTTTTGGTGATCATCTTTTGGTTTTACTTTTTGTCCTACGAAATCTATAACTTCAGGAGTAAATTCTCCCGCCATATTTACATGTTGGATAAAAGGAAGTTTCTTTTCTTTTCCAAGATTCATATCATCTTCTCCAAAAGCTGGAGCGATATGTACAATACCAGTACCATCTTCAGTAGTTACAAAGCCAGCAGAACAAACCTTAAAGCCATTCTCTTTGTTTATAAGTTTTTCATTATTGTAATAATCAAAAAGTGGTTTGTATGATTTACCGACTATTTTTTCTCCACTGAATTTCTCTAAGATTTCATAAGATTCTTTTATCGCAGACAGTCTTGATTCAGCAAGGATAAATTTCTCTTCTCCCACTTTTATTTTCACATAATCAATTTCAGCATTTATAGCCAAAGCAACGTTACCAGGAAGAGTCCACGGGGTTGTCGTCCATGCAAGGAAAAAAGTACCTAGCTCATCCACCAATTCAAATTTAGCTGTGACTGAAATATCAGTGATATCTTTATACCCCTGCCCTACCTCAAAGTTTGAAAGGGTTGTCCCACAATGCGGACAAAGATGCATTGATTTGAAACCTTCATAGATTAATCCTTTATCCTGTAATTTTTTGAAGGCCCACCAAACACTTTCTGAGTAACTTGGATTCAATGTCTTGTAGTCATCTTCCATATCTACAAAACGTCCCATTCTTGGAACAACCTTTTTCCAAACATCTGCGTATGTAAAAACTTTACTTCTAGCGGTATCATTGAATTTTTCTAAACCAAAATCTTCGATATCTTTTTTTGATTTCAAACCCATCTCATCTTGAACAATATTTTCTACCGGTAAGCCATGACAATCCCATCCCCATTTTCTTGGAACATGATATCCTCTCATTGTTTTATACCTCCCCACAAAATCTTTCATTGTCCCAGCGAGAATGTGACCAAAATGGGGTATACCAGTAGCAAAAGGAGGTCCATCGTAAAAGACGTACTCACCTTTTGGTGAATCTTTTGTTAAAGTCTTTTCAAAAATTTTATTCTCCTGCCAAAATTTTAATAATTCTTCTTCTTTTTCAGCATTTTTACTCTTTTTTGGTGTATCCATATAATTTTATCTTTAGAAACTTATTGTAGCAAATTTAGTGAAATAGAAAAAGAGGCAAAGAAAAACCCGGTTAACCTGAACCGGGTTTTTATTCCATGACTTAAAACTATGGAATACTTATAATTAGTAGTTCCCCATCATCACGCACAGAAACCGCACACGCCTTCCTTAAAAGTTTATTTAGCCCTCCGTAATTACAAGAGTGCTCTCTGACCTCCAGCTCCCTTCTTTGGTCTGTGGCAGCGTGACACTCCCTTTGGATACGCCGAAAAATCTTTTTGAGAACACGCTTACTCCTTGATTGAGGCTTTAATTCGCCTCGGTGTGTCGCGTGGCGATTCCCAATCAACATGTGTCTGTCTCTAATCTTATGGGTCCTACACATTCCTAACCTACCTTCCTGTTTTGAGTGCACGAATCACCATAACTCGTACAACTAAATCTATATGGTATTAAATACCTTTTATATTTTTTGTCAAAACAAAAAAGTTTACATCTTTTCTGGTGCGGAGATACCTAAAAGTTTCAGACCATTTTTTAAGACAATACTAAATGCTTTTGTAATAGCTAATCTATATGCAGAATTCTTGTCTTCTTTATCTACAATTTTATTATTTGCATAATATCCGTTAAAGACGGAGGAAAGTTGTATTAAATATGTGGCAATATAGTTTGGTGCATACTCCTCCCCCGCTCTTTCTACTATCTCTGGGAATCTATACAGTATTTTTTCTATCTCTGAAACTTCACCATCTATTTTAATAGCTTTAATCTTAACTCTTTCTTTCACAGCTTTTCTCAAAACAGATTTCGCTCTTGCGTATGAATATTGTAAGTATGGACCCGAATCCCCTTCAAAGGAAAGTGATTTATCAAAATCAAAAATAATATCTTTACCAGTCATTTGCTTAAGAATTGAATATCTGAGAGACGCGACAGAAATCCATTCAGCAACTTTTGCTTTTTCTTTTTTAGTCATTTTTCTATCCACCATCTTTTCCATCACCCTTTCTTCTATGTCTTTGAGTAAAGAGGTAGCAGAAACTACGTCTCCTGTTCTCGAAGACATTTTCCCTGAAGGCATACGAAGCATACCATGAGATATATGACTAGTCTTTTCTGCTAAATCTGGAAAAATCAAGCTCATTGCTTTTAAAAGTACGGTAAAATATGCGCTCTGTTCATTAGCTGTAACAATAATGGACTTATCATAATGTAAAGTATTGTCTTTGAGTTTCGCTAGCCCAAGATCTTTTGCTTCATATGTAGGGAGACCTTCGCTGTTTATAAAAACTCTAGTATGTAAACCATAATTCTCTCCTTTAAAAATTACTGCGCCGTTACTTCTTTCAAAAATTCCATTGTCAATATTTTTTAAGACGGTATCTGTACCAAATTTTGTAGACTGACTCTCAAAAAAGAAATTGTTAAATTTTGTATCTAATAATTTATAAACTCTTTCAAAAGCCTTGAGTGAAGCCTTCCTACCAGCTGAATAAATTTTATTTACTTCTTTATCAGACTTAGTATAAACTTTTTTATTAATCTCTGTAATAACTTTCTTGGCTTCCTCATCATTATATGCTTTCGCACCTACTGCATACGCTTTACCCCATAAAGCAGAACCTTGTTTTATATCAAAAAACTTTTTTTTGTTTTTTGGATCTTCAGAAATCATCTTTTGTACACCCCAAATTGTTTTTGCTACATGAAGACCCACATCACCCTGATAACAAGCACGGATAATCTTTGCTCCATTAGCCTCAATAATTCTAGAAACAGACTCTCCTATCGTATTGTTCATCAAATGCCCAATATGAAATTCTTTGAAAGGATTTGGATCTGTGTATTCAATAACCGTCTTCTGACCTTTTAACTTTTTATTATTCCCAAAAGTTTTTTCAGATTTTAAAATACTTTTTATTTGTTCGGCAAAAAAAGAATCAGACAAAAAGAAATTTATGAAACCAGGACCTGCCATTTCAACATTTTTAATTTCTTTCGGTTTATTATCATTTATTTCAGCAACTATTTTTTCTGCTAGTTCTCTAGGATTTTGAGCTACTGCCTTAGCAAGCACCATGGCAATATTTGTAGAATAATCCCCACGAGAAGAATCTTCCGGATGTTCTAGGTTTATCTTAGGGATTTTGCTTTCTTCTATTTTAAGCTCCCAAAGGGCTATTTTTATTGAATTTTCTAATGCTTCTTTAATCATCTTGCCTTTATAATACCCTATTATAAGGAAAAAGTGTATAATTTACATATTACTAATTAATTTAATAATTTTATGAAAACCACAGCAAAAGACTTCTTTTTATATTTAGGTATTCTTATAGGACTTTATGTGAGCTCCATAAGCTTCATAGTTCTCCTATTCCAAATAATAAATAAATATTTCTCCCTACCAGGAGATATGATGTATGGACTTGAGGGCACAATAAGAAGCTCCCTTGCTGCTCTTATAATCTTCTTCCCCGCTTTTATATATATAACCTTTATAGTGAATAAAGATTTAAAAGCTTTCCCAGAGAAAAAAGATATCTGGGTAAGAAGATGGTTAATTTTTCTTACGCTCTTTGTTTCTGGTTTAGCTATTGCGGTAGACCTCGTAACTTTAGTTTATAGATTTCTCGGAGCAGAAGATCTAACGACAAGATTTATATTAAAAGTTTTGGTAGTTCTCGCCGTTGCTGTTACGATATTTAGATATTGTTTAAGCGATCTAAAGAGAGACCCGGCAATAATTTCCAAAAAAACAAAAATATCTATATATGCGATATCAGTGATTGTAATAATAGCGGCAGTAGGTGGGATGATGACTATTGGCTCACCAGCGAAACAAAGAGCTGTGAGAATGGATAAGCAAAGAATAAGCGACCTCATGAATATACAGAGCCAAATCGTTTATACACAATGGCAAATCAAAGGTGAAGTACCAGCAAGCCTAGATGCTCTAAAAGATCCTATTAGCAGTTTCATAATTCCTACAGACCCCGAAACAAAACAAAATTATGAATACAGAAGATTGTCAGCAAATAGTTTTGAACTTTGTGCCACTTTTAAAACAGAAAGTACTACCGAGCAAGATATGAACATAGCTTATAAATATGGGGCAGAAAATGAAAACTGGAAACATGGCATGGGAAGATTTTGTTTCCAAAGGCCTATAGATAAAGATACTTATCCTGTACAAAGAGGGATGCCTACAAAGTTTTTGGATTAAATTTAAAAACACACATCTACGCCATAGCGTAGATGTGTGTTTTTATTATCAATAATTAATTTGCTGAATTTTTACCTGCAACATATCCCGTGGTCCAACAGAGCTGTAACGAAAAACCTCCGGAGGGTCTATCGAAATCTAGTAGATCTCCAACAAAGAAAAGATTATCAAAAAGTTTCGATTTCATTGTTCTAAAATCCACTTCTTTCAAATCTAATCCCCCACTTGAGATAATAGCCTTGTCATATCCAAGAAGTCCGCTAACTCTTAGCTCAAACTTTTTTAATTTATCTATAATAGCGATTCTCTCCTCTCTCATAATTGAATGCATTTCGATATCTCCATCTATTTTAAGTAGACCTAAGATTTTCAAGAATATTTTAGCTGGAACTTCATTTATAATAAGATTCTTAATCTTTTTACTACTATGTAATTCAAAAAGCTTTTTAAACTTTTCATGTAATTCGTCTAATCCAATACCAGGGAAAAAGTCTACTGCAACTTTTGTTTCCCCGTATTGAAGTAAATCTCCAATGTCCTTACTCATATTTAATATCGTCGGCCCAGAAGCACCTTCATGAGTAAAAAGTATTCTGCCTTTTTTATTTATAATCTTTTTTGAATCTTGCCATACAGAAATACCCACATTTTCCAGTGTAATACCGGCAAAATCCCCTATCCAAAGTTCTTTTATTTTTATTGGCACAAGTGATGGATTGGAATCCGCTACCTTGTGTCCTAGTTCCTTAAGCCATTTAAAACCATCCCCAGTAGAACCAGTTTCTGGATGAGATTTGCCTCCAGTAGCTAAAACAAAACTTTTTGCTTTTATCTCTTCTCTATTTTTGAGAACAATAGAAGAAATTTTCTCCCCGACTTTCTTAAACTTATCTACTTCAGCGGAAAGCTTAAATTCAACTCCATTATTTTTTGCATATCTTACAAGAGTCTCTAAAACATCTATTGAATTATTACTTTCTGGGAAAACTCTGAATCCTGGCTCAACTTTTGTTTTAAGCCCAAGATCATTAAAAAATTTAATTGAATCGTTTACACTAAAAATAGAGAAAGGTGTAAAAAGAAAATTCCCTTTCTTTCCATATTTAGAAACAAAATCTCTATGATTTGGATTAGCGTTTGTAATATTACATCTGCCTCCGCCTGAAATAAGGAGCTTCTTACCGAGTTCTTCATTCTTTTCTATAACAAGTACCTTTGCACCATCCTTAGCGGCTACACCAGCAGCCATGAGCCCAGCAGGGCCACCTCCAACAACAACCACATCATAACTAACGACTTCTAGCTTAGAAGCCTTAGGTTTTGCTTTTGTAGATACTGTTTTTTTAACTACCTTTTTAATCATAGAAAAAGATTAGCACAAAAAGAAAATAATGTCCTTTATTTACCTGTGGAACCAAAACCTCCTTCCCCTCTTTCTGAATTATTAAGTTCTGTTGCTTCGACTATTTCTGGGGTTTCTTTTTTCTGAATTATCATCTGAGCGACTTTGTGTCCTTTTTCAAAAACATATTTTTCTTTTCCAAGATTTATCACACCAATTTTTATTTCTCCTCTATATCCAGAGTCTACTACCCCACCCAAAGTCTTAATCCCAAATTTATGTGACAAACCACTTTTATCCCAAATAAGTCCAACGTGTCCTTCTGGAATTTCCATAGCAATACCTGTACCAATTTGAGCTCTCTGCATTGGTTCTAATTCAACATTTTCTATAGCAAAAAGATCCATTCCTGCGTCATCTTTTGTTGCATATTTTGGAATTATTGCGTCTTCAATAAGTTTTTTGATTTTCAACTGCATTTTATTTTTTAAGTATTTTACCAATTCTCTTCGCAAGCTTTATCATATCTTTCTCTTTCGCTCCACGAGTAGTTTCCCCAGCAGTACCCAAGCGAATTCCAGATGGATCCATAGGACTTCTAGTTTCATTTGGAATAGTATTTTTATTTACAATAATTCCATCTTTCTCAAGTCTGTTACTCGCCTCTTCTCCACTTATTCCCTTACCTTCCATCCAAGTATCCACCAAAATAAGATGACTATCAGTACCCCCCGAAACGATTTTCCAACCAAGCTTTTTTAATTCTTCCGCAAGAACTTTTGCATTTTTAATTACTTGTTTTGCATATGATTTAAAAGCAGGGGTACTCGCTTCTTTCAAAGCTACAGCAACAGCAGCCACTTGATTCATGTGTGGGCCACCCTGAAGTCCTGGAAATACAGCTTTGTCTATCTTCTTATCAAATTCTCTCTCGTCTATTTTAGAAAAGATAAGAGCACTTCTTGGACCACGTAAAGTTTTATGTACTGTAGTTGTTACAACATCTGCATATGGAAATGGTGAAGGATATGCCTTACCAGCAACAAGCCCAGCAAAGTGAGACATGTCTACCATAAGTATTGCTCCGCAAATATCTGCAATTTCTCTAAACTTTTTAAAATCTACGACTCTTGGATATGCAGTAAAACCAGCAATTATCATATTTGGTTTATTTTCCACCGCAATCTTTTTCAATTCTTCATAATCAATAACTTCTGTATCTTTATTTACTCCGTATGGTATTTGATTCCAAATCTTTCCTGTAGCAGAAACTTTGTGTCCATGTGTAAGATGTCCACCGTGACTTAGGGTCATACCCATCACCTTCCCTCCAACAGTTACAAGTGCAAGATATACAGCGAGATTCGCGGGTGATCCAGAAAGCGCTTGGACATTTACAGCCCAATTATTTTTCGAAAGACCAAAAAGCTTAAGGGCTCTTTCTTTACAAAGTATTTCTACTTTATCCGTAAAAGTTTGCCCTTTGTAATATCTTTTGCCCGGATATCCTTCGGAATATTTATTTGTAAATTTTGAACCAAGAGCTTTCAAAACGTCTTCAGAAACATAATTTTCAGAAGCAATGAGAGAAATAGTTTTTTTCTGTCTTACTTCCTCTGCTTTTATTAGCTTTTCTATTTGTTTATCTTTCATAGATTTTGTATTTAATAATAATGTATTTATATTAATAATATTAAGTTAAATTATGGTTAATAACAAGCTTGTTTTTTAATAGATAAGAGATATTATAGAAAAGAATCAAAGTCGGTTTTTTAATAATAAAAGAAAAAACATGAAAACATATAATGATGTATTGCGACAGATTCTAGAAAAAGGTGTCGATCGTCAGGGCAGAAATGCAGTGACAAGGGCTTGTTTTGCTATTCAAATGCGTTTTAATTTGGCGGATGGCTTTCCGGCTGTTACAACAAAAAAACTCGCATTTAATGCAGTCAAAGGTGAACTTCTATGGTTTTTGGAAGGTAGCGACAGCGATGAACGTCTTAAAGAAATAATGGGCAAAGACCATACAATCTGGACAGACAACGCTGAGGCTCCATACTGGAAACCAAAAGCAAAATTCCCTGGCGATCTCGGCCGAGTTTATGGTGTCCAATGGAGACATTGGAAAAAGCCAGATGGATCTGAAGTTGATCAAATAGCAAATATAATCAACAAACTCAAAACAGATCCGAGCGACAGACGCCTCGTCGTATCAGCATGGAATCCTGGAGAACTTGACCAGATGGCGTTGCCGCCTTGTCATATGATCTTCCAGTTTTTTGTCGCTAACGGAAAATTATCATTACATATGACACAACGAAGCTGTGATATGTTTCTGGGAGTTCCTTTCAATATTGCTTCTTATGCATTACTACTAGCAATGGTCGCGCAAGTGGTTGGAATGGAACCTCATGAATGTGTTCTCACACTAAACGATGCCCATATTTATCATGAGCATTTCGATGCGGTGAAGGAACAACTTTCTCGTGAACCGAAAAAGTTACCTAAACTCTGGTTGAATCCAGAAATAAAAGAGCTTGATAAGTTCACGATGGATGATATCAAACTTGTTGATTACGAGTTCCATCCCTCAATCGCAGCCAAAATGATCGTGTAAGTAGAAAGAAAAAAATATGATATCAATCATTGTAGCTATCGCAAAAAATGGAGTGATCGGTAAGGGAGGAGATCTCCCGTGGAAGCTTTCTGATGATCTGAAACATTTCGCCAAGATTACCAGAGGCCACAAAGTAATCATGGGCCGAAAAACCTATGAATCGATAGTCAAAAGACTCGGGCATGGACTACCGGATAGAGAAAACATTGTCATTACCTCTCAAGGTAATTTTGATGCTCCTGGTTGTACAGTAGCCAAGTCTGTAGACGAAATTATTAAAAAGTTCTCAAACAACGAAGAGGAGGTGTTTATTATTGGTGGAGCTGAAATCTACAAACAGCTTCTACCAAAAACGAGTAAACTGTACATAACTGAAGTATCTGCTGATTGTGAGGGCGATGCTTACTTCCATGCTAACCTAGGAGAGGGTTGGAAAATGGTTTCATCCGAACTACACGAGAAGGACGAAAGAAATTCTTACGACTTCGTCTTTCAGGAATTCATAAGGAAACAGTAGAAAACAAAAAAGGCATCCGTTCGGATGCCTTTTTCTTTTGAGTTGCTAGTTCCCAAAAGATTTTTCTAAAACTAATCTAAAATCATCCCAGACCTTATCGATTGGTTGACTAGCATCAATCACAGCATGGGGAACATGGGTAATAAACTCTTTGTAACCCTCCCGAAGTTTTTTGTGAAATTCGATCTCTCGATCTTCGAAATGATTACGTTCATCTGCCCCCTGATTATTTTTGCGAGATAACCCTATAACTGGATCAATATCAAAGTATATATAGAGATCTGGTTTGAGATCGCCGAGATAGAAATCTCGCATCTGCCAAAAAAAATCTTTCAATTCTTTGGCGCCCTGAGCAATAATTTGATAAGCAAAAGTTGACGAATCAAACCGATCAGATATTACTGTCTTCCCAGATTCTAATGCTGGGATAACGGTATTTTTTAAATGATCAGCTCTTGCTGCCCAAAACAAAGCAAACAAAGTTTTTGCATCTGCCTGTGCTGCATAAGGAGATTTTAATATTATATGACGAATCTCTTCAGCATAAGGTGAACCACCTGGTTCTCTAGTTAAAACCAGCGAGTCACCGTAAATCTCCTTGGCACGGTTTAATTGTGAAGTCTTTCCAGCTCCTTCGCCGCTATCAATTACTATAAATAATCCCTTTTTCATATAGTCTCCTTATTTTAGGTTTAAAATTACAAATCTATTAAAACAATAGCAAAAAATAAACTAATAGCAATTATAAAATATTGCTAACAATTTTATCAATTCCACTGCACAATTCCCCCATTTCACCCTCATTTACTATTGTAAAATTCGCCCTTGCTATAGGGCCAGCTTGTTTAAGATTCTCTATCTGGGAATAATCTCTAGATTCAACTTCTTCTCTAGAAAGCGGACGAATTGGTCTGCCAGAAAGTCTTTTGATGCGAGTTTCTGGTGAAGAATAAATCGCCAGTACCTTAAAAGAATCTCCGAATTCTTTTTTGAATTCCAAATATTCATCCCAACTATACAAACTCTCAACTAAAATATTAGTATCTTCTTTTATATTTTTTATTTTCTCAATAACTTTTTGAGCATATACAAGCTGGCCATATTTTGCCCTCAAATCTTCTCTCACAAATCTTTCATTTTTTTCATTTATATCTAAACCACGTAATTTCATTTCATCAAAAGTAACATCGCCGAAATAAACTTTCGGCCATTTATATTTCTCCATGAGATAATTTATTGCTTCTGTTTTTCCAGACCCAGGCAAACCAACTACAGCTAAGATGATTCTATTCATAAATATTTTATTTCATATTTTCGTAAGTTGTCATTTCCTCTTTCAACAGCTCGAACTCAACACCAGTTTCTTTAAAAATTTCTTTGCTCCTTGCTCCACTATGATAATCCTGAGCGGCCACTACTCTAACAATACCCGCATTGATAATACTTTGAGCACACTTATAACAAGGGGTCATTTTGCAATATAAGGTGGCACCTTCTGTAGCAACACCAATACGTGCTGCATTATTTATCGCATTTTGTTCTGCGTGACCAGTTCTAATACAGTGTTTAGAAACAGTTCCATCTTCGTGAGTGACGGTATGCATCTCATGCCCCACTTCATCACAACTTGGTAAACCAGCTGGTGCTCCTACATATCCCGTAGCAATAATTCTTTTGTTTTTTACAATGACAGATCCGGCACGACCGCGATCACAAGTACCACGTGAACCAACAAGCTCTGTTAATTGAATAAAATATTCATCCCAACTTGGTCTCACATGTTTAGTATTTTCCATACATATAATTTTACTCTTTTAGTAGCTCTTGCAAAGAGTAGACAAGGAGAAAAAAATAATGCAAAAGGCGGAATGCTCTCGCATTCCGCCTTTTTATTTAATTTATTATCCTTTTACTTCAACCCCCATAGAATTTGCCGCACCTTCTACCATTTTCATAGCACCTGCTATATCGTTTGCGTTCATATCTACAAGCTTCTTTTCTGCAATTTCTTTTACTTGAGCCTTTGTGATTGAGCCTATTTTCTTTGTATTTGGCTTACCTGAACCTTTTTCTTGTCCAAGGGCCTTAAGTATCATACTGGCTGTTGGAGGAGTCTTAAGAATGAAATCATAAGATCTGTCTTCATAAACTGTAATGACTACTGGTAATACGTCTCCGATCTTGTCTTTGGTTGCTGTATTGAACTTGTTGACGAAGTCACCAATGTTTATACCTGCTTGACCCAAAGCCGGACCGATAGGTGGAGCTGGGGTAGCTTTACCCGCAGCTATTTGAAGTTTTAATTTTTTTGTTATTTTCTTGGCCATTTGTTTTTTAATTAGTTATTGAGAGGCTTGAATAAAGTATCAGAAATTGGACTGAAAGTAAAGCTAAGCTTTTCTTATCTGTAGAAGATCAAGCTCGACTGAAGTTTCTCTACCGAACATAAGGACCATAACTCTCGCCTTACCCTTCTCGCTATCTATCTCACTTATCTTTCCCTCTAAATCTTTGAAAGGACCGTCTACTATCTTTACATCCTCCCCTTTTGCGAAAGCAACGTCGTGAGTAACTTTCTGATCACCCATCTTTCCTAAGAAGAATTCTACTTCTTTTGGAGTAAGTGGTACAGGATATACTCCAGCACCAACGAAACCAGTAACTCTAGGAGTGTTTCTGACAACGAACCAAGATTCATCGTCTACCAACATATCTACTAAAATGTATCCGGGATATATCTTCTCTTCTTCTTCAACTCTTTTATTTCCTTTTATTTTAATTTTCTTTTCTACAGGAACAACCACATCAAAAATCTTTCCATTCATATTTAAAGAATCGATTCTCTGTTTCAAATTTCTAGCAACAGCATTTTCATACCCAGCATAGGTGTGAATAGCGTACCAGTGTCTTCCTTCCTCTATAGTTTGTTTCGCCATATTATATAAACATCTTTAAAATGCTTGTAAAAAGATAGTCAAAAAGACCAAGAGAAATAGCAACTCCGATTGAGATAATTATTACAAGTGAAGTAAATATAAGCGTCTGTTTTTTTGTAGGCCAACTTACGTGCTTTAATTCTCCTTTTGTTTCCAAAATGTAATTTGATAGTTTTGACATGATTGAAATTTATTAATCTTTAAAAAACCGCCCTTGCGGGCTTATTAATACAATACCACATAGTAGGTATAAAATGCAAGAGGGCTAGATGCTTTGCATCCAGCCCTCTTTTCTATTAATTTATAGCCTTTATTTACTTAATTTCGTAAGTAATGCTTACATTTGAAACAATCTTATTCTCCCCTGTTGGAACTACAGCAGCTTCTGGAACACCCATTCCTAGAGTAGATGACTTCATCATATCTCTAGCATAGTATATTGGAGAATTATTGTTGTCTGAGAAAGAAATAATATCCCCAAGATCTACATCGAGAGATTTAGCAAGCTTCTTAGCTTCTGCTCTTGCTTGCTTTATAGCATCTTCTCTTGCTTGCTTTACCAAATCATCATACTTATCATTTGTGAAAGTGAGACCACTCATATTTGTAACTTTCAAACTACCAAGATCTGTAATTATCTTACCTGTCTTTGATAGATCTCTGATCTTCAAATCAATACTTTGAGTTACGCTATACCCTGCAAGTACTTGTTTACCAGAATAATACATGCTGACATCTTTTACATAATCATATCTAGGATAGATATTATAATCAGTAGTCTTTATATCTTTTTCAGACACACCATTCGCCTTAAGGCTTGCTATAACTTCCGCCATATTCTTATTTACCACGTCACTTGCTTTAGACACATCCATATCTTCAGCTGTTATAGAAAAAGAAATATTAGCGATATCTGGTTTTACCATAAGCTCACCTTTTCCAGCGACAGTAATAGAATTTCTTACTGCGTTATCACCTATATACTTAAACTCCTTCATATCCTTTGCTATTTTCACAACAACAAAAAGAGAAATAATAACAGCTAGAGCTATTAGTATTTTCTTTAAACATTTGTTGCTTAACAACATATCAATTTTATTATCCATATTTTTTATAATTAACTAGTAACCTCACTATTATATCACACTAACTATTCTGTCTTCTATGGGCTAACAAAAGGTTTTCGAAGAGAGAAATAACAGTCATTGGACCAATACCACCGGGAACAGGAGTTATGGCCTTCACAAGCCTATTTACAGCCCTATAATCCACATCGCCGACTAGAATATCTCCAACTTTTGTAATACCGACATCTATTATTATCTGCCCACTTCTAACAAAACTCTTTTTAATTAGATTTGGGTGCCCAACAGCCGAAACAACTATGTCAGCCCTTAGGATTTCTTGTTTTAAGTTCTTTGTCTTTGTATGGCAAACCGTCACTGTAGCATTTCTATTCAAAAACATTAAGGCTGTTGGTCTACCCACTAGCAGAGACCTCCCTACTACTACAACTTTTTTACCTTCTATATTTATTTTATAAAAATCTAGTAGAGAAAAAATACCTTTTGTGGTCGCTGGAATAAATCCCCCGCTTCTACCCTCAAGTACCAATCTCAAATTTTTAGAATTTAATCCATCTACATCTTTTTCTGAAGAAACTGATTCAATAATCTTTAAGGTGTCCAGATTCTTAGGGAGAGGAAGTTGAATAATTATTCCATTAGTATTTTTATCCTCATTATATTTATTAATTCTGGAAATTAATTCCTTCTCCAAAACTTTTTTATCAAACTGCACATACTCAACTTCAAATCCTAGTTTTTCTCCAAAAATTTTCTTTTGTTTTACATATGCGGAAGATCTCTCGTCATTTCCGACTTGTAAAATAACAAGCTTGGGTTTTTGCCCAATCTTATTTAATTCTTTTTTTATATTTTCCGCTAAAAAATCACGGACTTTTTTGCCATCTAATATCATATTGAGTTTAAATTACTTAGAAGACCAACGGGCAAATATACCACAAGGTAGAAGTCTGCCAGATTTTGATTCTTCTATTGTTAGTTCCCCTATCTCTATTTCTCCACCGTATTTTTCTACTATCGGAGCAAGTGCGTTTTTATAGGCATGAGCAGAATATCCTGCAGCATAGCCATTTACCAAAAAGAAAATCGGTTTATCAGAAAGTATTTTTGCACAAGAATCTAAAAGATCTAAAAAGTCTTCTTCTATCTTCCAGAGTTCATTCTTCCCCCCTCTACCAAAAGAAGGTGGGTCCATTATTATTCCATCATACTTAACCTCTCTCTTTATTTCTCTCATCACAAATTTTCTAGCATCATCAAGTAGCCATCTTGCTGGCTTGTCTTTCAATCCAGAAATCTCTGCATTTTCTTTTGCCCAAGCTAAAGATGTCTTTGAACTATCTATATGTGTCACTTCTGCTCCAGCAGAAAGACCAGCAATAGTAGCACCACCAGTATATCCGAAAAGATTTAAAACTTTTATAGGTCTATTTGCATTTTTAACTTTTTCTTTTATCCAATTCCAATTTGGTTCTTGTTCTGGAAATACTCCGGTATGTTTAAAAGCTGTTGGTTTAATGTTGAATTTCAAATCACCAAAAGAAATCTGCCACTCATCTGGCATTTCTGAATTCTTCTTCCAACCCTGTCTATCGCTATCACGAAAGAAATACGCATTGGCATTTTTCCAATCACTTTCTGGTAAAAGCTTCCTCCACAAAGCTTGTGGGTCTGGTCTTCTCAAAATATATTTACCATATCTCTCAAGTTTTTCTTCATTACCAGAATCTAAGAGCTCGTAATCGGCGCTTGGTTTTGTTATTAAGGTTTTTGTTTCCATTAGGCAAATGATATCTTAACAGAGAGAGAAATGCAAAAGGCGGGCACGAAGGGCCCGCCTTTTCTGTTTATTTTACTATGGAGTAATAATACTCATGCCATTACCATTATTATAAAGCTGGGCAACTTCGTTTACGGTAAGTGCACGTTTCCATATAGCAAATTCATCTATGTTTCCTTTGTTAGAGAATTGAGCAAAACCAATTTGCAAAGACTGGACGCTAGTTTTTAAAGTCCTTGTTTCTGCTATTGGACTACCAACAAGAGCCCCATCAAAATATGTGTAAATATTAGACCTATCATAAGTAACCACCAAATGATGCCAGGTACCAATCGTCCAAGATGGAGAATTAATTGTTCTGGATGGAGTTGTGTCTGTACCAAAGGTCAATTGTAACTGGAAATGTTTGCCGAGATCCAAAAGTCTCCAGCTATTACTGTAACCGCCCTTACTAGCAATACCAGTCCAAGTATTTGCAGCGGTTGTATCTTTTGAAGAATTGTACCAAAGAGAGATCGTAAATTGATCATCTAAATTGAATTGAGCGCCTGGGACATTTATGTAATCTCCGTTACCATCAAACGTAAACGCTCCATTAACCTTACCAGGACTATACACTGAAGTATTACCATATAATGTTCCATCTAATGAGCTTTCGTACAAATCGCGGGTCTTGTTAGTATTATATATCTCGTCTAGAGGATAATAAGCTACAAGAAAATCTAACAAAGGATATATGGTACAAATATTACTTGAGCAGAGATATGAGTCACACTCAGAAGCTCCTCCACAAGAAGTCCCATCTTCTCCGTTCAACTTACACTCACCAATTGAAGTATCACAATAAGTAGAAGTACATTCTTGAGATACAGTACAAGTAGAACCAACCTCACCACTAATACATTGGCCAGTTACTGTACTACAAAGGTTTGATGAGCAAGCAATATTAGTATTACAATCTGAACCAATACTTCCGTCAGTACAGAAACTCTGTACTCCGTCATATCCACAATAAGCAGAGATACAATCTCCATTAGCTCCACAAGCATCTCCTAGTGCACCAGTAGTACATTCACTAAAGTCAGTATTACAATACCCTGAAGAGCATTGATTACCCTGGTAACAAGCTGCGCCAACAGAGCCATCAGTACATGTATAACTTACTTCACTACAATACAACCCAGCATCGCAATCGGATTGTCGTCCACAGCTTGAACCTAAGTTTCCATCAGTAGCAGCGCAAGTATAATCGTTATAGTTACAATAATTACCTGGGGCACATGAATCTGGCCCACAATATTGGCCTACAGAACCATCAGTACATGTTGGGTAACCATAATTTCCGTATACGTCTCCACAATACAATCCTGTAGCGCAGTCGGCGTTGGAACCACAACCTGAACCTATACTTCCATCAGTACAAGTACTAGTGACATTTACATCACAGAACCCTGTCGAGCACTGACTGTTTGAATCACACATACTACCTATAGAGCCATCGGTACATCGTCCGTAACCACAGTACCCTGTAGAACATTGATTTACGTTATTACAAACTGATCCGATTTCTCCTGTAGTACATTGTGTAGTCCCAGTCTGCCAGCCATACCAACTATCATCCCCACACCACCCAGTCGAACACTCATCATTAGCATCGCAGTATTCATCAAGATTAGCCATAACAAAAGTACCAGGATTTGAGTTCCCGAAATAGTATGCGCCACTTCTGACTTTACTTAATGAAAGATTGTTTCTGAATGTTGTGTTTAAGTGGTCATAGATCTCTGAAGTGGTATGCATAGTAGGAACGGGACTAGAAGTAGTAGCTCTGAGGTGTGCTCCTTTGGTAGCATATGTACCGTTATTTATTAAATTCCATATATCTTCTAAAGTGTAGTCTGTTGATGCAGAAGCAGTTGGAATAAGTGAACCTGTAGTGCTTGAAGCTTTGTCTACTTTTATATTAGCTAATATGGTGTAGATCTCTCCTATGGAGTGTGAGGTGGTTGCTGTGGGAGTATTTGTTGTAAATACAGGAGAGTTTGGTACATCTTTTGTTGTACCTGACATTATTAGATTGTAGATATCGTTTAGGGAGTGAAAGGTAGATTCTGAAGTTTGTTTATTTGGTATAAGAACATGAGTAGCAGCTGTGATTCCGGTTATTAAGACTAGAGTAACTAAAAGTATAGAAAGAGTTGTTAGTTTCTTGGTCATTAGGGATATTATAGCGTACTGAAGAGATGGGAGCAATGCTTATATCCCAAACAATTTCTTAGCATTTTCAATTAAATGAATCCTAACTGTATCAAAATCTTCTCCTCTAATTTCCGCTATTTTCTTATACATTTCTATAACATATGAAGGCTCGTTCCTCTCTCCCCTGTGTGGAACAGGTGCAACAAAAGGAGCATCTGTCTCTGCGTGGATCTTATCAAGCGAAATACTTTTTATTATTTTATCAAAATCTCTCATGTAGGTAATGAGTCCTGGAAAAGAAATTGTAAAACCTAGATCTGTAAATCTTTTCGCGTTTGTAATATTTGAAGTGAAGAAATGTAAGTCTCCTCTTACTCTTCCTTCATATTTCTTTAATATTTCATATGCATCATCATGTGCATTTCTAATGTGTAACATTAAAGGTTTATTGTATTTAATAGCAAACTCTATTTGTTTTATGAATTCTGCTTTCTGTTTTTCTTTTATTTCTACATCTTCTGGTTTAATTCTAAAATAATCTAAACCGCATTCCCCTATGGCTACAACTTTGGAACTTTTTACAAGCTTCTCATATTCGTTCTCATCAAAACTTTCGTCTGAATTATCATCTGGATGAGCACCAATACATGCCCAAATATTTTCATTCTCTTCTGCGATTCTTACGGCTTCCTTAGAGCTTTCTAAACCAGTACCTATCGTAATAGTAGCTACACCATTCTCGTGCATTCTTTTTATTACTTCTCCTATATCATTACCATAGTCTTCAAAACCGAGGTGGGAGTGAATGTCTATATATTTAATTTCCATACTATTCTTTTCTTAGGAAGAGAGGCTTTTCTGGAGATTTGTTTGAAACAATCAAAGCTTTAATTTTCTCAGAAGTTTCTGGAAGAATTGGTAAAAGTAAATCACTAATAGCAGATAGGTCTTTTACTAATTCTTTTATAATCTCACACCCTTTTTCTTTATCAGTCTTTACTAATTTAAATGGTTGAGTACTTTGTATTTTAGAATCCATTTCAGCAATCTTTTTCCAAATTAAATCTGTAGCTTTTTGAATATCGTATGACTCTATGTATTTTACATATTCTTCTGAACTAAATATTTCTGTAATTGAAACCGGTTCAGATAAATTACTTTCTGCCATCTTCATTATTCTACTCACAAGATTCCCCAATCCATTTGCAAGATTTGCATTATATGATTCCTTAAACATCTCCTTTGTAAAAGGTGTATCTTCGAAAGAAGAAACTTCTCTTGCAAGGTAATATCTCAAAGCATCTGTTCCGTATTCATTTATAAGGTCTATTGGATCAACAACATTACCCAAGCTTTTACTCATCTTTATACCTCCGGCACCTGTAATAAAGCCGTCTATTACAATAGTTTTTGAATTTGGTAAATCTGCAGCCATAAGCATTGCTTGCCACATCGCTGACTGCTGACGAAGATTATCCTTCCCACAATACTGCACCACTCCACCAGTCTCTACATGCCATTTGTTAAATTTTTCTAAATCATCTGGCCAACCAATAGCAGAAATATAGTTTACAAGAGCATCAAACCAAACATACATCACTTGGTTTTCATCTCCTGGTACTTCTATCCCCCACGGCATCTTAGATTTTAATCTTGAAATACTAAAATCAGACAGTCCTCTTTTTACAAAAGCTTTTATTTCATTAAATCTAAAATCAGGGATAACAAACTTTGTATTTTCTTCATAGAATTTCAAGAGTCTTTCACCAAGTGCAGAAAATTTGAAAAAATAATTTTCTTCATCTATAAGCTCTAACTCTCTATTTGGGTGATCAGGACATTTTCCATTTACAAGCTCAGAATCTGATTTCTGTAATTCACAACCGACACAATATTTTATTTTGTAATTCTTTTTATATATAAATCCATTTTTATCACACCTTCTCCAAAACTCTTGTGCTGCTTTTATGTGGCTTTCATCAGTCGTTCTGATGAAATTTATATCTTCTGATATCCCAAGCATCTTCAAAACGTCTTTTAGCTTTTGAGCATATTCATCCACATAGGTCTGTACATCCTTTCCTTCTTCTTGAGCTTTATTATAAATCTTTATTCCATGCTCATCTGATCCTGTATTAAAAAACACTTCATACCCAGCGAGTTTTTTGTAACGAGCTATAATATCCGCACGTGTAAATTCTAAAGCGTGTCCTATATGGGCCTTAGCGTTCACATATGGAAGAGTAGTTGTAATATAAAATGGTTTTTTCATTAGGATTCTTTTGATTCTTCTGCCTTTCGCCAAAAAAGAGTTTTTCTTCTATCTATATCATCAACAAATTCCATGATTGCAGAAATTATTGGAACTGAAAGTACAACGCCCAAGAAACCAGCTAATTTTGCACCGATAATAATAGAGAGAATGACAAAAATTGGAGAAACTCCAACAATCTTCTTTACAACAAGCGGATAAATGAGGTGATTCTCAAATTGTTGAACAATAACGTAAAGGCCTGTAACCAACAAACCAGCAGTGATCCCCCCATCTACAAAAGAGACAAGTATTGCTGGAATAGCAGCTATAACTGGACCAAACAAAGGAATGATCTCAAGGAGACCAGCAAGGACAGCGAGAAGAATCGCATTTTTTACACCTAAGATCATAAGGCCAAGATATGTTAAAACTCCTATGAGAATCATAAGCAAAAGCTGACCCTGCATCCACTGCCCTATTTTTCTCTGTGATCTCTTCCATAAATCAACAATATACTTTTCATGTTTTACTGGAGTAATAAGTCCAAGGAATTTCGCCACACCATCTTCTTGTACTGCGAGATAGAAAGAAATAACCACAATAAGAATAAAAGATAGAAGTCCACCGAATACAGCTGAAACTATTTTAATAAAACCATCCGACACATTTGATGTAACACTTTGAATACCAGATATGATGTCCTTAAGACCTAAGCCTGAAGCTTTTATAGTACTTAGCCCCTGACTGGTAAGATTAGCGGCAAGCTGCTCAGGATCACTTATGCCTGCAGAAAGAGTTTGCGCAATCTTTTGGGTTTTTGTAACATCTTCTTTATTAACATTCAAAGGGTTCCAGAGAGGAGTTGTTTCTAAATACTTAGGGACGGAAGAAAGAAAACTTGATGCCTCATTTAAAACTGATGGCACAAAGAAATAAAATAGTCCGACGAACATAGCGAGAAGAGTAAGGTAAGTAATAATAACACTTGGTAAACGAGCTATTTTAAATTTCTTAAACCAGGTTACTAAAGGTTCGATACTTGATGCAATAACAACGGCTGTCAAAACAACCAAGACTAAATCCTTAATAAAAAACAAAAACCATAGACCCAAGACAATTAATACGGCCTTAAAGAAAGACCCTGCTGTAATATTTATAACTAATTTAGAGTTTTTATCACTATTCATATAATAAACATATTATCACCAAATGGTGTTTTTTGGAAGAAATAGCCTTATTCTCAAATAACTATATTTCTCTCCAATTTAATATCTCAAAGGGTTGTTCATCGATGCCCTTTTTTAGTTCAGTCCTTACTCTTTCATCACCCAATGCAGAAACTGTGATACCATTACCGTCCTGCTCTGATATGTCGGTAACAATTCCGGATTGATTTATCAAGGTTGTCTCTTCTCCATTCATATTTACGTTACCTTTAAATCTATAAGCAACATCCTCAACTCCAGCTTCTACTAAATAATAACTTTCATTTAAATTCCAATAATAATTGGAATTTTTTATTTGTTCTACTACTGGGTCTATCAAACCCAAACAGATACCAGATGTAAAAACAACAAAAAAGATAGCGGTCAAAATCATTACCTGTCCACTCTTTAAATTATTTTGTCTTTTGATAACAGTATTCATAATTAATATGAGTTTCTTAGGACAACAGTACTATAGAAATCTTCGGCAACCAAAAAATTGGTACCCTCCCCGCTAATACCCATCTCTATTTTTACACCCTTGGAATTTACAGTGTCTATTGGTACAAAAAATAGTTTCAAAACTCTCGTGTCACTGTAAGTAACTGTGCTCGCAAAATCTCCGTCAATGTCCATCTTCACCAAACCGTCGTCTAAATAAAATTTGATCGTTTTAGAAATATCATTCTCATCTTTTGAATTTAAAACAAGAACCCCATTTGAAGAATCGAACACGCTCTGATTTAAATCAATCCCATATGAAGACATTACCTCTTTTTTAATTTTCTCTAAACCAAATACTGCTGAGTTTCTTATATTATTATATGAGGATGATTGTCTTATGGATTTTGAAACAAAAAAAACTATATTAACGACAATAAGTAAGATAGTGGTCATGATGGCTATATAAACCAATATTTCTGGAAAAGAAAACCCTTTTTTAAATGATGTTTTATTCATTAATCTGGAATTATTTTTGTTAAATAGGTTGATAATGTTTTTGTAATCACCCTTTCCCTATCTTGCCAGGAAACAAAAACATCAACTTTCTTTGTATATAGATCAACCTCTCCTTCACCTTCTGTAATTCTAGTATACGCACGACGCACAGGGCTTATCACAAACCATCTATCTATACCACCTGTAGTTTTATAGAAAACCGATGTCGTTGCATTCCAGGTACTTGAAGCAGATATTGAAAAATACAAGTAATAATCTTCTCCTTCATTAAGGCTCTGAAAGTCCTGCCAAGACTTGTCTCTTATAATTCTAACGGCCTCCATCCCCTCCTGAGCAAAGTACATTGCCTTTGTAGATTTCAAACCAGAAGAGGAAGCTGTTAAATACAAATTACTTGCTGTTATAAGCACGCTCACAACAACAGAAATAATAAAAACAGATATGATAACCTCAACAAGTAATATTCCTCTTTTAAGATTTTTCTTTTGCATTAAATTAATTTGCCACTTCTAAATTGTATCCATCAAAGAATATATTGGAGTGATCATAGCAAGAGCAAAGAATCCAACGGCTACGCCTATAATAACCATAAGTACTGGCTCCACTATAGTAGAAAGATCTTTCGTCTTTTGATCTACTGAATTTTCATAAAAAAGTGCAACCTCCATAAGCATAGACGGAAGTCTTCCTGTCTCTTCCCCAACACTCATCATTTCTCCTATAAAAATAGGGCAAATATTTGTTTTACTTAAAAACACACTCGAAATCGTTTCTCCTTTTTCAACCTTTATACGAGCTTCCTTAAGAATATCTTTGAAAAAAGAATTCTGTACAACATCCTGAGTTATAGAGATCGCCTCTGCAAAAGCCACACCAGAAGAAAGAAGAGATGAAATTGTTCTGGCTGTTCTAGCCGAATTAGTTTCCCTTACCAAATCCCCTACCACTGGCATTTTTAGAAACAGTCCATCCAAAAATCTTTTGCCCTTAGATGAAATTGATAATAAATATGTACCAACCGAAACGGCAATGACGGCAATAAAAGAAATAAATATATTATTTTTCAAAAAGTCACTAGCGCCAATAAGAATTCTAGTTAGAAAAGGAAGTTGAATTTTTAAATCCTTAAATGTAGCCGTAACGCTAGGTACGACAAAGATGAGCATAAGAACACCAATAATAATCATGATGGAGATAATAACAGCCGGATATATCATTGCTCCCTTTATCTTCTGCTTAAGTTTATAATTACCATCCATTTGTGCGGCTACTATAATAAGAGATTCGGAAAGCTTTCCGCTTTCTTCTCCTGCTTTTACCATGGAAATAAAAAGTTGGGAAAAAGTGTCTGGATAAGGTCTTAGTGCTTCACTTAGAGTTCTACCGGTTTTGATATCAATAGAAATTGAAGTAATTATACTTTTTAGCTTTCCATTCTTTACCTGCTTCTCGAGAACAGCTAAAGCACGGGCCAAAGAAAGACCTGCATCTAACATAGAGCCTAAATTCTTAGCAAAGATTATTCTCTGATGCATTGGAACTCTATTTATAAAACCATCAATTTTTGAAAAACTAGAAGTTTTTTTAAAAATCTCTTTTGCTGTAATTAAAGTATCCCCTTCTGCTTTTATCTCTGCATATAAAGAAAACTTATCGCGAGATTCTCTCACTCCTTCATATTTCTCTCCGCTACTTTTTACCGCTTTAAATTTAAAATGCATTTTAATTTATTTTACTCAGAAACCACTCTCAAAACTTCCTCAAGAGTGGTAAGTCCAGAAGCAGCTTTGAAGACACCGTCTTCAAACATTGAGATCATGCCTTCTTTTTTAGCTTGTGCGTCTATTTCGTCTGATGTAGCTCCTTTCATAATCGAGTCTTTTATAGTCCCCGTCATCCTAAGCGCTTCATGTATTCCGACTCTGCCAGAGAAACCATCTTTTGCATCCTCTGATTCTTTTGGTTTATAGAAATGAATTTTACTCCAATCATCCTTTTCTCCAACAACTTTTTCTGCTTTTAAAAATTCTAAGACTCTATTCATATCTACTACTTTAGATAGTTCCTGAAGTTCTGTTTTAGAAAGCAAATATTTTTCCTTTACTTTTCCTAGTCTTCTTACAAGTCTTTGCGCCATTATTATATTTATTGTAGAAACAAGTAGAAAAGGCTCTATCTTCATATCTATAAGCCTAGGTACTGCACCAGCAGCGCTATTGGTGTGTAAAGTTGAAAGAACCAAGTGTCCAGTAAGAGCTGCATTTACAGCAAGAGATGCCGTTTCGGTGTCTCTGATTTCTCCAACCATTATGATATCTGGATCTTGCCTAACTAAAGATCTTAAACCATTAGCGAATGTAAAACCAATCTCTGGTTTTACTTGGGTTTGATTTACTCTAGGCATTTGATATTCGATAGGGTCTTCGATAGTAGAAATATTTACATCTGGAGTATTGAGGATTTCTAGTATGGAATACAAGGTTGTTGTTTTACCAGATCCAGTAGGACCAGTCGTAAGGATCATGCCATTTGCCTGTTTTGTAGCTTCATATATTCTCTCTAATGTTTCTCCATGGAAACCCATAGACTCAAGAGTGTAGCCCCCGCCTCCCTCTCTCAAAAGCCTCATAACCGTTTTCTCTCCAAAATATGTAGGAATAATTGAGACCCTGAAAGAAACTGGCTCACCATTTACATCGATTTTGAATCTACCATCTTGTGGCAATCTCTTTTCATCCAGCTTTAAGCTAGCAAGAACTTTTATTCTAGCCGTAATACTCATTGAAGCATTTTTTGGAAGAATCATTGCATCATGCAAAAGTCCATCAATCCTATATCTCACAAGCATTTCATTCTCCATACATTCCATATGAATATCAGAAGCATTCTGTAATACAGCATGTTTAAGAAGAGTATCTACAATACGAACAACGGGTAAATCTTCTGCAAGTTTTTTGAGAGAGTCATTTGGAGAATCACCCGCCACCACAGACGTGTCAGTAGTCTTTAAAGCGGCAACATCTTTTTGTATTAAGTCACCAAATTCAGCTTTTAGACTTTTTTGATATTGTAGAATTGCACTCTTAATAGAGTCGGTGTCAGTAAGACGAGGTGAAATCTTTAGCCCAACTTTCTTCTTTATAAATTCAATTGAAGCAAGATCATCTGTATCTAACATTGCAACCTCAAGAGAATCAATATTTCTTCTAAATGCAACAATATTGTTTTTTCTAGCAATAGGTTCTGGTATAAGAGAAAGAACCATAAAATCTATCTTCTGCCCTTTTAGATCTACAAATGGAATACCGTAAACATATGCTTGGGCTCTGCGTAAATCATCCTCTGAAATCTTTCCCTTGCTAACAAGGAGCTTTTCTACTGTATCCTTTTTGTTGAATTGACCAGAACCATGGACTAAAGCATCTGCCTCTTTTTCCATTTCATCATATTCTGTTCGGCTCACAAGCCCCGCATCTATAATAAATTCTTTGATTTGTTTATTATCAAGTTGCATAATTACAAATAATTATATCATTATCGTAATATAAAGAAATAGGAATTTAGGAGTATAATAAAAAGATAAACTCCTTATACCCACCCTTTGTATAATTCATACTAAATCTCCTTTATAAGATCGTTACCTAAAATAACATTTGTAGAGGTAGAACAAATAAGATAGTAGGTGGTTCCTCCAATCTTAGTCGCAGTTGTAGTGGCTGCTATTTTTTTAAGACCAACGGTTGTATAAATTTTAGACGTACTCGTAGAGTTCGTTATTGTATTAATACCATCACCAAACCATTCTGTAGATATAGAATAGTTTAATAAATCCACTGGGGAATTTAATGTCCAAATGGTATTTTTGTTTACATATATCTTTCCATTTCTACCTGCTTGCTCAACACTACACACCACACCATCCTCTTCCGTATAAGTAAGATGATTTGGTTGTTGTGTAATTAGATTAATAGTTTTTGAATCGGAAGCGGTTTTGCTATCTGAGGCCCTAGTACAAATCAAATTAAAAGTCTTGCTTGTCGGTATTGGTCCAACCTCTATCTGTATAGTCGGATTTGTATTGAGGGTTCCAGACCAACCATAACCACCAGAAGCAACGCAAGTATCCCCAGGGTTGAAGTTGCTTGTACGATAACTTAAATTAAATTTATTGTCAGGAAGAACTTCACTTGGGGACACAATAAAGGTTTCTAAAGTATCTGTCGGGACACAACGTCCAGTGTATTCAGTCCATCCTGGAACATATGTACTATAAGCGTTATCACAAAGACAAGACATCGTTTCATCTCCGCAACCGCAAGTGTAAGGATCATCTCCACAAAAACAAGAATTTAGGTCTCCGCCACACGGACAAGAATTAGAATCGTTACCACACGCGCAAGAGTAAGAGTCTCCACAAGAACAATTATTGTTATCAACGACACAAACCTCCTGATCTCCACAATAACAATCCATAGTATCAGGCTCATAATATTCCATACTACATAAACATTCGTATGGCTCCCAGTATTCATCGCCACAGGCACAAGAATAGGAATCATCGCCGCAAGGCTCGTCTCCCCAATATCCACAAGAATAAGAATCGTCCCCACACTCACAAGACATTGTGTCTGGCACCAAGTCTTCACAACAATAACCCCATTCTTCTGGAAGATAAATTTCATTACCACACGCACAATCATATGAACCTTCCCAGATTTCACATCCATAATCTCCACAACTGCAAGAATAAGAATCGTCTCCACACTCACAAGACATTGAATCATCCCCGCAAGGGCAACTATTTGAATCACCACATGGGCAAGAGTAAGAATCACCACAACCACAAGAATTTGAATCATCTCCACATCCACAATTCATAGTATCAGGAATATCATATGTTGAAGGTGGAACATCATAGCTACCAGTATAAATATATTCTTCCCCAGAAGGACAAGAATTGATTAAGCTCATACCTTGACCACCATTATACAAATCAAAAACATCCTGGCTTGAAAGAGGCCTATCCCAAATAGCCACCTCATCTATCATGCCGTCCCACTTATTCATATAACTAGCAACAGACCTCCCACCAATTATAAGATTCTTGGCATTTGAACCAGACTGTCTCGCTGTTGCACCAGATACAGATTTACTACCGACAGACACACCATCAACAAAAAGTTCAACCGTGCCAGGACGAAATACAGCAACTAGAAGATGCCAACTACTTAAACTAAGACTTTGATTAAAAACACCTGGACACCAACCATTTGGCACCCCATTGGTATAGTCACAAAAAGATATACTTGTTGGGTTAATATAAAATTCTAACTGTGCAGCACCATCAAGTGTGTTTGATAAAATAGTTTTATTAGTATTAAAAGTATCTCCTTTTATCCAAGCAGAAAAAGATAAATTTTCTTTACCAACAAGATATGAATCAAAATTGCCAAGGTTAACAATATCATCAACACCATCAAAACCATAAGCTCTTCCAATTTTACCAGGCTGATTTATTGAAACCCCATTGAGAATATTTCCATCATTACCATTAACAGAATAATCTACTGCTTTTGATCCAGACGCTTCATCAAAGGGCCAGTATCCGATAAGACCAGAATTTATCATCCTCTGGGACGTAGGTGGAGCGGGGCTTACCTGTACCGTAGTAGTTGCATAAGTAATAGTTCCATTATTTGTTACACAAGATATCGTAAAACTTTTATTCAATCTCAAGATATTAATATTTGCAGATCCGCTTATTGAGCTAGAGGTAGCCCATCCATCCACCGCAGAGCACGACACAGTGTTTGTCGAAGACCATGTTACGACGCTAGAGTTACCATAAACTACTGGGTTAGGAGTAGCTGAAATTGTAACGGTAGGAAGCGGTGCTTTAGTAAAAGGACAACTTACATTATAAGCACTACTAATATCCCCTTTTACAGTACTAGAAGAGTTTCCATCAATACATAAATCAAAATTACTAGTTAATATAGAGTTACCTCCGGCAGCTGGGCCCATCCAGTAATCTTGACCGGCCGTACAAGTAGCTACAACCCCAGGAGAACCATAAGAACCTCCGGCACCGCCACCCTTACCGCTACACGTAATACCATTACCTGGAGTACCGTTTATTCCAGAAGTACCACCTTGTGCATAACCGCATGATCCGTGACCACCAGAGCTACCTCCTGCTCCGCCTCCAGCACCTCCCCAAACATAAACAGGATCACCAGGATAATACACACCAATTGGACCTCCCTTAGGACAATAGCCACCTCCGCCTCCTCCGCCATAAATTTTCCCATTATTTGTGACAATACTAGAATTAGCAACTAACGAAATAGCAGATCCACCGTTTTGTGAACCAACACCATTTGTAAGCCAATTTGGACCAGCAGCTCCACCTCCGTCTCCTCCTCTTCCAATAATAGCTCCGTTATTTATTATAGAAACAATAGATCCCGCTGGTAGATTTTGACTACCATAAATTGCTCCCCTATCACTTCTAGTAGAAGATACCACCGTTCCAGAAGCAATAGTTAAAGTAATGTTTACAGGAAATGTGGGCGAGCCAGCAGCGGTAAATATATCATAGTCGGTTCTACTAGAGGAGATGACTAAACTAACGTTTAACGGCGGTAAAACCGTTGTATAAAAAGCTTCTCTTTTGTTTACACCATCATAAAACCTCCAAGAAGCCGTAGTCGATGAATTCGTAAAATTATCTATAATATCTCCGAACATTACAACAGCCGTTTGTGTAACCTGAGTTCCATCACACTGATAATAGTAATCCCCTTCTGATGAATATTCCTTTCCACAACCGGCAGCAAAAACAGAAGAAACAAAACAAAAAGACAACGAAACAAGAGATATTAAAATTAATTTTGATCTTAATTTCATATTTATTTGATAATATTTTCACTAAAAACTTTTATGCCCATCGCCTTATATCCAGAAGAAGTTGCATTATCTATATAAACAGTAATAAAATCGCCTATTTTAATATCAGAGATCTTTAAATCTCTATAAACTTTTTTATCAACATCGAATCCTTTTATAATTAAACTAGGTCCTACTACTACTTTAATATTACCGGCATCATCAAATACATAGTCTGTTAGTTTAGAATCTTTTCTGATTTCAATATTTACAAAAGCTTTTCCTATCTTAGAGACTTCTCCATATAAAACGAGGAACCTTGTATCTATAAGAGATCTCTGAATTTGCGACACAGGGGCAACATCTGCCTTTTTATGAAAATAGGAGAAATAAACAATCGTAATTAAAATTAATATAACAATCAAAGAAGAAAAATATACGAGAAAGTTTTTTTTCTTATAAAAATCGAAATGGGTGGCGTTTTTCATGCACAAATTATAAAACGATTGACAAAAAATAGCAATTTGATACTATTGTTTAGTAATTGGTTCGCCCGAAAGGCGAACCCGTTTTTTTAGAAAAGTTAATAAACACTAATATGTTAGACCTAAAAGTAATAAATTCTGTTATAGAACAGATGGAAGCAGAAAGAGGAATACCAAGAGAAAAAATGCTTGAAGCTATTGAAATGTCTCTTGCTACTGCCTATAAAAAAGAATATGGGAAAAAAGGACAAATAATAAAAGCAAAAGTAGACCTTAACAGCGGAAAGGCTGAATTCTTGCAGGTTAAACTTGTCGTAGACAAGGATGCTGTTCTTATAAAAGAAGAAGCTCCAAAAGAAGACAACAAAGACTACAAAAGAGAAAGAGGTTTCGATAAGTTTGATGGAGAGAAAATTGAAATCAACGAAGAGACTGGCGAAAAGATAGTTTACTACAACCCTGAACACCATATCTTCATCGAAGATGCTAAGAAAATAAAAAGAGATTCACAAATCGGTGATGAGCTTATATTCCCTCTTGAAGAGAAGAGTGATTTCGGAAGAATTGCTGCTCAAACTGCAAAGCAAGTCATTATACAAAAAATCAGAGAAGCAGAAAAAGTTTCTGTATTCAATGAATACGGAGAAAAGGAAGGAAAAATAATTACTGGTACAGTACAAAGAACAGAAAGAGGAAATGTATTCGTAGATATGGGTAAAGCTACTGCGGTACTCCCTTTCGAAGAACAGATCCCTGGAGAAAAATATAATCCTGGAGAAAGAATCAGAGGATATCTATACAAAGTAGAAGAAACTCCAAAAGGAATATTCTTGAGACTCTCAAGATCACATCCAAAATTCTTGGAAGAATTATTCAAAACAGAAGCTCCTGAATTAAATGACGGAACAGTAGAAATAAAAGCTATCGCAAGAGAAGCTGGATCAAGATCAAAAATTGCCGTTGTATCAAAAAGCGATCATATTGATCCTGTTGGTTCACTTGTTGGGCAAAGAGGTGTTAGAGTTTCAACAGTTATGTCAGAACTCGGTGGAGAAAAGATTGACCTTATGGAATGGTCAGCAGATCCTAAGAAATTCATAGAAGATGCCTTGTCTCCTGCTCAAGCTCTTAGCGTAACAATAGACGAAACAGAAAAGAAGGCTGTTGTTGAAGTGGCTGCAGAGCAACAATCACTAGCTATTGGTAAAGGTGGACAAAATGTTCGCTTAGCAGCAAAACTTACTGGTTGGAAGATAGATATAATAGCTGTTGAGGGAGAATTCGTAGAAGAACCTACGGAAGATAAGGAAACAAAATAAATTAAAAAACCACCGTTCGGTGGTTTTTTAATTTCTGTTTGCTTTTTTTTAGAAAAAATATACAATTTCAGTATGGATAACTCTAAAGGATCTAATAGCATAGGAACGATGATTGGAGCAATTATAGTTGTTATTATTCTTTTAGCCGGAGCCTATTATTTCTATCAAAAAGGTATCGAGAGACAAAAAAGTTTCCAGGCCTTGTTAGATTCAGCAAGACAGACAGCAACAGTCAATGAAGGAGAGATTATAAAAGAAGTTTCTACATCAACAATACAATAAACAAAAGGATGAACACGAAATGTTCATCCTTTTGCATTTTTCCCCTTTTTCGTATAAACTGCATTTTATATGAAAAACAAAATATATAAGATAAAAGATACAAAAAAGCTTCCTGACTGCGAAGTAGAAATTACAGCGGAAATAGAACAAGGAGACCTTGAATCATATAAAGTAAAAGCCTTAAAAGATTTTCAGACTGTTGCTGAAATGCCAGGCTTTAGAAAAGGAAAAGTTCCTGAAAATATGCTCAAAGAAAAAATTGGTGAACTTGGATTAATTGAGGATGCTTCTGAACTTGCAATAAATGATTGTGCTATAGAAATAATAGCAGAAGCTAAAATAAACTTCTTGGGTAGACCAAATATATCTATATCTAAAATAGCTATTGGCGCTCCAATAGAATTTAAGATTGTTATTACAACAATGCCAGAAGTAAAACTTGCCGACTATAAAAAAATAGCTAAAAAAGAAAATTCTAAAGAATTAAAAGTGGAAGAAGTTTCTGATAAACAAGTAGAAGACACGATTGAAGAAATCAGAAAGATGTATGCACAACAAAACCATACTCATGCTCCAGGTGAAACCCATAAAGAAGGTGAGGAGATTCCCCTACCAGAAGTAAGTGATGAATTTGTAAAGAAACTTGGTGAATTTACAGATGTAGCTGATTTCAAGACAAAGTTAAAAGAAAATATCTCTAAGGAAAAAGAATTCAAAGCAAAAGATAAAAACAAACTTACAATAATAGAAAATATTATTGAAGATTCTAAGATTGAAATGCCAAAAACTCTTGTAGAAAATGAGATCATGAAAATGGAAGCTCAATTTGCAGATGATATAGCTAGAATGGGTTTGAAATTAGAGGACTACTTAAAACACATTAAAAAATCAATTGAGGATTTAAAGAAAGAATGGATTCCAGATGCAGAGAAGAGAGCAAAACTTCAAATAATATTACAAAAGATAGCTATTGAAGAAAAATTAGAAGCAGATAAAGAAGAAATAGAAAAAGAAACAGCTAAACTTATTGAATATTACAAAGGCGCTGACCCAGAGAGAACAAGAGCATATGTAGAAATGCAGTTAGTTAATGAAAAAGTTTGGAAATTTTTAGAAGAACAGAAATAACAAAAAGAGGTTCGCTTCGCGAACCTCTTTTTATATTCCCTTCATGCTCTTCCAATCATCCCCTACTGACACGCCAACCTTTAAAGCAACGCCTTCTGTTTCTTTTGGAGAAACTAGCGTCTCCATTATTTCTTTTATTTTCGGTGCGACTTTTTCTACTAAACTATCTTCTATTTCATAAACAAGTTCATCGTGTACTTGGAGGATAAGAGAAACTTTTTCTTTTAACCTTTCCTTTTCTAAATAATCATTTACTTTAGCCATAGCGATCTTCACAACATCTGCTTCTGTTCCCTGTATCGGTGCATTTATCGCCATTCTTTCAGCCATCGCTTTAATAAAAGGAACTTTAGATCTTAATCCTTCAAAATATCTTCTTCTACCAAAAAAAGTTTCTGTATATCCAAGTCTCTCAGCATCAATCTTTACATTCTCTAAATATTTAGCCAAACCATCAAAATTTCTAAAGTATTCATTATAGAAAAGCTGAGCCTCTTCCCTACTTGTACCAAGATTTGTTTTCAAAGCATTCACTCCCATACCATATATGATTCCAAAGTTAATCACCTTAGCTTTTCTTCTCATTTCTTTATCTACATCTTCAAGAGAAACATTAAAAACTTTTGCTGCAACAGCAGTATGTACATCTTCTCCCTTTCTAAAGATTTCTAACAGTGTTTTATCCTTTGAAAGAAAAGCTGCAATCCTAAGCTCAACCTGAGAATAATCAAAAGCCACTAGCTTATAACCTTTCTCTGTTATAAAAGCTTTTCTTATATTCCTCCCAAGCTCACTACCATTTGGAATATTCTGCAAATTTGGTTCTGAAGAAGCCATACGTCCTGTGGTGGTTCCCGCCTGCAAGAATTTTGCATGAAGTCTATTGTTATCATCTAAAAGTGTAGGAATAACATCTATGTAGGTAGAAAGTAACTTCTGTAATTCTCTGTACTCAAAAATTAAAGGGATTATGGGGTGCATATCTCTCATCTTTTCAAGCTCTGATTCTTTCGTAGAAAGTGCCCCTGCGCCTGTCTTTTTCTGATTCTTAGGCTTAAGTTCAAGCTTCACAAAAAGAATTTCACCAAGCTGTTTAGGAGAGTTTACGTTAAACTCCTGTCCGGCATATTCCCATATTTTGCTTTGCAATTTATCCAAGCTTTCATGATATTTTACTGAAAGTTTTTGTAATTCTTCTTTATTAATCTTTACGCCTTTATTTTGCATTTGGATAACAATAGGTAAAATAGGTTTCTCTATATCGTTCCATACTTTTCCGAGATTTCTTTTTTCTAATTCTTCATACAAAACTTTTTTTGCGTCTTCTAAAGATTTTGTTCTAGTGAAATTAAAAATATCTTCTAACGTAGGGGTTGTGATGTTGGAATTTATAAGCCAAAGGATTATAGAAAGTTCTTTTATTTCTTCAGTGTTAGTATCGGTTTCTTTTATACTGATTTTTTCTTCTTCAACTACACCTTCCTTTTTCATTTTATTTATCAAAACATCTTTCAGTCTTGCGCCAAGAGTTCTGAATTCAAGAGATGACCACAAATTACTTATGTTTTCTATATTTATATCTTCTTTCCATTCTTTTTCTGGTAGCGCAAAATCTATTGGTGCATCACGCCTTATTGTCCCCAACATTTTTGAAAAATTTGCTTCTTCCTCCCCTTCTACAAGTAAATCTATAATTCTTGTTTTTATTCCGGCTTCTAAAAGTTTATTCTTATCCTTCTTGATCGCTTTATAAATATTTTCTATGGAACCAAAATTTATTATTAAATCTGTGGCAGTTTTTTCCCCAATCCCTTTTATACCAATAATGTTATCGGACGGATCTCCACGAAGGCCTTTGTAATCTGGTAGGAGTTCTGGACCAAAACCAAATCTTTCTTTTACAGCTTCTTCGTTATAAATAATTGTATCTTTAATTCCCTTCTTCAAAGTATATACTCTCACCTTGTCCCCTTCTACAAGCTGAAGAGTATCCATGTCTCCAGAAGCAATCACTATATTTATATTTTTCTCTTTTTTATTATTCTCTACTATAGTTCCGATCATATCATCTGCTTCAAAACCTTCTTTGGAATATACAGGAATATTAAAAGCCTTGAATATTTCGTAAGACTTTTTTAATTGAGAAACAAGTTCGTCATCGGACTTTGCTCTCCCCGCCTTATATTCTTTGTAAGCTTCATGTCTGTAAGTTGGTTTTGGTAAATCGTAACATGCAATAATATAATCCGGTTTTAAATCAGAGATAATTTTTAATAGCATTGTGGAAAGTCCGTATAGTGCACCTGTTGGCTCTCCACTACTTGTAGCAAAATCTGGAAGTGCATGATATGCACGATGAACAATTGCATGAACATCAAGCAGTACAAGTGTTTTTTTCTTTTCCATGGAGTAATTATAGCATTTTTTACAAAGAAAAAACGGCCATTTTCTGGCCGTTTTTTGTTTATTTTAGAAAGATGAGTAACCAAGTCCAGCACCTCCATTATAGAGTTGAGTGACTTCGTCTGCAGTAAGTGCGCGGTTCCATAATCCGATTTCGTCCATTGTTCCACCAAGATATTGTCCAGCATCAAAAGAATGTCCTATTCTTAATTGCCCACTTGGGTATTTGAATGCTTGTGTATTAGAATCAGTTATATCAAGAACACCGTTCTTATATATTTTTTTACCTACTCCAAGCTTATACACAAAGACCCAGTGCTCCCAAGTACCATTAGTACTCATACTATTATTACTATTTACATAAGTTCCATAATTATGGAAACCAAATCCCACTTTATTAGTAGTAGTAACTTTTCTTATCCATAGATAACCATTCGTGGTGCCAGAAGAGCCCATAGAAAATGGAGAGCTATTACCAGCCTTTGTATTCGCAACCCAGACAGAAAATGTAAATGAGGAATCTTTAATGTCAATGTTGTTTACTGTGACGACGTCATTTGTCCCATCAAATCTGAAACCTGTCCCCAACTTACCAGTTTGATTTACTAATACGCCGCTTACAAGAACTCCAACCTTTCCATTCCCAGAAGAATCGCTAGCTGCTGTTCCAGAAGTTTCATTAAAATTCCAATAGGCGGAAAGTCTAGATGTTAGAGTTGCTGCAGTACAAACATTACTTGAGCAGAATTCAGAATCACATTCAGAATGTAATCCGCAGGCACTTCCAATAGCCCCATCAGTCTTACATATACCATTAAAGGTATCACAATAGGTTGAATCGCATTCCTGCCCAACAGTACAAGAAGAACCAATATCTCCACTAATACATTCATTGACCACAGAACTACATAGGTTTGAAGAGCACTGATTATTATTCGTACACCCAGACCCTATACTTCCATCAGAACATTGGGAATTAAAGACGTCACAATATCCAGAAACACAAGCTGCATTATAACTACAACCTTCTCCAATACCTCCGTTAGTACAGAAAGAAGAAGCTTGACTGAAATCATATCCACAGTAAGTAGATATACAGTCTCCAGTCGCTCCACAAGGTGCACCTATTTGTCCGGTAGAACATTCATTGAAATCAGTATTACAATACCCTGAGGAGCATTGATTACCAGCACTGCAACCAACTCCAACTCCTCCGTTAGTACAAGTATAACTATTATACTGATCACAATATCCAGAGCCGCAATCAGAATTCTGTCCACACCCTGACCCTATTTCCCCATCAGTAGCAGTACAAGTATAATCATTATAATTACAATAATTCCCTGGAGCACATGAATCTGGTCCTCCACAGTATTGACCTGCGGAACCGTCGGTACACGCTGGTGAACTATACATCCATTGTGTATCCCCACAATATAATCCTGTAGAACAATCTGCATTAGAGTCACAATCTGAACCAATATTTCCATCTGTGCAAGAACCTGTAACCGCTGTATCACAATGCCCTAATGTACACTGACTATCACTATCACACCCCCTCCCCACAGCACCATCAGAACATTGCCCATAACCACAAATATTTGTAGAACACTGATTCGCATTATTACAAACTGATCCGATTTCCCCTGTAGTACATTGCGTAGTCCCAGTCTGCCAGCCATACCAACTATCATCCCCACAGTAGTTTGTATTACACTCATCATTAGCCTCACAGTATTCACCGAGATTAGCTATGACAAAGGTACCAGGGTTTGAGTTACCAAAATAGTATGCTCCACTTCTTACCTTATTCAATGCAAGATTTACCTTAAATGTATCATTTAAATATGTATATATGTCTGAGGTAGTATGCATAGAAGCAGAAGGAGTAGTTGCTTTTGTAATATCATGATTACCTTCTGCAGCATATGTAGAGTTGTTTATTAAATTCCATATGTCTTCTAGGGTATAACCTGTACCTCCTGGTGCAGATGTTGGAGTAAGTGAGCTGTATGTAGAAGTAGCTTTGTTTACCTTTATATTAGCTAATATGGTGTAGATCTCTCCTATGGAATGTGAGGTGGTTGCTGTGGGAGAAACAGATGTGGAGGTTAGGCTATCGGGAGTTGCCTTCTCTGTTCCTGACATTATTAGATTGTATATATCATTTAGAGAGTGGAAAGTAGATTCTGATGTTTGTTTGGAAGAATATAGATTGTGAGTGGCAGAAACAATACCGACAATGACAAAAATGGATATTAGAACAATACCAGCAGAAATTAGAAATTGTTTGAATTTCATTTCTACTATTATAGCCCCCCCCTAGCACCTTGGCAAGATGTGGATAATTAAATCTCTATCTCCCTCTCATTCTCCGAAACAAATTTAAAGTTTATTTTCAAATGATTTTCTGGCAAAGCGTCTATTACTCTTTCTGGCCATTCTATAAATATAATATTATGTGGATTTTTAGAAATATTTTCCCAACCAAGAGCATGCATTTCTTTTGTATATTCTAGGCGATATGCGTCTATGTGTATAAGATTATGATAAAAAGGATTCTCTAAGGAATATATTTTTTCAATAACAAAAGTCGGACTTGTAATATCCTCTTTAATACCAAATATTTTTGCTATGGATTGTGTGAAAGTGGTCTTCCCTGACCCAAGGTCTCCATAAAGCCCTACAATAGTTGCCTCTTCAAAAGAAGATAGCGCAAGTTTCTCCAAAAAATCTTTGGCTATTTTTTCTGTATCTTCTAAAGATTTACTTAATATCTTCATAAATAAGATATTATCATAAAAAGAAAATTTGGAAATAAAAAACAGCGAGGGGTTTAATCCTCGCCGTTCGTACCGACTCGTCTTTACCAAGCACAGTTGTTAGCTGGACGATGCGGTGTATCAACTGGTGCATTGTGTGATCCCCACGGGTCACCACCACGACGACGTTCGTAATGATTACGGTCGTTGTAATGACTGGGGTAATGACCTCCGCCACTCCCTATCGAAATTGATATACCAGCCTGGTATTCATATTCGTAGGAATATCCCCAGCGCCGAGGTTGTTCGTAAATAACAACCGGCGGCGCCTCGCGGTATATAACTACCGGAGGGGGTGCGGGTTCACGAACCACTATCACCTGTTGCTGCGGCGGAGGCGGAAAATTAACATTAAGATTCCAGCCGTCAGCGACAGACACCTGAGCAAAGCACACCACGCATAGAATGAACAAACTTACAGTTTTCATGAGATCTCCTTCCTTTTGTTTAAGATTCTTGAAAACAATACCTTTGTATACCATTATACACTAAATGAAATGTTTGTCAAGCATATTTTAGATATAAAAAAAGCGAGGAATTTCCTCGCTTTTTGGCCTAAGCCGACTTAATTAGCGATGTCCCCCGTGATGGCCATGGTGACCATGATGGTGCGAACTACCAATTGTAAACCAAGGATAAACAACTGGGTAATAACGCGGCGGGGGCGGAGGTGGCATGTACACAGGTACCAGTTCGTAATGACTTTCAATTACGTTGCCGTAATAATCTCTGGTTACGACCAACCTACGCTCATACTGAGGAGAGTCGTAAACAATGACACCAGGACTTATGGACACACCCCACCGAACATCAGCAGCAGTTGCCTGCTGTGCTGTAAACGTCACACAGACAAAGAACAAAACAATCAAAATGGTAGTTTTCATAATCTCCTTTCTTGTTAAGATATCAAAACCCACCTTCCCAAGTATTATACTACAGATAGCTTGTGTGTCAACCTCTTTTTATGGTGTAATATTTCAATTATTTTTTTTAAAAATATCAAACCCTTGGAGAAAATTCTTTTAAAATGTTATCATATTGTCATATGGTAGTCTTTGATGAAGAAAAACAAAACAAACGCATGGAAGAAATGCGCAAAGTAGAAGAGGAGGATGTTGCAAAACTTCTGGCTGATAGGTATGGATTAAACTATTTAGACCTTGGACCAGTACCCATTAACTCCGATGCACTGAGAATAATAAACGAAGAAAATGCTAAATTAGGCAATCTCGCCATATTTGATGCTGTTGCAAAAAGAGTACAAGTTGCAGTTCTCTCTCCTAAGAACGAGAAGACTTTGGCCATAATCAAGCAGTTAGATGAAGATGGCTACTTCCCTACCATGCACATGGTTTCAAGAAAGAGTTTAGAGAAAGCTTGGTCCAGATATAAAGATTTGTCATATGCATCTGAAAGCAAAGCTGGAAGCTTTGATATCTCTAATGAACATGTTGTAGAACTCACAAACCAAATAAAGGTTGTTCAGGATGTTATAAGACTTACAGGAGAATTAAACGGAATAAAACAAGCTTACAGAATTTCTAAGATAATGGAGATTATGCTTGCTGGGTCTCTAGCTCTTGGGGCTTCCGATATTCACATTGAGCCAGAAGAAACAGAAGTCAGAATGAGATTCAGACTTGATGGTGTTCTTATAGACATAATTAAATTCGATCTCCCTACATATTCCTTAATCCTTTCTAGAATAAAATTACTTTCTGGTCTTAAGTTAAACATAAAATCAGAAGCGCAAGACGGAAGATTCGCTGTAAAAATACAAGATAGTGAAATACAAATAAGAACCTCTGTGCTTCCTGGCGCGTACAATGAATCCATTGTTATGAGACTTTTGAATCCAAAATCAATTTCTGTGCCATTAGAGAGTTTGGGCATAGAACCAAGAACACTAGCGATCCTATTGGAACAAATTCAAAAACCAAACGGGATGCTCCTCATAACTGGTCCTACTGGATCTGGTAAAACAACTACTCTGTATGCATTCATGAAGAAAATAAACTCTCAAGATATCAAAATACTCACAATTGAAGACCCTATCGAATATCACCTAAATGGTGTTGTGCAGACACAAGTTGAAGAAGACAAAGGATATACATTCTTAGCTGGTCTTAGAGCCGCTCTTAGACAAGACCCAGATGTGATAATGGTTGGAGAAATCAGAGATAGCGAAACAGCAAGTACTGCTATCAATGCAGCCCTTACTGGACACTTGGTATTCTCTACCCTACACACAAACAGTGCTGTTGGTGCTTTCCCAAGACTCATTGAGCTATCAGTAAATCCTCAGATTATTACCTCCGCAGTGAATGTAGTTATGGCGCAAAGACTTATAAGAAAACTTTGTTTGAATTGTAAACAAGAAAGACCTCCAAATGAAAAAGAGAAGAAAATTATTGAAGAAACGGTTGCTTCTATAGATGATAAGACATATTTGGAAGGAACACAGTCAGAAAAAGTCTGGGAAGCAAAAGGTTGTGATAAATGTAACGGCACAGGATATAAAGGTAGAGTCGCTATATGTGAAGCTGTTCTTGCCACAAAAGATGTAGGGGAAGCTATCACAAACAACCCAAGCGAAGAAAGTGTAAAACAAGCATCGAGATCTCAAAATATTCTAGATATGAAGCAAGATGGTGTATTAAAAATCCTCAGAGGTATAAGCACATTCGATGAACTTGGTAGAGTTATAGATCTTGAAATAAAAATCTAGTCGTGTTTTAAATTTTTTGGTGCTTGCATAAAATTTAAAAGAGAATAATATAAAAACAAACAAGCATCACCTCTTCGGCAATGCTTGAATGAGAAGTTCAGAACATAAATCTCTAAACAATACTTTAAACCTGGCGGTAAAAAGTTAAATTAGTCTTTAAGGATAACTTCAGCAATATTTCCGAAGAAATAAACCAACGTGTCCTTGAAAAAAAACTCGTAAATTCTTGCGAATATAATTGTTTAGAGATTTATAACCTGAACGAATTATTAAGGAAACAAAAAAGCCCGTCATTTAGGCTCTGGTAAGAGTATAGCATAAATAAATATTATGTCAAGCAAAAATGACAATAAAATTACAAATACTGAAAATACTCAAGAAATAAGCCCTAAAATTACAGATACAAAATTTCTTGATCAGACACTAAGACCAAATTCTTGGGATGAATACATTGGTCAAAAAAATATAAAAGAAAACTTAAAAATACTTCTCACTGCTGCAAAACAAAGACAACACCCACCTGAACACTTACTTTTCTATGGTCCTCCGGGCCTTGGAAAGACAACTCTGGCACACTTAATAGCACACGAAACACGTGCGCAGCTTAAAGCTACCTCAGGCCCTGCAATAGAAAAGGTTGGAGACCTCGCTTCTATACTTACAAACCTTTCGCCTGGTGATATTCTTTTTATAGATGAGATTCATAGATTAAATAAGGCGATTGAAGAAGTCCTCTACCCTGCTATGGAGTCTGGTGTGCTTGATATTATTATTGGTAAGGGTCCAAGTGCTAGAACAATACAGTTAGAGCTCCCTGCTTTCACTCTTATAGCTGCGACCACTCGTATTGCTATGCTTTCTGCACCACTTCGCTCTCGTTTTTCTGGAGGTGTATTCAAATTGGATTTTTATACTGAAGAAGAAATAGGAAAAATCATAGAAAGGTCTGCAAAAATATTAAATGTTGAGATAGACAATGAAGCAAAAGAAGAAATAGCCAAGAGAAGCAGATCTACTCCTAGAACAGCTAACTATTTATTGAAAAGAAGTAGAGATTTGGCCCAAATAAGAGAACAAAAGCTCACAAATGATATCGTAAAGGAATCTTTGGAGATGCTTGGGATAGATAATGTGGGACTGAATGCCGTAGACAGAGCGATGCTCAATGTTATTGAAGACAAATTTAACGGCGGACCAGTAGGACTCAATACTCTCGCCGCTTCCCTTTCAGAAGAGCAATCAACAATAGAAGACGTATACGAACCATATCTATTACAACTCGGTTTTATAGAAAGAACTTCTAGAGGAAGAGTGGTTACAGATAGAGCGAGGAAACATTTAGGAAAGAAATTAAAAGGGTTGGATTTGGAATAATTAAATTAAAGTTATGAGCGGACACAATAAATTTTCAAAAATAAAAAGACTCAAAGCAAAAAACGATGCACAAAAAAGCAAAGTCTTTACAAAGATTGTTAGACTTCTAACAGTTGAAGCTAAGAAAGCAAAAGGAGATATTAATGCTCCTGGTGTACGAGCCGTTATAGAAAAGGCCAAGGAAGCGAATATGCCTAGTGACAACATTGAAAGAGCTGTAAAAAAAGCTTCGACTGATAATAGCGCCGATATGGAAGAAATCACTTATGAATCATACGGTCCAGGAGGTATTGCTGTTATAATAGATGTGCTTACAGACAACAAAAATAGGGCAGCTGGTGAAGTTAAACATATTCTTTCAAATAACGGCTCTTCCCTAGCAACTCCTGGAAGTGCTTCTTGGGCATTTGAAAAAACACGCGAAGGATGGATTCCAAAAACAACGATGCCGATATCTGATGAAGATGCAGAGAAATTAGAAAAACTACTTGATGCACTAGAAGATAACGATGATGTGCAGGAAGTTTATACGAATGTGGAGGAAGGGATAGAAGAATAAGAAAAAGCCTGCAATAAATTGCGGGCTTTTTTATTTAGTATACTTTATATATGTCTTTGATATAATTTGATATATGATAAATCAAGAACTACTTGAATACATAAACAAAAAGGTTTCTGAAGGTGCGACTAAAGAAAGTTTAATTAGTGAGCTAACTACTGGTGGATGGACTGAGGCTGATATAAACGAGGCTTTTAAAAAAACGGCTGAACTTAAAAATTCGAGTAAGATCTCAAAAGGGATAACGGGCGGTACAAATTTAATTTTTTTATCCTTACTTTTAATGTGGCTAGCGATGTTTACTGTAGATGTAATAGCTAACCCTGATTATGGGTCTCTTGAAAAAATAGGTGTTGCGATAGTGTGGTTAATCTTACTTCCATTACTATTGATTTTAAATAGAAAATCAAGTAAAAAAAATATCTCTTTGCAAAACAACAAGGTTGCTGCTGCACCACCTACGACTTCACCGAAGGTTGTCCTTAAAAAATACAAACCCTTAAGCATACTCGGAAGGATTGCGCACAGTATCTACGTGTTTGCAGGGTTATGGGTTTTGTGGGCATTTCTTCAGATGGTATTTTTTTATGATGGGGGCAATGCGCCAACTATTAAGGAGAATAATATCGTGGGACTTATGTTTATACCCGTAATAGCCATACCGATATACGCATTCTTTAAGAAGAAATAATATTCTTTTTTCTGACCCCTCCTTATTATTGGGGTCTTTTTGTATATTTTCTCTTTACACTTCCCCACCTTTCTGCTACCTTTGGTTATCCACAGTTTTGATATTTGCAAAATTTCCAAAACTTTAGACAATATACGTAATTACTCATTTATGAGTATTAATAAGATAAAAATATTTTAAATATATGGCAAAAAAGAAAGGTGATGTTGAAGAGAAAGGTGATGTAAAAGAAGAGGGAGAAGAAACGGAAGAAAAATCTTCTGGCTTACTTTCAGATGATGCTCTCGAAGCTTTTGATGATGCCTCTCCTACAGGGTTGGAGGAGGAAGAACTTCTCGCTGGAGAAGATGATGAGCTAGAAGAACTAGACTTCAGAACAAACGACGAATGGTAAAGTAAAACCGCCTTTGGGCGGTTTTTATTTTACTATTGCAAAGTATGTAAGCCCCACTGCTATCGCGTCAAACTCATCATCATACTTTATTTTCTTATCTATCTTAATTAATCTCTTCACCATCTCTGTCACTTGAGTCTTTTCGCTTTTACCATATCCAGTCACAGCCACTTTTATTTCCATCGGTGTAAACTCTCTTACCCCTAATCCATTCTTCGCAGCTTCATAGAGCATCACTCCCCTAGCTTCTGCTACATGCATAGCTGTTTTAGCATTTGTTTTGAAAAACAAGTTTTCTATAGCCATAGCTTTCGGTTCAAATTCTTTTATAACCTTCTCTACTTCAGAACCAATAAGCCCGAGACGTTTATCATGAGAAATTTTTGTGGTAGTTTTAAAACATTCAGAAAAGATTAGAGTTTCCTTCCCTCCTTGAACCTTATCTATTATAGCAACGCCCATTCTTTCATATCCTGGGTCTATTGAAATGATTCTCATACAAGAATTTTTACAAAAGTCTTTTTACCGATTTTCAAAACGATTTCAGATTCTATCTTAAAGTTTGGATCGGTGATTTTCTCTCCAGTTTTCATATCACTTATTGCCCCCGCAGTAATCAATCTCCTGAATTCTGTATTCGATGGAACAATTTTATTTGAAACAACAGCATTACATAGCCCGCTTCCCTTTTCTATTTTAATTTCTTGTATATCTTCTGGAATTCCACCTTTCTTAAAGGTTGCTATAAAGTTTTCTTCTGCTTTTTGGGCTCTTTTTTCTCCGTAATACACCTTTACAATTTCTCTAGCGAGAATTCCTTTTATTTCTCTTGGATTTATTCCTTTTTCTAATTGTTCTTTTATTTCAGCCATCTTTTCCATTGAAACATCTGTAGAGATTTCAAAAGCTGGCAACATCATGCCATCTGTCCAGCTCATTACTTTTCCATACATCTCAAATTCATCATCAAGCATAGAAACAGCGTTACCATCAGTCTTACCCATTTTCTTGCCGTTTGCATCTTCGAGAAGTTTAGTTGTTATAACGAACTTTTCTTTACCAGAAATTTCTTTTAACAGATCTCTTCCTGTGAGCATGTTAAACATTTGATCATTCCCACCAATTTCACCCTCAACGTTTAAGACAAAAGAATCATAACCTTGCATAAGCGGGTACATAAACTCGTGAATATGAATGGGTTTATTAGCCTCAATTCTTTTTTGAAACATATCCCTCTTCAACATTTGATCCACTGTCATCTTAGAAGCAAGAGACAGTACGTCTCCAAATTTCATTTTACCCAACCATGTTGAATTATATTTTAACTTAGCACCACCAAAACCAAATTTCAAAAACAAAGAGGCTTGTTTCTTATATAATTTACAATTGTTCAAAACCTCCTTTCTCGTTAGTTGTTTTCTCGTTGAATTTTTATCTGAAGGATCTCCAATCATTCCAGTAAAATCACCTATCAGTAAAATAACTTGGTGTCCTAAAGCTTGAAATTCTTTTAACTTCTTTAGAGGAACAGCATGCCCCAAATGAAGAGTCGGTCCTGTAGGATCAATGCCTAGATACATCTTTAGTTTCTTACCACTCAAAAGCTGTTTCTTAACAAACTCTTTATTAGGGAAAATATTTTCAACACCTCGTGTCAAAAAATCTTCTATTTTCTTAGGATCTGTATCTATTTTCATCCTCTAAATTTATCATAAATAAGACTTTTTTGCACCAATATGTTTAGTTGTGACGTATTAATAAGTGAACACGATATTATGGTATAATATACATCTATGTACAAAAAACACATTCATAATATTAAAAAGCATACCAAAAAATACTCTCGTACCTTAACAACACACTGGAAAAAAGTTCTCTTACTCCTAATCGCTTTATTTTTTGTCGTCTCTGGATCCTTACTTATATGGATATCCACTTTCCAAATACCAGATTTAAATTCTTTTGAGAATAGAATAGTTGCCCAATCCACAAAGATATACGATCGTACTGGGAAAATACTTCTATATGATGTTCATGAAGAAATGAAGAGAACCCAAATCTCTTTTGAGAGTATTTCCAGAAATGTAAAAAACGCTACTGTGGCCATAGAAGACGCCGAATTCTATCAGCATCATGGTATAAAAATAAAATCTATTATAAGAGCCGTTCTTTCAAATGTACTTAGTGGTGGATATGGACAAGGTGGGTCTACAATTACCCAACAGGTTATTAAAAACTCTCTCCTTACAACAGAAAAGAAGATTTCTAGAAAGCTCAAAGAGTGGGTTTTGTCTCTAAAGATAGAAAAAATAATGAGCAAGGAACAAATCCTCTCTATCTATTTGAACGAGACTCCATATGGAGGAAACCTATATGGCGTGGAAGAAGCAGCGCAAAGATTTTTTAATAAAAGTGCTGCAGATGTAACCCTTGCAGAATCAGCATACCTTGCCGCCATCCCCCAAGCTCCCACCTTCTATTCTCCATATGGGCAAAACTTAGAAAAGTTAAAAATTAGACAAAAGCTTGTTCTAAGTAAAATGCTCGAAAATAATTTCATTACAAAGGATGAGTATGATTCTGCAACAAAAGAGGATGTAACTTTTATACCCAGAGAACAATATGGTATTAAAGCTCCGCACTTTGTCGAATTCATAAAACAATATCTTGTACAAAAATACGGAGAGAATGCAATGCAGGAAAATGGCTATAAAGTAATTACCACTCTTGATTATGATCTGCAATCAAAAGCGGAGGAGATAATTAAGAAAAGAGCATTAGAAAACAAGGAAAAGTTTAATGCCGAAAACGCGGCCGGTGTAGCCATAGATCCAAAAACAGGACAAATACTAGTAATGGTTGGTTCTAGAGATTATTTTGATAAAGAAATAGATGGAAATTATAATATCGCCTTGGCCCTGAGACAACCTGGTTCAACCTTTAAACCATTCGTATACGCCACAGCTTTCAATAAAGGGTATACACCAGAAACCGTTCTGTTTGATGCCCAAACAGAATTTCAAAGCTCTTGTACACCAGATGGTAAACCAAGAAACCCTTCGGCAGAAATCACTCCGGAAAATTCTTGTTATATGCCAGACAATTATGACAATATATTTAAGGGTCCAATGACATTGAGATCCGCCCTTGCTGAATCAAGAAACATTATCGCAATAAAAACGCTATACTTGGCAGGAATAAAAGACTCAATAGAAACAGCAAAGTCTATGGGTATCACAAGTTTAGCCGAGCCAGACAGATATGGGCTTACGCTGGTTCTCGGAGGCGGAGAGGTTTCTCTTCTAGAAGAAGTAAGTGCGTACGGGGTATTCGCAAACAACGGTACAAGACTTCCCTATACTGGAATAATTTCAATTGAAGATCAGAAAGGAAATGTCTTGGAAAAATATGAGTCCAAACCAAGATTCGGACTAAGTGAGGATAGTGCACTAAAAATAAACAGCATACTTTCTGATGACGAAGCTAAGGTACCAGCATATGGATATCACTCAGTAATGTACTACCCTGGCAGAACTGTTGCATCAAAAACTGGTACAACGAACGACTACAAAGATGCTTGGATTATTGGTTATACTCCAAGTATTGTTTACGGCATGTGGGCTGGAAATAATGACAATACACCAATGGAGAAGAAAGTCGCCGGACTTATAGTCGCGCCAATGTGGCATGAGGTAATGAACGAGGTATTAAAGACAGTACCCGAAGAATCATTTAAGCAACCGCAGGAACAGACAGTTATAGATCTTAAACCGATAATCGGGGGCATATGGCAGGGTAACGATACCTATCTAATTGATAAAATATCTGGCAAACTTGCAACAGAATTGACACCAACAGAAACACAAGAAGAAAGAGCAATACCAAATATACACTCAATACTATATTGGGTAGATAAAAAAGATCCATTAGGCCCGATTCCAGAAAACCCAAACAATGATTACCAATTTGAAAACTGGGAGTATGGTTTGCAAAAATGGTTAGAAAAAAACCCAATGGCATTTCCTACAAAACCAACAAATTATGACGACGTGCACACAGAGAATACCTTACCAAAAGTACAAATAATATCACCGAGTACAAATACTGAATATAACAAAGACCAAACGATAAATATTATCCCGGTAATTCAATCTACATATCAAATCTCAAAAGTAGACTACTATCTGAATAATCAATTTATAGGATCATCTTCTGATAAACCTTACTTAATAAATTTTATACCGTCATCAGAGGATTTTGTAGGAACAGACAATCAGCTAAAGGTAATCGTTACAGACAAGGTTTATAATAAATCAGAAAAAACGATAAACTTGAAAATCAAATAATATAAAAACCGCCTAAAGGCGGTTTTTATATTATATCTATCACCTTCCCCCCTGTTTTGTCTTTGAGAGATGAAAGAATTCTATTTTTTTTCAAAAAGATTTCACTCTTTATAATTGGCCTTTCATTTATTCTTGCCACAAAATCTTTTACTTCTATTTTTTTAGGATCTATTTCTATACCACAAATTTCTTTTATTGCTCCCTGTACAGAATCACGTAAAAAATGACGAGAATTCGCCAGTACAGTAAACTTTTCTAGATATTTTGCTATATCGAACATGACTTTAGTTATTAAAAAATGTGTCTTTCAGAAAAGCACCAAAAGCATCCATCTCCTTTTGAGCTTTTATAATTTTTCCTTTTAGAATATCTTCGGTCAGGGTTTTCAACATTAGATCATCTCCGGCTATGTCTATCGAGCATCCTGGATACATACCTCCATATGAGATCTTGATATCTTCAGGATGTGTACCTTGTTCGTTAAAAGCTTTAATAATTTCGAATGCTTTTTTCGCAATAAAATAGTTTCCCCTATCCCATTCAAAATACTCTAATGTTTCCAAAACGTTTCTCGTCCTTTCATAATATTCATTTTCTGCAGCCTCATTCCCTGGCCAAAAAATCATGTTTTTCTGTCTCGGCTCAATTTTATATTTATCGAAAATTGATTCTATAATCTCCCCTTCCCCTGTCCATCGGTATTCTGGCTTATTAAACGCTTCGCAAATGATACCAGGAAAAAGAAAGCGCCCATCATCAAAATGTCCTCCGCAAGAAGATGACGTACATATACCTAAAGCATTAAGGGAGATAACAACTGGTTTAATTTTTTCATCAACTGACATACCCAAAGCATCAGTTAGATTATCAACCTGTTTAGAAATGTTATCCCAAATTTCTTTTTTATTCATAATTATTTTTACCTATTCATAGGCATCACAAGATATGTGAAGCTCTTATCAGATACTCCTTTTATAACCATAGGCTTATTCAAACCAGCAAAAGAAAGAGAAATACTATCTGATGAAATTAATGGCAAACAATCAACTATGTACTTATAATTAAAATTAACGTCTATACTCTCCCCTTCTATAGTTGAATCTATTTTATTTACATTTTCACCAATATTTGAATTCTTTGTTTTTACGGTAAGAGTTTTATTCTCTACTGAAACTAAAATATTCATTTGATTAAACGTGTCAGAAAAGATATTTGATAGCTTTAGTGCGTTCACTAAATCTTGTTTCAAAACAACAATACTAGTTTTTGTTTCTTTTGGTAAAATCTGTTTGTAATCAGGAAATACTCCGTCAATAACTCTAGAAACAAGATATATACCATCAAAACTAAAAGATATCTGATTTTTTGTACAATTTATTTCTATTTCTCCATCATTACCATCGACGATCTTTAAGATATCGGCTGCATTTTTGAAAGGGATGAGAATACCATTTATATCTATAGGCTTTCTGTTTTTAATTTTCTTTTCTGCGAGTCTAAACGAATCTGTAGCAACAAAAACAAAATTATCATCCTCTGAATACATATATACGCTAGCAAGCTCTGGTTTTACAGAAGAAGTTGAAGCACTATAGATGACAGACTTTATACCACCAACTAAATCTTTTATATTTATCTTGCAAACCTTACCTTCATCTATCATAGGTACTGTAGGAAAATCATCTACGGGGAGAGTTTTAATATTAGCTTCGCTATTTGAAGAATACACCTTAAGGATATTATCGATGGTTTCTAGCTTAATATTTTTATCATCCGATAGATTGTTCAAAAAACTGCTTATAACTTGAGCCGGAACAGCAACCCTTCCCTCTTCCTCAACTTTTACCGGAATAGATATTTCTAAACCCAAATCAAGATTAGTAGATCTGATAACTAAAATATTTTTTCTTGTTTCAAACAATAAACATGAAAGAACTGGTAGAGAAATATTTTTACTAGCAATCTTCTCTGCTTTAGACACCGCTATATGTAATTTATCTTTAACACATTCTATTTTCATATTCTTGTTTCTTTTAATTAATAAAATACCTTACTTATTATTATATCTGTTTACTTGTTTAAAACTTTTTTCGTCTTTATTTATGAACATATTTTTATAATATTTTCTTTCCTATTTTGTTTATTAGCTGGTTGTATCAAAGTGTATAATTTTTACTTAAAAGTTATCAATTTCTTATAAACAACCTTACATACTTGTTATCAATAACTTATAAACAACTATTTCAACATCGAACGTATCTGACTTATCTCTTGTGCTAAATCGGGATCGGTTTTTAAATCACTTTTAATCTTTTCGTATGAGTGTATTACAGTTGAGTGATCTCTATTCCCTACTTTTTCTCCTATTGAAGGGAATGAGATATCAAAATCGTCTCTTAATATATACATTATAACCTGTCTTGGTTTAATTACTTCTTTTTTTCTCCCTTTCTTATAGATATTAGCCTCTTCTATACCGTAGTATTCTGCTATTATTTTAATAACATCTTTAATAGAAACACTTTTCTTTAGTTTGGTTGTATTTTTAACCAAATCTTTTATTTCGTTAAGTGTCATCTCCTTATTTTTTAATTGAGATTGGCAAAGGATGAGGTTTAGAATGCCCTCTAATTCCCTTATATTACCGTCTACAGAAGCCGCCAGGTACTCTATTATATCGTTTGAGAGTGAAAGTCCTATAAGTGAAGATTTCTTACTAAATATCTGAATTCTAGACTCAAAATCAGGCTTTTGTATCTCTACTATCATACCGGCATTGAATCTAGATTTTATTCTTTCCTCGATATCAGGGATGAAGTTTGGGTGTTTATCCGAAGAAAGTATAAGTTGTTTATTATTTTCGTGTAGTGTATTAAACAAATGGAAAAACTCCTCCTGAGACTTATCCTTTTTAGAAAGAAATTGTATGTCGTCTATTATAAGGATGTCATACTTTCTATATTTCTCTTTAAAATTATTCGCCGTTCCATTGTTAAGAGAATTTAAGTAATCGTTAACAAATTTTTCTGAGGTAATGTAGTAAACCTTTTTATTTTGATCTGCCGATTTGTAGTGGTTCCCTAGTGCTTGTATAAGATGGGTCTTTCCGTGACCTGTGCTACCGAAAATAAAGAGTGGATTGTACGCAGCTTGTTTTTTGAGAATCGCTTGAGAAGCTGCGTGAGCTAATTCATTGAATGGACCGACGACAAAGGTTTCAAAAGTATATTTTGGATTAAGATTGTCTTCCTTGTTTATATAAAAATCGTTCAGAGGCAGCTGATTATGGAAGGTTGGTGTTTTAAGGATGTTTTTTTGTTCTTCTTTAGAAACAACATATTCAACATTTCTAATGTTTTCCCCAAAGGTCCTGAGGTTCTTCAATATATCTTTATGATATTTATTTAATAACCAATCTTTTACAAAGACATTTGGTACACCAAGATATACTACCCCATCATCTTGTTTAAGAATAAAGGTATCCTTAAACCACATACTAAAATTAGCTTTAGATAAACTAAGTTCTATTTCAGCCAACACATTCGTCCAAAGAGTTTTATTTTCAACCATGTTTTTGTTTACCTTATTATAAATTGTGGATAGTTTTTATTAAAATTTACTTTTGTGCATAAGCTGTGTATATCTCGTGGATACTAATAATAATATATTTTGATATTAAAAATACTTTACAAAAAGTTTTTTTTGGTTTATACTCCTACATTATGTCAGAAACATATCAACCTAAAAAAAGAAAGAGAGCAAAAACCCATGGTTTTTTGGTAAGAAGCAAAACAGCATATGGAAAGAGGGTTTTGAGCAAAAGGAGAGTAAAGGGCAGAAAGAGATTAACAACAGTATAAATAAAAAAGGGCCTTGGTGCCCTTTTTTGATATATAGTGATATTATATAGACTAATTATGATTCCAAGGAAATATAGAGCTACGAGGGTTGATATAGAGAACACTATTAGAACAGGAATAACCCTTGATTCCCCTACTGTATATGCGAAGGTCTCTAGAAAGACCCCAGAAAAGACTGGCTTTGCTATAGTTATATCAAAAAAAGTTGAAAAAACTTCAGCAGGTAGACATCTTATAAAAAGAAGGATGAGTGATGTAATTGAAAAAAATTTGGATAAAATAAAACCAGATCTTAAAAAGACGGTTGTTATTTTTGCTAAGAAATCAGAAAAAGTACCTAGTTACTCAGATATTAAAAAAGTTTTAGAGAGTATTCTCACTAAAATTATATAAATATGAATGAATTTAACGGCTACATGTTAGTTACTTTGGATAATGAGTCGATAGATTTTTTGAAGGAAAATATTAAATCAGTACATAATAAAATATATTACCACCATATGACGGTGGCTTATAAACCTGACGATGTTGTGTATAAAAAATATGAAGGTTATATAGGCAAACGAATCGAGCTTGAAATTATTGGTTTTTGCTTTGATGAAAAGGGTCAGGCGGCAGTTGTTAAGACAAACCTATCAGAAAATGAAGCTCCTCATATAACATTATCATGTAGAGAAGACGCCGAACCCTTTTATAGCAATACCTTGGTTAAAAATAGGACAAACTTCCAAGAACTCAATCTAAAGGTAACGGGTATTTTCCAGATAGAAAGTTTTAAAAACAACTAAATTCGGTCCTTTCTTAACTCCCCCAAATCTGCTACAATCTCTACATGTTCCATTATATATTTCAAAACTTTTTCTATGCTCCGCTTTATAACGGCCTAATCCTTTTATTAGCCTATATTCCTTTTATTAATGTCGGCGTAGCCGTAATTCTATTCACTTGTATTGTAAAAGTGGCTCTATTCCCCCTTTCCAAAAAATCTATTCGTACTCAACTTGAGATGAAGAAGATGGAGCCAGAAATGAATGAAATTAAGGCTAAGTATAAGGACAATAAACAAGCACAAGCAGAAAAGATAATGGCACTATATAAAGAAAAGAATCTAAACCCTTTTTCTGGTATCGCTCTTATGTTCATTCAGCTCCCCGTTCTTATAGCTCTTTACTACGTATTTCTAAGAGGAGGTTTACCAAACATCGATCATAATGTTTTATATTCTTTTGTTAAGGCACCAGATATGGTAAATATGATGTTCTTTGGTATAGACATTACAAAAACAAGTACAATATTTGCTGTTTTTGCTGCTTTAGCACAATTCTTCCAGATGCAGCTTACGATACCAAAGACACCTAAAAAGGCTAAGATTAAGGGGCAAAAGGATGATTTTAAGGATGAACTTGCTAAGAGTATGAACATGCAAATGAAGTATGTAATGCCTGTAATCATTTTTCTAGTTGCAAGAAGCTTCCCTGTTGTAGTATCTTTATATTTAATAACAGGTAGTGTGTTTGCTATCGGTCAAGAGTTTTATATGAGAAGAGGAAAAGAGGCAAAATCGGGAGTAACAGTAATTTAACCATGTAACCAGTTTTCACAAAAACCTGAGTAATCAGAAATAAAAGTGGAGATAAAAAAATGGAACCAAATATAAATAACAACACAGTTTCAAAGCCAATAGATAAATCAAAGACCAAAGAGATGATAGAATCTCTAGTAAAGCTTATGGGTGTTAAACTTGATTCTGTTGAAATCACTGAAGATGGTTTAACAAACAGAACTGTTTTTGTAATAAAAAGCACGGAGTCAGGATTGCTTATCGGAGACAGAGGAGACAATTTTCAAGCACTAACTCATCTTATTAAAAGAATGGTTTGCAAAGGTGATGAAGGCGTATCATCTCAGTTTGCAATAGATGTAAATGACTATCAAAGTAGTATGGTTGAAAAGATTAAGACAAAAGCTACCATGCTTGCGAATAGGGTGCGTGATCTCAAGAGTGATGTGGAGATGGAACCAATGTCGTCTTATGAGCGTTTAGTGGTCCATGGGGCTCTTACAGATCAACAGGGCATTAAAACAGAGTCTATTGGAGAAGGAAGGGAGAGAAGGGTTGTTATAAAATACGTAGGTTAAATAAAAAAGAGAGCCTGCATCACAGGCCCTCTTTTTTATTTAAATTATATTTTTAATCCCCACAAACTTAAGTTGTTTTTGTCTGTAAATACTAGATAAGTATCATCATTACTGATCTTTAGGTCCATAGCGTCTACATTTATGTTTTCGTTTACACCAGTTTCATAAATAAGTTCTGTTGTCCCCTGCTCCACGTTTATCTTCCAGAAGTTATCTGATAGAGATACTATTCCCTGATACCAAGCATCTGGGTAGCTACTACCAGGAATATATTTTGGTACAGCGCAGTATATTGTTTCTTTATCTTTATTACTCCAGACACATTTATCCGAGATGGTAGCAATCTGGAGATTTTTTTCAGTATTTGTTTTTACATCGTAATAGTTCAGCCTCAAAGATTTTCTGGAGCTGTCCGAATATAGTACCTTTGTTGTATCTTTGTTTACTAACACAGTCATACCAAGTGCTCCACCGAATACTTTTTGGAAAGAGCTATTGTCAGTATTGAGGAAGAAGAGAAAACCTTCTTGTTGATAAGATGGTTTTGTCACAAAAGATATTGTGTTGTCTTTTGGCCAAGAGATTAACCAGTCTGATATTTCTGAGCTAAATACCTGTTTGTTACTTGAGCCGTCTATTGATGATATTACACCGTAGCTTCCACCCATGTTCTTAATCTTTGTTAATCCAAAAGACTTTGTTCCAGAAGGATTTGTTATTATTTGATCTGCATTTTGGTATACAACTTTTCCAACGACTTCCCCAGTGTCAGTATTGCTAGATGATTTTATTTTCGCTGAAAAATTATCTATCTTGTCGTCATCATTTACAGAGTATCTTAGTATCAGGGCATCCCCAGTGCTTCCCCACACAGCTTCTAGTATCTTTGGTATTGTTGTGTTTGTGATTCTTTTTGTCTCTTCTGAGCTCGGAAGTATTTCATGGATATTGCCTGTCGCTCTGTCCACGAACCTTATATTTGTATTGTCATTTTTTTCAAATATTACTGATCCAGAAATAGGATATGCATATAGCTGTCTCAGTGCGTTTTGATTTTTGTTTGAGTTGTTATAGTTATAATTTTGATTAGGTTGGGTTGTAGTGGATGTTCTGTTAGTCGTGTTACTCCCGAAAGGATTTGATGGGGTATTACCTTCTGCAGGTATATTTTTTGTTTGGGTATTGCCATTATAGAAATAAAAGAACAACAAGCCGCCAAATATTAGAAGGAAAATGAAGAGTATTAATATTATTGAGTTCTTTTTTGACATGTTATTTTGTTGTGATTATCTTGTTTGAGCAACCATTTCCTGTGAATGAAACAAGACAAGGGTTTATTGTGTACAGAATTAGCCATGATATGAGGGCCAAAACAAGTCCATAAAAAGCGTTCCTTATTCTTTCTTTTCCATCTTCCTTCTTAGACCATGAGTCAGTAGTCATATATTGTATACCTCCTATTGTTATAACTATTACAGACAGGGCTACAGCAATAGCTATCCCGAAATTAAATACTTTACTCAGGAAATCTCCAAGATTGGTGGTGTTTATTGTCGCACCGTCCCCCATGTCTAATTGTGACCATAGATCTTTTTCTAATGTAACATAGTCTGCTGCAAAGGTTACTTGTGCAATTAGCAGAATAAATAGGGTTAATGTTATCGTTATTATTATTTTATTTTGTTTTTTCATTTTATTCTCCAAATAAGATATTAAAATTATTTTCTGCGAATTGGAAGATTCTTTTTTGTCCCTCTATTTTTAGACGGACTGGAGTTTTACCCTTAGGATCCTTACTGTTTTGTCTTAGTATGAGCTCATTTTTTTTGCCATCTAAAGAAACCGTCTTGTTATTAAGAGTCCATTTGTAGTTAATTTCTTCTGAATCTTGCGATGAAATATTAAAGAAATATGGTTTAGCTACAATCTTTATCTCCTCTTTATTTCCCATGCTGTAATTCCCAACCAAGGACTTATTTAATAATAGTCCATACAGAGAACTATTTTCGTAAAAAACAATCTGCGTTTTTTGTGGACTCACTACAAAAAATTTACTTGCTAAAACGTTTCTAGATGTATTAAGTATGTCTAGTTTTATATATATATCTTTCATTGGTATTTCTCCTTCAATTATCAATGTGTTTCTGCCAGTTCCAGAGAGATTACCAAGTACCATGCCATTTTTTTCCCATTTAAAATTCAATGAACTGTTTTCGGCTTTTTCTCCATTTATAACAATATCTGGTACCGCTATTATTTTTGCAGTACCTTGTCCTACAAAATATGCCTTTCCTTTATACAAAGGAGGAGTGTATGAATCTGATTCAACCAAAATATCCACTCTTGATGGGAGAATACTTAATTCTTGTTGGAAATTTCTACCGTCGTAAGTTATAACTTCTGTTCTAATATTTATCACCTCTCCACTTTTCCCAGTTTGCAAATTAAAAGTTTTTTCTCCTATTCCCTCTTTCTTCAATACATCATCCACATACCATCTTATGGTAGAACTATCTATGTTTATAGAATAACTATTCGCCTTTATCACCACACTTTGATTTGGCTCTGGATTTTCTGGTGTTTTTGTCAGAGTTAAACCACCACTTTGTGAGGTGAGAGAGGTTTGGGCGGTTACATTTTTGGTAGGAAGGTTGAAAGATATAACCGATATAGTTATGATTGCCAAACAAATTATTTTTAATTTTTTAAGCATCTTATTGTAAATTATATCACAAAAATTAAAACAAACAGTGTTTATAATTTTAGATGGATTTAAAATCCTTGTGTCATTTTCAATTCTTCTTTTGCTCTTTTGATTGCTAAAAGCTGGGACGGATCCGATGTAATGATTTGTTCTTCCGTATAAGAAGCAATGACTTTAATAGCGACGTGTTTAAGTCCAACGAAGAATATTCCCTCCCCTACGTCTGATTCTAGTAATAAATATTTTTCTTCTTCTGTAAGGTTAAATATTTGTTGTAGATGTTCTACTGCAGTCGGAGATTGTTTGAGTAGAATTTGCATTGAAGAGTTTGTAACAATCGCTTGCCCGTATGGGGATCTCAAAAAGTCGTCCACGTCTTGGGTAATTGTGGCTAATCCTAAAAAGTATTTTCTTCCTCTTTTTGCCATACCGAATAAGAACGAAGCTGCGTCGTCTGACTTCATCATGATCCAAGCCTCATCAACTACGAGTAGTCTTTTCTTTATGTTTCTTTTAACCGCGTTCCAAATGTGGTGGGTTATAAGATACATAGCCACTGTTTTAAGCTCGTCTTCCATATCACGTATAGAAAAGACAACGAATTTATAGTTGATATCAACGTTGGTTGGTCTATTCAAAAAACCTGCCCATGTCCCCCTCGTGTATTTTGAAAGTTTTTGAACAAGACCTTCAGCACCATCCATACCAGAGAGTACTAATTCAAAGTCCGAGAGTAGTGGAGGTTCTATGTTTGCGAAATCTGATTCAGAACTAATGTCTTTTAATGCATATGTTTCTGCTATCGCTCTATCTATAATAGCGTCTTCTTCCTGTGTTAATCCTCCAAACATAACTCTAAACAAACCGACTAGGTTTATGATGTTTGAACGTAATACGTCCGCAGCGGACTCGTCCTCTTTTGGGATAGGTAAATCAAAAGGATTGATGTGGCTATCAGAGTTTAGTGAGATGTTAAATGATTTACCGCCTGTCGCTTCTGCTAGAAACTCATATTCTTTTTCTGGGTCTATGACGATAACATCAGTATCAAACATCAAGCTTCTCAAGATTTCTAGCTTAGTCATGAAGGATTTACCAGAACCAGACTTGGCGAATGTGATAGAGTTGTAGTTTTCTAGTGAAAATCTATCGAAAAGCACTAGGCTGGCATTGTGTCTGTTCACTCCATATAGTATTCCCCTATCAGATGTAAGGTCGAAAGAAACGAATGGAAAAATACTTGAAAGCGGTGAAGAATTTAATTTTGAATGCACTGCTAATTGATCGTCTGCAATAGGTAAGACGCTTTTATAACCTTGTTCTTGTTGGAATAGAGCTGGTTTTACATAAACCATCTTTGCTTCCAGAATTGATTTTATTTCTGACTCTAATTTATTTATTTCATCCTCTGTGTCTCCGAAGATACTTATATAAAGCCCAACGTCAAAAAGCTTTTCCTGAGCTTGTTGCAGGCTGTCTCTCAAAGACTCCAGGTCTTGGTATGCTGTATCCAAAAGTGGATCTCTAACCAGACCCTTACTTTCTCTTGCATTGATCTGACTCTGAACCTCAGCAACTTTCTTTTGAAATTGCCTCAAAATTTTTGCTGTGTCTATTGGGTGTACAAAAATGGAGACATTAAATACTTTATCCAAATTTATTATAGGAGCAAACCAACTTTCTGAAAGAAATCTTGGATATGAAATAATAAAGAAGGTTCTAACAATCTTTTCTCCAAGATTTAATTCTTTCGGACTTATCTTAAGTGCAGACGGGGCAATTATATCTTGTAATTCCAAAACACCCGCATCATATATTTCCTGTGGAAGGAAGGATGTGAGTTTTTCTTCTTTTTTCTCTTTTTTCATTTTATCAAAAATACCCATTTTTATGATGCTATTATTGGCTTGCCAAGTTCTCCAGGATTAAATACTTTGTAGTATAGTTCAACTAATTCTTCCGTTCCAAGAAGTACACTTCTGAGTCCACATCTTGTTAGTCCTTGTTGTACCACACCCATTCTTTGTTCAATCTGCATTCTATTTTCTTCAAAGTTATCTGATTTTGTAGTCTTTTTATTAGCTAAAGGATTCATGTTTGTATTCAATGCTGATGAGGTGTAAGGTACGACAACGAAGAAGGTTTTTGTCATAATATCTGACTGTTCAACGAAAGTTTTTATGAATTGCATATATTCTTTTATCTGTATTTTCATAAGGTCTCCTAATTCATCCTTATATCTGCCCTCTAGAAGCGCTATATAGGGTCTTATATCAAGCTCTCTTGATTGCAATGATATTTGTATTGAAAAATCCAGAGAGTTTAGAAAACTTTGGAACTGCATGAGAATAGCTTGTTGCTCGTCTGGGGATTTTAGTGCAAAGTTTAAAGAGGATACCATAATAACAGATCTCATTGATCCATCTTTGAGAATTACTACTCCATCACGGACTTCTTTTATTGGAACAAAGTCTTGAGCTGCTTTTGAATTTGCCATGTTTTTAATTATACACTATTTCCCCTATCTTTTCATTTCTCTTGTGCCTGGATTTAAACTTTCTTTTATATCCAAACTCCACGTAAGATCTTTTAGTTTACTTTCTGAGAGTTTTGGTACAGAAATCATTGCTTTTGCTTGCTGCACAATCTCTTCTGGTTTAGATGTCGGCTTCTTTTCTGTTTTTTTCCATATATAAAGTTTATTTCCCCCCCAATAGTAGAAGGCAGCTTCCAATGTGTTCGCAAAAGGCTTCCCGTTTACTTTGTAGAAAGCTAGTGCAAGAGAAAAAGACATAAATAATAGAGCTAGTGGAATAGATATTATTTTAAAGGGAATGAATAAGATTAAAACCACAGATAAGCCAACTCCCCCACCTAGGTATAGAAACTCTTTGAGTGTGAGTGGCCCAAATATTTTATCTTCTACCTCTATAAATTGTGGTACTTGAAATTGCATATTAATTTAACGAAGTTTTATATTACTGATTCTCTATAAGGATCGTGTTTAGAAGGAAGCTTACTATTCTCTTCGATGACAACTTTTTCTGTAGGTGTTGATATTACAGTTCCTAATTTTTCCTCAACAATATTATTTGCCGGTGATGTATTTTGGTGTAGTGGTTCTGGTTCTTTTGTTTTATCTGTAAGGCTTTTTATTGGAAGTTTCGCTTCTGGTGGAATCTCTAGAGACATTTCTCTTCTTATCTCTATCCCCTTTGTCATAGGTTCTGCGGGGTATTCTGGATTTAAGCTGTTAGATTTTAGTGAGCTTATGGAGATGGATTCCTCGGGAATATTTGTAGGGTTTTCTATTCCACTCATTACATTTTCTTTGCTTAACTCTACGGTAGTTCTCTCTTCTATTTCCTCATTTTCTTCCAGATTTTTGTCGTTCAGTTGTTGTAACGATATACGAATGTTTTTAAAGATTAATTCATCTACATCGTGAGCTACTATTATAGCCTTATCTTTAGATAGAGCTAACTCCCTGGAGATATTTTCTACGTAATTTTCTAATGGCTCAAGACCTAGTAATGTAAGTGTTGTCTCCGTCTCTAGCGCGCCTGCCTGATCTATTAATAGGTGGTTTCTCTTCACAATTTCTTGAAGTTGTACACGATAATCAACGGATAAAATAGCCTTTTTTACATCCTCAGGCAAAACTTCCATTTGCTCTGCTATTATTTTTTTTGTATCCTCATTCATTTTTTCTTTTTCTAAATTATACTTTTGGTGTTGTTTCTGGAGCTGGTGCAGTGGTTGCCTTTGTCGCCTCCTCTTTTTCCTTTCTCTCTTTTTCTACTTTAACTGCTAGTTCTGCTAGTTGTTCCTCATTGCTTTTTGCCTTTATGTCTTTTCTGATTTTATCGACGACAGCCCTATTTCCTTTTGTTCCACGAGTTATTTTTCCTATTACGGATTTACTCAAAGAGGTTGCGTGTGCTGCTTGGTGCCCAGTTTTTATTTCAGTTTCTATCACTGCTTTCTCTTCTTTCTTTAGTTCGAGTTCTTTTTCTCTTGCTTTTCTTTTTTCTTGAATCTCTTTAATCTTCTTTTCTTTTTCTTTAATCTTCTCAAGATTTTTTTCTCTTTCGCCTTCTACTCTTACTTTTTCTTCTTTGGTTATATTTTTATCTTTGAGTCTACTCTCTAAGTACGCACCATTCTTATTTAGCGCACCCAAACCTTTCATTTCCACGCTAATTTCACCTGTTATCTGTTGCATTGCTTCATCGCTTGCAAATCTCTCCTGATTCTTTTCTCTTATGGTGTCTTCTAATATCTTAGCTCCAGCTCCTCCACTAACGAGATTTCCGTCTGCATCTAGTTCGCCTTTAGTCATATCTCTTTCTAGTAGTTTGGACATTTCTTGAGTCTTTTCAGTGGATCTCTTTACTTGACCAGTGAATCCATCTTTTCCACCACCCTTGCCCATATCTATTCCGAGTTTCTTATTTATTGTTTTATTTAGGCCGGTATTCTTAACATCAAAAGAACTCTTTGATACCTTATCTGCTCCTCTCAAAGCAAGTCTGGCGAAGGTGCTTGTTTCCGCGGCTCTCTTTAGAGATTCGCTACCAGCCCATTTTGCCATACCTCTACCAATGAGATTTCTACCAAGCATGGCTCCCCCACCAGTCGCAAGCCCAAGCCCAAAGCCGAGTGCTTTTGAGCCGAGCCCTGTTGCTATCGATCCTAATTCTCCACTAAGTTTTTTGGTAACCTTAACTGTCGCTATCAAAAACCCAACAAGAATAACTACATTTAATATTGTTCCAACTAAGACGCTGTTGCTTCCAGATCCTCCCCACTTTGCCAAAGCGGTTCCAAGTTCGCTGTTTAGTCCACCGTCTTTTATAAGGGTTAAGTCTAAAAGAAAAAGAAAAGCAAAAACTGGGCCCACGAGAGCTTGATTTGTTAGAGTCTCCCACCATTGTTTCGTATACTCTGCAACCTTAGGTATTATGTTTCCAACAAAGCCGACTGGAGACAGGGCCATTAGCAGGAAGAATGCGACAAGCCTTGTTATGAGTAGGACGAATATTTGTATAAATGCCCACAAAGTTACTCCTATTAACATTATTTTTATTAAAATAAAAATTGTTAAACCAATAGAGGCTTGATCAAGATTAGAATTTTCGGTCTTGTCTAAGGATTGTATCTTCAATCCTTCCATTATTTGTGTACTTATGGTTCCGCTATTACCAGCCATCTCCTGCCCTGTGTTATATAGTGCTGCTGTAAATATGTTGCTTGCATCTATAATCGCATTTGTTATTAAAAGGCTGAAATTTATTAAAAGAGCAGCTATTACAATGTTTGCTAACATTTCTTTTGTCTTTGCCGCTGCCCCCTTGAGAATTGTTTTTATTGATATATATAAAAGTAGGAATATAAAGAAGACATTAAAGGTGTCTCTTAATATAACCCAAGAATTTTTTACTATGTCTAAAAGTTTTTGGTTGCTAGCTATTTCCATAGTCATTCCCATCACAGAATCTATCGCCATACCAGCTACACCAAGAATCCATCCAAGGAACGCTTGTATTTGAAATAGTATCCAATTGACACCGGAAACAATTAAACGAGGCACTACTCCACTTACTGGTTTTCCTCCGAGTTCCATTGCGCTATTGGCTTCAGTAGATGCAATAGCATTTTCTTTATAACTAGCGAGACTTTTTTCATACTGAGCTCTTTTATCTGCCGGTGTATTTGGATCGTCAATTAATTTTTGGAAAGCCGCAATGGTTTTAACATCCTGATCTGTAAATCTAGGATCATCGTTTGGTACGGAACCTATTTGTTTTGATACGGTTTGGGTTGTTGTTCCTCTGACGCCAGTTGCAGACGTCGTTGTCGATGTTCTAGAAGTTGTTGAGGCTGTAACTCCTACAGTAGAAGCAGAAGTAGGAACACTATTTACTCCACTGTTTTCATATTTAACAAAAGGTGTGTTGTCTACCGTATTGTTCTGCTGCGCTGCGGCTTGTACTGTAGGGCCAACAGTAGGTGTGTCTATTTTCTTTGAAAAATCAGGAATAGTAGTATCTGTTGTGGTAGCAGCCGTTGCTTGATTGATATTAGGTAAAGAGACCGCTAATAGAAAAGCGATAGAGAGATATGCAACTGATTTTAAAAAAAATCTTTTCATCTACTATCTTAAATTATATCATCTATATAAAGATGAAACAAATATTATAAATAAATTATGATTTATTTATTTTCAAACTTACTTAATACTTACCACGTTCTGGTTATGATACAAGGAGGTGCAGAATAATTTCCGTAATTGCTGTTGAGCCAAGCTTGCGTTCTTGTTTCCATATCAGCCATTGGTTCTTTTGTATTTGCTATGATGGCGTTGAGTCTAGGTGTCTCCTCATTGAGATCTGCTTCTGTCGCAGAAGCACTGTTTACTCTAGTCAACATCTCTTCTAAATTACGTATGTTAGTTCTAACGGCATCTGATGCAGGAATAAGAGTAGCAAGAGTTATTGGAGCTGTTTGTGTAGTATTCAATCCAGTTATTTTATCTATCAAATTTGCCTGGATGATACCAGCCCTGCTGCTGTTTGGATCTCCCCCACCGATATTGTTTAACTGGCAACAAGTCTTTGCTTTTTCGAACTCAGTTTTTGCTTTGTATAGAGTTTGTGTTGTTTTAGCGTATGCTGCTAGGTAACTTTTGTTCCTTGAGAGGTAGTCACTTATTATTGCTCTCAACTCTGCTCTCTTTTTTTCGAGAGGTGTTGCTGCTGTACTACTACCATTTTTATTGCCGTCCGCATCTATCTGACGATTTTGTGCTTCAAGGTTTGCTTGAGACTGAGAGAGGTTCTCATTCATCTGTGCTTGATAGTCAACATTCCTATTCTCCCCACCCAATAGTCCCTGTTGCGCCTGACCTAATGTCATAGACATAAGTTGATTTGCGAATGCTCCGAGAATTGCATTTATACCATCTGACATAATAGACTCTAATTCTCCAGAGTTTTGTCCAGTTGTTTGTGTTCTATTGAGGGAATCCATTATTGTTGCACCTGGTGTTTGTGTATTACAAACTTCTTCAGAAACTTCCACTGGCTCATCATTGTCGTCGTATTCAGTATGTACTACGTTTTCACACTTTTTCATACCCAAAGCACCAAGACCCCAGTCTGCTTCTTTGCTTAAGGTCGTTTGCACCTTGTCAATTTTTTCTTGAAGGACGTTTTGTGACATCATCGCTGATCCTTGAGGTGTATTTTCTGGATTACCAGCCATTTGCATCCAAGAGTTCCAACCACCTGTACTTATGAAGTTTCCATTTGTGAAATCGTCGTATGCACCCTGTATATTTCCTAGGACACCGCTCATTGTACATCCCACTTCTTTGGTTTTCTTAACACTATATTTTAGCCCCAGATTAACTCTCACATTTAATTTGAATGGGTCACAAAGGAAAGCTAAAGGAGATCCTTCTGCTCCTATAAATTCTCCGACAGCGCTATCCGCTGAATTTTGCAAGAACTGTCCGGGGTTTGTCATAAACATGGGGCTTCCTTCGAATCCACTATTGACCCAGTTTACTGTTTCCTGAATCATGTTTTGCAGAATCATTCTGGCCATAAGCCTTGCGACAATTCTTCCATATTTCTCGACATAATCCACCACCTTGTCCCAGGCCCATTTGATGTTGTCCCACGCGAACTTACCTGGGTCCCATACTATCCATTGAGCTTCTGCTTTTGGTATAAAACTTAGATATACACCTGGTAATACAAAAGATATTACCAACATGAAACAAATTATTTTTCTGAGGAGTGAATTGATTTTCATTTTATTTTTAATAATAATTAATAATTTATTTTAAGTACGATATCTTGGAATATACTTTGTATATCATACACCGTGTCAGTGTATCCTTTAAGTCCGGTTATGGATTTTAATGGATCCTCATTTATTTTATTGAAAGATTGGATATATAGAGATAGTTTGTATATATCATTTGCTAGCTTAAGATTTTCACCTCCAATTATTTCTGGTGCTTCTAGTGCAATTATCTTTTCCGATGATGATGCTAGTACCTTAATTATCTCATCATTCTTTTTTATGTTCATGATCCAATTATTTTTCTCCAATGATGAAATGATATCCATCCCTTTCATTGTGTTTGGTATAACCTCATTTCCTATTATTGTGGATAGGTTTTTAAAATACTCGTTAACATTACTAGTCCTGTCTTCACCAGAGTATATCTTAACGTCCCCTTCTGAATATTTGTCAGCCATATTTTTTATATCTACTTGGCTTATCATTCTGTCTACTACCTCGGCCATTTCTGCTTCCGTCATTTGTCTATCAGATGGTTGGCTAGCCAAATATTGAGACAAGAAATTTCTAGCCATTTTTTGTGTGTCGTTTAATTTTGCATATTCTGTCTCTATTTTCTTCTCCTCCTCAATTATCTGTGCCTCTACTTTATCGTTTGGTTCCTGCGCTATCTTAGCGGTATTTGCCTTTAGTGGATCTCTGTCTACTTTCATTTCATCTTCGTCGTTCGTTCCATCCCCGTCCGTATCTGCTTTCTTAGGATCTGTACCGTAAAGGTTTTCCTGCCAATCTGGTAATCCATCACTGTCTGCATCCGCTAGTTTAAAAGCTTCGAATACTGATTCCTCAGAAAGAACCACTTTCTTGTCGCTCTTAGAAACATAAACTTTATCTTTATAGAAAGTTAATATTAAAGAAACGATAATTATTAATATTGCAGCCGATAGACTAATAATAAACTTTTTTGAAGGCAGATATTTAGAAATTGTTATCATGGGTATAATAATAACACTTATTATATTTTGTGCTACAATATATGTGTTAATAATTAGGTTTTATAATCAAATATATGTTAAAAAATAAATTTGTCTTACTCTCAGTATTTTTCTTATTTGTTTTTACGGGAGGGTTCTTTTTTCAGTCTTCTGCTGAGACGATTATAACTGATGTCATTGATGAAGTTTTTAACTATGATTTGTATAAAACATCTCAGGGAGAGGATGTCCTAAAATTACAGAAAGTTTTGAATTTTGATGGGGATACCGTGGTATCTTGTAGTGGCAGTGGTTCGCTTGGCAACGAAACTAGCTATTTCGGCCCAGCAACTGAGGCTTCGGTCATAAAATTTCAAAATAAGTATAATATTTTGCCATCAAATGGGTATGTTGGACAAGAAACTAGACTAAAGCTCAATAAAATTTATAGATGTTTTTCTAATGGCGGTGACTGTAAAAAAGACTATCCTGTAAAGAAGATCGAATCTGTTTGTAAAACCTCGACACCGATTACAACCGTTTCCGCTTCTGACTCTAAGCTTACGGCTAAAGAAGGCGATGAATATTGTAGGTTTATTGATAATTTGATTCTGACCGGTGCAATAAAGGAAGATAAAGCAGCTCAGGCAAGAGCGGCAGCTGGGAAACATTCACCAACAGGTTCTTGCACAAACACAGCCTTTGTTGATTTAAAAGTAAATGGAAAAGATTCTACCTCGGCGTATGCTGGTTTCCCTGTTAATATTTCTTGGACATCAAGTGGTGTAAATTCTTGCATGATAGATTCGCAAGCGCAAAACGTCTCTGGTAACAAAACAATTTATCCTTCAAAAGCTGGTAAAATATCAATTTTTTGTAAAGATGCTGCTCTAAATCAGGTTTCCGATTCCGTACAAATCTCTTTTGGTAGCAATTCATCCTCGTTCTCATCTTCCTCTGATGTTGTAAGTTATAACGCGACGTCATCTGATATTAGTTGGATGTATAGTACAAGTAGCTCCGCAATACCTTATCTATCTTCTAAGAGTTACGTGACTATAAAATACCCAGGAGGAGAGTCTTCATCGGAACCAGAAGCCCCAGTATCGACCAGCTCTTTGATCACGGACTCCGAGATTGTTATGGTCATGTCAGAGGTGAAGAGCTGTGGTAGTCCTCTCAAAAATCACGATCTTTCCGTTATATCTTTGGATGATAAAAAGCCAAAAAAATATATCTGGGTTATGGGAGAGTCGCAACTTATTGATAATATGGGTGGTGCAATTGTCGGTAATGTGATAGGTGGTGAAAACGAAGCAGATGGTAAAGACGCAACCTATAAACCGATGCTTTCTGTGCCTGTTACAGGACAAGTGCTCGTTATTGTTCCAGGAGAAGAAGTCGGTTGCTCCGTGTATGGTAAGAGCAAAAAGATATTAAGAGCCTATATGACTGTTCAGGGTAAGGATTGGGTTGAGGAGCAGGAATCTGGTTCAGGCACAAGTAAATAAAAGAAAAACCGCCTAAAGGCGGTTTTTTTACATGTTCTCTACTAGTTTTTTCCAGTCTTCTAATTTTAGATCTTCGGCACGTATTTTTTCATTAAAATCAAGTTTGAGAAATATTGTACTTAACTCCGTATTATTAAAATATTCTTTCAAATTTCCTAAAAGCATTTTCCTCTTGTGTGCAAAACCAGCCTTTAGAATTTCAAAAAACTTTTCTTCGCTAAAGACTTTAAAAAAGTCTTTAGATATATTGTCTATTAGTAGTACAGCAGAATCTACTTTTGGTGCTGGTACGAAGCTCCCCTTAGATACTTTTGCTACCATACTTGGTATTCCATATGCTTTTACACTTATGGACAGCAAACTTTCTTTACCTTCTCTTGCTATTATTCTATCCGCAATTTCTTTTTGCACTAAAACTATTATTTGTGTGGGGTTTATGGGACCAGAAAGAAATTTTCTAAAGAATTGCCCTGTAATATAATATGGTATGTTGGCTATTATTTTAAATTTACCATTTTCTATCCCCCATTTTTCTGCACCATCTTCTAAAATATCTCCTTCAAATAATTGAAATTTATTTTCAGATATTTTTTTTGCAAATTTTTCTTCTAATATTGAAATTAATCTGTGGTCTTTTTCTACGGCAATTAATTTACCAGCTTTTTCTAATAGTTTTTGTGTTAGAGCTCCTTCTCCTGGTCCAACTTCCAATATAATATCGTTAGCAGATATTTCTCCTGCCTCAGCTATTTTTTGTAAAACTCCTTCATTCTTAAGAAAGTTTTGCCCTAGTGATTTTTTTGCAAATATACTCATATTTAATTACCATTCTAAATAAACTATTTTTTCTCTATACTCAAAACGTTCTTCTTCCAAAAATTCGTTATCAATATCTGCAAAGAATTGCGATGGGAAATTCATTTGTTGAGAACCGTATATGGTACGCATTTCTGCGTATGTTAAGAATAACTTAATTCTAGCGCGAGTCAAAGCCACATAGAAGAGTCTTCTTTCTTCTTCCATTTCTTCTGGTGTTTTTTCATCCTTACCCACTGGTTGATGTGGAAATAAATCCTCCTCGAGACCTGTTATAAAGACATGATCAAATTCTAAACCTTTTGCAGCGTGTACCGTCATAAGCTTCACTGCGTTTTCATTTTTTTCTAAGGAATCTTGGTCTGTGGCTAAAGCCGCTTCCTCCAAAAGTTTCTCAATACCTTCTGGTCTAGGTAAGTGGTCATATTTTACAGCAAGAGTAGCAAGCTCTCTCATGTTTTCTAGTCTTTCTTTATCATCCTCTGTTCCTTTTTGTAATTCTAATTCTAGTCCAGTTTCTCTGATTATAAACTTAATAATATCTGAAGGTTTTTCTTTTTCTGCTTCATTTTTTATTCTTTCCAAAAGATTAAAAAAGGAGTTCACCTTTTCTTTTACGCCTAATGGAAGCTTATCTCTACCTCCTTCAAATATTTTTAGTATAGTAACTTTCCCTATTCCTCTCGTAGGCACATTTATAATTCTTTTTATGTCACTCAGACTTTCTGGGTTTACTCCGGCTCTTAGAAAAGAAAGAACATCTTTAACTTCTTTTCTATCAAAGAATTTAGTTCCAAGAACCTGATACGGGACACTTTCTGTAAGAAAGGCCTCCTCAAGAATACGAGATTGAAAGTTCGCTCTATACAATACTGCTATTTCTCTTGGGGACCCTCCTTTTTCTATGATTTCTTTTGATTTTCTGGCTATAAATCTAGCTTCTTCTGTTTCGTTTATTCCCTTAAAGAAAGAGACCTTGTCTCCTTCTGCATTTTTTGTAAAGAGATTTTTCTCCCTTCTGAGTTTGTTCTTTTTGATTACTGCGTTAGCAACCGTAAGGATTGTTTGAGTGGATCTGTAGTTTTGTTCTAAAAGGATCACTTTTGCTTCAGGGTAGTCTTCCTCAAAACTTAGAATATTCTGAATGTCTGCACCTCTCCAACTATAAATACTTTGGTCTATATCCCCAACCACACAAATATTTCTATTTTTCTCTGCTAACAGTTTTACTGTCCCGTACTGGACTTTATTTGTGTCCTGATATTCATCTATATGAATATACTTCCAAATATTTTGATACTTTTCTAGAACCCCTTTATTATTTTTTAATAATTGGAAACTTTTTAGTAATAAGTCGTCAAAGTCTAAAGCCTTTTCTTCTGCTAACTTTTGTTCATATAAAGGCCAAACAGAAGATACTACTCCCTGCAATGAATATCCTTTTTGGTCCTTTTCGCTTTTATATTCCTGACATGTTTTTTGATCTCCTTTTTCTCTTGAAATTATGTTTAGTATTTTGCCCGGCTCGAATTGTTTCGGGTCTATGTCTAATTTCTTAAGGCAGTCTTTGATAAGTTTAAGAGAATCAGCCCTATCCATAATGCTAAAATTCCTCGTGAGACCCAAAAGCTTACTGTTTTCTTTCAAAATATGTACCCCAAGAGAGTGAAAGGTACTTACAAAAGGTTTGTTTCTAAAATAGACCGGCATGTTTAAACTCTTGTCTTCTCCTATTACCTTCTCTACTCTTTCCCTCATCTCTTTGGCTGCTTTGTTTGTGAAGGTGATAGCTAAGATATTCTCTGGAGCTGTTCCCTCTTTTATTAAATGTAAAATTCTATGAGTAATAGTTTTTGTTTTGCCTGCTCCGGCTCCTGCTATTATTAAAATCGGACCGTCTTTTTGTAAGACGGCTTGTTTTTGTTGCTCGTTTAATCCTTCCAAATGTTTCACTGCATAAATATAACACGAACATATCTTTGCTAACTAAATTTTCATCTGTTGATAACTCCCTTGACCCTAAATCTGTACGCGGTATCATTATATCTACCTTCGGAAAAGGTAGAAAATACAGAAATATGGCTCTAGTTAGCCATTTAGGTTTCAGAAGCACAGGATTCCATTAACAAAAGCGGCTTATTAGTACAAAAATCAATAAAAACGACCCAAAAATCGAAGTGAAAAATGAGGGTCATCTAAATATATCTAGGTTTTTAGCCGTTTCTATGAAATGGTTTGTTGTCGTTTCCTTTCCGGTTCTAACATCTTTTATAAGTCCAGCTCCTGCAAATGCTGGTCTTTTTTCTTTCATAACAGAGCTCCTTTCTTCATCTTCAAAAGAAGTCGCGAGCGTTGCTCTATCTTCGAATTCCCAGAACCTTTCTCTGCTTCAAAACACGACTAATTATGATTTGACTTCTTCAAGAGGCGGTGGAGATATTACTGTTGTAAATGATGAAGCTCTTATGTCAGAAAGTGGTCCTGCTGGAACTATGGCTGATATAGATAATTCATCTGTAACTGGTCAAATTAGTAAATATACTGTTAGAAAGGGAGATACCCTTTCTTCTATAGCAAAGATGTTTGGTGTTTCTACCAATACTGTTCTTTGGGCAAATAATCTACCGTCAAAAACTATTAAAGAGGGTCAAATTCTGGTCATTCTTCCTGTTTCTGGAACAATACATACAATAGCAAAAGGAGATACATTAAAGAGTATTGCTAAGAAATATAAAGGCGATACAGAAGAGATCGCCCAATTTAATGAACTAAGCTCGAGTGCGTCTCTTTCTGTTGGAGACACTCTTATCATCCCAGACGGTGAATCTGTCGCTGTTGCCCCAGCGTATTCTTCCGCAAAAATTACAGCTAGGGCACATGATACAGGCGGTCCTTCATATAGTGGTTATTATATTAGACCTCTATCTGGCGGTATAAGAACGCAAGGGTTGCATGGATTTAATGCTATAGACTTTGGTGCAAGGAAGGGTACCCCTATATTGGCTTCCGCTGCCGGAGAAGTAATTATAAGTAAGACATCCGGATGGAATAGTGGATATGGAAGATATGTTGTTATCTCACATGGTAATGGTACTCAAACTTTGTATGCCCACTTAAACGAAAACTTTGTCTTTGAGGGACAGACTGTATATCAAGGTCAGCCGATAGGTTCCATGGGTAATACCGGTAAGGTTATACCTGCTCCTGGTGGAGACGGTACGCACTTACACTTTGAGGTTAGAGGTGCAAAAAACCCATTTCAATAATTTAAAATCAAAACCGCCCTATGAGGGCGGTTTTTTAATTTAGACAGCGATCTTTTTTATCATCTCAACAAAGTTTTGGCCCTTAAGGCTTTCCCTGCCTACTAGTAGTCCGTTCACCTTTCCATTTTCTAGTAATTCTTTTGCATTGTTTTTATTTACAGAACCACCATACAATATTGGGATGTTTTTTGCTACTTCTTGCCCAAAGAGGTCGTTTAATGTTTTTTTAATAAAAATTGCCATCTCGTATAAGTTTTCTGAATTTAATGCCTTGTTTTCTTTATTTCCTATTGCCCAAACAGGTTCATAGGCGATGATAAGATTTTTTGTGTATTTTTTTTGTAAGCCGGTAAGAGCACTTATGATTTGTATTTTTACTTCATGATAATAATCGCCATGTTCACTTCTTTCATTTTCACCTATACAGAGTACCGCTTTCAAATCACTTTTTAATACACCAGAGACTTTTTCCCTTATCTCTTCTTCCGTATCTTCAGTCTCTCTTCTTTCAGAATGTCCGACAAGGATATATTTGGCTCCAGTTTTTTTGATCATTTCAAGACTAATTTCACCTGTGTGTGAACTACCAGAACCAACAAAGGCATCTTGTGCTCCCAGGTATATAGATTTACTAAGGGTTTTTTTTATGGAGTCCATGAAGATAACGGGAGGACATATCACGGTACTTATTTTCTTGATATTTTTAATCCCCTCTTTGATTTCTAGAACGATATTTTTTGCTTCCTGTTCTGTTTCAGGATTCATCTTCCAGTTTGCTATAACTAATGGTTTGGTTTTTTTAAACATAACGGTATAAGTATATCATTTTAGTTATGTTTTGGTATAATTAATCCAATATGAATGAACAAATCATTTGGCATACTCTAGAGTATAAAAAAAGAGAAAAAACTACAGATTGGTATTGGGCAGTAATTATAATAGCTATATCGATAGTTATCATCTCTATAATGATGGACAACGTGTTGTTTGCAATACTTGTTGTTTTGGCTGTTACAAGTTTGCTTATGTTTTCAAACAGAGAACCTGTTGTTATCGAAGTAGAAATCAGTGGTAAGGGAGTCCGGGTTGAAAAAGAATTATATCCCTTCATTTCTCTTGAGGCTTTTTGGGTGGACGCAATTGACGAGGATGAGCCTAAGATTATTCTTAAGTCTAAGAAAGTTGTAATGCCTCTGATTGTCATACCAATAGATGAATACAATCACGAAGATATTCGTTTGGTGTTGCTGGATAAACTAGAAGAAAAAGAATTACATGAACCTTTGCCACAAAAGATTATGGCAAAGTTGGGATTTTAACTAAATTATGCTATTTTAAAGCCACGCTCTCATAGTTCAATGGATAGAACGTGACTTTGCGGAAGTTAAGATGTAGGTTCGATTCCTACTGAGAGCACCATTCGGTAAGACTGATTTTGGAGTAGACTAGTTTCTAGTCTAGGTCTTCATAAAATTTGGAATGTAAAAGATATACATACTGGTTTTTATTTGGGCTTGACTTATTGCACATAGTATGCTATTCTTTATATAGATCAAAAATTTAGTAGTAGTGGTTCAATAGTACATTCACAAATTAACAAAAGGAAGGATATTCTTATGACTATTAAACAAATAGGGTTTAAATTCATGCTTTTCGGTTTTCTGCTTTTCATCGCTGGATGCGATGAGAACCTCTGCGAATCGATGCAGACTCTCGAAGTAAGTACGCAACCAGTAAATGGTACCAACTTGCGTCTGCTATCAATCACAAGTACTGAATTCTACGTCAACAAGAAGCAGAACGAGATATGCGATAAACTCAAGACCGCAGTTAACGGTGGCGAGTACAACATCACTTCCGTGAAAACGTCATACTCGTCTGGATATCTCACAGCGGCTGAAGTCACCTACGACGCTTCTAGTCGAGGAGATGGTAATAGTCTTCGTGTACTGTTCATCCAAAGTGACAAGTACTATTGGAATGAGAAAACGGACGATATCAAGCCCAAGCTCGATGCAATAGTTAACAGTGGGGAGTACGATGTCGTCAAAATTCAAACTACGTACGCCCAGGGTTATCTTCTCGCTGCCGAGGTGTACTATCGAGAAAAAAAGTGAATTAGCCAACATCTCAAACCCAGGCTCCAAGCAGAATATATTTCTGCTTGGAGCTTTTTTTTACATAATTAACTAAATAAAAGAAAAACCGCCAAAAGGCGGTTTTTCTTTTATTTAGTTGCTTTTGCTTTGTTAACCAAAATTGTAAGTCTTGATTTATATCTTGCAGCAGAGTTCTTTTTGATGAGTTTAATCTTGAAAGCTTTATCAATTGCTTTGTAAGCTTTTGGAAGTGCGTTTTCCGCCTCCTTAATTTTCTTTTCTTTGATAAGTTTCTTTACTCCTTTTATAGATCCTTCCATATCATTTGATCTTCTGACATTGAAGACTTTTTTCTTCTTTGAAACTCTTAATGCTTTTTTTGCTGATGATGTTATCGGCATGTTTAATTTAAATTATTTATTTGACCTTAATAAAGTATTCTGGAGACACCAGATTACCGCTTGATGGTTGTTTACAAATTACCATAAAATATCTGAAAAAGCAACTCTGCTATATCTCCCTAATCACATCCCCTCCCAACATAACATTAGTAGAAGTAGAACAAGAAGCTGTGTAGATCTTCTTTGCAGAAGGATCTCTCCAGGTTGTAGTTGCATTAATGTATTTAAGTCC
>JBAYKL010000003.1:0-147348 GCA_041664585.1 Minisyncoccota bacterium | reverse complement strand
TCCGGTATTAGAATTTGAACCAGCACCTCCACCACCTCCCCCACCCAAAACATAGCCGTTTAAGTTGTTAATTGTTGTAGAGGCGATGAGACTAACGGCATTTGATCCGTCGTACCCTTTAACATTAGATATAGATATCGGTCCACCCTTTCCTCCTTTTCCATGAATAGTTCCGTTGTTAATTATGTTTACAGTAGAACCTGTTGGTAGATTTGAACTACCGTAGATTGCTGCCTTTGATGTTGTGGCGGAAGAAACGGTCTTTCCAGAATTTATTGTAAGGTTTACATTCACTGGACAAGTTGGGGAACCAGCGGCGATGAAGAGATCGTAGTTTTGGGTATCTGAAGATATGGTGAGGTTTTTTGTTTGAATGGCTCCGCATGATGTATCACATCTTTCGCCAGTAACTCCACCAACTTCTCCTTTCACTGTTGTCGGTGTATTCCCAGTAATGGATAGACAATAACCGTTTGTATTAATTGATTTACCAGGAGCTCCTCCTTGGGACTCTGCTAAAATTGGAGAACCAGTAACATTTTTATAAAAATTATTTCCACCAACTTCACCATAATTTCCTCCTGCGCCTCCAGGGAAAGATGCCCCATAACGAGAGGGCTTAGCTGCTCCACCAACACCACTTACTCCAGTAGTTCCAGCGTAACCACCACAACCAGCACAAGTTGATAAAATATTTGTTGTTTGTTTATCAAACCCATCTGTTCTTACAGAGTCACCAGCTGCTCCACCACCTGCACCTCCACTTCCACCAGAAAAGTCGTGAACCCAATCATCGTTTAAGGTGTACAACACTGTAATACCAGCACCGCCTCCTCCACCTCCCAAAATAGAACCGTTATTTTCTATTTTTGTTTTCGCTGTTAGTTGTATAGCATCTCCCCCTTTGAAACCCATGGTATCTTTAAAACTAGTCTTGGAGATGCTATTTATTATTACACCTCCCCTCCCTCCCATTCCATGGATAGTTCCGTTGTTTACAATTCTTACCGTTGATCCTGACGGAAGATTCTGACTTCCATAAATTGCAGCGTGTGAAATTGTATTTGAAGAGACAGTGACACCAGAATTTATTGTAAGAATAATATTAACTGCAGAGGTTGGTGAACCAGCGGATGTGAACAAATTATAATTTTGAGTATTAGAAGAAATATTTAAATTTAACGTCGGGGTTGGTATGGAGATAGGATTACATCCCTCACCACTTACGCCACTAATTTCCCCTTTTATTTTTGTTGGTGTATTTCCAGTTACAGATATACAAAAACCATTTGTATTAATTGATTTACCAGGAGCTCCTCCTTGGGATTCTCCTAAAATACGTGCGCCAGTTATATACTTATAAAAACTATTTCCTCCAGCCTCACCATAATTTCCTCCGTTACCTCCAATAAAAGTAGGATTATTGTAACGAGAGGGCTTAGCTGCTCCACCAACACCACTTACTCCAGTAGTTCCAGCGTAACCACCACAATTAGCACAGGTTGATGCAATATTGTTTGTTGTATAAAAAAGACCTGTAGTTTTAACGGCATCTCCGCCAACTCCGCCTCCAGCACCACCTCCACCGCCAGAAAAATCGTGAGTCCAATCAGAATTTAAAGCATAAAGTATAGTTGCTCCTGCTCCTCCTCCGCCACCACCGAAGATAGAGCCGTTATTTTCTATTGTGGTTTTTGCTGTTAATTTTATAGCATCTCCCCCTTTGAAACCCATAGTATCTTTAAAACTAGTCTTGGAGATACTATTTATTATTACACCCCCTCTACCTCCCATACCATGAATGGTTCCATTATTAATAATCTTAACACTAGACCCAGTCGGCAGATTCTGGCTCCCATATATGGCGGCTTGAGAAGTTGAATTGGAAGAAACAGTTACACCAGAATTAATTGTAACGATTACATTTACAGGACACCCGGGTGAACCTGCCGCTGTGAATAAATCGTAGTTTTGGGTATTGGAAGAAATGGTTAAATTTATATCAGAAGGAACAAGGGAACAAACCGGCAACCGACATGCCTCTGTTCCCCCAAAAGGCCACGGTACTCCACCACACCCACCCATTGAGCCACCACCTTTATTGGCTCCTATAGTATATTTGTAAATACCGTTTATACAAGATGCATTTATAAATGAATTATAATCTACAACACCAGTATTACCCAGATCACACACCGTTGATGAATTCCAATTAATAAAACTATTACCCAAACATGGTGCATGAGCAATAGCTCCAGTTATTAATTGGAACGTAGATTGCGGGTTTGGAATGAAGGCACATTCCGGTAAATCTCTAGAATACGTTGTGGACATACCTGTTAGTCCATCATAAAAACTCCATGAAGCGACTGTTGTCGTAGTAGCAAAATTATCTATTCTATCCCCTAACATAACAGCGGCGGTTTTTGTAATTTGATTATTACTGCATTGATAGTAGTAGTCCCCCCCAGCAGTATCCACCCTCCCACAACTAGCAGCAGAAGCATTGGAAACAGAAATCAAGAACAAGAGAACGAGTGATAGTAGAGTTAATTTAAACTTTCTATTCATATTATTTAATAATATTTACATCAAACACCTTAATACCAATAGCAGTGAATCCAGAAGATGTTGCATTATTTATATATGAAGTAACGAAAGAGTCTGGTTTAATGTCAGATATTTTCAAATCAGAGTAAACTTTCTTTTCTACATTAAATCCTTTAATAATTGAATCTTTATTTATTATTAAATTAACATTATTAATATTATCGAAAACATAGTCGGTTAGTGTTGGATCTTTTATAACTTCTATATCTACAGAGTTTGTGTTTATTTTTGTTATTTTACCGTATAACACTAGGAATCTGGTGTCTAGGAGATATTTCTCTGGTTGTGGTTCTGGGTTTGTGGTTGGGGTTTTATGGAAATATACAAGATAGATGGTTGTACAAAGAAGAAGGGTTATTACTAAGATTGAGGCTAAAATTAATAGTTTTTTGTTTTTCATATACACAATATTATATCATGCATATATGTTTTTTGAAACGTATATTTAATTAATTAAACCCTTCAGGTTTTTTAACAAAAATACAACGTCTTTCTTTTTTGTACTTCTACCAAGTGAAAAACGTAAGGTTGATTTAGCTCTTTCAGAATCATTATAAATATTTCTAACAACATAGGATTCGCCGGAACCAGAGGCACAAGCGCTTGCTGATGAACATATTATTCCAACTTCATCTAGTCTAAGAACCAGCATCTCTCCATCTTGTCCTGGGATAGAAATGTTAATGTTATTGGGAAGACGATTTTCTAGATGACCATTAAACATAACTCCTGGAATGTTTTTTCTGGATTCACTAAAAAAATAATCCCTGATCTTCGTTAATCTCTTATTTTCTTTTTCTTTAATCTTTTCCGAAATCTCAAATGCTTTTGCGAAACCAGCAATAAGAGAAATATTTTCTGTACCAGCTCTCATTCCGCTTTCTTGCCCACCACCTAAAATAATTGGCTCCAAAGAGACTCCATCTTTTACAAAAAGAGCTCCAACACCTTTTGGCCCATACATTTTTTGTGCATCCAATGTCATCATATCAACACCAAGTTCATCAACTTTTAAATTTAAATACTGAGCAGATTGTGAAGCATCAATATGAAAATATGGTAAAGAATTCTTTTCTCTACCCATTTCTTTTTTTATATATCTAATTTCCTTTATGATTTCTTTTATGAGTTGAACCACGCCAATCTCACTATTCGAGTGGCCAATGGAAACAAGAACCGTTTCTGGTTTAATTAATTCTCTCAAATCTTTAAGGTTTACTAAACCATCTTCATTAGCTTTTAAATAATCAACTGCACAACCCTGTTTTTCTAAATTTTTAAAACATTCTAGTATTGAGCCGTGCTCTATATTTGTGGTAATTAAATGTATTTCATTAATTTTCTTTCCTTCATTCAAAAGTTTTTTAACCAAACCAAAAATCGCAAGGTTATTTGCTTCTGTACCTCCAGATGTAAAAATTATCTCTCTACTGTGTGCACCTATAAAGCTAGAGATTTTCTCTCTGGATTCATTCAATATATTTTTAGCTTTCACACCACAACAGTGAATGGAACTTGGATTTCCAAAATCTTTGTTCCAATATTTATTCATCTCTTTTACTACCCTCTTATCTACCGGTGTAGTCGCTGCATTGTCTAAATATATCTTCCTCATAGTGATAATTTACCATTTTTTGCAAAACAAGCAAAAGCTGATATAATTTGAAAAGTTAATCATATTAAAAACACAAATGATCTTAGACTTTAATTTTTACGCGACACTTGGTGCAGCCATAATAATAGCCCTCCTTTTATTCTGGATAATTCGTTTAGAAATTAAACTTAGAAAACTTTTAGGTAAAAAATGTAACAGCTTAGACGACACCCTCGCCTTACTTAAAAAAGAAGTCTCCTATTTAAAAAAATACGCTGAAAAATCTGAAGAAAATTTTGGAGTTATAGATAGTAAATTAAAGAAAACTATCTCTGGTTTAGAGACTGTAAGATTTAACCCTTTTAAAGGTAACGGTTCTGGAGGAAATCAAAGCTTTGCAACAGCACTGGTAAACAAAGATGGCGATGGTGTAATAATTTCAAGTCTTTACTCAAGAGACCATGTAAGCGTGTTTTCTAAGCCTATTAAAAGTATGAAAGCTGAGCACGAACTTACAGAAGAAGAAAGAATGGCTCTACAAAAAGCTAAGGAAAGTATCATATAAAAAAGCTTTACAAAAGCCAAAAAATAAGGATAATTAGTATATTAATGCAAACTCGCCAATTCAACAGGAATGGCTTTTTTCATTAGTGTAATCTGACAAATACAGCCATGACCCCAAATAAGCAAAACAACCTAATAAAACGCCCACCTATTGTCTGTATAATGGGACATATTGACCATGGTAAATCTACGATCTTAGATTATATAAGAAATACAAATATCGTGGACTCAGAAGCTGGAGGAATCACCCAAAGAATTTCTGCATATGAAGTCATACACAAAACACCAGCCAGTACTGAAGAAAAAATAACATTTCTAGATACTCCAGGACACGAATCTTTTGGGGCAATGAGAACTTGTGGCTCCCTCATCGCTGATATAGCGATACTTGTTGTATCAGCAGAAGATGGTGTCAAAAAACAAACCATTGAGGCTTTAAAATGCATTGAGAAGACAAATACTCCTTTTATAGTTGTAATAAACAAAATAGATAAACCGGATGCCAATATAGAAAGAACAAAAAATTCTTTAGTAGAAAATGGAATCTATATTGAAGGATATGGAGGCACTATTCCTTGCGTTCCGATTTCTGCAAAAACAGGACAGGGTATGGATGAACTTCTAGATATGATACTTCTCGTGGCTGAAATGACAGACTTGAAAGGTAATCCTACAAAACCAGCCTCTGGTATTATCTTAGAAGCCCATCTTGATAAACAAAAAGGTATTACTGCTGTAGCAATAATTAAAGACGGTACCCTTAAAAATGGTATGTATGTTGTTTCTGGAGACAGAATGGCACCAACAAGAATAATAGAAAATTTCTTGAGCAAAAAGGTTACCGAAGCAAATTTCTCATCACCTGTTAGAATCGTTGGTTTTGATAAGCTTCCAATTGTTGGAGAGTCTTTTTCAAGTTATGAAAATAAAAAAGATGCGGAAACAGAGGTGGCTCTCTATAAAGAAACTGTAGAAAAATCTCCCTATAAAAATATGGAGGAAGAAAATCCTGATGAAATAGTGATTAGAGTTATGATAAAAGCTGAAGTAGCTGGAGCGATAGATGCCATAGAACACGAGATAAAAAAAATAAAAAGTGATAAAGTAAAAATCAAAATAGTAGCAGCAAGTATAGGAGATATTACTGAAAATGATGTTAAACTCGCATCTGGAAGAAACCCAGCTATTATTGTCGGCTTTGCAACAAAAATAGATTCTACCTCAAAAGATTTAGCTGAAAGATCTGGAGTTGAAGTAAAAATATTTGATATTATTTACAAGCTTGGTGAATGGCTTGAAGAAATAGTCTTACAAAAAACACCAAAAGTAACAGTGGAAGAAACTACTGCGAAAGTAAAAATATTAAAAACCTTTAGTTCAGTGAAAGATAAACATATTCTCGGTGGAAGAGTAGAATCTGGTACAATAAACGTTGGGCAGGAGGCAAAGATAATGAGAGGAGAAATAGAAGTTGGTAGAGGCAAAATAAAAGAACTACAACAGCAAAAAGAAAAAACCAGCGAGGTGAGAGAGGGTGTAGAATTCGGCTGCCAATTCCAATCAGATGTTAATCCCCTACCTGGAGATAGATTAGAAATGTTTAAGACAATAGAAAAATAAAACATGAGTGAAAACAGAACAGAAAGAATGATAAAAATAATCAAGCTGGCAGCAGCTGATTTTATGCAGAGAGAATCTAGCGGCTCTTCTCTTATTACAATCACCGATGTTCATCTTTCAAAAGATGAAAAATATGCTAATATTCTTTTTACAGTTCTTCCAGAAGAAAAACAAGACGCAGCTCTTGAGTTTTCAAAAAGAAAAAGAACTGAGTTTAGAGAATACATAAAAAATAAAACAAAGCTTGGTAGAATTCCAACTTTTGATTTTGAAATAGATTATGGAGAAAAGCATAGACAAAAAATAGATGAGATTTCTAGAGATATAAAATAGAAATCTTAGTAAGGCCTGGTTGCTAAGTGGTAAAGCATTCCTCTGCAAAAGGAATATGCGGGAGTTCGATTCTCCCCCAGGCCTCAAGAAAATTAATTTTTAATTTTCTTCAAAATTTAATATTTGCCCGGGTGGCGGAATTGGTATACGCGCACGACTTAAAATCGTGTCTCGCAAGGGATATGGGTTCGACCCCCATCCCGGGCACAAATTGATTTATTAGAATTTTTTTGTTATCCTGTCTTAACAGCTAAATTTCATATGCGCCCATAGCTCAGCTGGTAGAGCAGGTCCCTCTTAAGGACAAGGTCGTAGGTTCGATCCCTACTGGGCGCACTCGGTAATATGCGCGAGTGGTGTAATTGGTAAACACGCCAGTCTTAGGAACTGGTGGCGCAAGCCGTGGAGGTTCAAGTCCTCTCTCGCGCACAGATAAAAAAAACGCTTTAATCAGCGTTTTTTTAATTTGACAGACACAATACATATTGGTATAAATAACCCTGAATTAATTTGTTCCAATCAACAACGGAGGCATAAATGAGCGAACGTAGTAGAGAAAAAGAAAAGATTCGAAAAAGAGAAGCTCGCAGAAAAAAACTCCAGAGAATAAAGGACTTCTTTTTCAAATACAGAGAGCCTCTTTCCTGGGTTGCCTGGGCCATTCTCGTTGTGACAATTGTGGCAGCATGTTTTTATGATAATCATTAAACAATCGTCCACTAAACCAAAAAGCGACTTCATCAGAAGCCGCTTTTCTTTTATCTAATTTTAAACTATCTCACACACTCCTCCAGAACAAGCCAACTCCTTCTTTACTTCAGTCTCATCCTGTCTTTCATAAGTGATAATCTTTGAGAAATCTACAATACCCATTTTACTAGATAATTCTTTAAATTTCTTTTCGTCTATCTCTTCATATGGAGCAAGTTGATATACGTGGTCATTTCTTGGAAGAAAAGAAAGGCCTCCTATAATATCCCAATTTGTATAAAGCCAATTTGCAACTTCAATCCATTCATTTTCTCCAACATATATTGTGACTGATGGATTATGCTCTGTGTAATTTACTTTTACCATTTTCCAATATTCAAGTTGTTTCAAAGCTGTAAGGTCTTTATTATAAACAGAACCCTTTGGAGATTTTATTGGGAACTCAAGCACATATGTAGTTGCGTTATCTTTTGGCTGACCAACTTCTGGTTGATATGGGAAACCTTGATCTCTAAGCATTTTGAAAAGAGAATCTGTAGCAGAAATTCTTACTCTTCTAATATAGTAAGGAGCAAACCTTGTATGCATACCAGAGGAACAATCTACTGTCTGAGAAACGGTACCAGAAGGTTTAACACAAGTAATACAAGTTGAAGGATTTATTTTAAATCTTTTTGCTAAAGTTTGATTCATCTTTATCGCCTCATTTCTCATCTTCTGTAAAATCTTTTCATTTCTTACAGCTGGGCAATCCCACTGACCAGTAATGGAAACTCCAAGTAATCTTTCTTTCTCACAATTTTCTCTCCATTCTTTTGAAAGATACCCGAAATTCAAAAGAGTAGATTGATACGTTCCGAGAAGAGTGGCTAACTTTATTTTTCTCATTAGAGTTTGCTCAGTATCTTCTGAACGAGCAACGACTTCTGAAAGGTTACAGAATTGTTTAGATTGAAGAATAATTTCTCCACAAGGATTTGTACCGAGATCACCTAAGTAACCCTTTAGTGCCTCAATTCTCCTCTTTGGAAGGGTCTTTAATAGTCCTCCTCTATTAAAGATACCTCTTTCACCTGAGCCGCTTTTCATAAGAGCAATCCATTCATCAAAAAACTCGGTAGAAGAGGGTTTTTGTAGATATACAGCTGAGTTATTGGCGATACTTCTCTGAGGATCTGTAAGGAAAAATTGGCCTTTTTTAGCATCTCTTATTTCTGAATCATCAAGATCTGAAAGAGATATAAGGGCACTTCTTCTTACACCGCCAGCAACAACACAATCACCTATTGAACAGATGATATCGTGTGCATCTAGATTTGTAAGTCTCCTTCCTTGTCTCTTCATTACTTTACTTCTAACGAGGTTAAGTAATCTTATAAGTGGTTCTGGTCCAGAAGCTTTTCCTCCCATAACCTTTAATCTCGCTCCTGCAGGTCTAATTTTTGAATAATCAAAATTAACATCATTACCATCAAACCACGTCTTCATACCAAAAGCCAAAGCATCCGCCCAGCCTTCCTTGCTATCAGCGATAACATAGTCTGGAAGTTTTTTCCCTGTCTGAAATTTTATTTGTGGCATTGATTGTACGTTCTGACTTTCAACAGAAAAGCCAACTCCAGTTCCACACATTGAGATGTACATTATTTCTGCAAAATCTTGAATCTTTGAAGGTGCAATGAAAGAACAATTGTATGCACAAACATTTGTTTTCCCCGCAGCCGTTCCAGCAAATTGCAAAAGTCTCATTGATGGCATAACTTCTTGTTTCAAAATCGCCTCTCTCAATTCTTTGTACTCCGCTGGCTTCACAAGATCACCAATATTATTTTTCATGAACGCCATATATCTATCAACTGTCTCTATCCAAGTTTCTCTTCTTCCTTCTTCATCAATCCATCTTGAGTATGTTCTATAGTAAACTAATTCTCCAAGTTGATTCCTAAAATATTTTTTACTATCTGTTGCAAGTTTTTTTACTTTCGCAGGAACCTCAATGCCAACCTCTCTAAGTTTATTTCTTTCTTGCCTATATAAAATATACTCTTTAGCAGATTGAACATACTCACCTAAAATAAGTTCTTTCTCAACAATATCTTGTATATCTTCAATGCCAGGAATAAAAGTATCTGATCTTTTTGCGATTCTAACAAGTTCAGATAATACTTTATTAGCAACAAGCTCAGCTTCTTCGATAGAGCCTTCACTAACTTTAGTCATTGCCTTAAAAATAGCATTTATTATCTTAGATAAATCAAATGGCACTACTGAACCGTCTCTTTTTTTAATACTCTTGATGAGATTAACTCTCCCGCTTCCTGTTTTTACCATATTGATTATTGTTAAATTAATAAATGTTAATAATGTACTAATTTTACAGTAATAAATCTCACAAGAGAATAGAAAATACATAAAAAAACAGAAAGCAAAACAAAAAAAAGAAGTGTAAAGAAGCAAGCCAAAAAAGCTTTAAAACTAAAGACTACTACAGACAAAAAATATGAAAATTGAAAAAAGACAGTTTTTGATTTTTATCAAAAACTGTCTTTTTGAAGATTTTTTATAATAAAAAGTGCCCTAAATCACAAACTCAACCTTATCTCCAACTTTTATATTATTTTTTTCTGCAAAACCTGTTGGTACTTCCAAAACATATTTGGCTACATAATCACCTCCCAAAACTTTTGGATAATCTTCTGGAGAAAAATTACCAACTATACCACTTACAAAAAAATCTTCTGTAATCCAAATAATATCTATAGAGAATTTCATATCTTTCATCCAGAATCCATACTTCCCTACCTGTTCAAACACAAAAATCATTCCCCCATCTTCCTCTAATCCAGATCTGCCAGATAATCCAAGCTCTCTTTTACAATTATTATCAGAAACATCTGCAAAAACTTTTATTTCTCCAAAATTTATTTCTTTTTTATCATATTCTCCACACTGAGTTACATAAATTTTGTTTACTGATGGTGTTGCAATAGTATCATCACCACATTTGGTTGTCGGCATCGCTCCGTCTGGGTTACCATGTCGTATCCATTGTCCATTTACACAAAGCCAAGAGTCTTCATTACCAGAAAAAAATCTAATACTTAAGATTACGAATCCGATAATAATTATTACCCAAAATATTTTCTTTAGAATTTTCATATACTTATATTATATCAGAAAATGCGGAGGGTAAGAGATTTGAACTCTTGATGGAGTTTCCCCCATACCACCTTTCCAAGGTGGCGCACTAGACCACTATGCGAACCCTCCATAAAAATATCTTACTCTAAACAAAAATTATTTACAATTAAATAGATCTATAAACCACCAAACTTAAAATAGCAAAAACTATCGCTAAGTATAAAGTATAAGTTGCAACAATAATGAGTGCTGGGTGGCCGACAGCTAAAAATATCAAAAGAAAGCCAACACCAAAAGATTGTAAAATCATTTTTATTTTCCCCACTAGCTTTGCTGGTACTATCTCCCCCTTGAATCTAAAGTAGGCAGAAACAATAAGCATAAGCTCTATAAAAACAATTGAGAGCGCCAAAGGTAAACTAATTAAACTCGAAATAACAATGAAACCAACACTTCCTATGAGAAGTTTGTCAGCAAGAGGATCAAACACAATTCCCCAGTCTGTAATCTGATTTCTTGTTCTGGCCATAGCACCATCAACAGCATCAGAAAAGGCAGCGATAGCAAACAAAATGAAACCTATCATATAATCTTTATCCAACAGGAAAAATAAAACAAAAGGAATAGATACAAAACGAAAAACCGTTATTAAATTTGGTTTAAAATATTTCCTAGGAAACAACTTAAGAATAGTTTTTTCAAAAATCTTATCTATTACAGTAACCTTGGCAACATATTTTGGTCTTGGCTCATCAAAAACCCTAAAAGCTAAAATGCTTTTATCTATTTGTTTTTCTATTTTATTAAGTTTTGCCTTATTCATTATTTTTTGCCAACGAGTGCCTCTACCCTATCCTCTGTTCTAGGATGAGTACTAAAAAGGCTTGCTGCTTTATTCCCCATACCACCAAACGGATTTGAAATATATAAATGCGCAGTAGCACTATTTGCATTTCTCATTGGTACGCCATATGCAGAAATTTTTTGTAATGCGCTGGCAAGACCTTCTGGATATCTAGTGAGTAAGGCACCTGAAGCATCAGCAAGAAACTCTCTCTTTCTAGAAATTGCTAGTTGAATAAGCTTCGCAACAATTGGAGAAAGAATTATAAAAATAATTCCTATGATAGCAAGTGCTCCCCCACCCTTTCCATTATCTCTTTTCCCACCCATTCCACCTCTCAAAAAAATATTTGCGAGAATTGAAATAAAACCAACAAGTACCACCACTACAGTGCTTAATAAAATGTCTCTATTCCCTATATGAGAAAGCTCGTGAGCTACCACACCTTCTAATTCTTTTTTGTCTAAAATCTTTAGAAGCCCCGTTGTTACAGCTACCACAGCATGATTCTTGTCTCTCCCAGTAGCAAAAGCATTCGGAGATTCGTCGTTTACTATATACACTTTCGGTATTGGAAGACCTGCTGTAATAGAGAGGTTTTCAACTATATGATATAGCTCTGGATATGTATCGTGCTCTGCTGGTAAAGCCTTCGACATTGATAAGACAATTTTATCTGACCACCAATAACTGGCTATGTTCATAGCAATACTGAAAATAATAGCAAAATATAAAATACCAGAATTATTGTAATAATAACTAATAAAATATCCGAGACCAACAATCACAGCTAAAAAAGTAGCCATGAGTAACCATGTCTTTCCAATATTTTTATCTTGTTGTGTGTAAAGTGTTGCCATTGTTTTTTAAAATTTTATCTACCATCTCGATCTCCTCTTCTATCCCATCGATTAAATCATAATCTTTTAATTCTTCAATACCGACCCATCTATAATCTACATTATCATCATCACTTAATTTAATTTCGCCGGACTTGTATTCAGCATAATAACTAAAAACTATTACTGGTTGTCCAACCGGGGATATGAAAGCTAAATCTAATAAATAATTTGGTTTTCCTATCTCTAAATTAACCTCTTCCCTTATTTCTCTCCTCAAAGCATTCTCTACTACATAATACCATTCATTATCTCTATTAGTAGTTGGCAAATTTATATAATCATCAATCTCTAAACCACCTCCTGGGACATGCCATTTGTTTGGGAAAACCTTTTTGTTTGATGATCTTTTTGTAATTAAATACTTGCCATCTTTATAGACAATAGCAGTTACAACAACTCTATGAAGTTCTCTGTCTTTAATTTCCATAAATTAATTATAACAAAACAGGGCTACTTTTTGTAGCCCTGTTTTTATTTTAGAATTTAACTTCTACTGGCTGTTTTGCAGCAGCTTCACTTTCATCGAGAGTAAATAATTCCATTTTTACGAAGTGGAATAATTTTGCGATAAGATTACTTGGAAAAGATTCTGTAGCAATATTCAAATCTCTTACATTTCCATTATAGAATCTTCTAGCTGATTGTATTTTATCTTCTGTATCTGTAAGTTCTGTCTGTAAAGAAAGAAAATTCGTGTTTGCCTTAAGATCTGGATAAGCTTCTGCGACAGCAAAAACACTCTTCAAAGCGCTAGCTAGCATATTTTCTGCTTTGCCTTTGTCTACTATATTTTGTGCTCCCATCGCAGCTGCTCTAGCTTTTACCACATTATCAAAAGTAGTACTTTCATGTGCAGCATACCCTTTTACGGCATTCACAAGATTTGGAATAAGGTCATATCTTCTCTTAAGCTGTACATCTATGTCTGCCCAAGCTTCTTTAGCTCTATTAATAAGAGTAACGAATTTATTATAGGCAAGAACAGCCCAAATAACCAAGACAACTAGAATTCCTAAAAATATATATCCTGACATAATTATTATTATAAAGTTTAAAAGCAAAACATAATTGCTTTGCTAAGCCACCATTATACCACAAAGCAATATATAAAGAAACAACACCCGGGTTGCCTTTTTCTTCCATTCTGCTATACTCTTTTGGTAATGACAGCAATAATTTCATCACTACCATATATACAAATAGCTTTGGCGATAGTTATAATCGTCCTCGTTTTACTACAAAAATCAGAAGCAAGCTCTGGAGGAACTTTCGGTGGTAATGACAACTGGAACTCTGCATACCATACAAGAAGAGGTTTCGAAAAGATAATGTTCAATACTACAGTTATTCTAGGTATACTATTTGCAATATCATCTCTTGCAGCTCTCTTTCTAAAATAGTTTTGCCTATTTCTCTAGTTTTGCTATAATCAATACAACTTTTAATTTTCTCGTAGCAAGTGAAAGAAAAAATAAAACAAACTCTTAATAAAAGATGGGAGATCCCAGGTGCCGAGACTGTTTCAAAAACATTCGAAACTTTTAGTATATCTGAAAAAATATTTTTCTATACTATCTGCACAATTTTTGTTATATCAGGAATATTTATCCTAGGTAAAGTAAACGACAGCCTTAAAATGGATGTTCCAGCAAATGGAGGTTACCTTACAGAAGGTATTGTCGGCTCACCAAGATTTGTAAACCCAGTTCTTGCCGTATCAGATGTTGATAAAGATTTAACATCTCTCATATATTCTGGATTACTTAGAGCATCAGCCAATGGAGAACTAGACTTAGATTTAGCAAAATCATATGAGGTGTCTGAAAACGATCTAGAGTACACATTCACACTAAAGGATAATATATATTTTCAAGATGGAAAAGAAATAACGGCTGACGATGTCGAGTTTACTATAAACAAAATACAAGATAGTGCTATAAGAAGCCCGAAGAGACCAAATTTTTATGATATAAAAATAGAAAAAATAAACAAAAACCAAATCAAATTCATTCTTAAAAAACCATACTCCCCTTTCTTAGAAAACCTTACCGTAGGCATAATGCCCAAACACATTTGGGACAACCTTGATACAGATCAATTTGCATTAAGCCAATATAATGTTGAGCCAATAGGATCTGGACCATATAAAGTAACAAAAATGGAAACATTAAAAAAGAACATGCTTCTTGTTCCCACATACTATGAGCTTAGCCCATTCGGAAAGGGTGGAATAAATAAACCTTATATAGATAAAATAATAATAAGATTTTATAGAGACGAAAAATCAGTTATCGATGCGTACAACAAAGGTGAGGTTGAAGCTATAAATTCAATTTCCCCAGACAAAATGCCCGACATTAAAAAACAGAGTGCTTCATTAGTGGAAACTACGCCATTACCAAGAGTCTTTGCGGTATTCTTCAATCAAAACCAAAACGAAATACTTTCATATAAAGAAGTAAGAACGGCCCTAAATCTAGCGGTTGATAGAGAAAAAATTGTACAAGAGGTTTTGGGCGGTTATGGTAAAGCCCTAAACAGCCCTATACCAAAAGGATTACTGGGGATTAGTAACGACATCCAAAGTGGACTTGATTTGGATAAGGCATCAAGCACTCTAGCAAAAGCTGGTTGGATAAAAAATGCTTCAACGACTATTTGGGAAAAGAAAAAAGATAAAAAAACAACAATAGAGCTTGCGATATCAATATCTACATTAAACACACCGGATCTTACAAAGACAGCCGAGATTATTAAACAAGACTGGGAAAAACTCGGGGCCAAAGTAGAGATAAAACAATTTGAATTAGGAGATTTGCAACAAAATATTATAAGGCCAAGAAAATTTGACGCCCTATTATATGGTGAGGTCATCGGAAGAGATCTGGACTTCTATGCATTCTGGCACTCATCACAGAGAAATGATCCTGGTATAAATGTTGCCATGTATACAAACAGTACAGTAGATAAGCTTCTAGAAGACGCAAGAAAGACACAGGACGTAAGCTCAAGAATCGAAAAATACAAGAAATTTGAAGCTGAAGTTATCAAAGACGTACCTGCTGTATTTCTTTATACACCAGATTTTATTTACATAACACCAAACAAAATCAAAAATAACGAACTCGGAATAATAACCCTACCCTTCGAAAGATTTATAAATATAAGTAATTGGTATATAGAAACTAATAAACTTTGGAAGATTTTTCAAACAAAATAATTTATTAACAATTTAATTAAACAAAATGAACAAAGAACAAAACAGTAACTACAGAAGACCGGTACATCAGGGACACTCTTCTCATCATCACAATACAACACCTCAAACAAGACCAGCCTATTCCCCTAGTGCAGCAACACCTATAAATAAAAATCCTAGAGTGTTTACTCCTGAAGGAGCTGCTCAAGACTGGAACAAAACAAACCAACAAGGAGGAAAAAAGCTTGTGTTTGTTAGAAAACAAACCCCAAACAACAATTATTCAAACAGAAACTCTAGGTCAGCGCCTAAAAAAGGAGCACATGTCAGAAGAGTAACTTCAGAAGCTGGAAGAAAACACGAATCTATAATCCCAGACCTTAAAGATGGAGATGTAAGAATCATTCCTCTAGGAGGAGTAGAAGAAGTCGGTAAAAATATGACAGCTGTAGAGTACAAAGACGAGATAATTGTTATCGATGCTGGTATCCAATTTAAAACGGAAGAAACTCCTGGTATCGACTACATGCTTCCAAACACAAAATATTTAGAAGCCAGAAAAGGTAAAATAAAGGCTTTAGTAATCACACACGGACACTTAGACCACATTGGTGGTATTCCATATGTTATCGAAGCCCTTGGAAACCCACCTATATATACAAGAGAATTCGGAGCATTACTTATTAAAAAGAGGATGGAAGAATTCCCTCATGTGCCTGAATTAAATATTAAAATTGTAGACAAAAATACAAATTTTATTGCTATAACCCCAAATCTAAAAGTTAAATTCTTTGGAACAACGCACTCGATTCCAGACTCTACTGGTATTATTATCGAAACCCCTTACGGAGATATCGTAAATACCGGAGACATAAGAGTAGATAATGAAAATGGAGTTGTAAACGAAAGAGAATTTGAACAATATAAATTTTTCAAAGATAGAAAAGTTCTTTTGCTTACTATGGATTCTACTGGTATAGAAAAACCGGGCTGGACAATATCAGAAGACTTGGTAATAAAGACGATAGATAATATTGTAAAAAATGCACCTGGTAGAATTGTTATCGCGACTTTCGCATCTCAGGTAGAACGTGTTATCAGCTTTATAAATATGGCTGCTAAATACGGAAGGAAAATAGTGATAGAAGGTAGAAGCATGAAAAATAATGTCGAGGTATTAAAATTCCTTAAATTGGCAGATACCAAACACATTATTAATGTAGAGGATATATTAGATTATCCTGCACATAAGGTCATGGTACTTGCCACAGGAGCTCAGGGAGAAGAATTTGCTGCTCTTATGAGAATGGCAAATAATAGTCACAAATATATCAAATTAAATAAAACAGATACTGTGGTTCTTTCTTCCTCTGTTATTCCCGGCAATGAAAGAGCTGTCACAGCCCTTAAGGACAACCTATTCAGACACGATTCAAAAATCATAACCTACTTCGATACAGATGTGCACGCAGGAGGACATGGAAAAAGAGGAGAGCTTGAATGGCTACATAGACAAATTCCTTATAAATTCTTTATGCCTGTTCATGGTCACCACTTTATGCTTAAGATGCATGGTGAACTCTCTGCAACAGTTGGTACGCCAAGAGAAAATATTGTTGTACCAGAAAATGGAAGTATCATAGAGATAACAAATGAAGGAACAAAAATAAAAGTACTAAAGGAAAAAGCTCCATCTGGAATTGTTATGGTAGATGGATTCTCTATTGGAGATGTACAGGAAGTTGTCATTCGTGACAGACAAATGCTAGCTCAAGACGGAATGTTCGTCATTATTGCAAGTATAGACGTCGCCACAGGTAAACTCAGAAAATCTCCAGATATTATTTCTAGAGGATTCGTATACTTGAGAGAATCCCAGGATCTTCTTAAGCACACGAGATTTATAATCAAAAAAACAATAGAAGAAACAGCGGTCGGTAATCCTATAAACTTTGATTTCTTAAAGGAACAGATTACAGATAATATAAGTAGGTATCTATTCCAACAAACAGCAAAGAAACCTATGGTTATACCAGTAGTTATCGGAGTATAATAAAAAAGCGACCCTTAAGGGTCGCTTTTTTAAATTCCTATTTCGTATCCTTTATAGCCAAACTGTACCTAACTCCCAAAAACATTAATAAACCAAGAATAACCCAGACATATTGCATACCAACACAAACTAAGAATAGAGTAGCCAAGAAAGCAGAAACGACATAGGCTACGGATGTGGTCATCTTAAAAATATTTATTAAATTACTGTCCCCTGCATTTATCTCTTTGTAGAAATAGGTTTCAGTCATAATCTCAACAAGAGCAGCCCCAACTCTCGTCATAAATAACATAAGACCCCAGACTAAGAAATTTGTAGTAGTAATAAATGATAAAGAAACGGTAGTAATAGCCATAATGATAAAACCAGTACAAAGGAATTCTTTTTCTCCAAGTATTTTATCTGCTAGCCAACCAATAGGTATCTGGATAAAGACAAAAGGTAAAAGCATTATCGTAAAAGCTACCCCTATCTCCTTTATGCTAAAACCGAGGTGCTGATTTAGGTATATAGGCATATATATAATCATAATGGCATAAAATATTTGCAAAAATAAATTTGTCATCATAATAGAAGAAATATTTTTGTTTTGAACAATCTCTTTTATGGTATCTCTAAATTTAAAATGTTTATACTTAGAATCTTTAGTATCCCTGAGAATCAAAACCGATGCTATGACAACACCAGACATTATAAGGGCTGAAACAAAAAAGACTTTCTGAAAGTCACCTTCCCCAGCAATTCTAGCTGCCGCAAAAGGAGCAAAGAGCCAAGCAATATTCGTAGCGGTTAAATAGAAACTTCTGATTCTACCAGTCTCCACATCCCTAGAATAATACTCCACAAAATAGTCTAAACAAAAACCAATAATACTAGCGCTGATACCGTTTATTATAAAAAGGATTAGTAAGTAAACAGAATTATGCGCGAAAGAAAGCCCTAACAAAGCCAGGATGTTTATCACCACAAGACTTATGATCGTATAGTAATTCCCTATTTTGTGTATTACCTTAGGAACAATAATAAAAGCAACTATTGTAAGCAATGAGCTAATCATATATATCAAACCAACCAATTTCTCAGTCGTTATACCACTCATAAAACTAGAGTTTATATAAGAAGGCAGAGCAATACGCAGAGCAAACATAAAACCAACTATATACAAAATAAACAAAGCTGATCTTCTAAAACTTAATGGGTGTATCATAAATTAATAATTATTATTTTAAAATTAACGGTACAGAAATACTTTCATCATGCTCTGGTAAACCCGAAGGATTATCTTTCTTTAGAACAAGCAAAACATGCTTCGTACTTGTTGGTTTTATAAATTCCAAGGTAGCAGAAAATGGAATAAAATTTTCTGTCATCCAATCTTCCGTAGAAGTAGCAAAACTAGTAGCTAAAATATTTCCATCTGTATCCATAAGCTCTACTGGAAATGACCCTTCAAAGAACCACGTTCCTTTTGCTTGTCCAGATATTCTAACGGGGTTTTTCACGCTTTCGTTTTCTTCAGGAGAATCCAATTTTACAGAAGCTTCTTGAGTAAGTACTTGAGCTGTATCACTATTTCTTCCCCAATCAAAAACAAGAGCGGTTAATACGATAACAACGATTACAATAATAACTATAAAAATAAATTTCTTCATAAAATATTATGGAAGTATACAACCCGTCGCATCTGAAAGCTCTTGCATTGTTGTGTTCTTATCAAATCCCTCTACTTTTTTGGTACTTGTACCAAAAAGCCATGTTGGATATCCTTCGATACCCTTGTCTAAACAAAGTTTGGTATTCTCTGGACATTCTACATATTTAATATACTTAAATGAGCTTCCGAGTATTTCTTTCTGTTCTTTGCAATGAGAACACGATTCTGCACCATACATTACCGCACCCCTTTCTGTAAGACATTGTGCAAAAACATCATAATTTTTAGTATTTTTATTCGAAGCCTCTTTGCCAGCAAAAATAAAAATTAATACAAAAACTATCAAAAAAAATCCAACTATAATTAATATCTGTTTTAAAGTATCTTTCATATTATTCATCACAACAGTTAACTAACTTATCTACAATATCTTTAAGCGTCCAGGCTTCATCACCTTTCTTAGCCATGTCCTTCACATCACAAACTTCCATTATCTTAAACCTTAAAGCAAAGAAAATGGAATACATTTCATAAGCACTATCATATGCTTCTTTGGCATCTACTTTATTTCCACTAGATTGTAGTTTATTCCCAACCTCAATAAGTCTCATAGATGTAGCGAGTAAGTGTTTAGATATACACCAGCTTTCCCCCTCTGTTTGAGGAATCATTTTTTTCATAAGCCTTGTTCTCACAGCTCTCACCTCTGAAAGTAGATCAAAGTATTCTGGTTTTTTTACCTTTTCTGCAGTAAAAAATAAATGTTCTTCTATACTGATAAGATTCATAAGGGCGATACTGAGATCCTCATCTGTAGTAAGATCCACACCATGATTATTCTTAGCGGCTTCAACTTTCTTTAATATTTCCTCAAATTTTGCTTTTTCTTCATTCATATATTTATCATATCATAATAATTAAAGCTCCCAAAATGACCAATATTAGGGCAAGCCATATTCTAACTTTCTTGGTTTCTTTCTTTCTAAAAGACTCTACTGTTTCTAATGTTTTTACGTCTGAAGAAAGAGCAAGGATGAGAATAAGGGGTAATACAAAAACTAAATTATATAATAAAAGATATCCCAAACCTGACCAGAAGTTTGCTTCGTCATGGAGCAAACCTAGTATAAATAAATATGGACCTCCAGTACATGGAAATTCATTGATACCGACAATGAGACCTAAAATAAATGCGGTAAAAAAAGTTGCTTTGCTAATATATTTGGCGATCTTCCCTTTTGCGATTTCAGGAATTTTAAGTTTAATTGGAAATTTTGGGAAAATTTCGCCCAAAAGAGAAATAAGACCAACCACTATCAGAAGAGTTGCTCCAAGTTTAGAAACAAAATGTGGAATATTAAAAAAGTCTAATGTCTGTAATATCCCCAACCCTATCAAAGTATACACAAGGAAAATTCCTAATATATAAAAACTCCCAGCAAGTAAAATATTTTTTCTAGTTTTCTTTAAGCTAAATAGAAAGGCTATTGATAAAAATAAGATTGAAAAGGCACAAGGATTTATACTATCTATTATCGCAGAAACAAAAACAACTGCTGGTAACCAGCCTTGATAATCTTTAATATTAGGAGTTTTAATATCTACAATCCCAAAGCCTACAGAAAAAGCGAAAATGAGAAACGCGCCTAAAAGTATCAACCCAAAAATATTTCTCTTATTCATCTGTTAAATATATCAAAAAAAAGACCATTTTAAAAGGCGCCACTGAATTCAGTGGCGCCCCGACCAAACGAATGATCTAGTTGAGTTTTACCCGCTATGACACGGGCGAATAAATGTCATAGAGATCACACCCCTTCCCTTGTTGAACCTTGCCCAAAGAACATAAATTGTTTTTTGCTAAATAAAGTATACGACACTAAAAAACAAAAGCAAATAAAAAACTATTTTAGGGCAAAAGCCAAAACAAGAATTATGATAACAGCCAAAACCAAACAAACAGAAAACAAATCAAATTTCATACTAATAAAAGTACTATTATTTTGTTTATAATAAAACAGGTGTTAAGCAAACAAAAAGCCCACCACATGGGTGAAGGCTTGCGCCCTCCATACCAGTTTCCCAATATGACCCGTAAAGATAACCCCCATATGATGGGTTTTTTGCTCTTTACGGGATTCTCGGCCATATCCTAATTTTCATTAGGGGTTAGGTCGACTTATTATTAAGTTGTATTGAAATTATACCACAAGACAAAAATAAACAAAAACCGCTACTAAGCGGCTTGTTTCATTTCTATATCTGAATTTTCCTTTTCTAAAATAGTCTTTATAAGATGGGACGCTTCAAAGATATTTCCACCGGTAATCAAATCTCTCACGTCTCCATTATCCACATTATCTATGATCTCACTTATTCTTCCTCCGTTTTCTTTCATCCATTCTAATTCCGTATCGTCAGTTAGTTCCGGAAGCATTAATTTCATAATCTCTATATGTAAAAGGTTACGATCTCTAACGCTTATTTCTGGTGGGCTATATTTTTCTTCGGGTATAGGTGATTCGAACATAAATTAATAAATTACAAAAAAGATTCAAACTTATCTAGGTCATCAAGACGTTCTTCCTCATCCTTCCCCCTATGAGCAGCATTTCTAAAATAAGTTTTACCCTCACTAGCGTCTCTACCAAAATGTTCCCCGAATAAATACCTGATACTCTCCTCGTCACACTCATTTGGGTTAAGTTTCTCGCCAGTCACAGAAACAATTTTTTGTAATATATCATCTCCCCCTTTTACTAAAATAATTTCTGATGGGCCACTACTAAAATGCTTCGCTGTTTCTTCTTCAATACCCTCTGGTAAATTCTTATACATTTCACCCAAAACAAAATCCACTGGCAATCTTTTCGATACGGTTTTTGCAATATATAGACCAGAACCTTCTAATCTCTTGATGATCAAATCTCTGCTAGCAAAAGCATCTGGTTTTATTACCACCACAGCCAAACCACTTTTTCTATCAATAGAAATATCAGAATTTTCAATCAAATGTTCCACACCATTATTAGACTCAAATTTAGGTACTTCCATATTTTTATTCAAATTTATCAAAAGTTACTGTTCTAATATTATCAAAATCATAACCATATCTTTTAAACACAAACCTTGCGTCTTGATCAAATCTGCTTTCCCAAGCTAAACCTAATTTTTGTGCAACCGATTTTAAACTATCAACTGAATCCCCCTCTAATTCTACGTATGGTGGAATCTTTGGCCATGTATCAATATCTAAAGTAACCCCGCCTAATTCAAAGGTATGTCTATATTTTTCAACAACACGATAAGCGATGAGACCAATTGCTTCAAGGAAGCTTTTCGCTCCAAAAAAATCAGAAACACCGAATTCAATTTCTCTCGCAGAATCAACTAATTGTTCTTTGTTTTTTTTATAAGTAAGAGTTATTTTTTCTCCTTTTTTCCTAAGACGAGTAAAACTATTTTCTTTCAATGAATTCATTTCTTTATCATAAAAAATAACTTCATCTAACTTTATTTCCCCCATATCAACAGCACCAAATTCTCTCAACTTTAAAATTAAATCCTCTTTATTTATATCCAAAAAACGTGTTTCTATCTCAGTTTTCATATTTATATTGTAACAAAATATAACTAAATAAAACATCTACCCACAGCGCTATATAGTTCTTCTGGCCTATCGACTAGCTCAAATGGTTCTCCTGACATAAGAGTCTCTGGTTTATGGAAACCCCAATTAACCCCAATCGTCTTAACTCCAACATGTTTAGCCTCAAGAATATCCCCAAGAGTGTCTGTTACAAATACACACTCTTCTGGTATGGTTTTATATTTTTCAAAAACTATTTTAATTTTTTCAATTTTACTTTTGTGAAAATCATTACCCATAATTTCAGTAAAACAGTAATCTAAATTATTTTTTTGTAAAAACTCTTTAATTGGGTTTGTAATTGTTGATGAAATAATAATAAGAGTATATTTGTCACAAAAATCTCTTATAACTTCCCCCATGCCATCAACCATCATAATTTGATTTTTCATTCTGGGAATATATTCACCGAAAAAATCAAAATTTTGTATACACTCATCTGTATGTTTTTCACTATTTTTATTCCACTCATTTATATTCCCATCAAAACGTCTTCGATAATCCTCTTCAGTTAAATGAGGACAAGCCATTTTTTGTACTTCAAAAGCAGGCCCAAAAGAGTCTGCTATCACACCGTCAAAATCAAAAAGAATGAATGGTTTTTTCATATTTACATTATAATCTTTTAATTATTTTGGTGCTAGCATTAAAAAACCGCCTCTACATATAGTAGTACGACGGTTTCAAACCTCCTTGTATTTTATTGTAAGAACCACGGAATAACCAGCAGCGAGCAGACGACTGTGTTTACTCCACAGTACAGTCTATCCTCGAGTCTCCATCCCTTCACAGAGATAAAGGCTAGGGTATTCGTGATAAGAAATCCGATATTGGGAATAATCGGACTGCTCGCTGGTGTCTTCCATGTCATGATTATGAAAGGAACTCCGGCAATCACAGCAGCAAGTACTGACAACACAAGAGCCCATTTGGCTCCCTTAGTTTTCCAGAGAAGTACACACAAAACGACAAGAATCGCTATGATAGTATCCATCCCCGTCCAAAAAAGTCTGCCCTTAAAAACCAACACCAAAGCAGTTGCCGTTGAACCAATTCCGAAGATTGTTGGAACCGCAGGATTCGCACCCTGTTTGATCATAGTGAACACTGTGATCCAGGCCAGCATGGCCCAAAGACCAAATGTTGTAAGTGATACGCCTTCGCCTGTACCGATAGCCGTTTGCACGATCATATAAGCATAGGATAAAGCGCCGATTACTACTCCGAGTATTCCAAGTTTCTTTTTCAAAATAACCCCCTATTTGATTGTTAATGAAATCTGCTATAAGTAGAGCAGATTATACATCGTTTGTCAAGCTCCCCATACCGGTTCAATAGCTTGGCACCATTTGATGTAATAATATCAAGATATGTCATCTACAACAAATAACAATCTTTTATTTCTTATTAATTTTCTTTTTCTTCGTAAATCTTTTATTAAATTCTTCTAGAGTTATTATTGTTTTTGTGTCCTCTACCCTATCCAAAAATCCTATACCATTAAGGTGATCGACTTCGTGTTGAAACAAACGAGCCCACAAACCAGAAACCTCTTCTAATATTTTCTTTCCATTTTCATTATAATAACTCACAGAGACTTTCTTGGACCTTGATACAATCGCCATTATCCCATGTATACTCACACATCCCTCCCATCCTTTTACTTTGTTTTTTGAATAACTAGTAATTTTTGGATTAATAACAAAAAATGGCCCTCTGTGTTCTGCATCAGGTCTAGCTTTAGATGGACGAGTTTCCATTACAACAATTTGCAAAGATTTACCAATTTGTGGAGCGGCCAAACCAATACCATGATTTCTACGCATTGTATGAACCATATCTTTTATTAAAGTTTTAAATTTAGAAGTTTTGAGGAATTTCAAATCAACCCTTTTCGCTTTAGAGCGTAATATTGGATCACCGAATTTTGTGATAGGAAGGGATTTCATAAAAATTACTCGTAGTATCTCTTATTATAATATTCCATTATAATCTTACCGTCCTGTCCTAATTCTGGATATCCTTTGTATAAAGTTACTCCGCAGTTAATAGGTTTATCTTCATTATCAAGTTTGATAAATTCATCGGAATTTAATCTGCCTAAATTGGCTATAGTTGCAAGGATATTCAAATGGTGAGTAATAGCTAGTATCCTCTTCCCTGCAAAATCTCTGGTGAGGGTGGTCAACCACGATCTGTTACGCGTACGAACATCTGGAATATTTTCACCCTGTAAGAAACGATACCAGTATGGACCCTCTAGCTCGCGTAGTCTTTTTTGTTCTGGATGAAAAACATGATATACCCTGTAGTCATTATAAAGAGTAGCGATTCCATGTTCCTGTTCTCTAATACGCTCGTCCTCATATACTTTTGCATTTTCAAGTTCTGGCCATCCCCTCTTTAAATGTTCAAAAGTCATACGAGTTCTTTTATAAGGGGATACGAAAATAATTTCTGGGACTGGTGTACCTTCAGCACGTAATTTAACGCCTGTTTCAAATGCCTTTAACCCTTCTTCATCCGCGAGCGGTGTATCAGCATCGCAAATTCCTAAAGAAAACTTTTTCTCTACTTCTGAAGCAAACTTCTTTGTACCTTCTGAAGTATGATCCTTTTCATATTCTTTCAAAAATTCTTCGTAAACAGAATCGGTAGATTTCTTATCCTTTAATATATTATATACGGAAGTATCGTGTCTTATTAACATCAATGATATTGGCCATTTCATGTATTAAATATAACATAAAAAACCACCACCTGTTTCCCCTCCCCCTATTTACATTTACATAAAATAATGTATTATATTGAAAGAAGTTTTTTTGTAAACAACCAAACCAAGAAGAATCTTGGGTCAAAAAGAAGGAAACGTAAGAGATGAAAGACGTAATCAGAAAGGCTCGTAAATCAATTAAACCCTTTTGTGTTGATGGAGAAAAGGGATTCCACTTGGAAGACTCTGACCCATCATACGCCAAAGGCTTCGATGAGAAGCAGAAAAAGGCCATTGAAGAAGAGATGAATAAGATGATCTCCATGATTGGTAAGCTCCAAGAGCGTCTGTACGCTACGAATAAATTCGGCATCTTGTTGATTTTCCAAGGAATGGATACGGCTGGAAAAGACGGCGTGATCAAACACGTAATGTCTGGGGTTAATCCACAGGGCTGTCAGGTATTTTCGTTCAAAGCTCCCTCAATGGAAGAGCTCGAGCACGACTACCTCTGGCGGTGCAACAAGCGCCTACCTAATCGTGGGCAAATGGGAATCTTCAATCGTTCATACTACGAGGAAACTCTCGCGGTAAGAGTACATCCGGAATTTCTGGATGCACAGAGACTGCCAAACATAACGAAAGAAATCTGGCAGGAACGTTTCGAGGATTTTCGTAGCTATGAGCGTTACCTCAACCGTAACGGCATCGTGGTCTGCAAGTTCTTCCTGAATATTTCTAAGGGTGAACAAAAAGAACGCCTCTTGGCGCGATTGGACACCCCAGAAAAACACTGGAAGTTCTCCGAGCGAGACATTGTAGAACGTGGTTTCTGGAAAAAATATCAGAAGGCCTATGAGGACATGATCCGGAACACTTCCACAAAGAATGCGCCGTGGTTCGTCATCCCAGCTAACAAGAAATGGTTCGCCCGCTACCTTGTGTCATGTGTCGTGGTTGATGCATTGGCAAAAATGGAGCTGGCTTACCCGGTGACTAATCCGGCCAAGAAAAAGAAACTGGCGGCCGCAAAGCGGAAATTACTAAGGGAGTAATAAACACAACTTTTTACTCAATACCCGGACCGAAAGGTGCGGGTATTTTTTTATTTATATAAAAGTTATTCAAATAAATTTTTAATCACCGTCTCAAACCCAGGCAAAAGCTTAAAATCTTTTATTTCCTCCAGTTTAATCCATTTATAATTTCTATTCTCAAAATCTAATTTGATTTTGTTGGTTTTAACTTTTACCAAGATAGGATGTACAATCCAAGTCTTTTTATATTTCGACTCATCTCTATCAAAGATCTGCCCTACTTTTATTGAAATAACATCCTCCTTATTTATTCCGACTTCTTCCTTAAGCTCTTCATATACCTTCTCTTTTAATCCTTTGTCATCATCTAAAAAACCAGATATGCCATTCCAATATCCTGGATATAGTCTCATATTTTTATTCCTTTCTAGAATTAAAATATTCCCTTTGTATTCTAAAACACAGTTAATTACAGGAGACCATCTGATTTTTGTGAAATCAACTTGTCCTGGTTTTGGTTTAAATTTCTTTTCTTTTTGCATGAATATACCACTTTAAAACTCTCTAACATCATTCTCTACCATAGGAATAAACTCTATACTATTTTCAGATAAAACTTTTGCCGGTATTAAATGTGATGAGCCAAAACGAGTACCATCATGAACTGGAATAACAACTTTTGGTTTAATTGATAGGGCGTAATCAACGGCTTCACCAATCTTCATCCATGGTCCAGAAACTGGTAAGGCTAATATTTCTACTGATCTTTCTGGATTAGTAAAAGCGTCTCCTGGATACCATAGCCTACTATCTATAAAGAAACCTAGATTAGAAATCTGTGGTATAGAACTATGCATTTCTGCGTGTTTTTCTCCCAAGCCGACAATTAAAACTTCCCCTACTGAAACACTATCATTATGGACAAGCTTAATATATCTTATATTTTCTTTTTCTAATAATACGCTTACCGAATCATTAGCGTAAATAGCTGCCTGTGGATTTTTATGGATAATAGTTTGTAAGGAATCTAAATGAAAATGGTCTTGATGATCATGAGTATATAAAATACAATCTATATTTTCTAAACTTGAATGAGTACTAATAGTATAACTACCTGGATCAGTAAGAATCCTTTTCCCTTTTGTTTCTATTAACAAACAACAGTGCCCAAGTTTGGTGATTTTCATAATTAAATTAAATTACTTATTAACGTTCTAATACCTAAAATTACTAAAACTGCCGATAGAATTTTGAAGGTAACGTTTACCAAATTCTTTCTCTCTAAAATTGGGCGGAATTTAAAAAATATAAAGGCCAATAATGTAGTCATAGCTAACCAAGCGATTTCAAAAATAATTAAAAAGATAAATTTGCCTCCAATCAGTATGTCGTTTAATGATAAAGCTTTTGGAATTCCAACTGTAATCCAAAAAATCCAATAACCACTATTTAAGGCAGTTAAAATAATGATTCTCCATGGAGTAATAACATCTTTAGATTCGGTATTTATCTTTTTAATATTCCATACTTGATATGCTAACCAAAAAAGCACTAGACCACCCAAAACTGAAATCAGTTGAATAACAAGCTTTGATAAACCTAACTGATAAAATACATATATAGTTAGTAAGGTTCCTATAGTTTCTACAACTAACGCCAAAAAAATTACACGCAAACCCTTAACAAAATTTGATCTTAAAATTTCGGTAAAAGTACCAGTTAATATTGGGCCAGGAACAGCTCCTCCAACTAATCCTAATAAAAATGCTTGTATTAATAGTTCCATATAATTAACTTACTATCTCTTCCAACAGTTCTGGAAAAGCATCTGTTTTCATATTTCTAAAACAAAAATGCCCGTAGTTTTCAAAATCTCTGATTTTAATACCTTTAATTTTATTTTTGATTGCTGCCACACTATCCTGCATTTCTTTCCCGTCATCAGTAGAATTAAATATCGTAATACCTTTTGTTTTCTCTGCTAGATTTTCATCAATATTAAAATCAAACATTTTAGTTTCTTCTGTTCCGTTTGGATTAATCCATGGTGCGACTAAGACAACTTTCCCAACCTTTATGTTGTTTTCACTTAGCCATCTTATTATAAAGCCAGCTCCACAGCTATGACCTATAAGATGAGTATCTTCGTTGATTTCAAAACGTTCAAATACCAAACACCATCTCTTATAATCTGGATCATATGGTTCTGGCATTTCTGGAGTCTGTGCAAGAATACCTTTTGCTATTAATTGTTTTTGAATCCATGGTAACCAATGACAATTTGATTCGGATTGGCCAGTAGAACCGAAATAGTCTTCCTTTGTTGGCATTCCGTGGATGATAATTGCTGTTTTCATAATAATTATATTAAAATATCTTCTAATGGATATACATCCAAAACAACTTCTTCGTATGGATGAACTGATTTTATTGCTTTAATAACTTCTTGAAGTTTTTCTCTAGGACAAATAGTTTCAATTCTTTCTTCAATTACTTCTTCGAGTTTTCCTACACTACCTATGTGAGGATTAGCTCCTTGCTCTGGTTTAAATCTACCAACACCTTTAGTACTAAATGTACAAAAACTATAATTACCAATAATTCCCGCATTAGCTTTACCCATAGCTTCACGAACCACATCAGTATGGGTTTCTGGAACAAAGACTACAATTTTTATATTTTCAGAATTCATATTCTTGATTATTATATTTCAAATTTTGTTTTGATATTCTCTGTAATCATCCGCAATAAATTAATTATACCAGTTTAGCAGATATATTAAAATCGCTCTAAACATAAACCTATCCATACGAAAGAACAGCAAATACTTGACGATACACTTATATAGTGCTAATATATAGACAGGTGCACCATAAAAATTTAATCAAGGAGGGTATGCGTGAACATCCACAAAGAGATAGTGTATGAAACTTGTCCTGGGAGAATAAACCCAGCAAATAGGATTGCGTATGCAATATATGGCTATGAAATAGTTTTTACAGGTTTAACTGACGGTAAGAATGAACCACGTGGCTCAACAATAAACTGTGCTGAACAAATTATTTTAGCAATTAGCCAAGCTGAAAAAATTAACCCTCGCGAATATCAGTTTTTTGATTTACAAACCCATAGGGGTTACTGCAGTCATAAGGTTGGAGACTTCAGTTTCAACAAACTTGGTCTAGAGTGGCAACCTGATGTCAATATACCAGTATGGGTAGGCTGGGAAGAAGGCGACTGTCGTGCAGAAATCCTTGGAGAATGGCTTCCCTATATATGGGGAGATCATCCCCAAGGAAAGACTCGTAATCTTGCACGATACAGACAAGGTATCGGTTAAGTAAATAAAAGTTCTCAATACCGAGCGGTTCAATTGAACCGCTCTTTTTTATTTTTAAATCAATAGATATTTAATATCTATTGACAAATTCATAAATATGTGTCGGCTGCGGGACCTGGACTCGAACCAGAATTCCACCCTCCAGAGGGGCGTGTCCTACCATTAGACGATCCCGCAATATGATTACAATAACAGAAAACCCTTAATTTCTCAAGAAATTAAGGGTTTTGTAATAGTCTCTATTCCCTAAGATATCTATGTGCTGCTAAGTAGCTAGCCACTGCACCAAGCGCAATCGCCAAACCAAAGATTGCAAAGAATATCAAAACAAAATTTGAAATATAATAATCAAAGATATTAAAGCCAGAGAAGTAGAAAGAGTAAGAACTGTTTATCCAGAAAGTAACGGCGGCAAAAGAAAGAATAATTATTATTGCTGAAATTATTCCACACAAAACACCGCTTACTATAAATGGACCCTTTATAAATTTACTCGAAGCACCCACTAAGCGCATAACAGCAATCTCATCCTTTGCCATGAAGATGGTAAGTCTGATTGTATTTAATGTGATTATGATTGAAATGAGGACGAAGATAATAGCGAGAGTAATACCCAAAGTATTTGCTGAACCAATAATATTAGTAAACTTATCTATCACCACCTTATTTTGAGCATAGTTAACCTTATCTATAATACTATTACCATTTTTTGATAGTAAAGTATTACCTTTCAAAAACTCTGCTATACCTGCATATTGTGAAGGATCTTTAGCTTTGATATTTAAAGAAGCCCCGAGTGGATTATCCCCTAATTCATCAAGAGCTTGTAAAGTAAGCTCGTCACCTTTGTGTTTATCTTTGAAATCATTTAAGGCTTGATCTCTGGAAACATAGGTAATAGAATCAACTTCTGGTAAAGCTTCTAATGATTTTTGAACGGTAAGGATATTGCTTTCATCGGCGTTTGTAACAAAATATACGTTTATATCTACTTTCTCTTTTATTTGATCTAGAGAGTAATTGAAGAAACCACCAAGAAGGATAAGAGAGCAGATAATAAAAAGAGTGATGGTCATTATAAGAATAGAAGAAAGGGTAACAAAACCATTTCTAAAGAAATTTTGAAAACCTGAAACTAAAACTCTTTTTGTATTTGTCCAAAACATATTTATTATAATTATAAGACGTATCTGCCCGATGCATCGTCTCTTACTATTCTACCATTTTCCATACTAATGACTCTTTTACCCAAAGAGTCTATAACTCCCTTATTGTGTGTAGTTAAAATAACAGTTGTACCCAAATCATTTATTTTCTTAAGTATCTGAATAATCTCATGGGTATTTATAGGATCAAGGTTTCCAGTAGGTTCATCGGCGATAATTATATCCGGCTGATTTACAATAGCGCGAGCTATAGCAACTCTCTGCTTCTCTCCACCAGAAAGCTCTTTTGGGAAGCTCATGGCTTTCTTTGCGAGATTTACAAGTTCAAGTACATGAGGAACATCTAATGCAATTTCATCATCATGTCTGCCAGCTACTTCCATAGCAAAAGCCACATTTTCATAAACCGTTTTATTCGGCAAAAGACGAAAATCTTGGAAGACTGTACCAACTTTTCTTCTAAAGTGGTGTATCTCGTGCTTTTTTAATTTATGAACACTTATAGACTCAAAAAACACATCACCAGATGTTGGTTTTTCTTCTGCTAATAGCATTTTTAGAAAAGTTGTTTTCCCAGCACCAGAATGTCCTACAATAGAGACGAATTCTTTTGGCTCAATTGTGACTGTAACCTCGCTTAGGGCCACTTCGCCATCTGGATAAACCTTTGTGATTTTATCAAAAACTATCATTACTAGAGTATTATATCATCCAAGAAGAATGGATACAAGAATTATCTCTCGGCTTCAATAAATTCATCTAATTCCCCACTCAGCACCTTATCAATATTGCTTGTCTCTACATCTGTACGATGATCCTTAATCATTTTATAAGGATGAAAAACATATGAACGAATCTGATTACCCCAATCTATAGAAGTAGTCTTACTTATGAAAAGCCCTTTTTCTTTCGCTGCTTTTTCTTCTTGTTCTCTTGCATATAATTTACCTTTCAATATCTGAAGAGCCTTTTCTTTATTCTGTGCTTGAGAGCGCTCACTCGTAGTTCTTACAGAAATACCTGTTGGAATATGAACAAGCCTTACAGCCGTTTCTCTTTTATTTACATTTTGTCCACCTGGGCCACCAGCTTTTGAAAGTTCCACTTTCAAATCACTTTCTAATATATTTATTGCTGCGTCCTTTTCAATTTTCGGGACAACCTCTACAAGAGAAAAAGATGTCTGTCTTAAGTTCTTTGCATTAAACGGTGAAAGTCTTACGAGCCTATGCACACCAGACTCCCCTTTCAAATCTCCATATACATTTTGACCAGAAATTTCTAATGTGATGTTTCTATATCCTCCGTGATCATTTTCACTTTCATCTAATGTTTTATATGACCATCCTTTTTTTTCACAAAACTTTGAATACATCTCGAAAAGAATTCTGGAGAAATCCTCGGCATCATCCCCACCGGCACCAGAAAAAATAGTCATGATTGCATCACCCTTTTCATATTTACCAACACCAGAAATCTCGGCTTTTAATTCAGCAATTTGTTTTAGAGTATTCTGCGCTTTTATTTTATCAGCCCAAAAGTCAGGAAGTAGCATTTCCTTTTCAAGTTCCTCTATTTTTTTAAGTTTGTATTCCACAAAAAAAGTATAGCAAAATTATATAAAAAAATCCCGCGGCTAAAAAGCTGCGGGAAATGGTTGTTGATCTGGAAGTCAGATTTTGGATGTTGTAACAATGAAACGACGATCACGATTAATGTTGTTTCCAACACCGCGGTATAATCACGCGACGTGACGCCAGTGACATCCCTATTGGGTGTTAACCTTTTTAGTTTGCCTCCACAAAACACGTAGTAGATCCGATGAACGAATCAACGTGCACCCTCCAGACCAACAGTATCGATTAAGAATCTTTATCAGGAGCAACAACCCTACTTTCGCTCGCCACTACTTGGAAGTTTTACCTGGTGGACCAGATAAGCCTCTCAGGTCATTGCGCCGAATCCCCAATCGATAAAATAAATACTAGTACAATAAAAACTTATTTGCAATGAGCCGAACCGGGGGCTTGAACCCCGCACCTCTCCCTTACGAAGGGATTGCTCTACCAGATGAGCTAGATCGGCCTACCTAATAACTTGGAGCCGTTGATCGGGATTGAACCGATGACCTCGTCATTCGTTTACACCTTACTTTACAGCAAGGACTAGACTGTATCTTTTTCCATTTAAATATGGAAACCCTTGTCAGTCGTTCGAGCGCTTATTAAAGCGCTACGGTCTTGTCCTAATAATTAGGATATTAACCGTGATTCGGGATTCATATAAAAGTTACCAATTATATGGGCAGGGGTTACGACCCACCAATGACGTGCTCTACCAACTGAGCTACAACGGCATACTGTAAAGATAACTTATTTGCTAGCTTTTTTCAATCATTGAATACAGACAAAACAAAAGCCGTTCTTTTAGGAACGGCTTTTTTCTTACCAAGCTGTCTGTGTAATCTGAGGAAATTCAGATCCAACAGGAAGCTGTGGTAGGAATACTCCAGCAGAAAGTGAACTTTCCCCCATGGAAAGCATTGTCTGCAGAATGTGAAAGAACTGCAGGAGGGTTTGTACTAGTACCGAAAAGATTTCTGGTACCAAGTAACGGATAATGATTATAGCCAAACCTAAACCTATGGCTCCTAAAATTTTCATGATATTGAAAATTATGGAAGGTTATTTAAATTTTGCTCGACGAAGCAAAACCTCTGGCTAAAACCAGAACAACCCCTCCTTTTTTAAAACCAAAATCTTAGTTTTAAAAAGGGAGAGACTGCTCCGATAACTCATCATTTCAAACATCTCCTTCTGATGTAATTATAGCATATGTGCTATAATTTACACAAGAAAATTATTCAAACAAAAAACCCTTATAAATAAGGGTTTTTTGTTTAGATAATCACTACCAGCCTCTCTGATCCTTCTTAATAGTATAAAAATCCTTTATTCCCTTCAAGATACCAGTGACACTAATCACACTATAAACAGGCATATAAAGAATAGAGAAAGGAAACACAAGCCAGACCTTGTACCACTCTTTTCTAGAATTAATATTCATAAGAGCATAAGGAAGAGAAAATAATGGATACAAGAAATAAAGTGACAAAGTTTTAAAGAAATGGAAACTATTACTGAGCTGCATCATATATAAAGAATTAAAGAAGGAATAACCCTGATCACGTATTGATTCAAAAATCTGGTAAAGATTGTCTACAAAAAGAATGTTTCTTATCATTAAAAAAACGAAAGAAAAAGTGAGCAGAGAATATGTTAAGAAAAAGAAAATTACCATCGGGTTTCTAAAAAAGGTTTTGTAATGAGCAAAAAAGTTTTGCCCAAATCCAGCAGCCCATCTCATTTTCTGTTTATAATAAACCTTAAAAGAAGTTGGCACATAACTAGCTACAGAATAATGACTTTCTCTAACCTTCCAGCCATTCTCGCCAAGCTTCAAGGCCAAATCCATATCTTCTATAAGCATATTTAGAGAAAATCTACCGACTGACTCTAAGGCGTTCTTCTTTATTAAAATACACCCACCCCACAAACTGATAGTTGATGTTAGATTGTAGGAAGTCTGTATTAAACCGAGCAAACCATATTCAAGCTCCTGCATTCTTGCCATAAAGCCTTTGTTTTTTGCCCTATACCTACAAGTAGAGGCAGCTACCCTTGGATTTTCTAATGAACTCAACATATCAAAAAGCGCTTTTTTAGATATAAGAGTGTCTGAATCTAGAAATAAAATAAAATCACCCTTCGTGTGATCTACAGCATGATTTAATGACCTAACCTTTCCAAGGTTTTCATCATTATTTAAAATAGTAAAATTATATTTATTTCTTAAAACCTCAAGTTTTTCTAAAGTATTGTCCGTACTCTTGTCATTTACAACTATAATTTCAAACTTTTCTTTATTATAAGAATCGTAAACACTAGCTATTGATTCTCCAATAGTATCACCGTCATTATAAGTAGGAATAACTATAGAAATATAAGGTTCTTTTGAAACCGGTTTTTTTCTTTTGAAATCAATGTAACTAAACAAGAGGGTAAAGAAAAAAGAAGCTATAAAAATTAGAAATATAATGGAATCAAAACCCATATTATTAAATAAATCTTTTTATAAATTAATCAGAAAAATAACGCCAATCAGTAAGTTCAAATATTATAACACAATTTTATTCAGTATAAATATTAGAAAATATTGTTTTATAAATAGCAAAAAAGCCCCAAATGGGGCTTTTAATTGCGCGGGCGATGGGTGCTGACCCCACGGCCTCTCCCGTGCACTAATTCCACTATTTTCATAGCGGCGTGGACTATATCTTTACCCTTCTCATAACAAGTTAGGGTACTCCGGTATCTAGTCTCTACGGCGCCCCCTAGCGAATCTAGGGGTTCCCACGGTGTTCGCATATTTCTAAATGAAACTTAGCCTTCACCGTTATCCCAGAGAGTTTCAATTCGTCTCTCAACGAAAAGCTGCACGTCTACAGGGGAGTGCTCTACCGTTGAGCTACGCCCGCATTTTGATGAATCTCTCAAAAACAGCTGCTTTCCTCTTCAGGAACAAACCATCTTTTTTAAGATCTATACTATTATACATATATTTGAATAATTTCAAAGTGCTTTTAGTACTAAATGAGAGACGACAATAATTAGCTTTGTTTTTAATAATAGAACCACCAGACAAACCCGCAGCATTTAATTTATCTCGTAAATCAGTCAAAAAACAAAGAGAACATGAAGTAAAAGCAGTAAAAATTACCAGATCTGGTCTGGGTCTATTTTTATGGAGAAAACCAACCCAAACATTACCGTCACCATCAAAATATCCACGGACAAAATCTGAAAAGTATTTCTTGGGGACTTTTGGTAACAATAGATTTTTAGTTTTATTTGCTTTTAAACCTAATTTGTTTAAATCCTCACACATTTCAAAACTCCCCACCTGTAATCTGTATAAATCCTTATTATTTCCCAAACCCTTTCTAAAACCTATTTTATGTTCAGCCTCAACACACTCTCTTATTTTATAAATTAAATCTTTATCTGTTATTTGTATACTCCAAAAACTAGCACCACGTTTATTCACAGTAATGTACCCATCCGCCGAGAAAAACCCTAAAATATAAGCCATCTCAGGTGTCCATTTTTTAAAAAAATCCTTATTTACCTTTTTATATATTGGCATCTGTCAATTGTAACACGTGACAGGGTATTACACTAGGCATTAAGAATAACTTAAAAAAAACGTATAGATATATCTTTCTTAATCTGTGTCGACGGGTGGAATCGAACCACCGACCTTAGCTTTATGAGTGCTACGCTCTAACCGTCTGAGCTACGTCGACATATAAACAAAGACAATATAGCATTTTTTAACGAAAAAACAAATTAAAAGAAGGATTTTGCTTCGCAAAATCCTTCTTAAAAAATGTTGCGGGGTTTGGATTTGAACCAAAATCTCAAGGTTATGAGCCTTGCGAATTACCGTTACTCTACCCCGCTATACTAGAGGTAGTATATTACCAGATAAAAGATACAAAATCAAGCTGAACTTAGATTATATCAAACTCATCAAAAACCTTATGATACAAAGAGATAACTCTTTTTGCTTCTCTTTCTGTAATCAAAAAATCTGAACCTTCGTGAGCAATAGCATTTCGTATTTTGTGTCCCTCCCATGCTTCTTCTAGAGATCCAAAATCACTTTTTTCCACGGCTTTTAATTTTTCACCGATACTATCTCCTGGTAAAGCCATACTTTCTAAAAGTTCTGCGAGCATAATATCTGCCTCAAGAATTGCAAGCTTCCAATCAGCCTGATTATCTGAATTGATATGCTTCTCAATTAGCTGCCATTTAGGATTTACCATTTCTTTTTCATCTGCATGAGATTCTTTTTCTCCTTCAGTAGGTATTATCTTATCCATTATTTTCTTTCTTATCGCGGTAAATCTTCTAATATAAATTATGGATAAGATTAGGAGAACAATTGAAAGAAGTATAGAAAATACTACATATCTAGCAAAAAAGTTTATCAAATGATATGGAATATTGTGAATAAAACCAGATATCCCAACGCTAATCTTTGCCGCAGAACTTGCAGAACCATTTACACCACCAGTAAAAAGCTCATACAGTACACGAAATATCCAAAATGGGTCTAAAGAATGTAATGAGTCTATCTGATTCATGGTAAATATTATAACACCTAATACAAAATCTCAAAAAGAAATTATTTCTCTCCTAATAAATCTTTAGAAATAGCAAAAAGAATTTCCTCCCCAGAGTGTTTCGCTATAAACTGTATTCCTAATGGAAGTTTCTTGTTATCAATTTCTTTAAAACCAAATGGGACAGATATTGCTGGAACACCAGCCAAGTTTATTGGTACAGTAAAAATATCTTCAAGGTACATCTTAAGTGGATCTCCGGACTTCTCCCCTATCCTAAACGCCGGACCAGGAGTAGTAGGGGTAATAATCACATCTACTCTTTCAAAAGCTTTTTTATAATCATTTGTTATAAGTTCTCGTACAATATTTGCCTTATTATAATAAGCATCATAATAGCCCGAAGAAAGTACGTATGTACCAAGTATAATTCTCCTTTTTACTTCTCTGCCCAAACCAGCCTGTCTTGAAAGAAAATAGTCTTCAATACCATCTTTACCAGATAGTCTCTTACCAAATCTCATACCATCAAATCTGGCCATGTTTGAAGAAACTTCTGCAGGAACAATGACATAATAAACAGCTAGAGAATATTTTAAATTTGGTAATTCTATATCAACAATCGTGTGCCCCAAACTCTTTAATTTTTCTAAAGATTCCTCAAAACTTTTTACAACACTTCCATCTATTCCACCCATATTAAGAAAATCTCTTGGCACACCAATTTTCATTTTCTTTTCTTTCAAAACTTCAGAAGTTTTATCTGGGATAGTAGTACTGTCCATTGTGTCCTGTCCCTTTATTGTATTAAAAAGAATTTCTACATCTTCAACTGTTTTTCCAAATGGACCAATTTGATCAAGTGAAGATCCCATAGCCATTACACCATGCCTAGAAACAGCACCGTAAGTCGGCTTCAAACCCACAAGCCCACAAAAGCTTGCTGGCTGACGAATAGAGCCTCCTGTATCAGAACCGAGAGCTACCAAAGCCTCGTTTGAGGCCACAGAAGCCGCTGCACCACCAGAAGAACCTCCAGGTACCCTTTCTACATCAAACGGGTTTTTTGTTGGCCCAAAGCCGGAATTTTCAGTAGAACCACCCATGGCAAATTCATCCATATTTGTTCTACCCATAAATACGACCCCTTCTTTTTTTAGTTTTTCAACCACAGTAGCATCATATGTCGCTACATAATTTTCCAAAATCTTCGAAGCAGAAGAAGCGATTCTACCTTTTATTAAAATATTATCTTTTATAGAAATGGGAATACCTGTAAGTACAGTAGCTTTACCAGATTTAATTATTTCATCAGCCTTTTTTGCTTGTTCCAATACATCAGAATAAATTTCAAGATATGCATGTATATCTCCATCGGTTTTTTTAATTTGTTCCAAATATGCATTGGCTAATTCTACAGAAGTATACTCGCCTTTTGTTAAGGCTTCATGTGCTTTTTTAATTGTAAGATTCCTAAGGTCAATCATAAAATTATAAAATTTTCTTTACCTTCAAATAATTATCTTGAGATTCTGGCATATCAGCGACTAACACTTCAGTATTTAATCCAGACTCAGTTGGCAAAGAATCCTCTCTTGTTACATTTCTAAGTTCCCCTGCCTTTTTAGTTTCTCCAACAGAAGAAACAACTTCCTTAAGGAGTGCTACATAACCTAAAATAGGATCTACTTCCTTAAGCAGGTCCTCCTTTTCCTCTGTAGTTAGCTCAATTCTGGCTAATTTGGCAAGCTTTTCTATATCTTTAATTTCCAACATAGGGTAAATATAGCATATTCAGACAGAATTTAGAATATAAAAGTTTATTTTATTATCTTTAAAAACTCTTCCTCATTTAGCACCTTAACACCAAGTTTTTGCGCTTTCTCAAGTTTTGATCCGGCATTTTCACCGGCCACTAAGTATGTAGTCTTTGAAGAAACTGATTCCGAAACATCGCCACCTAAAGACCTTATAATATCCTTTACTTCGTCTCTTGGCATAGAAAGTGTCCCGGTCACAACAAAAGTCATGCCAGTTAATTTAGCCTTAGAAACTTTTACTGTTTCCACTCTTTGTATCTTAATTTGTTTAAGCAGTCTTTCTACCAAATCCTTGTTCTCTTTTTTAATAAACCAATTAAATACAGACTCCCCAACTACGTCTCCCACTCCATTTATTTTTTGTAACTCTTCTACTTTTGCATTCCTAATTTTTTCTAAGTTACCAAAGTGATTTGATAGGTCAATCGCTGTTTCTTCACCAACCTGTGGTATAGAAAGAGAAACAATAAATCTAGCTAGAGAAATCTCTCTAGATTTTTCAATAGAAGAAAGTAAATTATCTACCGATTTCTCAGCAAATCTAGGTAAAGCAAGTAGGTCACCACGTTTTAGGGTAAAGATATCATCAAAATTAGTAATTAAATTATTTTCTAAAAGTGCATCGGTAATCTTAGGACCACAACCGTCCATATTGAAAGCCTTTTTAGAAACAAAGTGATAGAACTTTCTTTTCTGCTGTGCAAATGAATTCTTATTTACACATCTCCACGCCGCTTGTCCAGGAATTCTCTCTATGCCTCCGTCACCTCCGCAAGCTTCAAGTTTTGTGGGAAAAACAAACACCTTTTCTTTTCCTGTACGTAAACTTTTTACAACCTCTACGATGTCTGGTATTACATCCCCTGCTTTTTGAAGTATTACTGTGTCCCCAATCCTTACATCAAGTCTTGTTATTTCATCTTCATTATGTAAAGTAGCTCTTGAAACTGTAGAACCAGCAACAAGTACCGGTCTAAGATGTGCTACTGGAGTAATAACGCCAGTCCTACCAATCTGAAAAACGATGTCTTCTACGAGAGTTGTAACCTGTTCTGCTGGAAATTTATAGGCAATTCCCCATCTTGGAGATTTAGCCGTATATCCTAAAGCTTCCTGTATTTTTCTAGAGTTTATTTTTATAACAACACCATCCAAACCATAATCAAGCCTGTCCTTATCCTTTGCCCACTTTTTATAAAACTTCTCTACTCCATCCAAAGAATCAAACACTTCATGGTGTGGATTGATCTTGAATGTTAAATCAGAAAGTAATTTTAATTCTTCATCTTGAGTTTTTGGTAATTCACCGCTTATCTTATCAATATCATAAATAAAAGAACTCAGCTTCCTTTTGGCTGCAATTTTTGGATCAAGCTGACGGATAGAGCCAGCAGCAGCATTTCTTGTATTAGCAAAAGGTTCTTCTTCATTTAAAACTCTTATCTTATTTATCTCCACTAACTCTTTCCTTGAAAGCCAACACTCACCTACCGCAATAATATCTATAGGTTTGGGAAGAGTAAGGGGAATACTCTTAATAGTTTTTAAATTTTGAGTTACATCCTCACCAACTTCTCCATCTCCACGAGTAGCACCTTTTATAAATTCACCACTTTTATAGGTCAAGATAATCTTGAGACCATCAATCTTAAGTTCACAGCAATATTCCACTTTCTCTTCTTTTAGAGAATTATCTTTTGCAACCATTCTTCTTACTTTCTCATCCCACTTTTTTAATTCATTAAAATCAAAGCAGTCGTCATATGACCACTGCCCCACTTCATGTTTTACCTTTTTAAATTCTTCTAGAGGTTCTGCTCCGACCCTCTGAGTAGGGCTATTTGGAGTAATTAATTCAGGATATTTTTCTTCAATTAAGACAATCTCCTTTATCAAAGAATCATAAGCTTCATCAGAAATCTCTGGCTTGTCTTGTACATGATATAGATATCGGTAATGATCTACCGTTTTTTTTAATTTTTCATATCTAGCAATAATTTCTTCTGGAATATTTTTCTGCATAAAATTATCTTACGCTTGTCTGTTCAATAGCTCTTTCAAGTCTTCTACCTAAAACCCCAACATTATGACCTCTCGCACTAATTGTTGTAGTGATACTATTATCTGCGCTGTTAAAATATTTGGTAATATCTACATCAGCTTCTGGGTCTAAGCTACTATCACTATATTTGATAAAAGGCTTCAAAGTTCCATAATCATTTTTATACGTTGTTGTAGCAACGGTATTGACCGGACTTTTAACTATCGTTACAACACTACCATTACAAATAATTGAATTGCCATATTTGTCATTCGGCTCAGATTCTGTACAAGTTGCCTTGTCATCTATACAAGATGGGAAATAACCTTTCTTTGCATCCCAATACAAAGCACATTCTCTAGCACTATCAGCAGCAAAAAACGCTATCTGTGACTCTCTGGCATTTGTAGAAATAGATAGTTCTTTAAAGGAAATATTAAAAATAGAAATACCAATCGTAAGAAGTAAGCTGGCTGTAAGCACAGCAAAAAGCATAGCAAACCCTTTAGTAGATCTTAAAACCATATTAATTTTTCTATACTTCTTAATATTCATATCTATAGGTTTTCCCAGTAATTATAAATAAAGCTTTGAACAGTGATCGTTTCACCTGGCCAAGATACTTTGACTGTGATAAGGGCTTCGTCCAAACTACTAGATGCAGGATATTTCACGGTTACCTCTCTTTTGAATTTAGATAGTTCTGATTCGTAACCAGAATTTGAATTTTGATTACCGTAATAGATAAAACTATGATCTGAAGAATTTCTGATTAAATAGACGTTACTAGGAGTATTACTTATATTCTCAATCACAGTATCAACATAACATGTTTGATTTAGACACTTATTATAAATGTCCAACAAAATCAAAGCCGAGTTACTCCCAAGCCATTCAGCGTCAATCGGATCTGCTTTAACAGCAACCTTCCTCAAACCAATCTCATCTCTCTTGTTTTTTATAAACTCAATCGCATCTTGAGCCAAAAAAGATGCGGTCATCTGATCTTTAGAATATGAAGCAGAGCCTAGACCTTTCTGAGCGATTGTCATAGGGGCAACGATAGCAACCATCAAAATAGAAATAGCAACAAGTGACTCCACTAACGTAAACCCTTCTATTCTTTTTTTATTTTTTACATATAACATATATTAATGTATTTCTCTTATTCTCTGAGAAACAGTTGTTTGAATATTGAAAGTTGTTTTCACATTATCCTTAATACCAGCTGTCCCTTCCAAGGCAATTATAACCCTTGGTTGTCTCCATGAATCTTGAGTCTTTGACTTATTGGTATAGACACCAGCAGCATCAAAAAGAGTATCGGCACCTAAGACATAGAACTTCATACTTGTAATTTGAACATTGTAAGCTGGTGCAGTAATACTTTCCCAATCATTACAATCTGGAAAACTGGAGCTGACACATTTTCTAATATTACCCTTCTCTCCTAAAACACTACTGTCTCCAGGAAAAAATCTATAATAAACGTACTTGTTTTTCTCCTTCTTATATCCAACCCCAACAGAACCAATCTTACAAGCATCTTCATCATTAACATACTCTCCACTTGTATAAGTTCCATTATTATATAACGCGTTAGTCAAACAGAAGAAATTTGTTCCAACTCTCATATCCTTTGAAATACTTTCCAAAGCAAAATTTATATTATTAACAACATTTTTTATTGCCTGAGCTTTTCTATTAGCATCTATTATTGAAACCAGAGAACCGACAGCTACTGTCATAACAATCATAAAAACAGCAATGGCAACGAGCATTTCGACTAAAGTAAAACCCTTATTAAATTTTGAATTATCTTTTAACATAAATTTGTCCTACTTTGGTTACTATTATAGTTCTTGTTGCTGAATTATCAGCAGAAGAGATAACAATCTCTGCAGATTTTGGTAAATTAAAGAAAGCCGATGGAAGAGCTGGATTATAACTTCCAATATTGGCTCCAACATCTGCCACTATTATTGCCTCAGGATTAGGTCTAATAAAACTTATATTCAAAACGTCAACAGATGAAGATGCTCCAGCATTATCATAAATAGAAATTGATTTTACATAATGTCCTCTTTTAATCTTAAAGCCGCTAACACATTCTAAGTCTACATTAGTCACACATATAAAATTACCATCATATTTATATCTATAATTACTACCCCCGCTACCGCCCGGAAGGTCTTCGAAAAGATCAAATCTTGTTTTTACTGAATTATTAAAAACAACCCCATATGGATTAAATTTACTGGAAGCATTACCAGAACCCTCTTTTACGTTAACTCCAAAAGTCTGCGCCTGACGCAAAGTAAGAGCTATATCATATGCTGTATTTGTAAGTAAAATACTATTATCAAACTTACCCTGACTTGTCATAACGATACCAGTAGTAACAGCAAAAATAGAAAGAGTGACCAAAAGCTCTACAAGAGTAAACCCGGCCGAATTTATTTTTTTAAGGTTCTTTTTTATCATTTAAAAATTAAATAAATAACCAACATAAACCGAGCCCCAGCCCAATAAAAATTCAATGAAAAAAGCAAATATTATAAACGGGGCAAAAGGTATTTCACTTTTAATTGTAAGCTTTTTATTGGATAAATTCAACTTCTCTAAAATAAGTAAAACTATACTAAATATAGCTCCAATCCAGAAAGCCAACATTATAGAAAAAATACCTCCAGACATACCAAGAAGCCATCCGATACCGAGGGAAAGCTTGGCATCACCAAACCCCATCCATTTACCAGAAGAAACAAGCCAGAGACCACCGAAGAAAGCAAATAAGACTATTCCTGCAAATAAATTAAGAAAGCCCGGCATTTGAAAAGAACTGATAAAACCAGTCTTCATAAAAACCAAAATAAGTGCCAACAGATCAAATACAAAAACCATTCCATCTGGAATAATTTTGTGCATAAAATCATATATGGCCATTGCTACAAGCAAGGCTGTAATAAATAAGTATGCTGGCAAAAAAGTATCAAAACCAAACTTTAGAAAAACAAAGGAAAAAAGTACACCAGTAATAAATTCTACAAGTGGATATTGAATAGAGATTTTACTCTTGCAACCAAAACATCTACCTTTTAAAAATAAAAAACTAAAAATCGGCACGAGTTCATACCATGAAAGCTCTTTGGAACAAGAAAAACACTTGGATCTTCCCTTCACAAAAGAACAACCCGTGTTATATCTCAGAACAACAACATTCAAAAAACTCCCTATGATCGCACCAAATATAAAAAATAAAAGTGTATTAAATAAAATCACAAAATTAATTTAAGGAGTTACGTCGTAAATCAAAGGTGCAACCGCAGCCGATGCGTCTATTCTTTTATCAGGACTAATAATACAACTTGGTGTGACTGTAGTTAATGAATTAAAACCCTTTTTAGAATCTAACACAGAAATTTGTGACTCCAACGATATATATAAATGATATGAGCTACACTTAGTGTTTGGAATAGGATCACTAGGATTTATGCTGACTAGTGGGGCATACACTACTCCATCTGGAACAGAAGATAAATATTTAGATAAATCATCGGTACTATTTATAGACAAAGAGTTTGGATAATATTTATTTCTTGCGTAAAACTGTTCTAAAGCGAGTTGAACTGAGCTTATATCAGAAACCCTCTTTTGATCTCTACTCTGTTTTTTTGAACCATCAAGTGATGTATAAACTAAGGTAGTAAGAAGGGCCATAATACCAACAACTACAACTATCTCGGCTATGCTAAATCCTTTTTTGAAGTTAATTTTCATATACATATTATATAATTTTTAAATCAAAAACAAAACCCCATTTTAGTGGGGTTTTGTTTTCTTATAATTAAAGATATAAATTATCTTTCTATAATGACATCTTGAGAAGCAATTACAATATTAATCGCCTTTGTGAAAGTATTATATTTTCCATTGTTGCTGTCAACAAATTTTAAACTAACATCTTTAGTAAACCTGGTTTTTGTATCAAGCTTAAGATTCATAAGGGGTTTTACAATGTTAGATATTTCTGATGGGTCAATACCATCGAAATATGCAATTGGTTGCCCTGCCTTAGATGGATCAAACCATTCATATTGACCATTTTTGTCAATAATTCCACCTATTATTGGCCTTAATTTTATAGGTTGACTTCTTGAAGCTAGCACAACTCTCGAACAATCATTCCATGTCTGACCATTATTCGTAGAACAATTTATATCCATAACAATATTTTTATCCTCAACCTCAGAAGCCTCTGTGTGGCAATATCCGGCTCCATCCCTCCAAGTGAATCCGAGCATTGTTCTTTGGATACCAGGGTTACTACAAACATCAGTATCTTTTGGATCACATTTATTCTCTATTGGATTGTAAACCAAAGAACTTGAAGCTATATAAGCTTGATTATGAATTTTACCATCTAGGATGTTTGGACATAAATCTACAGGTGAAACAGCAACACATTCTCCATTACTATTTAAATACTCCCCTTCTTTAGGAACACAGCTGGTCCTGCCTCCACCGCCACAAGAATCACCATATTCTATAAACTGACAGCTCTGATATTCAACAGAAACATTTTCTGAACCAATTAAACCAGAAGCACCCTTGGAGCTACCACGCACCGTGCTTTTATAATCACTGGTAGGGCAAGAAGTTCTTCTCCAAGCGAATGAAGTGTTGGCTATAGACTTGATTCCGTTTACAGTTCTTTGATATTTCCCATCAACACAGGAAAAATTACTCTGTGTTTGAGTATTATCAATAACACACGCACCATAAGTTACCTTGGTACAAATATAATCAGTATTTGCTTTTGTATATTGTCTAGCAATAAAGAAGCCTGCGACAGCCAAAATAATAATTAAAACTAAAATAAACAAAATACCAACCTTAGATTTTTTTGAATAAAAATTCATACTTAAATATTAAAATTAATAAATTAAACCTTACTAATAATTATACCACATCTTTAATTGTATAGAAGATGGTTTCTATCGTTCCACTTGAATCGAGTAATTTGTAGCCAATATTGTCCCAAACCCCTTTACTTTGGTCAAAAATCCACCATGCTGGGAACTTAAGAAGTCGATTTTCAATCAAAAACTCTCTCGTAATTGGATACTCTTCCTTACTATTTTTACAATAAGTAATCATCTCGGAAACATCCTTTTCTGTAACTGGTTCATATATGTTTGTATCGCCAGAATATAGATCTTCCATATGATACATTTTGTAAATAAGTTTAATCGGTGAGCTTTTTCTTACAAACAAATCTCCCCCATCTTTGTCATAGAACTGTATATATGGCATACCAAAGGTTTGCATAAGATTCCCAGCGTATCCTCGAACGGTGTCAAAAGTATCTACCGCCATAATACTTACAGGTACAGTTTCTCTAGTAAATTCATAAGCCACAATCTCAACCTGCCCACTAAAATAATTTCCATTTTTATCAAAAAATACATTTAAAGGTATCGAGTATGTGCTTTGAGAGGTTTTCACAATTGCCGTATCCCCTTCTATTTTATTGTCATCACCAGTTATTGTCCTCTTTTTTGTATCTAAAGTAAATTGATAGTTGGCATTTTTAATTACCGCATCTTCTGCTTGATATTTCTTTTGCTCTTTATACAAAACCTGAAGGCTAACAATACCATCAGAATATCCCTTTTTTGTGACTTTTAAACGAATCTTTTGTAATTCATTCGCTTTCATCTTTATCAAATATGCACCATTTTCATTTGTCAAAACAGATGACGCATTATCATCACTTAGAACATCAACTTTTGCATTTTGAACAAGCCAGCCACGAGAATCTTTTACATAACCCCTTATCTCTATTTGCAAATCTTGAGTACATCTAATTTTAAAAGATGCACATATTTTTTTATTAATTAAATCCTTGTCTGAATATTTACCCTCTAACTCATAAATATAAGCAAGCTGGATGAGATCGTCTTTGGTAGCATTCCCATTTTTAAAAAGAGAAATTAGATTCTTTTTTATATCCACATACTGATTTTCATTTTGTGACACAGGAGAAGAAAGGACTGAATTATAAAATTGCATATTTTCCGATAATTTTTCTTCCGGAACCACTTCATATCGATTCTTATCTGAAATCTCAGAGCTTTTTACCTGACCGTAGATCATGTCTATCTCTTCTTGGGTAAGATCACTTCCAGCCAAAGCGCTAGGATCAAAAAAGGCTATGCTTTCATTGCCATATTGATCCTTTACCGTATACCAAAAACCTTCTGTCATCTTTGTTTTATCAACCAAACCACCAAACTTTGTATTAATATATAATTCCCTCTCCGAAAGTCTTTTTGCATCAGATCTTAATTTGCTATCTATAAAATAATTATAACCAAAATAGAAGCCAATGATTATTAAAATAACAATAATGAGGAGTAAAATTTGTTTAGTGATTTTTATCATGCTTAATATTATATCATTTTATAAAAAAGAAAAAACTCGCGATTGCGAGTTTTTTCTTTTTAATTATTAAGAAGTCTTAATAAAGTTTAGCTACATTTAAACGGAGTTGAGGAAGCGATACCTGTTGTTGTTGCAGATTTGCCAGTGTAATCAACACACCATGTTGTTGCATCTTTCAACAAAGCAGACACAGCCCATGAGCTAGCGTCGCTAGTACATGTAACAGCAGTTGACATTCCTTTAACTGAATCAACCATATTTTTTATACCAGAAGCAGCATCTGTACACAAAGCATTAGATGCACCATATGTTCCTGCACCTGTACCGTCATAATACATTTCTGCCTGTGCTCTCATGTTAGCCAAACTAGACTTTATAGCAGCATTTGATCCTTTTGATCTAGCTGAATTCAATGAAGCAAGAACGACTGAAGATAGAATACCAATGATGGCGATAACCACCAAAAGCTCAATCAATGTAAAACCTTTTTTATTCATATTTTTTTAATTTTTATCGATAAAAATCAATTAACTCTAACTCTAATAAATATCCTGTGATTTTTCATTCTGTCTTTCACTTGCTCAAGGTGAAAAATTTTTGAAAAAACAATTAGCTTCGCGCGAAGCTCAGGCTTATGTTTATATTATACACCTTTTTAACAAAAAAGTGTAAATAAGGGGGTATGTGGATAACTTTAAACAAAAAATACCTCTGAATCTTATAAGATTCAGAGGTATTTTTAAAATCTTTTCTAAACTCCAGAAGATATGTTGTAAATCGGAATAAGAACAGAAGCCAAAAGGAAAGCAACACCAAGACCAAGAAGGACGATCATGGCTGGCTCTATAAGACTAACGAGAGAATCGATAGAGTTCGTAACCTCTCTCCTATAAAAAGCAGCGAGGGTTTTTAAAATATTTCCAAGCTGACCAGTCTCTTCTCCTATCTTCACCATTTGTACGAATATTCCAGGCATTTCTTGATGTTTACCAAAGGCATCTGATACCGAGCTTCCACCCTTTACATCTTCTACTGTTTTATCCAATATCTTTTTAAAAACAACATTTTCAACAACATTACCCGTAAGATCCAAACCTCTAACCATAGGTATACCAGAAAGAAGCATAGTATTCATGTTATCCGCAATTCTTGAAAGATATAGCTTACTATAAAGATTTTTGATAAATGGAGTATTTATTTTCGCACTATCCAAAGAGTATTTACCATTTTCTGTCATCAAATACCTCCACAAGAAGAAACCACCGATAATAAGTACAATTAAGAAAAATATTCCGTAATTTAAAAGAAAATCAGAAAAGCCCATAACGATCTTAGTATATATAGGAACTTCTTGACCAGAATCTTTCAAAATAACGCTGATTTTTGGAATAACTACTGTAAGCATAAGTACCATAACAGCGACAAAAGTAAATATAACGAAGGCAGGATATATAAGAGCAGTCTTAACCTTTGAAGAAACCTCGTATGTTCTGTCCAAATAGTCTGCCAAATACATAAAAGTTTGATCCAATTTACCAGACTCTTCTCCAGACTTAACCATATTTATATAAAATTGAGAAAATACCTTTGGATGTTTAGCTAAAGCATTCGAAATAGTACTACCAGCCTGCAAGTCATCTACAACTTCTTTTAATTTCTTTCTAAGAGTAGGATTCTCTGACTGCATAGCAAGAAGTTGGAAAACTCTAAGAGCGGAAACCTGGGCCTCAAAAAGAGTTGCCATCTGTCTTGAAAGAATAACGACGTCTTTATTGGAAACCCTTTCAAAAAAGGTAATGTTTTTTTCAAAAAACGAACCAACTTGTTCTGGAGATATAGAAACAATAGTAAGTCCTCTTTTTTGTAAGGCACTTATAGCAACTTCCATATTTATAGCATCTATAACACCAGAAAGTTGTCCCCCATTAGCATCTATTGTTTTATATTTGAAAGTCATTTATAAATTATTAAATTAAAGCATTCTTTCCAAAACTTTTGGATCTAAAGCATGTCTATAAGCATCCTCTATGGTTATCTCCCCTTTTGATACCAACTCTGCAAGGGATCTATTCATATCTACCATTCCATCCTGAGAAGATGTTTCTATAACAGAATTTATCTCATGAATTCTATTTTCTCTTATAAGATTTGAAATTGCTGTGTTATTTATAAGAAGTTCGTAAGCCGGGATAAGACCTCCAGAGACTCTTGGAACTAAGCGTTGAGAAAATATACCATTTAAGCTTCCAGCAAGTTGAACTCTAATTTGATTCTGCTGCTCAGCAGGAAAAGAATCTATAATTCTACTTATCGTCTGTGAAGCACTATTTGTATGTAGAGTAGAAAATACTAAGTGACCTGTTTCTGCAGCGGTAACAGCTGTTGCTATGGTTTCTGCACCACGCATCTCTCCGATCAAAGCAACGTCTATGTCTTCTCTGAACATACTCTGCAAAGCTGTAGGGAAATCTTCGGTGTCTATTCTCACTTCTCTTTGATCTATAATAGATTTCTTTTGTTCATATAAATATTCTATAGGGTCTTCAATGGTAAGGATGTGTTCTGCCCTACTATCGTTTATACTTTCTATCATCGCCGCAAGAGTTGTAGATTTACCATGTCCAACTGGACCAACCACGAGGAAAAAACCTTGCTCTCTATCCGCAAAAGATTTTAATATTTCTGGAAGATTTAATTCTTCAAAACTTCTAATTTTTTTAGGTATAAGCCTAAGAGCAATACTTATAGAACCTTGCTGGAAATACGCATTACCTCTAAATCTTATCCCCTCATCAGTATTATATGAAAAATCCATTTCCTTGTTCTTTAGGAAAAGGTCTTTGTTCTCTTTCGTAAGAAGTAATGTGATGATACCATCTAAACTATCTTTGGTAAGAACATCTTTTTTTACAAGAGGAATTAGAAAACCAGAAACTCTAATAGTGGGTCTTCTGCCTTCAGAAAGATGTAAATCAGAAGCTCCTTCCTGAGCAACTGTTTTTATCAAATCTGCTAATTCACTTTTGTAATCCATATTATTTTTTATTATTGTTATAAATTTGTATAACCTCTTCTACCACCTCAGAAGGAATTGTGGTTGCTTTGACAATATATCCATGTACCCCAAGCTCTTTTGCTCTGTTTATATCAGATACCAAACCTTGGTTTGTAAGCATTATAGCTATAATACCATCAGCAAGTTTTTCATTCTTTGCTGTTTCGTAGAAAGTGAATCCATCCATAACAGGCATAATCAAGTCCATAAGCATAATGTCTGGTTTGAAACCTTCCTTAAGAATCTCCAGTGCTTCTGGTCCTCCGCCAGCCACCTTTACATCGAAACCGTTTTTCTCAAATTTCATTGAGTACATGTTTAGCAAAAAACGATCGTCATCCAATATTAAAATTTTTCTCTTTTCTGTTGTCATAGGTAGTATTATATCACTTATCTCTTATTTTTATAAATCATTAATCTCTTCAAAAGGAATGATCTTCTTCATTGCCTTTATCATGGCATCCTCTTTCATTGTTATAAGTCCATTTCTTCTTGCGGCGTCAAACACAGCTGACTCCACTGGATTCTTAAGAATAACCTGCTCAATCTCTTTATTCATATTAAACATTTCGTACACAGCAAGTCTTCCTTTAGTACCATTTGGGCAAGCAGATGTTGGCTCAACACCAAGGATCTCTTTTACATCTGGTATTTCTGTCTTGAACTGTTCTGGTAAATCCTTAAATTGATTATCAACCATTTGTTTCAAACTACCCTCAATTGGCATCGGTCTGCCAGTTCCAGGACATATTTTTCTAACAAGTCTCTGAGCGATAGTGAGAATAAGTGTCGGTGGTAAAAGGAAAGGATCTACTCCCATGTCTATAAGTCTAGGTACAACACCAGTTGATGTATTTGTGTGTATTGTGGAAAGAACCAAGTGACCAGTAAGAGCAGCCTGAATAGCAAGCTGAGCTGTTTCTTTATCTCTAATTTCTCCCACCATGATAACGTCTGGGTCTTGTCTTAAGGTTGTTCTCAAACCAGAAGCGAAAGTATAACCAATTTCTGGAAAAACCTGTGACTGGCTCATACCATCTATATTGTATTCTATAGGGTCTTCCAAACTCAAAACGTTTTTCTCATCTTTATTGATCTCATTCAACATGGCATATAAAGTAGTTGTCTTACCAGATCCTGTAGGACCAGAAATCAGAATCATACCGTATGGTCTTTTTATAGCATCACGTACCATTTGCATATGTTTAGGAGACATTCCCATCTCTTCAAGTGGTTTTACACCTTTCTCTTGATCCAAAATTCTCATAACCACTTTTTCACCGAAATATGAAGGAAAAGTAGATACACGAAAATCTATCTTTCTTCCTTCAATCTTTGCAGAAAAACGACCGTCCTGTGGTTTACGCTTCTCATCAAGCTTCATATTTGAAAGGATCTTGATTCTAGCAACAACAGCCTGATGAACCTCAACAGGTAAAACTAAACTAGTATTTAAGACTCCATCGACTCTAAATCTGACTCTTATCTGATCCCTCATGTGTTCAATGTGTACGTCGGAAGCTCCACCTTCTGTGGCATATCTTAGAATAGTAGCAACAATTTTTGTAACAGGAGCATCTTCGATAATCTTTGTTTCAACTTTACCAGATTCAGAATTAGTTGCTAAACCACCTTTTACAATTTCCACATCTTCAAGATCATCAGACAATTCTGATTCAAGCTCATTTAAAGCCTTTGTCACCTCTCCTGACATTCCCTTATAACTTTCAATTGTCTTTTTAAAATCTCCTTCTGATATAAGAAAAATCTTGTATGGAACATTCATCTTTCCAGCAATAAAGTTCAAAGCATCTCTTGCCTCAATGTTTTCTGGATCAAGAACACCAATATCAAGCACGCCGTCCTTAAGAGATATTGGCACCACACCATAATGTGTAGCGGCGTCCTCTGGTATATATTTTAAAATAGAAAAAGGAACTGTATGATTACCAAGACTTAATATTGGAACGTTAAAATATTCTCCCTTAGCACTAAGCATAGTATCAGAAGAAACCCCAAAACCCTCAAGTGTTTCTTCCAAGGTTTTACCTGATACGCTCATCTCCTTCTCGATCTTGGTTATATCTTCCTTCTTTATTATATTTTTATTAACTAAAATTTCTAGTATGGTCATGTTTAAAATAATCACCTTAATTGAAAACTGTCTTTCTCAAAAACCAAAAACTATCTCTGTGTGCTTCCGCCAAAAGGTGTTGATCCAGACTGAGTTTTTGGTGCTGAAGAAGCCGATGATGAAGTAGATCTCGAACCATCTGTACCTAGCGGTGCAAAAGGATTATTTCTACCAACTGGCTGTCCTACCAAAACAACTGTGGTGTCTTTCAAAGACTTAAAACTACTATCGTTAAATATAGAATCGTCTAATTTAACATTAGACATTCTATTTAGAAGACTTAATATTTCTCTAGCCCCAGCAAATTCAGTGACTCTCTGTTCAGCAACGATAGAAGAACCAGAATTATCAACCGAGCTGTTTTTGAAGTAATTAAATACAAAAAAACCAACTATCACTACTATCACTACTATTAAAATTTGATTCTTTTTATTCATAATCGTTATTTTAACCAATACGTATTTAAACTAACACTAAAATCATAAAAATCGGTTTCCGAAGAAGCAAAACCAACATCTGTAATATCAACAAGTCTCAAGTTGCTCTCTAAATCATTCAATAAATTCAAAAAGGTGTCATAGGTAGTATTTACAGAAAACTTCAAATTCAAAGTACCATAAGGTGTATTATCTGGGCCTATAGTTTCTGATGTTTTAGTAGAACCACTAATGGAAATGCCCTTAAGAGAGAGATTTCTTTTAGCAGCGATATCAGTAATTTCTAGAATAAGTTTAACATTATCAATATTATCTGGAAGCATTTTTAAAAGCTTGGCCTTATCTGTTTCTAATATTTTATTATTCTTTGCAGTGAGAGTTTCTCTGTTTTGAACAACTTTTGTAGAATTGTTTGATGTATCTTGATATTTAGCATACTCATCCTGAAGTTGCTTAATACCATAAGTAGTGAGATCACTCTCTACAACAGCGCCTGATCCTTTATAATTTGGATCAACATACCCAAAGAATATTCCTAGGGAAGAAAGTATTAAAATTAATGGTAATATAAAATTCATATTATTGGTTTCCTACTATACTTTTTGAATAAGATAAGAAGCTTGGGATAACTAGCATCGATGCAGAGAAGGAAACACTTCCATCAGAGGTAAGATTTAAATCTGCAAAAACAGGATTCTTAATTATATTTCTATAGTTCACATTACCAAATTCTTCTGCTTGCAATGCGATTGTCTTAAAATCTCTAGCTTGACCAGTCATTGTTAGTTTTATTGACTGGGCACCACTCTCATCTTTACCAGCACTAGAAAAACTAAATGTTTTAAATCTAACACTCTTCAAAGTTTTGTCCTCCAAAAAACTGAAGATTGGAGAAACTGAAATGTGGCTTGCCAAAAGACCCTTAGAAATCTTAATTCTTGAATCCAAACGAATCATGCTCTCTATAGTATCTAATTCGAAAGCCCCCTTATTTGCTTTAATAATTTCTTCAGCAGCAGCTATGTTTTTTACAAGTAAGTCTTTTTGTATAAAAATCCATCCCCCAAGACCGAGAGAGACCAAGAAAACTATTATTGAAAGCAACAGGAATAGACTGATACTTGAATTGTTTCTCTGTTCCTCAACGACAGGTTTTTTGGGTATAAAAGATGTTTGAAATTTAGTTTCCATTTCTAATAATATTATACATCAAATAAAAAAATAAAACACCAATAAAAAACTGTGGATTATATTTCTTGTAGTTTTCTTATAGCCAAACCAATAGCAACTGCAAATTCTGGTCCAGAATTTTTGAGAACCTCCTCTAAAAACGCAGGATACTCAACTTTTGCAAAAGGATCAGCAACTTCTACGGGTGTTTCAAAAGCTAAGCCGGCCTTTTCCCTAAGACCTTTTAGTAAAGCTCCTCCACCGGTTAAAATAATCTTGCTAACTTTCTTGCCATTTTTCTTATAATAACCCATGATGACCCTACCTATTTCAGCCAAAATATAATCAACTGTGGTAGAAGAAACCTCTGCAACACTATCTTGTCCAGTTTTACCAACTATTCCTTGTATTCTTTTTATCTTTTCAGCTTCTTCAAAAGAAATGCTCAAAGATTTTGATATAGAGAGTGTAATATCCTGAGAACCACGATTGATGACGTGAGAAGATCTTAGGACTCCCCTCTCTACTATAAAAGCCTTGGTAGAACTTGAACCAAAATCAATAATCATCTGGGGTGCGATACCAGGATCAAGAGCTGCTCTCATACAACTAAATATTTCTATCTCGGAAAAAGCATTTTCAAAACCAACTGCCTTTTGTATATCTTTATTTTTATTCACAGCATCGTTGTGTATAACAACAAGCAGTACTTCTGTATCTTTACTTGTCTCCTTTTTTTCTCCATTTTGAAACTCTGAAACAGATGATTCATCTTTTGGTATTGGCCAGTAGTCTATACTAACCTCCGATATTGAAACCGGGATATATTTCCTTGCTTCTATAGGAACCATCTCTGCAAGCTGTCTCTCGTCTGTTGTTGGAAGTTTAATAAAAGTAATCATACTTGAACCTATTGGAATAGACATACCAGCGTTTAAGGTCGTTGTATTTGATTCTTTTAATAAGTCTTTCAATGCCTCAACAAGTTTTTCTGTACCGAGAACGGTAGATCTGCCACTATCTGTACCAGCATAAGGACCTAAAACCAACTCTCCGTAGGTTTCAAGAACAGCTCTTCCATTTTTCTTTTTAAGCTGAACAACCTTGATAGATGAAGGGCCAATATCAACACCAAGAACACTAGATTCTTTCGTTGCAAAAAATGAACTAAAAATATTTTTAAATGGATTATCCATATTTAACTTAATTTCAATTACTAATATTATATCACACTATGTTAAAATAGCTCAAATACTTTAACTACAAAATGATACTGCAAGGAATTAAAAAAATATTTGAGACGATACTCTCCATTTTGTTACCAAAAGAAGAAAAGATTCTTGAAATAGAAAACCTTAATTCTGAATATATAGTAAGGGAACTACCAAAAGCCGCTGAGACAAATAACCCTAAATTCAAAGCTCTTTTCCAATATAAAAATAAAATTGTAAAACAAGCTATATGGGAAATAAAATATAAGAAGAACAAAGGGATTTTAGAAAAGTTTTCGAAAGCCCTATACGATTTCATATTGGAAGAAATTGGCGACGAATTGCTTTTTAATAATTTTCAATCCCCCATCCTTGTACCAATACCAACAAGCAAAGAGAATCTGAGAGAAAGAGGATATAATCAATGCGAACTCATCATAAAAGAACTTATAAAAATAGATGGTGGGGAAAATTTCTCAACAGATTTTAAAGCTTTAAAAAAAATAAAAGAAACTAAGCACCAAGCAAAAACAAAAAATAAAATGCAAAGATTAAAAAATTTGGATGGATGTTTTTATGTAGACAAAGAAAGAATAAAAGGTAAAAATATAATATTAATAGATGATGTGATTACTACTGGGGCAACCATGAAAGAAGCTCGCCAAGCACTCGAAGAAGCTGGGACAAAAAAAGTAATTGGATTTGCTTTAGGGCATTAGTCTACTCCCCAATACAATAAAAACCATCGAAGGTATTTGAGCCTTGATATTGTCCATTTTCATAAACATAAGCTTCCCAAACATCAAAATCGTTTATTGGTATATTTGGATATACAAAGAAAAGTCCCCATGCTTTTAAAGCCCTGCCTCCGCAAATTTGCTGCCATCTTGTTTGCCCAATAGTCTGATCCAGAGTTGCACCGGCCGAATAATAAAATTCATTAAAATTGTCTATTTGGGGTACGGACTGAATATATTTTTTATTAACTAATTCATTTATTAAAAATATTTTTGCATCTTGGCAAGATCCAGATAAAGGATAACAACTATCAAAATTTAATCCGCCAGGATAACCTCCGTTGTCATTCCTATACAATTCAAAAGCTGTTTTTAATTGTTTCATCTCCGCAACAAATTTTGCAGCTTCAGCTTTTTTTCTTGCACTCGTTAGACTAGCCAAAACGACCGTAGACAATAAACCTATTATTGAAATAACAACCAGTAACTCTATCAATGTAAAACCTTTTTGTCTTTTTGTTTTCATAAATAATTATTCTCCTAAACAATACCTGTCACCCATTGGCCACTCTATCCCATTTATAATATATGAAAATTTAGGAAAATCTTGAGTTGGAATATTTTCATAATAAAAATCAACCATGTATGATTTTAGATACCTACCACCACAAACTGTTTTATAATTTACACCTGAGTCCATAAAATCCAAGTTAGTTATCCCAGCATAATATTCCGAATCATCAAACCTACTCACTTGTGGTAATGCCGGGATGTACTTTTTATCCACCAATTCTTCTTTTAAATAGGTAGCAACGTTCTTAGAACAAACCGAGCCTGGGCCCATCCAACAGGCCATATAATCAGGCTCTCCTGGATATATTCCATTATCAGTTCTGTATAATTCTAAAGCCTTTTTGAACTGATCCATTTCTGCAAGAAATTTTGCAGCTTCAGCTTTTTTTCTTGCACTCGTTAGACTAGCCGAGACGACTGTGGATAGTAGACCGATTATAGATATAACAACTAAAAGCTCGATGAGGGTGAAACCTCTATTATTTTTTACCTTTACCTTAAACATTACTTTATCTTTCCAGACTGAATATCCTCAGCAATCCTTTTTCTTATTTCTGATAACGGTAAACCGGCTTTTCTGTACTCTGACATCGTTTGAGAAATCTCTCGAGTCCTTTGTGATACTGGTGCCGATGCAGGATAGACTGTAGTTTTAATAATAGAAAGAGTTAATAAAATACACAAGACAGCAATACCAAGCAAAATCATATTTGCTTGTTTTTCATTCTTGGCAAACCTCTTTTTAATAAGATATGCGACTATCTTAGAATCACCACTTTTTGAATAGGCTTTGCTAAAAGTTTTATTAAAACTATTTTCTTGATCAAATTCGATAGACATAAAATTATTATATCACTAAATATTTAAATAACAGTAGTGATAAACGTAATTTTTCAAATCCATACCAAAAATATTTTGTAAATCTTCAGCCGGCATAGAATTACTTCCACCACCCACATCCCCACAATTAACATTTTTATCTATAGTTGTATCAATAACCCAAACAATTTTACCCTTAGAACAGTAAAGGTTTGTTTGTTTATCTTCGCAAACAAATCCTGCGCCCTTCCTGTTCCAATAGATAACGTTATGGATATCATTATAAGGCTTTGGATTCTCATACGGACTAGGATCATCCAGAGAAGAAAGGTACGGCGAAAGTTGGTCTAAAAAGTAATTCGAATCAATATACGAGCAAAAATGTCCCCCTAATGCTTGATAGTCTGTTTTTCCTAATCCAATATAATAATATGCCGCCCACTCACAACCGTCTCCATAATTAGCTGGGTACCCTCCATGATCTGCATAATAACCCTTTAATGCAGTTATGTAAGATTTTATTGAAGCAGTTACATAAGAATTCTTTGCTCTTTGCCTAGCGGTTTGCATACCAGCCATGACTACAGTAGATAACAAACCAATTATTGAAATAACCACTAGAAGTTCTATGAGGGTGAAACCTTTACTTTTTTTCAAAAACATATTTTTCTGGTCGAACTCTACGGACATACAATGTATTATAAACTAATTTTTGGAAAACTAAACATATTACTGACCAAAACAATAATAATTGTCGTAGCCCCCACCAAGGTGCGGATAATTCGGACTTATCTGATTATTACCGACATAAAATAAATAATTTTTAAAAATAACACCACCACAATGATAAGAGGTATCGGTACCACCGAGTAATTCTTTTTTTGTAATATAACCATAATCCTCTGGAGTTACTGTGACTCTCAAATCACATACAGTTGGACACTGAGAAATATTAGGAATAGAACTTATGTATTTATTCGTGACTAATTCATCATTAAGACCCTTCCCACTAGCGCCCGGTAAATTGGTTGTCAAAGAGAGATGTGATATCTCGTCGGCTTCAGTACCTATTTGTCTATCTTCAAAAGGATACTGACCATTGTCATTCCTATACAATTCAAAAGCTGTTTTGAGTTGATTCATATCAGCAACAAATTTTGTAGCTTGAGCCTTTTTCCTTGCGCTCGTTAGACTAGCCAAGATGACTGTGGAGAGTAGGCCGATTATAGATATAACAACTAAAAGCTCTATTAGAGTAAAACCATTCTTTCTTTTATTATAAAACATGAAATTACTGTAAAATATCATAGCACAATACTGGGGTGCCTCCGACTACACCAGCAGGCCCACAAGTATCATTTGTTCCTATCACCGCTGTGCCTGGACCACTACCAGTTGGCAGAATTGAGTTACTGTCATTCACTAAAACACCACTGTCTCTTCTTTCTAGGGCTATTCCAATATGGTACCCAGAGCACACTGTATATACTGACGGATTACAATAAGTTCCATCGGAATTTACTCCGCTATATCTTAGACTAGAATCAACAGACGCTATGTATTTATTGTTTACCGCAAGTTCAGTTAATAAATTAGAAGATCCTAATATATTGGTACCCGGAGGAAACCCTCCCTTATCAGTAGCATAAAGTTGCAAAGCGCTTCTCACCTCCTGTAAGGCCCTTACTCTAGCAGCATCTCTACCCTTCTGTTTAGTATCACTAAAACCGGCCATAACAACAGAGCTCAGCATTGCAATTATAGCTATTACTACCAAAAGCTCTATCAGAGTAAAACCTTTTTCTTTTGTTTCTATTAAACCCATAACTAAAGATATTATATATATTAATTAGGAAAAAACAAAAGTAATCTTAATTAAAGATTATATTGTTCTACCTTATGTACGTATCTATCCTTTATCTCAACGTCTTCTGAAAGAAGAATAATCTCGCTATTTCCAAAATGAAATTTTGTTAAAACATCCTTCCAATCTAAATTATAGTAAGCTGCATAAATCATTTTCCCTATATCACCGTGTGATACCAAAAGAATTACATCTGATAGATTACATTTTAAATTTATAAACCTAAGAACCTCTTTCGCTCTGTTAATTAAATCTGGAAATGTTTCTGCATTAACTGGGGACAAAAAATAGGTAATGGTGTCTGTTTTTATTATTTCAGGTGAACATAACAATTCTATATCTTTTGTTGGTTTACCAGTCATAATTCCAAAATCACGTTCGATGATTAAATCTAAAACCTCTGGTTCCTCAAGAGAAAGTTTAGAAGCAACAATCCCTGCTGTTTGATATGCACGTTTTAATGGAGAAGAATATATTTTAGTTATCCCAAGATTATTTTCTTCTATGGCATTAGCTAAAGCTTCGGCCTGTCCTACTCCAATATCGGTCAGCTGTGTATCTCTGTGACCATTCAAAATGCCGAATGAATTATCTTCATCCTGTCCATGTCTTGCTATATAAATTTTAGGTAATCTAATCATCTACAATACCTTATATATTCCTGCGGAGACGGCTGGATTCGAACCAGCGGGGGCTTTTACACCCCACCTCTTTAGCAAAGAGGCACATTAGACCACTCTGACACGTCTCCATCTAACAAAAATAGATTAACATATTATGATGTATTATTCTAGTTATTTTTTATAATAATTTGGCAAAATCTATATATCTGTTAATATTAAAAAGGAAGCAAAAAAGGAGAACAAATGAAAAAAGTTGTTACACCCTTGTTTGATCTAAACGCATACAATACAAAACAGATAATTGAAATTCTAACTTGTCCTGTAAACCGTCACGCGACGAGAATAGAACACAACTGCGATGATTGGGAATTGTACAAACACCCAGAATGGTTGGTTGAACATTTCGTAAAAAACGGAGGGGCGGAAGCCTTTGCACAAAAAAGGCTAGACTTCCAACGTCTTTGCGAAGATATAGAAAATTGTTCCTTCGGTGAAGAATGTGAATTGAGCAGACTACACAGCGGATGGACACATTGTCCAGTCAAGAAAAAAGAGCGGTGTATGAAATGCCAAGAAATTCAAAAAAGCGAAAGCTAGTACCTGGTGGCATCATAAAAAGATGCCACCTTTTTTTATTTTAATTTGATATAATAATCCTAATGAAAAAAATTCTATCAATCACGGTGATACTCGGTACGATAATCATCGCTAACCAAGCATCAGCACATAATCCAAGGTTGGTTTGGGATATAAAAAATACATCCATATCCCCTATCATCATAGAAAAGCCAGAAATATCACAGGCATATTACGGAATATTAAAAAATAAACCTGAATATTACAAGATAAAAATAGATCAGCCATCTATAATATATTTTGGTTTACTTGTTCCAGATAACGGAAACGCTTCCGTTGGACTTTCAGCCAAGATGATTAAACTAAGTTCACCAGATAGTGATATAAAAATGTATCTGGACGGAAACAAAACAAACTGGGAAAGTTATTACGAAGAATTCGCTGGAGATTTCTATCTCAAAGGTCCAGAAGAAACCAAGTATGTTAAAACTGGAGAATACTTAATTGAAATCACTTCGGAAGACAACGTGGGGAAATATGTGCTAACCGTAGGGCAAGAAGAATCATTCCCACTAAACGAAGCAATGAAAACAATAATGAGTTTGCCGAAATTAAAGATTAATTTTTTCGAGGAACCAGCCTATATGCTCGCGTCTGGAATATTAGGGAAAACCATCTCTGCTCTATTCTTATTCTTACTGTTATTAGTTTTAATGAGTATGAGAAAAATCAAAGAGAAAAAATAAAAAAAACGAGGTATAAAATACCTCGTTTTTTTATTATATCTCTAGTCTCTATTATATGAGAGCTTTTTTAAGATGCTTTCTATAAACCAAAAAAAGGTAAAGACCAGAAGTGCGGCAATGAAGGCTACGGTAGCAACCTGATATAATCCGTATCCAGAAGCCATACCTATACCAGCAGAAACCCAGAGACCAGCGGCAGTAGTAAGTCCTGTGACTTTATGATCTTGAAACAAGACAAGACCAGCGCCTATAAAACCAATACCAGTAATTATAGCGGAACCTAAAAGTAAAGGGTTAGAATTTGGTACAGAAAGAGAAACTAATTCAGCAATTAATATAAAAAGAGCCGACCCAAGAGAAACCATAGCATAAGTACGTAAACCAGCACTTTTACCAGCCAATGTTCTTTCGAGCCCAAGAAGCGCTCCTAAACCAACAGCTACTGAGATTCTAATAATAATTTCAGTTAATGTTAATGTAATCATTTTATAAATTAATAACTTTTAATATAGAGATTATAACAAAAAAAATAACTTTAGTCTTCGAGGGGTTAAATATCTAACTCTGCAACCAGAGCCTTATGGTCACTTACTCCATCAAAGATCTTTACCTCACCTACATTAATCTCACTACTAACCATTACGGTATCCACAACCAAACTCAAATCCCGGCAACGATGTATTTTGGAATCAATAGTTGACACAATACCTGATGGCGTTAAATCTAGAAGCTCGTGCGCTAATGTATCATAAATATATTCTCCCCTAGAGTTATTCATGTCTGCAGTAAAAATTAAAGGTCGCGGAAGCGTTTTAATAATAGATAAAAATCTATCAAAAAAAATCCTAGATTTATTAATCTCCCTTATATCGCTCATCTCGTCTAAAACATGATCATCTAATCCGGGTGTTGAATGGTCTGCGACTGGAAAATGAGTGGTTGATACAATAACCTTTTCTTTTTTGTCATTCTCTATTTCTGCGGTAAGAATAGCATAATGATATGTAAACATGGCTTTTGGTCTATTTTTGTCTTTATTAATACTATCAAAAGTAACAAACGGTAAGACACTCCCATCCTGATCATCATATCTTAAAATAGAAGAAGCAAGAATCGGGACTTTAGAAAAAATAGCTGAGCCCTGAGTACCCTTCTCTGTATTAATCAATGGCGAATAGACAAAATTATATCCAAATTCTTTTGCAAAATTAATAGCGTTTGACTCAATAATTTCACACAAACAAAACACATCCGGTTTATGTAAATCAAAAAAGTTATGAACTAACTCTAAGTGTTTGTCCCTTTCAATATTCAAATGAGCAATCTTTATTTTCATATTTAATACAAAATATTATACCACAGCAAAAATGTATCCAATTTATGCTAAAATACAATAAATGAAATTAGATGACCAACTTACAGAAAATCTGAGAATTTTGGAAGGGCAAAAATTAGCTCTAAAAAAATTAAGTATTAAAACTGTGGAAGATTTACTGTATCACTTCCCTGTTAGATATGGTGATACATCACAAAAAAGAAATATCGCCAGTCTCTCCTCTGGAGAATCTGCAACTATTTTTGGAAAGATTTCTGGATTAAAAACCAGCAAAAGCTTTAAAAGTAAAATACCAATGTCCGAAGCTTGGATCGAAGATGAGTCTGGAAAAATAAAAGCAGTGTGGTTTCATCAACCATATATAGCAAAAATGCTCCAGGATGGTTTCTTTGTAAGAGCTGATGGAAAAGTTTCTGATAGAAAGGGTGAGTTATACATGAGCAACCCAAAGATAGAACCGGTCACAAAACTTCCAATTGGTGTCGGAGATTCTCTATTTGGTGAAGATGGTGAATCACACTCTCTATATCCAGTATACCCAGAAAGCAAAGGGGTAACTTCAAACTGGATATACCACGCAATACAAAAAATATTTCAAAGTGGAATACTGGAAACAATCACTGACCCAATACCAGAATATATTTTAAATACATATAATTTACCTACCCTTAAGACTGCGCTAGTCTGGATCCATACTCCACAAAAAAGAGATCATGCAATATCTGCAAGAAAAAGATTTGCTTTCGAAGAAGTCTTCTTTATACAACTTGAAAGAATAAAGGCTAGATTAGAATGGCAAAAGGAACCTTCTTTCATAATCAAAACTCCGCAAGATAAAATAGATGGGTTTATAAAAAGATTTCCTTTTACCGCAACCGAAGCACAAAACAAAGCTATAGAAACCTTATTCCAAGATTTTGCAAAAGGACATGCCATGTCTCGTCTACTTGAAGGAGATGTGGGTTCTGGTAAAACGGCGGTTGCTGCTGCTGCTGCATTTGGAGCTGTGACGACAAGACCTCTTGGACAAACCTTTGGTGCATTACAAGTCGCCTATATGGCACCAACTGAAATATTAGCTAAGCAACACTTCGAATCTTTCATAAAATATTTCTATTACTTAGGAATAAATATCGGACTCATCACAGGAAGTGGATGTAAAAAGTTCCCTTCAAAAGTAAATCCAAAAAGTTGGACAGATATTTCTCGTACACAACTTTTGAAATGGGTAGCGAATGGAGAAATACATATTCTCATAGGTACACATGCTCTTATACAAAAAACTGTTAAGTTTAAACATCTATCTTTTGTAGTAATAGACGAGCAACATAGATTCGGAACAGCCCAAAGACAAAAATTATTAAAAAAAGAAAAGATCGCTCCACACCTTCTCTCAATGACGGCCACTCCAATCCCCCGCACTCTCGCCCTTACCGTATACGGAGACTTAGACCTTACTCTTATAGACCAAATGCCTACTGGAAGAAAACAAATAATCACAGAAATTGTTTTAAAAAATAAAAGAGAAGAAACTTATGAAAAGATTCGTAAAGAAATGAAGGATGGCAGACAACTATATGTCATCTGCCCAAGAATAGATGAGCCAGATCCAGCCAAAGAAGCTGCTGTACTAGCAAAGTCCGTAAAAGAAGAAGCTAAGCGCTTAAAAAAAGATATTTTCCCTGAATATGAAATCGGTGTATTACATAGCAAAATGACACCAGTAGAAAAAGACAGGATAATGAAAGAATTTACAGAATATAAAACACAAATACTTTGTGCTACTTCTGTGGTTGAGGTCGGTGTGAATGTTCCTAATGCAACAATAATTATAATTGAGGGAGCAGAAAGATTTGGCCTTGCTCAACTTCACCAGCTAAGAGGGCGTGTTGTAAGAAGTAATCATCAGGCATATTGCTATGTGTTTGCAGAAGCAAAATCTGACAAAACAATAGACAGACTTAGGGCGCTTACACAAGCGAAAAATGGATTTGAACTTGCTGAATACGATTTGAAACTTCGTGGACCAGGAGAACTTTCTGGAAATAAACAATGGGGTATTTCTGATATAGGTATGGAAGCAATTAAAAATCTAAAAATGGTTGAAGCAGCTAGAGCCGAAGCAGAATACCTTCTGAAACAAGGTGACACGCTTTCAAAATATCCACTTATTTGTGAAAAAATGAAACATAGAAAAATGGAAGAAATACATTTTGAATAGCAAGAATTATTTTTTACCATTCAAAACGTTTCTTCTCATTTTTCTGAGCATCTCTAACAAATTCTCGATACCTCCACTAGGATAACCAATCCTCATAGTACTAAGAGCTCTTAATCCCATATCGCCAAAAGTTTGTTTCATTAATCTTGCAATTAGTATTAGATTGCCATCAAAATTTGATCTCAAAAAGTCTTTAAAGACATCTTCTCTACTTTGATACTTATCATCAAACTCTTTTGATATCTCTTCACACACATACTCTAAAACCCGTCTATGACCATAATAGCCATACATGAGAACTCTCTCACTAGAAGAATCAACCCCCAATATTTCATCCTCTGGGAGACCTCTCTTTTTAGCGATTTTTTGTCTTAATAGTTTATTTTCTTCAGAGTCATATACTTGTTTTTCTTTAGCTAATTCTGGAATACTCAAGAATTTTTGCAAAAATATTTTTTCCTGCCACGATACTATAGCTTCATCTAAACCAGAAAAATGACCGACGCGTATACCCTTCTCATCTTTTGTGTTTGGCGAAAAGGATCTCACACCGCCTCTATATTCATTATGTTTGATTTTCCCTTTTTCATCTTCATATAATTCCCATATACTTCTAGATTTCATGTGCAATGATTCATGAAAAGCGGTTGTCGCAAAATCTAAAAGACTCGAACGTAATTCGGAAGACAAACCAACAGCGTAATTTTTATAAACGCCATCAGAATCCGTACCAAAAAACTTTTTTAGACCTTCTGGTGGTAAAATATGATAATTCTGTATAGGGATATCAAAAGGTTCAACCCCGCATTCTTTCATCAAGCGACTCGTCTCTTCATTTATAAGATTTAATATAACAATTTCTTCTGGGGTTTTTTCTTGCTCGAGTGCATTAAGTTCCTCGGCTCTTTCTTTGGGTAACATTTCACCCTGTTTAATAAAGATATCTTTTTTATAAGACCTGTATTTATCTTTTTCTTCCTCTGGTACATTTCCAATTACTTCAAATTTAGGTAAATTTTCCATAGATTAATAATATCATACAATGTAAGGTGCTAGCAAAAACACATTGCGAAAAAGTCATTTTTAAGATAATATCTTTCATATACGCCTGTAGCTCAGCTGGTTAGAGCATCGAGCTTATACCTCGGGGGTCCCTGGTTCGAATCCAGGCAGGCGTACATCATAAAAAAACAGAGCTTCCGTAGCCCTGTTATTAAATCACTTCGTCAAACAAATAATTAGTACCGACAAAAGAACCATGATCATCCCGATGTTACTCATTTTCTTGTAATGAGGCCAGAATGAACCAAGATCACAGCACTTTGAATCACAGAAACAACCAACAAAAAGGTTAATTAGATAAAAGCGTATTTTATCTTTCAAACTTTTTGTTCCGCGATCAACGACGTTTCTGTAAAAAAAATAATCTGTGACAGATCTCGAACCTATATAGATAAGCATCAAACCAAAAATCACAGACAAAAGACAAGCGCAATGCATAAGACCTCCTTTTGTTTTCTATAAATACATTATCACCATCAAAAAATAATACAAGAAAAAAGGAGTTTAAAAACTCCTTTTTTCTTGTTATCCCAAATGTTCTATATCTTCTTTCTTCTTAGGTACAATTCCATTTGCAACCAAAAGTTTTTCAAACTCTTCCCTTTCTATTGTCTCTGTCTCTACTAATCTAGTTGCGATAGCATCAAGAGCCTTTTTATGTTCCTTGAGAATGTGTTCTGCCCTCTTCATATTTGAATCAATTATTTCAGAAACTTCTGAGTCTATAACTGCATTTACTTTGTCAGAATATTCTTTGTCGCTTACTCCTCTACCAAAAAGCGATCTGCCACCTTCCCCCTCAAGAGCTACTGGGCCAATCTTATCTGACATACCGTATTTAGTAACCATGTCTCTAGCGAGAGCGCTTGATACTTGCAAATCGTTTGATGGACCAGTAGTAAGATCATCAAAAATCATTTTTTCTGTAACATATCCAGCAAGAGTGACAGCAATATCATCCAAAAATTCTTTCCTTGATTGTAATTTTCTATCTTCAAATGGTAGGTGCAAAGTATATCCAGCAGCTCTTCCACGAGAGATTATAGAAATTTTATGTACTGGGTCTGCATAGGTAAGAAGTGAAGAAACAAGGGCGTGTCCCGCTTCGTGATACGCAGTAATTTTCTTTTCTTGTTTTGAAAGTATATGACTCTTTCTTTCTGGACCCATCATTACTTTTTCTATGGAACGGATAAGATCAAACTGAGAAACTTTTTGTCTGCTTTCTCTTGCAGCGAGTATCGCACCTTCGTTCATAAGAGAATACAGGTCTGCACCAGAAAATCCTGGAGTTCTTTCTGCAATAGTTCTAAGATTTACATCCTCAGCAAAAGGTTTTTCTTTTGAGTGGACTTTCAAAATTGCTTCTCTGTCGTTTCTATCTGGCAAATCTATAGTAACTCTTCTATCGAATCTTCCTGGCCTTAAGAGTGCAGGATCAAGTACATCTGGTCTGTTTGTAGCAGCCATAACAATAACTTTTACATTTGGTTCAAAACCATCCATTTCTACAAGTATCTGGTTTAAGGTTTGTTCTCTTTCATCATTACCTCCACCCATTCCTCCACCACGTACCCTACCCACTGCGTCTATTTCATCTATAAATATAATAGCTGGTGCTGCTACCTTTGCCATTTTAAATAAATCTCTTACACGAGAAGCGCCCACACCCACAAACATTTCTACGAATTCAGATCCAGAGATTGAAAAGAATGCTACTCCAGCTTCTCCAGCTACCGCTCTCGCTAGTAAAGTTTTTCCTGTACCAGGCGCACCCATGAGAAGAATTCCTTTGGGAATTTTTGCTCCAATATCCAAAAACTTTTTAGGATTTTTCAAGAAATCCACAACTTCAGCAAGCTCTTCTTTTGCTTCTTTCGCACCTGCAACATCTGCAAAAGTTACTCTCTGTTTTTTATCTGTCGGAAGTATCACTCTAGCTTTTGACTGTCCAAAAGACATCGCTTGCATACCAGCACCTTTCACTTGTTTTGTGAGCATCCAGATAAAGACACCGATTAAAAGTAGAGGAATTAAAAACGGAGCGAGATTTAGAAACCAAAATCCAAAACCAGTATCACTTCCTATATCAATATTTATCTTTGCCAACTTGTCTTGTGACACTTTGTAATTTGAAAGTGTTTGTGTAAGTGCGACCCCTTCCTCCTTTCTTGATTCTTTGATTATCGCTTTGGTACCAGTCGCAGTACTTGTAGCCAAATATGTAATAGAAAGACTGTCTCCTTTTACAACAATTTTTTCTACTGTTCCTAAAGATATGTCTGTTGCAAGTTGGGAAAGAGATATCTCATCTTTTTTAGGATCTCCAGTAAAAACCATTGAGTATAGAGTAGAAATGAGGAGAAGTATGAAAATTGCATTTAGTATTTTACTAAATACAGAAAGTGGACCCTTAGAAGGTTTTTTAATCATCTTTGGAAATTTTCCTTTTGGTGGAATAGGAAGTTTAGGCTTATTTAAATTATTTTTTATATTATTCATATTATGCAACATGATAGCATTTTTTGTAAAATTTATAAAGAAGTCGAAAATACTATTGACCTATAATTTATAAATAGTATATTTGAGATAGAGACAAAAAAAGGAGTACCCTATGATACAAAAAATGGAACCTTTCGAACTTGGTATGCCAAAGATTGCTTGGGCAATAACAATCGGATTAATTGGATGCTTTTTCATGAGCTGCATCGACATACCAAGATTTGAAATCTTCGTGATAGTCGCAATATGTTGCATCTTGGTGGGAGCCGCTTTCTTTGAAGAACAAAAAGATGGCGGGGTAGCAAAAAAATCAAAAACCATTGCTCTAATGATCAATTCACTGGGTCTTGGAATATCACTCGGCTGTCTAATTTTCGCACCAGGTTTCTGTTGGAAATTTTTCAGCTTAGTTTTGATGGCAATCACTGCCTGCTCCATAGTATCCCTCTACTTCGTAATAGAAGGGGTACATGAATAAAAAAGTTGGGACCGATTTATTCGGTCCTTTTTTATTTCTCAAATCTCCCCTATTCTGATACTATAATTGAGATGAGTAAATTCGCAGAAAACAGAAAAGCATATTTTAATTATGAAATCCTTGAGAAAATCACGGCCGGTATTGAATTACTTGGTTTCGAAGTGAAGGCGGTAAAGGATGGGAAAATGTCTTTAGATGGAGCGTACGCGATAATCAGAGGCTCTGAGGCTTTTCTCATTAATTCAAACATTACCCCTATTCAACCTAAGAATACGCCCGCAGACTTTGATCCTAGAAGAAATAGGAAACTTCTTCTTACCAAAAAAGAGATAAAACGTTTGGGAGATATGGAAAATCAAAAAGGATTGACAATATCTGCCCTTTCGGTGTATAATATGGGTAAGAAGCTCAAAGTAGAGCTTGGAATCGTTCGCGGTAAGAAGACTCACGACAAGCGTGAAAGTATAAAAAAACGCGAAACGGATAGAGAGATAAGAAGAACATTGAAAGAATAATATTGGGGATGATCGGCCTAGACAATTGGTCCGTTCTCTCTTGCGCAAAGTGGAGCAACCTTGTGAACTCCTAAATCTACCAAGGACTTGTAAATGCAAAAAGCTTTACACAAAAAGTAGCGGGAATTGTATCACCATTTTTTGGTGCCAAGGACCTTACTTTAGCTTACGCTTTAGCCTAAGCTACATTTCATCTACTGACTTCTGAGAGGTAGAATGAGGTGCAATATTTTCAGAATATATCACTAGCCTTCTCGTCTAGTGACGAAAATAGAGAATCGGTTTGTAAATGTTTTGTTGTTTTATAGTTTACAAACCTAAATTCGTCTTCGGACGGAAACAAATCAACTAGACTTTGTAGAAGCATTGAGTTCAATCATTTGCACCCGAGTTCGATTCTCGGCATCTCCACTAGAACAAAAATAGAATAAAAACAAAAAGGCCCTAGTTCTGCTAGGGCCTTTTTGTTAGGTTTAAAATATAGGAAAAATAGATTCTAACCTCCTCTATTCATTAGATCTATAGAGTTAGTATTATTGCTTATTTTTTCTTAAATTTAAAAACCATAAAAGTTGGTAATTTTGTTGTTCTGTTATACACCTTAGGATTATATTTTTGGGAAGACTTAACAGGCTTTGCATCTTTATAGTCAACTAATTCAAATCCACTATTTAAACCGGCTTTAATAAAAGTTTCAAAGGTAAAACCATAAAGATTGATCATTCCTAAATGACCTAAATCATTAAGCCTAGATGATTCATCAAAATAATCACCAAAAATTTCTTCCTTATCGTTTGATAAAATTTTTATACCTATTAAACCTCCCTTGGTTTGATTAATTAAATTAAAAATAGGATGTCCTGTAGAAAAACAAAAATAACCTCCCTTTTTCAAAACACGATTAACTTCCTTAAATAAAAAATTAATGTTTTTGTTATAATGTATTGCAAGACCAGAACAAACAATATCAAAATAGGAGCTCTGATATTTTAATTTTTTGCCCATATCACCCACTTCAAAAAGTGTTTTGGGGATATGCTGTTCATTCGCTAATTTAATTAACTCACTGCTAACGTCAAAACCAATCAATTTTTTATAATTTTGTTTTGATAATTTCTCAGCAAGATCTCCAAAACCACAGCCGATATCTAAGATTGTCTTTTTCTCAGCGTTTCCAATCATTTTTATAAGAGCTGGAACATCAATATCACGATTATAATCAAATCTATTCTTATTTTTTCTTCTCTCAAAATAATATTTCGCCAATTTATCGTAGGTTTCCATATCGAGGCACATTATATCACATATAAATCAATATTATCTACCCCCCAATGGCATCTCTTGTTTATAATTTGACTTTATTTTAAAGCAGTGGTATTATTACATTAGAAAAACACATTCCGTGTTTTTGTTCTAAATAAGGAGAAATTATGGGAAGTAAAAAAACCATGACCAAGCAAGAGCTTGTTGCATGGATTGCAGATGCAAGAAAAAAAGAAATCGATGAATCAGGCCCGTGCTCAAGGGGAACTTTTCTAAGGTCCCTTAGAGACGACACGGACAATCACGTCGTTTCGATTTGTAGCGAAATCTACAACTGGAAAATCAGAGCCGAAGATGATACCGGCCTCACCATCGAAAAAATGGATGAGAATGACGACCAACAAGTGGCTCAACAGGCAGTCGACAAACTTTTGGTTATCTTCGCCGCCGAAATCAGCAGACTCAGCAGAGGCTAATCACCTCCCCCTTCAAACCGGACCACTTTACAAGCGGGCCGGTTTTTTCATATCAAACCATTAAATTTACAAAATGTAATGTTGACCCGTTTGTATATTTTTGAGATTCTTAATAAGGACCAAAGGAAACTATTTCAAACCTAAACAAAAGGAAAATTGATATGAAAGAGATGCCTTTAGAAGAGTTCACTGACTGGGTAGCTGGCCACGTTTCCGGAGATACAGATGGTAAAAGGAAACGTGATCTCCTGAAACTAATCAAGCAAGAACCGCTTGAAGCAAAAAGAGCAATATCTAACCAACTGCATGGATGGGTGATATCTGCTAAAACAGAAACTGGTGAACTAGTAGCTATTAAAGATATGTCCGCAACATCGGAAGCGATTTTTAATAAATTAAACGAAGTACTGACTAAACAGTTTGGAGACATCGCGGCTTAACCAGCCTCAACCATAACCAGAGCGATTCATGAACGCTCTGGTTTTTCTTTTATAAAAAATGTTAAAATACTCACATGTCACAAAAAAGAAAAATACTTTTGCTAGCAATCTTTGTAATCTGTCTAATATCTATTAGTCTACTAGTCAAATGCAACAACCAAACATTGCTTAGCTTTGATTACTTCATAAATATCTATTTTAATAATATACAGTCCCCCACCTTGAATTCTCTGATGCTTTCTATTACAAAAGTCTGTAATATCCCAGAATCAATCATAATTTTTATAATTTTTTCAATCTTCCTAATCTTAAAAAAGAAAAAACAATTATTTTATTTATTTACAACTTTTACAGCGCTGGGAACATTACTGCCTTTTATAATAAAACCCCTAATTGAAAGAATAAGACCTCTAAGTAATCTGCTCCTAGAGACAGATTACAGCTTCCCTAGCGGACATGCCACAATAGCTACTGTTTTTCTCATTTCTTCAATTGTTATAATCGCTCCCTTAATAAAAAACAGTTTTTCAAGAAAAATCTTTATCCTCTGTACTTCGATAATATTTCCCCTGGTAATTATAAGCAGAGTATATCTCTCAGTTCACTGGTTTTCTGATGTTTTGGCTGGTATTCTACTTGGCTCAATCTGTTATATATTAGCTAGTTTTGTATGTTGCCTTAAAAAGAAAAATATGCTATAAATATAGGCGTAATACATTATTTCCAATACTTTGAATATAAGAGTTAGAATAAATCAGCAAATAAGGGCAACGGAACTCAGAGTAATAACCGATGACGGTCAAAACCTCGGCGTTCTGTCTATTGGCGAAGCTTTGAAAAAAGCTCAAGAAATGAATTTGGACTTGATAGAGATATCTCCAAATGCAGTTCCACCAGTTGCAAAAATAATGGATTATGGTAAATTTCAATACACTGAGAAGAAGAAGCTAAAGGAAACTAAATCCAAGATTCAAAACATTGAGATTAAGAGTGTCCAGGTGAAAATAGGTACGGATGAACACGATCTCCTACTAAAAGCCGGTAAAGCTTCTGAATGGCTTAAGGAAGGCCATAGAGTTAAGCTTAATCTTTTCCTCGCTGGTAGAGCAAAATATTTAAATCAGGCTTTCTTAAATGAAAGAATGGAAAGAATGTTAAAACTCATCACTGAAGAATATAAGGTGGCAGAACCTTCAACAAAAGGTCCGAAAGGTTTGACAATAGTGATAGAAAAAGCAAATAAAAAATCATAATTTAATTATTAATATGAAAACAAACAAATCATTTTCAAAAAGATTGAAAGTAACAAAAAATGGTAAGATCGTCGGCAGAAAAGCTGGACAAAACCATTTCAACGCAAAGGAAAGTAGAGGTTCACAATTAAACAAAAAGAGGGCCGTTACAATCAAATTTACTAGCAAAGCGAAAGCAAGATTTTTGGCAGGAAAATTCTAAACTAATTTAATAATACAATGACAAGAGTTAAAAGAGGTGTAACAAAGAACAAGACAAGAAAGAATGTTCTTAAGCAAACAAAAGGCTTCAGACTAAATAGAAGGAGCAAAGAAGCTGCAGCTACAGAAGCTATCATGCACGCTGGTGCAAATGCTTTCGCTCACAGAAGAGATAAGAAGGGTGTAGCTAGAAGACTCTGGAATGTACAAATAAATGCAATCCTTAGAGAAAATGGCTCAACATACAGCAAATTCATAGGAGCACTTACAAAACAAAAAATAGAAATCGACAGAAAAATCCTTGCAACTCTTGCAAACGAAAATCCTGAAGTTTTCCTTAAAATCTTAGCTAAAGCAAAGTAGGTAGAAAGTAAAAAGTTTTTAAAGTCCACAAAATAAAACACAAAAGGCCGGTTCGCTTCGCGAACCGGCCTTTTGTATTTATTGATTAAAAGATAAATTATCTCTTTATATTCCCCCTACATAATGCTATGATTAATTTGTTATAAACATAATTTATCTTAAAAATGAACGATAAAAAAACAAGAGAATACTTCTTCCTATCAGGACTTCCCCGCTCTGGCTCCACCCTACTTTGTAATGTCCTATCTCAAAACCCAGATTTCTATGTCACCCCTACAAGTAGCATTATAGGTCTTATGAGAAATACAAAAAACATGTGGAGTCAGATGCCTTCCATAAAAGCTTCCGACCACATAGATGACAAAGTGTCTTCTATTAGAATAATGCGCGGGATGTTTGAGGGCTACTTTTCAAATACAGACAAAAAATATTGTGTAGATAAATCTCGTGGTTGGTGTGGAAATATAGAAATGGCAGAAGAAATCCTTGGTCATCCTGTTAAATTACTTGTAACGGTGAGAGATATCAGAGAAGTCTTGGCCAGCTTTGAATCTTTGTGGAGAAAAAATACAGGACACAGAGCAATACCACAAGAAATGGGAAACCCAGATAAATTTAATACTATTGAAGGCAGACTTGAAGTATTTATGGACTCAAAAGAAGTTGTGGGTAGCGCATACAATCAAATGCGTGATGCTGTACACAAAGGCTATGCCAAGCAAATGCTTTTTGTAGACTTTGAATCTTTTACTCATAGTCCTGAAAAAGTTATGAATAAAATATATGATTTTCTAGAGATTCCTAGATATAAACATGACTTCAATAATGTAAAACAAGTCGTATTTGAGAAAGATGAATACCACGGATTTGATGACTTACATACGATAAGGGCTGTAATTACACCGGTACTACCAAAATGGCCCATACTTATAGGAGAGGCTGCTGCAAAAAAATATGAGCATTTAAACTTTTGGACAAAAAGAGAATTAAAATTAAATACAACTTTAGAATAAAAATCTTTCAGGGTTAATATTCTTAATTAAAAATCGCACTCTCGTGCGATTTTTTTGCAAATCCGAAATTTTAAAATAAATTACAATGTTTTAGTTATACAACGAACGCCGTAGCCAGCAGCTTTATCCGACTGATCTGAGTATGGAGCAGCATAATAGTATCCCTGGCCACTATCAAATATCCCGAATGCTCTAGCGTATTCAGCACTCACTTCAGTACCAGACCAAAAATATCTACCTGGAAAAGAAGGTTCGTGCATGGCTCCCCAGTCACCATCCTTAGGCAACCTCCAAGCATGCCCGCCTTCTGATAAATTATTACAGAACAAAATAGCATCATTCCAATTTCCGCTACCTGTAGCGTTTGACCATATCTGATGAGATGTTTTAAATTCACCAACAAAAGGATAACCACTAAAATAAAATCCACCATAGCCATCGTCATAAAAATTACTAGGACCAAATCCAACCCCATTAGCAACATTCGCTGCATCTGGCATCACCACATTCCCAGGTATACCCATAATAGTGGTACCAGTGGCAATAATATCTGGAGAAATACTAGGTATAGCAGTATATACTTCCAGCAAGGTGCGCATAGAGTTTGCTGGAGATAGTAGTGTTGAAATAGACAACTTTTCATCTGTACTTGTAGAATAAGTATTATTCTGAATTTTATTAAACAGATGGTCCAATGTTACCATGGTAGGAGTTGGAGCTTCTGTAGGTGCTAGGTTACCAGCTGAAGCTATAAGTCTAGCTGCGATAAAAGTAGATATCGTATATAAAGATATTGTGCGGATTTTAGGTATGTATGATTTTAATTTGTTTTTCATAGATGTGTAGATTAGTGGACGCAACCAACACCAAGAACGTCCGTCTTCATATAATTATATGCATTGACGGAAAAACCTGAGTCGTAGCTATAGATGCCATAAGCATGAGTGGGATTGATAAAACCCTCTGTACCTGACCAATAAATTGTATATGATGAAAATGGACTATTAACTAGCCCCTCTAGCTCTGCCCTCTTCGGCAACCTCCAAGCATGTCCACCTTCTGATAGATTATTACAAAACAGAATGGCTTCACTCCATGTACCTGAAGATTTAGCTACTGACCAAGCACTAATTTCATCCGAGGCCACCGCAGCAGCAGAAAGTGTCCCTACCAAACTTCCATTGGGACCAAAGTGTGTACCTGAAGCCACTTGATTTATTGTAGGAATGTATAGAGCACCTTGTACACCCATAAGAGAATGTGTTGAATCTATCAAGTTCGCCTGCCTAGCTATATCCGGTATAGCATCATATATGCTTTCCAGAGTAGAAAATGTAGAAGCTGGTGAGGTAGTAGTAGATACTGGGTGAGAAGAAGTTGTGTATGAATTATTTGTAATTTTCTCATATAAGTCACCTAATGTAACCATTGTTGATGTGGTTGGGGTACTGTCTGGCATAAGAGTACCTGCAAATACTACAAGCTTAGCTACAATGAAAGTAGATATGGTGTATATGGATATTTTCTTTATTTTAGAAAAATACTTAGAGATTTTCTGTGACATGTGTATATTATATAGTTTTTGAAAGTGAGATGCAATGGATTTTGGGGTGTGGATAAGTGTTAGTGAGTATACAATATAAGTATTTAGTATATGATCTTAAGAGAAAACAAGAAACAGGTTTTCTGTCTTTGCTAGGAGGTCTGCCGACGTGGCAATCCAGAGATGGTTTGCTTCGCTTTGCTCGCAAAGACAGATACCGAAATGAACCATGGTTCATTTTGATAAAGCAAAGACGGGGTTTCGCGGAGCGAAACCCCTCTGTGTTTTTAGAATTTTCGTAGTCGAGGAGAGACCTTTTTGAAGATTCCCTCCTGAGCCAGCCTAAAGCAGGCAAGACGGGCAGGCAAGGTCTCACCTCGACCCCTTCTTAGATTATCCCCTCTTTTGTTAAATAATCTAAAACTTTTTTTACAGAATCTTTGATATTCAAAATATCGGTATCAATCACAAGATGCGGATTTTCTGGAACTTCATACGGATCTGAAATACCAGTAAAATTTTTAATCTCTCCTGCGAGAGCTTTTTTATAGAGTCCTTTTGTATCCCTTTTGATACATGTCTCAACAGAAGCATTTACATGTATCTCTATAAATTTTTTAGAAAGATTACGCGCGAAATCTCTCTGGTGTTTATATGGACTTATAAAAGAAGAAATGACGATGACCCCATGTTTTTCTAAAAGAGAGCTAGTAAAGGCAGATATTTTAATATTCAAATCTCTGCCTTCTTTATTAAAACCTAGTTTATTTTCAAAATGCTCTCTTAAAATATCTCCATCGAGCCTTTGTGCTGAAATACCTTTTTTATTCAAAATTTCATGAAGAGAATCCCCTATCGTGCTTTTGCCAGAACCAGAAAGACCAGTGAGCCAAAGAACTGCTCCACTCTTTTTCTTAATTTTTTTGCTGTTTTTTTTAATTTTATTTTTCATCTTTTTTACCTAAAATAATACCCGCTCCAATAGTATCATAAGTAATATCGTCTATCAGAATAAAACTTCCCATATTTTTATTCTTTGCGTAAGTATCAAAAAATATGTCAGAGTTTAATTTTATACTAGCCTTACCCACATCATTTTGATTCAAAATACCTACTTTTTCAATTTTTTGTGTGGTATTCATATCAATAGAGTACTCAATATTCTGAACGGTACCACGAACATCTTTAGTGTTATTTTTCAAAATAATATCTCTTCCCTCTTTTAAGGACTTCTCATCAAACCAGAACAAAATTACATCCAAATTATTCGACTGAACTATAGAATTATCTGCCCCAATTATTATATCCCCGCGACTAATATCTAGTTTATCATTTACAGACACTGCTATAGATTGGCCCTTTGAAGCCGTCTCCACTTTATCAAAACCTATATATATCTCTTTTATACTAGTCTTTTTTCCAGAAGGCACAATTGTGACTTTATCGCCAACATTTAATACTCCAGCCTCAACCTTACCTGCATAACCCCTAAAATTAGAATCATTTAATACACACTGAACTGGCAACCTAAAATCTTCACTGCCCAAATCTTCAGAAAAAGAAAATGTTTCTAAAACACTGAGTAGTGTTGGCCCCTCATACCAATTCATTCTTTCTCCACGGGCTACTACCATATCTCCATACTTAGCAGACATAGGGATAAAAATACAATTAGATACATTAAGCTTTGTAGAATAATCTTCCAATTCGCTTTTTACTTTTTCAAAAATTTCTTGCTTAAAACCCATAAGGTCCATTTTGTTCAATGCAAAAATAATATTTTTTACCCCCAACATTGAGGCAATGAAAAAATGTCTCTTGGATTGTATTGAAACACCCAAATTCATATCTATCATAATAACCACAGCATCTGCACGAGACACTCCGGTGATCATATTTCTTGTATATTGCTCGTGCCCAGGAACATCTACCAACAAAAATTTTCTGTGAGTACGAGAAAAATGTTTGTAAGCCACATCAATAGTAATACCCTGTTCCCTTTCAGCTTCCAGACCGTCTGTAACATAAGCGAGATTATCTACCACCACGTCTTCTGATTCATAATCTTTCTTGAGAGTTTTCAAAACATCTTGATAAATAGAATCACAATCATACAAAAGACGCCCTAGTAGAGTAGATTTTCCATCATCCACACTCCCCGAAGTTGCAACAATAACAAATTCTTTATTTTCCATAATATATTTTTTTAAAAATACCCCTGTTTCTTTTTACTTTCCATACTTGAACCGTTGTCTATTGCTCTTGTCTGTCTTTCAGAAAAACGAGTCAAACGTATTTCTTCAATAATTTCATCTAGATTACCAGCTTTAGAAATAATAGCACCTGTTGAAGGAGAACAGCCCAGAGTTCTGAATCTACTCCAATCTTCAAATATCTCTTCCCCTTCTTTTGGTATATTAAATTCGTCTACTCTTATAAACACCCCATTTCTTTTTAGCATTTTTCTTTTTTGTGCAAAATACAAAGGCACAATAGAAATATTTTCTTGTTTTATATAAGTCCAAATATCTAGCTCTGTCCAATTTGATAGTGGAAAAATCCTCATGGTTTCCCCTTGTTTTATTTTTGTATTATACAAATTCCAAAGCTCAGGTCTCTGTTTTTTAGGATTCCAGACATTGTTTACATCCCTAAAAGAAAAAATCCTTTCTTTAGCTCTTGATTTTTCTTCGTCGCGTCTACCACCACCAAAAGCAGCATCAAAATTAAATTCTTTAATTGCATCTAAAAGAGCCTTTGTTTTTTTGTGATATATATATTCGTCTGTATTGGCCTCTTCTGGTTTAAAAGATTTTGCCTGCTCTGATTCATTTTTACGAACAATAAGATTAAGAGAAAGCTCTTTTGCAATATTATTCCTAAAATCAATCATTTCTTTAAATTTATATCCGGTATCAACATGAAGTAATGGTATAGGTATCTTAGTAGGAGCAAACGCCTTTCTCATTAGATGTAATAGCACTGAGGAATCTTTACCAATTGAATACATCATCACTGGATTTTTGAAAGTGGCCACAGCTTCCCTTATAATATGTATGCTTTCGGATTCAAGCACCTCTAGATGATTCAGCTTTATCATAAAATAAAGCATAACATAAAATCCATTAAAAAAAAGACGCGATTCTTTTCAAGAATCGCGTCGTACCAGCCTAATCTTTGCCCAATTTGAACATCTTAGCAAAGAGAAAGTGATATGCGTAGTAAATAAGCGTATTTATAATCCCCCAGATAACTGCAGCGCCAAATGGGCCACACGAATCGACCAGTGGTTTAACCCCGAGCCAGAAGAACAGTGTTGTAAAAAAAATTACGACACAACGGTAAACGATACCACTTACAATAAGTCTGTGACTTCTTATTTTTCTCATAAAATCCCCTTTTTTTGAAAAGAACTCCCTATCCAAAATACATTATTCTAGATATTCTTTTTATAACACAAAAACACAAAATTTGCTATTTAATTATCTAGCAGAATCTAGTTGTAGACTTAGTAAAAAAATCCCTATCTGGTGCAACGGACATGAAATGTCCAATTTTTATAAGCAGTCCAGCTGTAAGCTTCAGTGTAATTAGCAAAAACTGAACCTAAAAAAGCTTTGTCATAGCCATCATAAGGGTCTACCCCATAATCTGTACCAGACCACACATTCACATATTGACCGAAACCATTAACTGGTTCTGACAAACCTTGAACTATTTCGTTCGCCTTCGGCAACCTCCAAGCATGTCCACCTTCTGATAGATTATTACAAAAAACCAATGCGTTATTCCAGTTAGCTGTTGTTGAAGCATTTGACCATATATTAGTTGGCGTGCTAATCGTTCCTGTTTGATAATTATAAGGCATATCCCCAAACTGCACTCCGTACTGCACCGTATTCGCCGTCGGTATAATCACATTCCCCGGTATGCCCATAATAGTAGTACCGGTAGCAATAGTATCTGGAGAGATACTAGGTATAGCAGTATATACTTCCAACAATGTACGCATAGAGTTTGCTGGAGATAATAATGTAGAAATAGAAAGTTTTGGTTCATCACCAAAATAATAATAATTATCCTGAATTTTATTAAACAAATGATCCAAGGTCACCATAGTAGGGGCTGGTGCTTCTGATGGAGCTAAGTTACCGGCTGAAGCTATAAGTCTAGCTGCGATAAAAGTAGATATCGTATATAAAGATATTGTGCGTATTTTAGGTATGTATGATTTTAATTTGTTTTTCATAGATATAAAAATTAGTGGACGCAGCGGATGAGAAAACTTTGACCCTTACTGCCAGAAAAACTGTACACGTGGTTGTAATTAATATCAGTATAATAAATACCGTAGTAAGCCTCGTTTGTAGGATTATTATCGGACTCAACACCTGACCAATAAGCAGAGTTCGATGCAAAATCATGATCTACATAAGAAGGGTTGCTTTTAAATTGTTCTTCCAAAGCAAATGCTAGTTCTGCTATTTTCGGCAACCTCCAATTCGCACCATCTTCTGCCAAATTATTACAAAATAGAATAGCTCCACCCCAAGTACCCGTAGACTTAGCTACTGACCAAGCACTAATGGTATCTGGAAGAACAGGAGCGGTGACAGGAAGAGTACCAATAGTTTCTCCATTAGCATTAGGTCCAAATACTGTACCTGTAGCAACCTGAGAAGCAGAAGGAATAGAAAGAGTGCCCTGTATTCCCATAATAGAGGTATTTGAAAGGATAGATGCCGCATTACCAGATATGTCAGGTATAGCATTATATATGCTTTCTAGAGTAGAGAATGTAGAAGCTGGTGAAGTAGTGGTAGATACTGGATGAGAAGAAGCGGTATATGAGTTATTTGTGATTTTCTCATATAAATCACCTAGCGTAACCATTGTTGAAGTGGTTGGAGTACTTTCTGGTATAAGATTGCCTGCAAATACTACGAGCTTAGCTACAATGAAAGCAGATATTGTGTATATAGATATTTTCTTTATTTTAGAAAGAGACTTAGAGATTTTCTGTGACATGTGTATATTACATAGTTTTTGAGAGTGGGATGCAATGGATTTGGGGGTGTGGATAAGCGTTAGTGAGTATACAGTATAAGTATTTAGTATATGATCTTAAGAGAAACAAGAAACAGGTTTCCTGTCTTTGCTAGGAGGTCTGCCGACGTAGCAATCCAGAGATGGTTTGCTTCGCTTTGCTCGCAAAGACAGATACCGAAATGAACCATGGTTCATTTCGATAAAGCAAAGACGGGGTTTGGGCTATGCCCAAACCCCGTCTTTGTTTATTCCCTTACGCTCTGTATACCATATACTGTATACAATATACTAAATACTAATCTCCACCTCTTGTTTATACTCCGGATTCACAGCGGAAACATTAAGATCATCTCTAAGACGCTGAACTAAGAAAAGCGAAGACTTCGGCTCACCCATTACCACAAATACTTTCTTTAATTTTTCTTGTTCTGCAGCTTTTTCCACAAAAGCAGTTAGGTGATCTGAATCTTTATGCGAAGAATACCCAGTAATCGTATCCACTCTAGCTTTCACCTTAATATTTTCTCCGTAAATCTGGACCTCCTTTAATCCATCCTGAAGTTTCCTACCAAGAGTACCGATAGACTGATATCCCACAAGAAGAATCGTTGCATCTTTGTTCCCAACATTGTCCTTTTCATGATGAATAATTCTTCCACCAGTCGACATACCTGAACCAGCAATAATTATTTTAGGATTTGGAGTATTATCGATTCTTTCTGATTCGTCTGCTCTAACTGTAAACTTAAGTTTTGGAAATTTAAATACATCATCCCCAGCTTTCATTTCATCTAGTACGCTCTGTTTAAGGTTCTTAGATTCTTCATATACTTTTGTAATTTTACTCGCCAAAGGAGAATCCATAAAAACAGGAATCTGAGGAATAATTCCGTTTTCAAAAAAATCATTCATCTCATAAAGAATCATCTGACTTCTTTCAAGAGAAAATGCTGGAATAATAAGAACTTTTTTATTTTTTATTGTATCTAAAATAGCCTGTTTTAATTTCTCTTTTCTTACATCTTTTGGTTCATGATTTCTGTCTCCATATACACTCTCCATTACGATATAATCTGCATCTGTAATTTCTTCTGTATCATTCAACAAAAGTGATGGCGAATTACCAAGATCTCCAGTAAATACAATCTTGCCCTTACTACTCTTTACCTCAATCATCGCAGACCCCAAGATATGCCCAGAATCCTTCATATAAATAGATATTTCACTGTTTAAAGAAAAATCTGTATGGTATTCAAGCGTCTGCCAAAGCGACATGGCTTTCTCCATATCTTTCCTTTCCCACATTGGTAAGACTCCTTTCTTTCTAGAATCAGCATCTATAATCCTAAGAGAGTCTTCTAAAAGAAAGCCCGCAATTTCTTTCGTCTCTGGTGTGCTGATTATCTTTCCATTAAAACCATCTTTTACTAATTTACGAATTCTTCCTATGTGGTCTATATGTGCATGAGTGACCAAGAGATAGCCCAATGTAGAAGGATCATAAGGAAATGGATCACGATTAAAACTCTCTGCGATATCTGAACCCTGCATCATTCCGCAATCAACAACAAACTTCAAGCTATCTGTTTCTACTAAAAAATTAGCACCAGTTACCGAACCCGTTCCTCCATAAAAAGTTAATTTCATTTTAATTAATATTATTCCCAACACTAATAACAGCTGGTTCTTTCTCTGGTTTCTTTGTTTTTATAAAAAGAAAATACGCAAACATACCACCAATAGAATCATTTATTATATCCCCTATTGTATCAGGCCAATATCCCCTATCTGTCATATCCGTAATACCTCCCAAAAGCTCAAACACCTCCCAAGAAATTCCTACAAAAAAAATTGCAAAAACTACCACCCCAAGAGCTTTCATACGAAAAGTTTTTATAACTTTCAAATGCATAAAATGTGCCCATAGCCAAAGAGTTGTAAGTCCAATCCAAGCACCTCCAAGCATGTGTACAGGGATATCAAACCATCTGTAAGTCCAATACCAATAAAACTGACCACCTAGATAATTTAAAACAGAAATTAATACAAGGACTAAAGATGAGCTGTAAAGTATATACTCTTTTTTCATAAAAACATTATAGCATCTAGTTTAATAATTTATAAGCTTCTATAACAACAAAACCCGCTCCGAAGAGCGGGTTTTCTATAAGGATTACTTGAAGTAGCATTACCCTAGAATTATCTAGGTGGGTGTCCTCGATGATGCACCAAGGTGTATCAAAAGTTAGACTCCCTGAAAAAAATTTAATCGGATAATGCTCCCCTAATAATCCTACTTTAATTATACTCTCCTTTTATAAAGTCAACAATATAAAATGAAAAGAAATTGAAAAAGACTGGATTTGCTTAGCAAATCCAGTCTTTTTCTTTTACACTTTTATATCCACAAACTATTTGTGAGCTATATCGTTCTTCAACTTCTCAATATACTTAGCTGCAGCATCTTGACCACCAAGACCAAATGCCAAACCAACAGCCAAAGAAATAGCGATAATGATACCTTGTAGTAAAGGACCAACTATTTGAGCTAGAGAATCAAATTGAGCAACTACAGCGAAGATAGCGAGAAGCCAAACAGCTCCTTTTGCTATATTACCAGCAAAATTTGCTGATCTGCTATTTGCAGCTTTAGCACTTGCTACAACAACCTTCTGCATAGCTTCTGCGATAATCGCAGCAACTACTATGATAATAGCAGCGACGATAACCTTTGGGAGGAAGCTTAGTACATCTCCTGTTAAGAAAGCTGTAACAGCTTGAAGTCCAAGTATATCGAATGAAACTACTAGGAATACAACGATAAAGAACCATTTAACTAAAGCACCGATAAAAGCACCGACATCTAGCTTGATGCCAGACTTTTCTACAAACTTATCAGCACCAGCAGCCTTCAAAGCATTATCAACCTTAGTAAGTTTAATAAGCTGAGCAACAAGTTTACCAAGTATAGCTCCGATGACTACACCTATAAGAGCTATAATAATAGCTACGATAAGTTTTGGAGTAAAATTAATAACACCTGCCCACATATTTGAAGCTGAAACGCTTAAGCTATCACCTAATTCAACTAAATTCATTTATTTTTTTATTTAAATATTAATAACTAATAATAATCAAACGACCTTAATTTACCCTGTAATTATATCATCTTATTTAAAATAATTACAAACAGAAAGTTAATAACAAAATAAAGGCTTTTTAAGCCTTTATTTTGTCTAATAACACCTCATGTGGGTAATCCAGAATATCTCTTACAAGTTTGTCATACATTTGAAGCCTGTATTGATAATCTAACACTTCAAAATATGCGTAGGTAAGTTCCTTACCAATCTCCGATTCAATGTTTTTGATAGTTTTATCTAATACATTCTTACTTATCCTATCCCCCACCACCAAAATATCTACTCTACTTTGTGGATCCTGGATAAAGACACCAGAAACAACAACAAGTTTTAATTTACCAGCCTTAGCTAATCTTTTTACTATATCCCCACCATCAAGAGATTGAGTATTCATCAAAAGCTGCTTGAGAGCAGACATGTAAGTAAACTCTGTATTTAAAATAAAGCCATGAGATTTCTTTTTGTTTTCTGTAATCTTTCCGTGATTCTTCTTTATAATTATTTTAGAAAAATCTCTTCTTTTTACTAATCCAGCTTTTTCTAAAACATTAACCTCGCTCCTTACTTTTGAGGTAGAAACTTTAGACCTTTCACAAATCAAATCCAAATCAAAAACCTCTTCTGAATTGAATAGGAAAAGACGCATAATCTTTACTCTCTCTTGGCTACCAAATAATATATTTAATGCTGACATATTTGCTAATTAGTTATTAAAAGCATTATATACTATCTAAAAGCATAAGAAAAGGCGGGTTTTGCTTTAAGCAAAACCCGCCTTTTCCCTAATATTCAATATATTATTTAAGTGTAACCTTACCTCCTGCAGCTTCTACAGCTTTCTTCAAAGCTTCTGCTTCTTCCTTCTTCATTTCTTCCTTAAGAACTGAAGGAACACCGTCTACGAGGTCCTTAGCTTCTTTAAGTCCAAGAGCCAAAGCTTCTTTTACAGCTTTGATAACAGCTATTTTCTGAGCACCTGCATCTGTAAGCTCAACTTTGAAAGTTGACTTCTCTTCTGCAGCTTCAACAGCAACAGCTGGACCAGCGACAGCAACAGCTGCAGCTGAAACACCAAACTTAGCTTCAAGAGTTTTTACAAGCTCATGAAGATCCAAAACTGACATCTTTTCTATAGTCTCAACTAAATCTTTAAATTTAGCAGGAACTTCTACTTTTACTTCTTCCATAATTTTTAATTAATTAATTGATAAGTTAAATTGTTAGGCAGTCTTTGTCTTAGCAATTTGATCCAAAACAACAGCGAATCTCTGTATTGGAGAATTGATAAGATTAACAAACTGAGCATACAAAGTCTTTTGTGAAGGAATAGCAGCAATTGCTGTCATTTCTTCTAGAGTCATATATCTTCCTTCAAAAACACCTCCGACAATTTTTACATTGCCCTTGTATTTATTTTGGAAAGTAAAAAACTCTCTCGCTGGACCAGTAAGATCCTCACCATAAACCATAGCAAGTTCACCTACGAATTCTGGCATAGTACCAGTGATTCCAGCTTCATTAAGAGCTCTCTTTGCAAGAGTCTTTTTTACAACTAAATATCCAATGCCTTCTTTTCTAAGAGCTTTTCTCATAGCCATATCATCTGCAACAATCAAATTATGAAAGTTTGCAAATACAATAGACTTAGAACCCTTGATGGCTTTGGCTATTTCTTCTACTAATTCTGCTTTTTTTGCTTTTGTAATCGGCATAATTTTTTGTTTTAAAAATAAAAATCGACCTTCTTATAAAAGGCCTCTAACACTAGAGTTTGACCTCGGCAGGATTTCTACCCAAATCTTGGGAACCTGCTGTCTTAAGCCTTTATGTGTATATAATACAGCATTTTCTTAAAAATGCAAATAAAAAAGCACCCTTTGAAATCGGGTGCTTTGAGTAGCAAAAGCTACATGAGCGGTTTTTTGAGATAGAGATCCATATCGTCCACCAGTTCACATAAATGTTCTACGTGATCATTTTTACTTTCTTCCACAATTTTCTTCTGCAAAGATAATGGCATGCAGTCATCCCCAAGTACTGAAGCCAAAGCGACAGCAACAGCAAGATTAACCTCATCATTTACAAAACCATAAAACGAGAAAATTGTTCCCCAATTATCTCTGACCGCACAATCATTAAAGTTTACAGTCTCGGAACTCAAAATTTCAGCATAGTTCTGGCAACGAGTCATAAAACGCGAAGCCTGATCTACGATCGGGATATCCCCAACGAGATAAGTGATAACATTTTTGCCCCATCGGTTAACAACACACAAATAACCACCAGGCTGCCCACGACCGTCGATTTTCGAAGCCATGGGAAAAATCTTTTCAGCCATGTCTATGACATTATGTATTGCAGTTTTCGGAATTATATCTTTTTTATCCACCTTATTCTCCTTTGTTAACGTTCAACATACCTGAAACTAACTAAATTCTAAAATAACACTACATTAAGACAACAAGGGTGTCAAACAAAAAACACCCATCTTTCGATGAGTGTTTTTTGTTTAAATTACTTTCTCTTTCCAACCTTTCTTCTAGAAACGATAAGATAATTTGAGTATTTCTTAGGTGTTCTTGATTTCTGGCCCTTTCCGACTGGTTTACCCCAAAGAGTTTTCGCTCTCTTTAGACCTCTACCCTGCCTACCTTCACCTCCACCGTATGGGTGGTCGCAAGGGTTCATAACAGATCCTCTGACTGTAGGTCTTATACCCATATGTCTAGATTTACCTGCTTTACCGACATTTACAAGCCATTGTTCATCGTTTGAAGCTCTACCAATACAAGCCCAAGCTCCTTCTGGTATCTTTCTTACTTCTGTTGAAGGAAGTTTGATGTGTGCATAACCTGCATCATTTGCAATGATTTGACCGCAGTTACCTGCTGATCTACAAAGCTTTGCTCCACCATTTTTCTTTATTTCAACATTGTAAACGAAAGTACCTACTGGAATTTTGCTTAATGGAACTCTGTTACCTGTCTTTATTTCACCTGTTTCAGATACAATCATCTGATCTCCTACTCCTAAGTCTTTTGGTAAAAGAATATATCTCTTTTCACCATCAGCATATGAGACAAGACCGATGAAACCTGTTCTATAAGGATCGTATTCAACTGAAAGAATTTTTGCAGGAATATCTTTTTTGTTGTACATAAAGTCTACTTCTCTGAAGAGCTTCTTGTTACCTCCCCCTTTATGTCTAACTGTGATTCTTCCTCTGTTATTTCTTCCTACATGTCTCTTGTATCCTTTCGTAAGGGATTTTTCTGGAGTACTTGTGGTTAATACGCCCCTGTAAGATACAGTGGTCATATTTCTTCTTGACGGTGATGTTGGTTTATATGATTTCATGTGAGTATAATTATATAAATGCTATTTTCTCCCCCTTCTTCAAAAAGACGACCGCTTTTTTGACTCCTGATTTAGTTCCCATCTTTCCTCTTGAAAAAGTTTTCTTTGATGGAAGATTTACAATGTTTACTTTTACTGGATTTACTTTGTAAATTTCTCTGACAGCTTTTGCAACGCTTATTTTTGTTGCCTTAGAAGCTACTTCAAAAGTATAAACATTTTCTGATTCTGATTTTATACCTGATTTCTCTGTTATTCTTGGCTTTTTTATAATAGCCTTATAATCTGTATTATTCATATTATTTAGCTTTAGCCATTTTATTTTCAATAAATTTGATCGACTCTTCTGGATTTTCGATAACCAAATATTTTATGTTCATCAAATCTACAGGATTGATATTTCTCAATTCATCTACAGTAATATTTCCTAGGTTTGCGAAACTCTTTTCAAACACAGGGTTCTTGCTTGCTGTTGCAAGGATAGCGCTATTATTCTTTTTTGTAAGAATAGTTTTTGCTACTTTGCTTAGGTTCTTAAGAATAGCAATAGCTTCTGTTGTTTTTGGTTTCTCAATTTCGAATCTGTCTACAAAAACTATTTCATTATCTCTAAATTTCTTTGAAAGAATAGTGAAAAGTGCTTTTGCTTTCATCTTCTTGTTGATCTTTCTTCCATAGTTCTTTAATCCGTTTGGACCATGAGCAATACCTCCACCAACCCAAATAGGTGATCTTGATGAACCGTGTCTTGCTCTACCTGTACCTTTTTGTCTCCAAGGTTTCTTACCTCCCCCTCTTACTTCACCTCTGTCTTGTGTGTGAGCGTGAATAACTCTTGAGTCTGAAAGCATTGAAACAACAACTTGGTGTACAAGGTCTGCATTCCAATTAAGTCCAAAAATATTCGCTGGTAATTGTATATCAGATACAGCAGAACCTTTTTGACTATAAACTTTTGCATTTATAGCATCGCCTTGAACAACCACTTTCTTTACGGCTTTCTTTGAAACTTTCTTTTCTGTTTTAATTTTCTTTTCCATAATAGTAGTATTTAAAATTAACCACGTACTTCAATAAGAGTACCTCTCTTTCCAGGGATAGCACCACTTATTAAAATCTGATTATTCTCTTGGTCGACTCCAAGGACTTTAAGGTTCTTTATTGTTACTCTGTCAGCACCCATTCTGCCTGCCATTCTCATATTCTTTGGAACTCTATTTCTAAGACCTCCTCCGATAGAACCTGGAGCATTTTCGCAGTGCTTTTGACCATGACTTCTTGGTTGACCCTTGAAACCATGTCTTTTGATAACACTCTGATATCCTTTACCTTTTGTGATTCCAGAAACTTCTACGCAATCGCCAACTGACAAAACAGATAAATCTAATTTGTCGCCAACTTTAAAAGCAGAAGTATCGTCTAATCTAAATTCTTTCAAGAATCTAGCATTAACACCATTTAAGTGCCCAGCTTCTGGCTTATTTATATTCTTTTCTTTTTTAGTACCAAAACCGACTTGCACGGCAGAATACCCATCTATATTCTTGTCTTTTATTTGAGTTACAAAAAGAGGTCCAGCCGACAATATTGTCGCAGGCTGTACATTTCCCTTCTCATCAAAGATCTGGGTCATATTCTGTTTTATTCCTAGTATAAATTTCATTTCAGCGTTATTAATGCAGAGCGCGTTTTTCAATTACCCCTAAAAGCCAAACACCTTCTTAAATAAATTAAGAAGATGTTTGTACTTATCAAAGATAATATCGCGATGCGTCTATTAATTTTAATCCTTAAACCATCTTCACATCAATATTCACACCTGAAGGCAAGCTCAAGTTTGTGAGCGCCTCTACTACCTTAGCTGAAGGACCAATAATATCTATCAATCTTCTGTGTATCCTCATCTCAAATTGTTCTCGCGCATTTTTGTAGACGAATGATGCTCTGTTGACAGTATATTTCTTGATTTCTGTTGGCAAAGGCACAGGACCAACGACTTTAACATCGTGTCTCATGGCTGTTTCAATAATCTGTTTGACTGAAGCGTCAAGAACTTTGCTATCATATGCTCTTACTCTAATTCTTAGCATAGGAACAGCATCCTCCTTTACAGACTTTTTTGAAACTTTTGATTTTAATGTACTTGTATTCTTTTTTGTTGTTTTTGTTGCAGTCATATTTAGATTTCAGTTATTAGTTTTTGATATAAAATATTATATCCTTAAACTAAAACTTGTTAGGCAACTATCTTTGTGATAACTCCAGAACCTACAGTCTTACCACCTTCTCTGATAGCAAGTCTCATCTTATCTTCAAGAGCAACTGGGTTTACCAATTTAACTTTGAAAGTAACTGTATCTCCTGGCATAACCATTTCAACTCCTGGAGCTAATGTAACATCTCCAGTAACGTCTGTTGTTCTGATGTAGAATTGTGGCTTATAACCTGAGAAGAATGGAGTGTGTCTACCACCTTCCTCTTTCTTCAAAATATAAACTTCAGCCTCAAATTCTGTATGTGGAGTTGTTGTACCTGTCTTACAAAGAACCTGACCTCTTGTGACGTCTTCTTTCTTTGTACCTCTAAGCAAGATACCAGCGTTATCTCCAGCTCTTCCGTCTTGAAGTTGTTTATTAAACATTTCAATACCAGTAACTGTTGATTTTGCTGTTGGTCTAATACCAACGATTTCAACTTCTTCACCAACTTTTACAGTTCCTCTTTCGATTCTACCTGTAACAACAGTTCCTCTTCCTTCGATTGAGAAAATGTCTTCGATTGGCATAAGGAATGGCTTATCTACGTCTCTAACAGGCATAGGGATATATGTATCTAATGCTGTCAAAAGATCTGCTATACACTTTGCACCTGGTTCATCTGCTGTCTTACAAGCAAGAGCGCCTGTAGCTGAACCTCTTATGATAGGAGCATTATCTCCATCAAAGTTGTATTTAGTCAAAAGCTCTCTGATTTCTACTTCAACTAGGTCCAATAGGTCTGCATCATCAACAAGGTCACACTTGTTTAAGAAGACAACGATCTTTGGCACACCAACCTGGCGAGCTAAGAGAACGTGTTCTTTTGTCTGAGGCATAGGGCCATCAACAGCTGACACAACAAGGATAGCACCGTCCATTTGGGCAGCACCAGTAATCATGTTCTTTACGTAGTCAGCGTGTCCAGGACAGTCGACGTGCGCATAGTGTCTTGCATCTGATGAGTACTCAACGTGAGAAATAGCGATAGTGATGATTTTTGTTGAATCTCTTCTACCGTCTTTTTCAGACGCTTTCGCAACCTGATCATAAGCGATGTGATTTGCTAAACCCTTAAGAGACTGCACGTAAGTAATAGCTGCAGTCAATGTTGTCTTACCGTGGTCAATGTGACCAATGGTACCCACGTTTACGTGTGGCTTTGATCTTTCAAATTCTTGTGCCATATTTTTTATTGTTGCTGATTTTTAAAGCGGAGTGCGCGAGAACGTCTACTCTGCCCATAAAACCAGCTAAAAAATTAACTCCCATCATTCGCTTTTCAGCGAACTGAGAAACTTATAAATTTACACCTTGAATGCACCACTTTTGCCATAAGAAAATCTAGTGGCAACTAAAAAAGCGCATAAAACGCGTAGACGAAATAATAGCAAAAGAAAAAAGATAAGTCAATCACAAAATACACAAAAAGAGACGGCATTACTACCGTCTCTTTTTGTGTATTTTTATAAACAACTATATCTCATTAATACTCCCCCCTCCAAGCATTACATTTGTAGAAGTTGAACAGGTTGTAATATAATTTGTCGAACCAGTCTTCCACGTGGTGGTCGCATTTATAGTCTTTAAGCCCACAGTAGTATATATCTTATCTAAAGACACCCCAACCCTTTCTGTCTCTGACACGTTCGTTCCGCTCCATGTCGTGCTCGCAGAAGGCAAGTCTACGTCAACATCGTCTGGTACGACATTCCAAGTCATTTGTTTATTTATATATATCTTACTTGAGGAATTCTGTTCGGGAACACACGCGGCAGTTACAACCTCCGTTGTCTCCTTTGGATTTAAAATATTTATCGTGGTTGTAGAATAACTTATCCCATTCTTACCCTCACAAGAAATAGAGAAAGTTTTTGCAACTTTATCCAAAGAAACCTCTTTAGAACCGGAAGTTGACGTGGAATTGGTCCAAAAAGTTTCTTTTGTACCAACAATAACTGGTATAGCATGACAAGATTGGGCGTTTACAGAAATCCAAGAGATAACTGACTTACCGTCAGGATCAACAGACTGTGGGTTGGCATAAAGCTGAACTGTAGGTTTTTTTAAACTAAGGCCAACAGATGTTGAAGCGTACTTGGTACCATTGATACCACTGCAAGATATTTCAAAGGTTTTCCCCTCAATAATGTTCTCCATCTTTTCCTCACCAGCTATCGCTGTCGATGAACTCCATCCTCCAACAGCCTGACAGGAACTCATATTTGTGGTTTCCCAATTAATAATAGATTCGCCTCCAGATTCAACAATAGAAGGATCTGCCCACATTTTGATATCTCCAGTCCCTCTACTACCACCGCCCCCACAACTAGGACCAGTTACTCTAAATACCCATTTAGCCGTAAACCCTTCAAAAGGGATACTGTCTCTGAAGCCGGAGCGATCACTCTTATAAAGAGACATCGGGAAAGGATATTGATACCCAAGGATAACCTCTGATGGTTTAATTGATGTGGTCAATATAACGGTACCAGGACAAAGTGCTGTACAACCAGAAGAATCACATTTCATAATTTTATCATCACTTGATTTTGTAACATCCGGCTGTGGTATATCAACTTCTTTTTTATAACCAGGCCTTGAATCTCCAGGTCCAGGATTATAGCCCTTGTACGTTTGATTGGTCTTACCGTCTGGACCAAGTGCCCCACCGATACATCCTTCTACTGGAGTACCAACACAGGATGTGTCCTTTAAAGAACCTCTAAATTCTCCAATCCTTACATCAGGTATCCATTTTGCAGCCTCTAAACTAGAAATCAAACCAGAATTATGAACAAATTTTTCTCCTAAATATGGTGAATCCCAACCCCCTCCAGTTGCGTTAAAGAAACCCAGTGATGAGTAAGAGAAGCTAATTTTATCCCCCTTCCTAACAATCGGTGAAGAGGCGGTTGTGTCTATTTTGTAAGTATAACTAACGGAACCATAAAAAACATTGTTTACGTGTTTGCCATTAAAACCGACACCAAAAACTTTTTCTACCACCCCGCTCTGCGATTTCTGAAAATTCTCTATCGTTGATTGCGCTTTCACCGGTCTAGCTTGCATAAACAAAACAAGAAGTGCACCCGCTAAAGAAATAATTACAAGAGAAATAACTAAACACAAATTCTTATTCTTTCTTATTGGTTTTACAAAAAATAGCAAGAAACCAAAAACTATGAGTCCGAGTAACGCATAAGCTACTACGGGATTAACTGGTTCAGCTTTTATCTCCGGCTCTTTAATAAGAGAGACATCATAGATAATCTCTTGAGTATCTAAAAGATTTTTTTGGTCATCATAAATTTTCTGTTCAAGTTTTATATAATCCAATTTTGAATTAGCAATAAACTCTGTTTTTTGTGCGGAGATAGCAGAAGGAATAACTCCTGAGTATTCCACTCTTGAGATCTCTCTGCCTACTTTGTCTTTTGCTATAAGCACCGTGGTTCCAGAAGCAGAAATGTTTGATGTATTATGGAAACAAGAATATAGCGTGGTTGTGGCACCTTTTTGTATAGGAAAATTATCTAATCCAAAATAGTTAATTCTTGGTTTGGCTATATCAGACGTAATTCTCATATTTACAATAGATTTCGTACCATTTTCATTCTTGGCTACTATTTGTAAATAATACGCGCTGAGTTCAACCTTAGATATTTCATATGTAAGAGTTTTACTTTCCCCTGCTTTTAGAGTAAGACTTTCTTTTTTTGTAGAGATTAGATCTTTAGGATCAAGGCTATCCCAATAATATAAATTATATGAAATTTCTGTATTTATATCTTGCTTTAATGTATTTTGAATTACTTGTGACACAACAGCTTTGCCATCTGGAGAAATAAGGGGCCAGTTACCGATGTGATTGTATTTGGCTTCATTTACTTTTGTGGAACTTTTTACAAAAGAAACATTACCTGTCTTTGTAGAAGCGATTGAGAAATCCGCAAAACCCACAATGATTTCGTTAGTAAAAGGAAGACCACCCAGGTTCATCTTTTTATTCACAGAAAAGAAATAATTCGCTGTATATTCACCAGACTTTAGATTTTCTGGTATCTTCCAAGAAAAAGAAACTGGAGCAGAAGAAGATGCGTCAACTGAAATTGGCCCGAGAGCAATAAACTCATCTACAATATTATGACCCTCATGAATATACGCAGGGTTCTTCTCTGCTATCCTTACATATAAATATCCATTAAATACTGGGTACCTATTTTCATTCTCAATCTTTCCAGAAAAATCTACATCCTCCCCCGCAGTGAAAGCACTTTTGTTTGGTCCAACGTTTACTTGAACGCTTTGGAATTTGTAATAATCAAAACAATCTACACCTACCCCTTTAGATCCCGAAAACATTTCTTCCATCTCTTCAAGAGTTGGCGCAGCATGGACCTGCATACCAAGAAATATAATAAGAGAAAGAATTAATAAAGAGAGAATTTTTTTCATAGAAAAATAATAAAATTAATAATACGAATATTATATCAATACATGGTTTATTTGTATATAAACAAAAAGAGATGGTTTAAAAACCATCTCTTTTTGTTATTTTTTAATTCCTTATTTCAAAGCTGCGGGACCTGCTCCTCTAGCTTCAATAATAGTTTTCGCAACGTTTGGTGGAACAACATCGTAGTGGTCGAATTCCATAGTAGATGAAGCTCTTCCTTCTGACATAGACCTCAAAGTTGTAACGTAACCGAACATTTCAGAAAGAGGTACTTTAGCATGAATAACTTTATTCATTCCTCTATCAAACATCTCAGTTATTTGACCTCTTCTTGAGTTGACGCTTCCAGATACATCTCCCATGAATTTCTCTGGTGTAACGACTTCAACTTTCATAATAGGTTCCATGATAACAGGTTTTGCTCTCTTAGCTGCATCTTGGAAAGCCATAGAAGCGGCAATCTTATATGCAATTTCAGAAGAGTCAACATCGTGATATGAACCGAATGTAAGTTCACAAGATACATTTACAAGTTTATATCCTGCAAGAATACCCCTATCCATAGCTTCACGAACACCTTTTTCAACAGCAGGAATAAATTCTTGTGGAATAGCACCTCCCTTGATAGAATCGATGAATTCAAAGTTGTCATCTCTCTTTACGTTCTTAGGAATTTTTGCTCCTTCCTCAAGAGGCTTCATAGGTTTGATGTTTATAACAACGTGACCGTATTGGCCTTTACCTCCAGACTGTTTAACATACTTCTCTTCTCTCTCAGCTTCACCAAGAATTGTTTCTTTATAAGCAACCTGTGGTTTACCGACATTTGCTTCAACTCCGAATTCTCTCTTCATTCTGTCTACAAGAATTTCAAGGTGAAGCTCTCCCATACCTGCCATAACAGTTTCTCCTGTTTCTGAATCAGTTTTGATTTTAAATGTTGGATCTTCATCAGAAAGTTTCTTCAAAGCAAATCCCATTTTTTCTTGGTCCGCTTTTGTCTTTGGTTCAATTCTCAAAGTAATAACTGGTTCTGGGAATACGATTTGATCAAGTAATATTGGATTAGCTTCATCACAGAAAGTGTGTGAAGTCTTTGCACCCTTAAGACCGACGGCAGCTGCAATTTCTCCAGCCATAACCTCATCTACATCTTCTCTGTCATTTGCGTGCATTCTCACGATTCTTCCTAGTCTCTCTTTTTCTCCAGTTGTAGAGTTATAAAGATATGTACCAGCTTTAATAGATCCAGAGTAAACTCTGAAATATGTAAGCTGACCTACGAATGGGTCGTTTTGTAATTTAAAAGCAAGAGCTGTAAAAGGTTCTTCATCAGAAGCATGTCTTAGCACTTCAGCTCCTGTTCTTGGATCGATACCTGTGACTGGTGGAATATCAAGAGGAGATGGTAGATAATCTACAACTCCATCAAGCATAAGTTGAACTCCTTTGTTCTTCAAAGCAGACCCAGTAAATACAGGAACGATATCGTTTGAGATAGTTGCTTTTCTCAAAGTCTTTTTCAAATCTTCAAGAGAAATTTCTTTTCCTTCGAGATAGTCAGACATGAGTTTTTCATCATTTTCGACAATCTTTTCTACAAGCTCAGCTCTGTATTTCTTTGCATCTTCTAACATATCTGCTGGGATTTCTGATTCTGTTATTGTCTCTCCCATGGCACCTTCTGTAGAATATGCTTTCATCTTCATAAGATCAACAACTCCTGAAAAATCAGATTCTGTACCAATAGGAAGTTGCATTCTTACAGCATTTTTTGTAAGTCTTTCAAGAATAGACTGGTATGATCTTTCAAAAGATCCTCCCATTCTGTCTAGTTTGTTTATAAAACAAAGTCTTGGAACCTTACCTTCATCAGCATATCTCCAGTTTGTTTCTGATTGTGGTTCAACACCAGCAACTCCATCAAATACAACGACAGCACCGTCAAGCACTCTTAAAGAACGCTTAACCTCTGCAGTAAAGTCGATGTGTCCAGGAGTATCAATGATGTTAAATCTAACCTTTTTGCTTAAGTCTTCCTTAGGCATATATGTTGGATTCCAAAAACATGTAACAGCAGCAGAACAGATAGTGATACCTCTTTCTCTCTCCTGTTCCATCCAGTCTGTAGTTGTTTCTCCTTCATGAACCTCACCAATCTTGTGGTTTACACCTGTGTAATACAAAATTCTTTCAGACACAGTTGTCTTACCAGCATCGATGTGAGCAATGATTCCGAAATTTCTTACTTTATCTAATGGATAATCTCTTTTCATTTTTAATTTAATAAATTATTTTGTAAAATTTTCTTACCAAGCGAAGTGAGCAAAAGCTTTGTTTGCTTCAGCCATCTTATGAGTGTTCTCTCTCTTCTTTACTGCTTCACCCTCATTCTTAGATGCTGCGATTATTTCATCTGCGAGTCTCTCTGCTATAGTTGAACCTTTTTTACTTCTAGCTGCTTCTATAATCCATTTCATAGAAAGCGCTGATCTTCTTGATGGGCGGACTTCCATAGGGACTTGATAGTTTGCACCACCAACTCTCTTAGATTTTACCTCCATGTTTGGAGCTGTGTTTGAAAGAGCAAGTTCAAAAAGAGCCAAAGGATCTTTTACTTTTGCTTTTTCAATTATAATATCAAAACAGTTGTAAATGTTTCTTTCTGAAACTGATTTCTTTCCACTGTACATCATATAATTGATGAGCTTTGTAACTTTTTCTGAATTATATTTGTAGTCAGGTGCAAGAGCTTTCTTTGTTTTTAGTTTTCTTCTCATGATAGTTTAATTATTTAGCTGCTTTTGGTCTTTTTGCACCATATTGGCTACGACCCTTTCTTCTTCCTTCTACTCCACCGGCGTCAAGTACACCTCTTACGACAGTATATCTAACACCAACGTCTTTTACTTTACCTCCTCTTAATAGAACAACTGAGTGTTCTTGCAAGTTGTGACCCATACCTGGAATGTAGGCAGTGACCTCCATACCGTTTGTAAGTCTAACCCTTGCGATTTTTCTGATAGCTGAGTTTGGTTTCTTCGGAGTTTTGGTTGTAACTTTTGTACAAACACCTCTCTTAAATGGAGAAAGACTTTTTGTTGGTCTATTTTCCAATGTATTGAAACCACGCATAAGAGCAATCGCCTTTGGTTTTTTAGGCGCTGTCTTTCTGTTCTTTCTTATTAGCTGATTTATTGTAGGCATTTTTTAAAACTTAATTAATAATAAAAATCACAGCGAACCGCATTTCTGCTAAATTCTCTGCAACTCGTTTAAATATTCAACTCGTAGAAAGGCCATCCTTTCAGAAACTAAAGCGTACAGCCAAGTAGCTTTTGTTAGAGATAGAGTATAACAAAATAGGAAAAAATGCAAATAATTAAAAAACGAGCAGATTATGCTCGTTTTTAGATTTAAGGTGTAATTATACTCATACCAGCACCACCGTTGTAAAGAGTGGTAATTTCAACAGGAGAAATAGGACGATCCCAAATAGCGACTTCGTCTATCAAACCGCTCCATCTTTGAATATATGTATCTACTGATCTACCACCAATAGTGAGGTTAACTGGGTCAGCACCTGCTTGTCTAGTTGTTAATCCAGCCTTTACTCCACTTCCAATAGAAACACCATCTATATATACTTCAATGGAGTCAGAACGGAATACTCCAACCACAAAATGCCAGCTGTTTAAACTCATACTATGATCCAACACACCAGCACACCATCCATTTGGTTCGCTATCCGTATAATCACAGAAAGATAATTGTGCTGGATTTATATAAAATTCCATCTGCGCCGCATTATCCATAGTATTAGAGAATATAGCTCTGTTAGAATCAAAACTATCTCCCTTAATCCAAGCAGAGAAAGTCAAAGATCCTTTTCCAAGTACATACTGATCAAAATCACCAACATCAACAATACCAGTACTTCCGTCGAAACTGTAAGCTTTCCCAAGTTTACCTGTTTGATTCACTAAAACCCCGCCATCTAATGTTCCATTATGACTATTGCCAGATAAATCACCGGCTGTCGTCCCAGAAGTTTCATTAAATGGCCAATAAGCAAGAAGATTCGCTGTTATTGGTGGTGTATCAGCAGAACAAATATTACTTGAACAAGTATAGGTATTACAATCTGAATTAGAACCACAAACAGAACCTGGTGTACCAGCAGAACACGTTCCATTAAGAGAATTACAGAAACCAGACAAACATCCTGTTCCAGTAGTACAAGCATCTCCCTCAATAGCCACACATCTATTTGTCGGTGAACAAACATTTGGTGAGTCACACTGCGTATCAGAGTTACAAGATACACCGATAGCTCCATTAGTACACATAGAAACACCAGCACCATTTACCCCACAATAATTACCAAGTCCGTCGGCAACACACTGAGAATTGGATGTACAAGGTCTTGGAGTACATTGATATGTATAATTTATATATGTATCACAAAAGAATGCTGACTGACAACCCGTATCATCTCCACAGTATGAATTTAAACTTCCGTTAGTACACTGTCCGTAATAAGCGTTATCACAATACCCCGTAGCACATTGATTATTATTCATACATGATGAACCAACAGCCCCTGTAGTACAAACATTACTACAAGTAACTACGCAGGCATAGGAATCGTCTCCGCAATATAAACCTGCATTACAAGTATTCCCCGTGCCACAAACATTATTAAGCTCCCCAGCTACACAAGAACCATCATCATTAACGTCACAAAAACCTGTATTTCCTAAATAAGTAATACCTGACCTTATCTTATTTGGAGTTAAACTTGATTTGAGTGTAACAAGTTCATCATATATATCTGATATTGTATGCATAGTTTCTTCAGGAGAAGATATATTTGGAAAAGTATTCAGATTGGGTTCTGTTTTTGTATTACTTGTGATAAGTTGCCAAATATCTTCTAAAGAATAACCTTTTGCAATAGCTAAGGGCCCTGTCGGTACAAGCGAAGAAGAAGACGCCGTAGCTGTGGCGTAATTCAAATCTGAAACACCATAATCTCCCGTTACTCCTAATACGGATAGACCAGTTTGTATATTTTCTTGTTTAACCATATTAGCCAAAAGAGCATATATTTCTGAAGTAGAGTGAGATGTCGTTGCAGATGGTGAAGAGTCGGTGGAAACAGGAGATTGTGGAGTTGATGTTGCTCCTGTGGTAATTAAATTGTATATATCATCTAAAGAATGGAAGGTAGACGTGGAAATAGAAACGGAAGGATATAAATTATGGATAGCAAATGTTGCTCCTATAAGGGCAATAGATATTGATAGGATACCGAGAGAAAGTTTAGTTTTCTTGGTCATGATAATGAATATTATAAGCTTTTATATTTATCCTAGCAAGGTGTGGATAACAAAAGTTATCTCAACCCAGTAATCAAAGAGAACAAACTACCAATAACTGGGCTTATTAAATTCGGTAAGAAATAAACAATTAAAATAATTACCAAAAAACCATATTTAGCAGCAATCTCTGTAAAAGCAAATCTACTATTTGGGAAAAAAGAAAAAAGAATTTTTGAACCATCTAACGGTGGAATAGGAATAAGGTTAAATACAGCTAAAGCTATGTTTATAATAACAACATTAGCAAAAATTAATATTAATTGACTTGATAGAAGTCCGGAAACAGCAGCAAATCTTATTACCAAACCAAAAATAGTAGCAATAATAAGATTTGAAAGTGGCCCAGCAAAAGCCACTAATGGTTCTGCAACTCTAGGATTTTTTAAGTTATAGGGATTGTATGGTACTGGTTTAGCCCAACCAATAATAAAACCGGTATGGAATATAAAGAGGAGAAAAGGAAAGATGATAGAACCAAAAAGATCTATATGTTTAAAAGGATTAAGCGTAAGCCTGCCCTGGTATTCTGCAGTTTTATCCCCAAAAGCCAAAGCCATGGCACCATGAGAAACCTCGTGTATTATTACTGAAAATATAAGAACGGCAATTTGAAAAATAATTGGTATATCCATAAAGCTTGCTAAATTAAGATTTTATGATAACATAACAAAACTAATTAAAGAAATAATTTTATGGCAAAAGTTTGTGCAATAACAAAAAAATCATCAATAATGGGAGGCGGGTACAGCAACGCAACTCGTGCTACGCAGTTTAACCCTACAGGAAAAGTAAGAAAATACGTTAACTTACAGAAGAAAAGAATCTACGTTCCAGAACTTAAAAAGACTTTCGTGCTAACACTTTCAACAAAAGCAATCAAAACTATTCAGAAAAACGGAGCATTTGCTACATTGAAGAAAGCAGGAATAATAAAATAAATAAAAAAGAGGAGTTAAAAACTCCTCTTTTTTATTTTATCCTTTTCAAAGAATACCCGTCACTTTCAAATACTATATTCCCCTCTTCATAAGTCTGTAAAACTTCTGATTTTATCTCTTTCAAAAAATCCAACACTTCTATATTTGGATGACCATATCTATTATCTCTATTCACAGAGATAATAGATTCAACTGGGGAGACAGCAGAAATGAAAGCTTCCGAAAGAGAATATTTTGAACCATGATGTGCAACTTTTAAAATATCACTTTCTAACTCTTTACCATATTTTTTAACTAAAATATTTTCTGTCTCTAGTGGAGCATCTCCAGTAAGCAAAATGGAAGCTCCACCGAAATATAATTTCGCAACAATAGAATTCTTATTTGTATCGTCACCAGTATTAACTACTGGATATAGAATTCTAAGATAGGCTCCCCCGCCGATATCTATTAACATTCCCTGAGTAGCCTTAAAATATGAAATCTTTTTATTAACGATCTCCTTATCAAGCTCTTCGAATAAAGAAGTATCGGAAGTCATTCCATTGTCAAAATAATTTCCAACTCTGTATCTCTTCAAAACAAATGGCAATCCACCAATATGATCTGCATCTGGATGCGTAGCAATCACAGCATCAATAGACCTGTCATAAAAAGGAATTTCCCTACCCAAAGCTTCTAAAACTTTTCTGTTAAGTCCACCGTCAATTAAAATTTGATTCCCCGTCGGAGATTCTATAAGAATTGAATCTCCTTGTCCAATATCTAAAAAAACTATTCTCAACCTATCAAAATGTTTGGAATGAATAACATAAAAAATAAAAATATTTATAATAAGAAATATTGAGAGACAAATTATTTTAAAATGTTTTTTGAAAAGATTCATTTATTTTTTAAGTATTTTAAAAAGAAAAAAATCAAAACGTATAATAAAACTAAAACAGAAACGGAAAAACCTGGGATATTAGCAGAAGAGAAAGGGAGACCAGCAAAAAAATCTGACACCTTTAATATATAAGTAAGCAAAAACCAAGAGACCCAAGCAAATGGTAATGAGATAATTAAACTAATGAAACCAAGTATACCAGTAAAAAAACCAACAAACATGAGAAACGGAATAACTGAAACTACAAGTACATTGGCCGGTAAGGCAACAAAAGATAACATACCAATTTTATATAATATAAGAGGCAGTACTAAAAATTGTGCAGAGATGGTTCCAGACACGGTCTCTCTTAAACCAAATCTTTCTGTAATAAAACCTAACCTCTCTTTTATAATCGGTGAAACAAATACAATTGCAACTGTAGCTAAAAAAGAAAGTTGAAAAGAAATATCAAAAACTAAAATTTTTGGATTATAAATTATCATTAGCATCGCAGCCACAGCAAGAGATCTCCCTATTTTATAATCCCTTCTTGTCATTTGAGCTAAGATTACAATAAGTGACATCACAGAAGCGCGAACTGCAGTAGAAGAAGCTCCTGACATTATTACAAAAAATATTATTCCTAATATACCTCCAGAAAAAGCAAAAGCTTTTGGTAAAAAAGAAAGAGTATTCATTATAGACTCAGCAACTATAGTAATGTTATACCCAGAAAGAGCCACAATATGAGAGAGTCCTGAAACCTGGAAACCCTTTTTTACATCAGCACTCATAGAACTTTTTGAGCCCAAAAGTATACCGCCAAGAAGCGAGGCTTGAGGCTCAGAAATAACTCTCTCAAGATTCTTCGTAAAAGCATTTTTGATATCAAACAACTTAGCCTTCAGGAAGTTTCCGTTTCCACTGGATATCAATACCGCTTTGGCAGAATTGATTTTGTAATTAACCCCGTCCTTACCAAGATATGAAACATAATCAAATTCTCTACCATCTTCTTTTTCTATATTCTCTGGTTTTTCCAACTTCCCTTTTATCTCCAATAAATCGCCATATTTAAATTCTGGATAAAAGTCTATTTGCACTAAGCCTACACCATAAACTTTTGTAGAACTACCGATACTCAAAAAATTAACAGTGAGCTCATTAAAGTTTTCTTTCTTCTGCGGCTCGTCTATTGCAATACCCTTAATAGAAACCTTTTGTCCGACAATTGATTCTAAGTTAGAATCTAAGACGAAAGAATTTGTTACTTCAAATCTCAATACACCCAGAGAAAATGAAAAAACAAAAATCAAAATAGAAACTAGATACTTTTTATTTTCTATATTAATTAAAAAATATTTAATATAGATAAATATAAAAATACCGAGGACAAGCAAAAGAATAAAAAAAGAAAAACCTACTTTTATAAAAGAACTTATAAAAATAGCCGATATGAAACCGGCTACAAAAATATAAAAGGATTTATCACTTACCTGATTCCCCATTTTTTCATTATTTCTTTTTCTTCTATTTCAGAAAGCGCTTTTTGAAATTTTGCACCTTTTTTACCCTTCACTCCTTTCTCACATTCAGCCCAAGTTTTATCTATCTTCAATACTCCATTAACTAAACTAAGATATGAATAAGCTGGACCAGTTTTTGATTTCTTTTTTGTAGTTTTTGCTTCACCTTTTATTTTTGTAAGATCGAGAGAATACCCTGCGAGTTTGCCGTTGTACAAATCCACTTTAACACCATCAGCAAAAGAGGTGGCGATCTCATCACATCTTTCGTTCCCTGGAATATCAGAGTGTCCCGCAACGTAATTCCATTTTATTTTTTTCCCACTAGATACTTTTATAAGTTCTTCCCATAAATCTCTATTGGCAACTTCTTCTTTCATAGAATTTTTCCAACCGTTTTTCTGCCAACCAAAAATCCATTTTGTCATACCATTTATAACGTAAGAAGAATCGGTATTTAATAATATTTCTTTTTTTGAATCTACTTTCCCCAAAGCATTTATTGCTCCAGAAAGTTCCATCTTATTATTTGTTGTATGTTTACTTCCTCCGCCAAGTTCAACCACTTTATCATCTACAGAAACAATAGCTCCCCATCCACCTGGACCAGGATTACCTCTTGAGGAACCATCAGAAAAAATTATTACATCTTGCATAAAAAGAATTATAGCAGCTATCGTTCAATCTTTACAGCACCCTCTCTTAATACCTCAATACTATCACCAACTATTTTTACAAGAGTAGACGGCAAAGAATTCAATTCCCCTCCATCTATATAAAAATCTACTTTGTCACCGAAATAATTTTTAGCTTCACAGATATTTTTTGCCGGGGGAAAATTCTGTAAATTTGCACTCGATGTAGCAAGTGGTCCTGTCTTTCTTATAAATTCTCTCAACTTATCATCCGACGGTAATCTTATAGCCAAACCCTTTTCTTTGTCTAAATACGCAAAATCAGATGAAATAGGAAAGATAACACTCATTTTACCTGGCCAGTATTTATTAATAAACTTAGAAGCCTCATCGGATATTTCTATATTGAATTTCTTTAGATCTTCTACATCAGAAATTACTACAACCGGTGGTTTGTTTTCATCTCTACCTTTTACTTCAAAAATTCTTTCTAGGGCCTCTTTTTTAAAAACCGAGCAAACAATCCCATAAATTGTATCTGTTGGTATTACTCCTATTCCACCATTCTTCAAAACTTCTATATCTTCATTTTTCATATGACAATATTAAACAAAAAGGGTACAAAAGAAAAGGGCGGGCACGAAGTGCCCGCCCTTTTCTTCATTATATTTTTACATCCTCACCGTATTTTTCCTTTAACTCCCCTCTCAATTTCCTAATACCAGGAAGATCATTGGTTTCTAAAGTACCTACTTCTTCTAGGTTACCGCCGACAGAACCGTCTTCGTAAACTTCTCTAGCTGTAACCAAACCACCATCCGAACTGAATTCTATACCTATCACTTTTTTCTCAATTTTACCTTCATTAAATTTGTCTAACATATTTTTATATTAATATTATTTATAAATGATCAGTGGTGTCATTCTCGGCATCCACCTTTGTTTTATGTATAACCCCATCGACATGATGTGGTGGCATATAAACCGTGTAAAGCTTTAGGGGTTTTTCACTAGAAGTATTGATTATATTGTGTCTCAAACCAGCAGGTACAACAATGGCAGAACCGTTGGTTATCAAATTTTCTTCTCCACCGATCATTACCTTACCGTCTCCACTGTCCACTCTAAAAAACTGATCTGTGTACTCATGAACTTCTTCGCCTATTTCTTCGTTCGGAAGTAGACTCATAACAACAACTTGTCCGTGTTGTGATGTATACAAAACTTTTCTAAAGTTTTCATTTTCTAAAGTATCCTTTTCTATATTTGTTACAAATCCTTTCATAGTTTTATTATGTTAAACTTTATAAAATCGACTTATTTTTTCTTTTTCAAGAAACCCAAAAGATCCCTGCTTAAAAAATTCTTAATTCTATTAATCGGTCTCCTATTAATTTCGTCTAGTTGTTTTTTAAATTCTCTTTGCTTTCTAGCTTCTTCCATTTCTTTTTTTATTGCTTGTTCCTTTTTGTCTGCTTCTTCCACATTTCTTTTGATAAGAATATCTGAACCAAGTCTCTTGAGTTTATCTTCGTAGTCTTCGACACTTAGAGAACCCTGATCTAAACCCAGTCTATTAAACTCTTTAATACCCAATAGCCTGACTTGTGCTTCAAATTTATCAGCTGCATTGATCTTAGCTACCTCTCTCTCATCCTCCCATTTAATTTGTGGTATCTCAACGGCTGTCTCTTTGATAGGTTTTATTGTTGAAGACTCTAAAGATTCATTACCGACATCCTCAATTTCACCTGCGTCTTCCTGACCAATAACTCCCTCGGCTGTATTTATAAAATTTTCTTTCATTTTTTAAAATATTAGATCTTCCAAACCCCCTTATTCTGAATCACTTTTCCATCTACTATAATTTTACCCTTTCTCATACTTTTCACAATATCCCAATGTAAAGCTGAATCATTACCTCCCCCGTTTTCCTTATATGCGGCACCCAAAGCCAAGTGTATTGTTCCTCCAATCTTTTCGTCAAAAAGTAAATTATTAGTATACTTTTTGATTTTTGGGTTACACCCGATACCAAGTTCACCTACAAATTCCGCGTTCTTATCTATCGCTAACATTTTTCTTAGATAATCCAAATTTTTAGAAGCTTTTGATTCAACAACTCGCCCATCCTTAAACACCAACTCAATATCAGAAACTTCTTTGCCATCACGGACAGATGGATAATCAAATTTAATCCAACCATTTAGACTGTCTCTAACCGGCGCCATAAACACCTCACCTCCTGGCATATTCTCTTCTCCCTTATCCGCTACAGCTTTATCTCCGTGAACTTTCATTTTCAAATCTACACCATCACCAATAATCCAAACTTCACTATTTTTCTTAAACTTTTTTAAAATCTTATCCATCAATTTTCCAAGTTTATTCCAATCTTGGAGGCATGCATCGAAAACAAAATCTTCATATTCACTTAACGACATCTCTGCTTCTTGAGCTAAAGCTTGGCAAGGGAAACCAACGGTTACGCGATGCATGAGGGGTTTTGAATTACAAATATATTCTACTATAGGGTGTGTTATCTTAGATCTGGAAGCAATTTTATCAGAATCACAATTAGTTAATTCTCTTGTATTTGTTTTAGTGCTTATACCAATATGTTTATGAGAATTTTTAATCATATACTCAAAATCATCTGGGAATTTTTCTATATGATGTTTTTGTGCATGTTTATAAAAAGCATGAGTTAATCCAGGCAATGTTAATTTAAGAATAGGATGACCTCCCACCTTCAATACCTCTTCATATAATGCTCTGATAAATTCTTCCGCTTCTGTACTACCAGAAATAATCACGTTTTCTTCATGTTTTACAAAAACCGAGTATTTAACTACGAGTTGTGCCAATTTCTTTGTTCTTATATCCATATACTATATGATTAGATTAATATGATATCATTATACCCATAATAGTTAATTAAACAAAAAAATGGATATGGAGAAAAGAATTGTAGATTTGGAAAGTAAGATAGATAGTATTTATATTTCTGTTGAAAAAACACGTAAATACATACTTTGGACAATTATAGCTACTGTTGTGGCTGTCATACTACCACTTCTGGCCTTAGGTTTTATTGTTCCCTCTTTCATAAACACATTAGGAAATATTGGAGGATTAGGGATATAACAAAAAAAGAGGGTCATAATAGACCCTCTTTTTTATTTCTTTTTAAATGTATTCGACACGGCCTTCACCACCCCCTTATCAAAAGGCTTCGGAACGACATAATCTACAGTAGGTTTTTTAACACACTTTGCCAAAGCCTCTGCTGCTTTCACAAACATTCCTTGCTCAAATTGTTTTATTTTATTATCCAACGCTCCACGAAAAATTCCAGGGAAACCAAGAACATTATTCAATTGATTTGGGAAATCAGAACGCCCAGTAGCGACAATAAAAGCTCCGGCACTTTTTGCTTCGTCTGGCATTATTTCTGGTACAGGATTTGCAAGAGCAAAAATGATCGGTTTTTCGTTCATGGTCTTAATCATTTCTTTTGAGACCAATCCTGCCTTACTTACTCCAATAAAAATATCTCTTCCTTTTATGGCCGCAGCTAAATCTCCTGATATTTTTTCATACTCACCAGTTTCTTTTTTGATAAAATTAATTAAGTTTTTCTTTTCGTCGTTCAAATCTTTTCTATCTTCTGAAACTATTCCGTGGCTATCTCCCAAGATTATGTTTTTAAAACCATACCCGACTAACATTTTTGTAATAGCGGTTCCAGCAGATCCGGCTCCGTTTATCAAAATCTTCACATCTTCTTTTTTAGATTTTCTTAATTTTAAAGAGTTAATTAACCCAGCCAAGACAACGGTGGCTGTACCATGTTGATCATCATGCATTACAGGAATATCTAATTCTTTTCTAAGTCTCATCTCTATCTCAAAACATCTTGGTGCAGAAATATCTTCAAGATTTATACCACCAAATACCGGTGCGATTTGTTTTACTGCTTTGATTATTTCCTCTGTGTCCTGAGTATCTAAACAAATTGGAAAAGCATCTACTCCAGCAAATTCCTTAAATAGAAGTGCCTTACCCTCCATTACTGGAATTGCGCCTTTGGCGCCAAGATTTCCCAATCCAAGCACCGCGGAACCATCAGAGACAACAGCAACCATATTTTTCTTAAAAGTATATTCGTAAACTTTCTTTGGATCTTTGGCAATTTCCAAACACACCTGCCCTACCCCAGGAGTATAGGCAAGGGATAGGTCATCTCTATTTTTCACCTTAACCTTTCCTTTTATTTCAATCTTACCAGAATACTTTTTGTGAAGTGCTAAAGACTTTTTATATACTTCTTTCATTTTTTTATTTTAATTAATAATTATTCGTGATGATATGGTTCTTTTTTAATCACTGACATCGCTCTATATATTGATTCTGAAAGCAATAATCGTGCAATCTGATGAGGAAAAGTTAGTTTTGAAAGAGACCAAACAAAATTTGCTTTCTTAAATACATCATCTGATACACCATACGCACCACCAATCACAAAAAATATATTTTTACTGCCTGATATCATTTTCTTTTCTAGAAAACCAGCGAGTTCTACTGTTGTAAGTTCTTTCCCCCTGTTATCAAGCAAAATCATTTCTCCATCTGAAGCTGTTTTAAGAATCTGTTCACCTTCCTTTTCCATATTTGAATTCGGCAAAATTCTCCATTCTGCTTGAACATATCTTGATATTCTTTTAGTGTAATCTGTGATCATTTCATCTATCCCAGAATCATTTTGTTTACCTACTGTTACAAAAATAAATTTCATAATAAGGCAAGTATAACAAATTTGTGCTAGAATTTCCCTATGTTTACGAAAAACCAATCAAAACTAATTAAATCCCTACACGATAAAAAAGGGCGCAAAGAAAGCGGTTTTTTCTTGGTTGAAGGAGAAAAAAGCTCTGTAGAACTACTTAATTCTGATTTTGAAATAGAATACGCTATTTTTACTGAATATTTTTATAACAAATACAGTGAACTCGTAGAAAAAAATATCACCAATTACGACGTTGTTTCTCAAGAAGAAATAGAAAAAAATGGAACTTTAGAATCGAATGATTCTGCTTTAATTATTACTAAACAAAGAGAGATCCCCCTACCAACATTAAAAGGAGACGAGATAATACTTGCGCTTGATGAAATAAAAGATCCTGGGAATCTTGGGACGATTATTCGTATAGCAGATTGGTATGGTATTAAAAATATTATAGCCTCAGAAAATACCACAGATTTTTATAACCCAAAAACAATTTCCGCTTCAAAAGGTTCATTCGCAAGGATAAACGTTTTTTATACAAACCTAGAAGAATATTTACCGAAAACAAAATTGCCAATACTGGGAGCTTTTCTTGGAGGTTCAGATGTCCACACCTTTAATTTTCCAAAGTCTGGAATATTACTCATGGGTAATGAATCAAATGGAATAAATAAAGACCTAGAAAAAGTCGTCACAGAAAAAATCACAATCCCCTCTTATGGCAAAGCCGAATCATTAAATGTTGCCATCGCAACTTCTGTAATAATAGATAATTGGAAAAGAAAAAACGCCTAGTGGCGTTTTTTCTTTAACTAATCTTCGTTGTGCAATGAGCACACCTTGTTGCCTCGATTGGAATTTCACTTAAACACTCTGGACACTTCTTAGAGTTTGGCTCTACAGGGGCAGAATCTTTTTTTGTTTTATTTACTAATGTATTAATTGGTAAAATAACCAAAAAATATACTGTGGCTGCGATTATGAAAAAGGATATCAAAACGTTTAAGAAATCACCGTAAAGAAACTTGCTTCCATTAATAGAAAAATAGAGGTTAGAAAAATCAGGAATCTTTGCTATGGCACCGATAAATGGAGTTAAGATGTCTTTTACTAAAGCGTTTATCAAACCACTAAATGCTGCACCAATAACAACGCCTACCGCTAAATCAACTACGTTACCCCTAAGAATAAATTGTTTAAATCCGTTTAATGTTTTCATAAATATATTATACCACAAAATAATAAAACCCCGCGCACTCGTGCACGGGGTCTTCCTACTCAGAATTTCTGCCAATAATTCCAAAGTAAGTGACCATATCTTAAAACAAGAAAGATTATCGTGAATTCTGAAGCCAAGCTTCCGAAAAATCCGTAATAGTCTATCTCGTCTCGAGAGTCAATAATATATTTGACCGATAACAATATAGCTCCAACAATAAATACCACCAATAGACTAGCGACAGTTAATGTCGGAATATCCAAAATGATTAAGCCGACTGCCCCAATTGCTGCAAAAGCTATCATGGTGACAATCACAGAGTCTAGGCAGAGGATAGAGACGGCCGCCGCAGCCAAACTAACTAATGTCGCCATGACGACAGATTCTTCCGGTGTAAAACCGTGGTAAAGACTTAAAAAATAAGTTACAACCGAAACAAGCACCATAATCCACTCCCAAACATACAACCTCTTCATTTTATATTCCTTTCATTTGAGAACAATTTGATTCCGTACAATACTATTCCTTATTGTAGATTATTTCAAGTTAACTAAAATCAATCTCAAAAGAATACATGCCCATACCACAAGAACCAAAAAACTTACCTCGAGTTTGGTTACCAATATCAATATCTGTATCTCCTGTCTGTGGAAGCATTTTATTAATACCCAGGCTAGGAAGCCTCAAAGAACGAGAACAATCAAAAGTATTACTTGTTACAAACCTTATGGTGGTCGGCACACCAGCTTTTGCTACCATCTTCTTTGGCCAATATCCTCCCTTAGCATCTATACTAATAATCTGTACACCATTATTTAATTCAACATTACTACTATCAGAAACCACAGACTCGGTATTTGATGAGCCTCCTTTATTAGTAAATATGATCGCACCACCAATGAGTACTGCGACAATTAATATTGCATATACTGTATTTTTATTTCCCATATTATTAAAAATTAAATATCGGTCTTATTAATCCAGCTGATACAAAAGCATTAATTAAATTCATAGCAGCAAAGACAATAACAATAAGTCCAGCTATTTTGAAAAATACCCCAGATTTTTTCTTATCTTTAAAACCCGCGAAACTAAAACTAATCAGAGAAAGTACCGGCAACGTACCTAGTGCGAATACAGACATAATCAAGGCACCAGATAAAAATGAACCAGACGATAATGAGAGAATTTGCATTGATTGAGTAAAACCGCAAGGCAAAAAGAAAGTTACGATACCAACAAGGAAAGGCGTGACGGAGTGATTAAGTTTAGAAACACCCATCGCGTGTTTAGAAATAAACTTTGGCATTCCTGGAGTAATATGTTTTGTCCATTTAAAAATTCCTAGTAAATTTAATCCTAAAACAATCATGACCAAAGCAACAACAAAACCCAAGACCAATGAAACTGTATTATTTATTGTTAAGGTAGAACTCAAAGCTCCTAATAACCCACCAAGAATGAAGAAAGAAATAAGTCTACCAGCATGAAACAATATCTGTGGTTTAAATTTATCACCAGATTTTGCAAAAGTCGCAGACATTGAAAGCAAAAGCCCCCCAACCACAGCCATACAGCTTGAAAGTGAAGCGACGATACCAATCAAAAAGATAGTAGGATATGAAGTTGTACCAGATGAAACAAAATTAACAAGCCCAATTTTCTGCAAAAAGAAAAATAATAAAATTATTATTAAGGCTATAGGTATAGCAATTTTGAAATCAGAAAAATTACTTATTATGTTAGTTTTTTCTACCGAAACAATATAACCATATTTTTTAAGAGTCCCATTGAGTCTTTCAGCAATACTTTCAAGGCTTTCATCACCAAAATCTCCTCCCACCGCAATTGTGCCACTCTTCATTTCTGATTTCACGGAAATAATACCTGGAATTCCTAAGACTTCACTCTCAGACAAAAGCTCACAAGCTTTACAATGCATACCACTAATATAAAATGTAAATGTTTTTTGCATATTTTTATAATTTCTTAACTTTAATGCGAAGCGAATTCTCTACGACCGGCACACTTGGAAACGCCATAGCCGAGCATGGAAGTAACCAACAAAAAAATGGGAGAACAAACCGCCCTAAAGCAGTCTTTTGCAAACTACTTTTTGCTTTCTATAATTTCGATAACGTCTTTCGCAGAATGCTCACCGATAACCCCTTCAAATAACTCTAGGCGATCCAATTGTTTAAGAAGGATTATTATAATTATGATAGAAGTAGAAAAAATACCTTTGAGAAAAGATTCTGCGATTAAACCGTTGGAAGGAATCGTGACCAATAAAGTGAATAATAAGGTGAAGCTTAAAAAAGAAATGGTAATCCATTGAAATGTGGGAATTCTTTCCTCGCACACAACGACAAGATTTTTTCTCTCAACTTGAATATTACCAAGACAGGTCATAATTCTAGAAAGGGCCGCTCCAGCAACAGGAGACAAACTACCCGTAGTTACCTGCTCAAGATCTCTGTGTATATCAGTTAGTGTAGTGGTCTTATTAATAAAGTTATAATTCCAAATCTTACTCTCAAGTATATTTAAATAGTACCTTGTTATAGTCTGCCCAACCTTCTCCTGAGTACCAACATTTAAGTGCCCGAATGAACGATATATGCTAGAGAAGTTTCCATCGATACTGGAAACCGACTTGCGAATCTCGCTATACCTATTACCCTGTCTTGATATAAAGAATCCGGTTAATACAGTAAACACAAATGTTGAAATCGTAATAAAAGTCTTATCAAGATTAGTCTTAATCGGTATAAAATAATAGATACAAATAAATGTTAAGAACGTTAATAAAATTATGAAGATAAGTTTTGTTTTTTTCATAATATAATTTTAACACAAAATATACTTTATATTAAAACCCCTAATAAAGTATTCTTTATTTCTTTGGTTCATCTAAAATATCTTTCTTGTCCCAATTCATTTCAGGTTTATTCCTCAACCAAAATATATTTACAATTCCATCAATCATTAAATGGAGAGAGAAACCAGCCATACCAAAAAGTGGGAGCATAATTCTTTTTAGTAAATTATCTGGCCAAAAAAGAGAGGATATTATGAGTAAAAAGAAACCCCATATAAATATAGTGTAAACATTATGGAAAGGTCTATTTTTATTAGAATATAATGGGTTTGCCTTACCAGTCATAACATAATATAAAAAGATCGGAGCAAAACAAAGTGGAAAATATAATTCATACCAAAGACTTTCCCTCTCATTATTCTGAGGTTTGTTTACTAATATATCAACATCTGGTAAAAAATTACTGTAGAAAAAAACAAGCAAAGATATAAACAATGAAGACAAAATATAGCTTTTAAAGATAAGCCCCAAAACTATATATAGCAAAACAAGTGGTAAAAGGAACCTCTTCCAAGACCAAACTAACAATGCATAATGTTCCTTAAGCTCATCCTCAACTTTATGAAAATGGGCGTGTGGGGGCATCTTTTTTAAAATCACCAAGTCCCAGTATTCTTTTAATCTTTCTCTTGAATTTGTCATAAATTTATACAGTTTGATAATTATGCACTAAAAAAAGGCGAAAACAAGGTTTTATTTCACCTACTTAATAATAATGTTAATAAGCCTAGAAAAAGGCTTGACCATCAGCAAAAACAACGCGGCACAAATAAGGTTAAATATTAAGTGTATATTGGCAACCTGATGGATAGCATCTCCATCAAACCACTGAACAGCTTTATAAAAATATCCGAGAAACGGAAGCAATAAAATAACTCCTATTAAATTAAATAGGAAATGAGACAATGCAACTTTCTTAGCTTCTTTGCCCATAGTTAGAGAAGCAATAATAACGGTGGATGTCGTTCCTATGTTTGCCCCCAATATCAAACCAACAGACTGAGCCAAATCTATCTGCCCTGCCCCAGCAAGAACTAATACGATACCCGAAACAACACTACTTGATTGTAAGAGAATAGAAGCAATTATCCCAACAAAAATAGCTATGATGGGATTTGAAGTTATTGAAAGGAATGAACCAACTAGCCCTTGGTCTATTTTTGAAACAAAAACAGATATTAAATATATAGAAAAAAATAACATCCCAAAATAAATTATTGGTTTGCCATATCTCTTAAGAGTCCCTCCCCACCAATAAATAATTAAACCCAACAAAATTATATATGGGGATACTGACATAAAATTAAAAGCGACAAGTTGAGACGTAATAGTTGTACCTATATTTACTCCGAAAATTATTCCGAGAGTACTATAAAAGGAAATCAAACCAGCATCAGCCAGACTCGCCACCAAAACTGAAGCTGCCGAACTAGACTGTAGTATAGCTGTTGATACCGCTCCAAAAATTACTCCCTTGAAAGAATTTGAAGTTAAGGAAGACAATAAACTTTTTATCTTAGGGCCAGCTGTATTTTTAATTATTTTACCAAAAGAAATAACACTGAATAAAAATAAGGCGACTGAAAAAATAATTCCTAGAGCAATACCTAATATATTTAACATACCAAAATTATACTCGGGTGGAACCAAAAAGTCCAAATTATAAGATTATTTTTCTATATTTCTACCCCATCTCTGACCACCATCTTGTCCATCCTGAAGATTATTATCTTGCATGTATTGTCTCATCATCCCTTTCATTGGTCCACGACGTGCTAAAACATCATTTAAACCAATACTGTCAACAATCCAGCCACCAAGGATAACAGCCAAGATAAGTAATACGATTACCACCTTGAAATTTACCTTGAAAGAAAATTCATATTTGTGAATAAGCCACACTCCAACAATTAGGCCAATAATAGCAAAGGCAACCACCCACCAGGGGAAATTAGATAAAATTTGATCGAGTCTATGATCAGCCATTGGTCCGTGTGAGCGTAAAGAAAAACGTATTAGTCCAACCGAAAAGATAGAAATCACCATCGACGAAACAAGACCTAGAAAAGTAAGTACTGACCCTAAAACAAAATACACCCTAGGTCGTATTTTTATTTTCTCATCATGGATTTGGTCCATAATATCATTTGTGATGTTTTTTAATTCTTTTGACATATATGTTTCATTAATTTCTTCGCCCTACTTATTCTGATGGCGACCGTACCCATCGGAATTCTCAAAATATCGCTTATCTCTTCGTACGATTTTTCATCTAAATAATACAAACTCAAGGGTTCGGAGTATATGATGGGTATTGAATTTAGACATTCCTCTACATGCTCCGCTGTTTCTTTTTGTTCAAAATCTTTTGTTATATCTTCTTCGCTTTCAAAATCAAAATCATCCAATAAAGGTAGCTCCTTCTGATATTTTTTTACTTCATTCACTGTCTCATTGTGGACAATGCGATATATCCAGCTTGAAAATTTCTTTTTTGTATTAAAACCATTAAGGTTTATGTATGCCTTTACTAGTGAATCTTGAACAATATGACTAGCCTTATCATTGTCATAAAACAATCTTGTTGCATATCGTAATAATTTATTTTTATATCTTTCAATTATTACAGAGTAAAGACCATGATCACCAGAGCGAATTTTTTCTACAATCTCCTCATCAGTTAATTTTGAAATTTCACTCATACTTATATTTTATCCTAAGTCGTCTGTATATGCATCAAACCCCGACATGTGCCGGAGTTTGAATTCTCATTTTTTATTTATCTAACGATTTAAATTCCTACCCATTCCCATGCCACCGCCATTTCTACCCGAACCATTTTGTAGACCTAGTCCCAATTCCTGACGAATCTTCTGTGCTTCTGTTGTCTTACCTTGCAATGCCAAATCGTGAGCTTCTGCAAACTTCGCAAAATTTGCCTCAGTGACAACTTGACTTACCCTGCCTTTGTTTTGCATAAGATTTTTCCATGCAGTATAGTCTTTGTTTTTAAATGCTTCAGTCATTGCTGTGTGGCGTTCTATTGAATAATTTGGACCTTTTACGGCAGGATCTCCTTTATAAGCAAGAGCTGAGCCAGTAGAAACTGCTGTTACCCCTAACACAAGAGCTAAAGCCCCTAAACCTAATTTTGTTTTTTTCATATTGATTTGATTAAAATTAATAAAGAAAGATTGATTTGACGTCTATATCACCCTTTCTATCTTTAATACAATGCAAAAACCAATTTTCTTTCATCAAAACAAAACCGCATAAAGCGGTTTGTTATTTTGGGGGTGCCTAGAGAGAATTGAACTCTCGATACCGGTTCCACAAACCGGAGTTTTACCACTAAACTATAGGCACCATTAACCTGTTAAACTAACAGGATTTATTATTTATAACAGATTTTTATTAAAAAATCTAGGAGTACTGCGGTTTTGATTCTTTTACACCGTCTTCCTTTGCAGAGAAACGAGCAAGAGCATACAACAAGCTAGATAAGCGATTCATGTATACGAGAGTCTCTTTGTCTATTACCACCACTCCCTCTTCACTGGCGGCGATTACGCGCCTTTCAGCACGTCTTGCAAGAGTACGAGCAAAATCAAATAAAGCAGAAATTTCCGTACTTCCAGAAATTAAAAATGTTTTTATTGGAGGAAGCGAAGCCTCTATCTTATCTATAATCTTTTCTATATCAGAAACTTTTTCATCCAACACTTTTTTGTCAGCACCAGCCACTTGGGCTTGAATTATAAAAAGGTTTTCTTGAATTGTATGGATGATTTCGTGAGCCTCGTGACCCAACACAGAAAAATCGTGTTCACGAACTTTTGATTTACAAATTCCTAGGAAAGAATTTATTTCATCCAATGTTCCAAGTGCTTCTCCTATAATAGAGCTCTTTGAACAGCGTTGATCGCAACAAAAGAAACCTGTTTTTCCATCATCGCCTTTTCTTGTGTAAAACATATTATAAATTATACACTAAATTAAGAAACGAACATATTCTGAGAATCCTAGCCACCAAGCGGCGCCTAATAAAACATAGAAAGCATAGTGTATAAAGAAACTATAAAGAAAACCTTTTTTAAACTTAGTAATACAGTATGAAAAGATTACACCAGCAAAAAAAGATGATATGAGAAGCGTTTTACCCATCGAGTCTGGAACCAGTAAGATGGGAATATGCAAAATGAGAGTAAAAACGCCAAACGAAAGAATATTTTTCCAACCAGCAACATTTTTATTAAACAAATAATAAACACAGATAATAAAAAAGGTTTGCTGAAACATTATTTCAAATGCCTTTGAAACCAAAAAACTTTCCTGCATACGGAGGAGAAATGGATAACTTGATACATCGATACCAGAAGGATCAATGAAAAAAGTATTCACTAGGAAATATATAAGCGCCATTACAGCAGAAAAAATAGACACAGTAAGTAAATCTTTTTGAGTAAACTTTCCTACAAATGTTCCTATCTGATCTTTAAACGCAGAATTCAGTCCAGTAATCACAAGCATGAAAAATACTGTGGTAATAACATAATGATTTGTATAATCAATACCTTGAATCTGTAAGACTTCTATAAAAAAAGCCCATACACCAAACCATATTAAAGATAATCCAAAAATTTTTCCTAAAAATTTCATAACTGTGCTCGGGAGAAGACTCGAACTTCCAAGCCCTTACGGGCGCTACCACCTCAAGGTAGTGCGTCTACCAATTTCGCCACCCGAGCATAAGTGGAATCATATACTAAAAATGAGTTTTTTCAAGTTTAAACCCCGCTTTTGGCGGGGTTTAATTTTTAATTATTCTGCTTTTGCTTCGTCTTCTTTTGCTTTAGCTTTTTTAGCTTCTGAAGTATCTGTATTACCATTCTGTCTTTCGTTAAGGATTTCGCTCTTCATATGTCTCTTTATATCCTTAGCAGCTTTCTCTCTAATGTAGTAAAGTTTTGCTCTTCTGATTTGCGCTCTCTTCAAAATCTCTATCTTATCTATTGCAGGAGAGTATATTGGGAAGATTCTTTCAACAGCAACACCGTCTACAACCTTTCTTACTGTAAAAGTTCCGCCATTTTCTTTACCATGCTTTAATGCTAAGACGATACCTTCAAAGGCTTGGAGTCTTGTTTTATCACCTTCTTGGATTTTCTGCCAAACACGAATAGTGTCACCAGATCTCATGTCTAATGTTTTTCTTGCTTCCATATCTACTGAAGATACTTTTATATTCTTTAATTCCATAGTGGTTTGTAATTTAACATAATCAGGCCGCTTTAGCAAGCTTATTTTTCCATAAAATACTTAGCTGCCTTTTGAAAATCTTTTGGATATGGAGCATTTATATGTATAACCTTCTCTGAAGGTAGTTTTATTTCTAATTCTTTCGCATGAAGAGCAAGCCTCTTAAAACTAGCCTGGCTCTCTCTTTCTAATAGATTAGGTGTAGCATAAAGGATATCCTGAACTACAGGGTAATTTATGGCCTTGAAATGCACTCTAATTTGATGTGTTCTCCCTGTCTTTGGTACAGCTTCAACAAAAGTAATGTCGTCTTTTCTACCAAGAACCTTAAAATATGTTGTTGCCTGGCGAAGTTCACCTCTAGCACCTCTTTGTGCAGACCATTTACGAAAATCTGCAGGACTTCTGCCAATAGGCCTTTCAATCATTCCCCTATCATCCTTTAAGTTACCATAAAGGAAAGTGTGATATACCTTATATACTTTTCTAGCTTTAAATTGCCCCTTTAGAAATTCGTAGGCTTTCTGATTTTTCGCGATTATAATTGCGCCTGAAGTATCTCTGTCTATTCTGTGAACAATACCCGGTCTCAATATCTTACTACCATCTTCAAGAATAATAGGTTCACCAACGTTTTTTATTTTTGGATATTTTTTTAATATCCAATCAACCAAAGTCTCTATTTCTGATTTCCCGTCTGGATGCACGACAAGACCAGATGGTTTGTTTATTACCACGGCATCTTTATCTTCATACAAAACTTCTATTTCTGGAAATTTGGATTTTTTCATAACTCTTGATAATCTAGCACAAATACGCTATTCTATAAAGGTCGGGCGATTAGCTCAGTTGGTAGAGCGCTTCATTTACACTGAAGATGTCACAGGTTCGAGTCCTGTATCGCCCACCAGTTCAAAACAAAAACCACCTTTTGGTGGTTTTTGTTTTATGTGCCTTCGGTAGGAATCGAACCTACATCAAAGCCTTAGAAGAGCTCTGTTCTATCCATTGAACTACGAAGGCATAGCTCACAAAATATAACAAAATTATAGCGCCGGGTCAATAAGATTTGTCTTTTTAAGATTTTTACTATTTTCTGTCTTACCATCAAAGAAAGAAATAATGCCTTTAATCTTTTCTACTTTAAGTCTTTCTATCATCATCTCTTCCCCTGGAACTTCGACATAAAGCGGCTCACGACTAACAATTCCGTATATATAATAATCATAAGCAAAACCGACTATCAAAATAACTAAACAAATATACAAAATAGCTTTCCAAGATTTTCTAGGATTTATCGCATCTGGTATCTCATAAGAAGTATTTTTTTTAAAATGATTTTTAGTCATATTATTTATCTTTAACTTTAATTACAGAAAAATCAAAACTACCTGTCCATTGTGGTACTTTTTTATTTTTCACAATAATGTCTGTCTTATTGAAAGAAAACTTTCGTATATCCAAACTGATTGGATAATTTTCTAAAACTTCTAAGAAATACTCAACGTTCTTCCATTCGCCTGTTACATCTACTAATATTCTCATAGATTCTACATTTGATAAACTAGTACCAGAAACTCCCTCAAAGGAGACTGATTTTACCTCAGATTTTAAATTATTATCTTTAGCTAAATCCTCTAGTTTTTGCATAAAATTTACTACGTCATCTGGTTTGATTATGTAGTCATAAACTTTATTTATTGAATTTTTGTTGGTTTCAATATCTTTTTTCATAAAAAGATACGACTCTCCTTTTTTGGTTTCGTCCCTTATTTCAATTGATTTGGCTGTAGAAATTGCATCAAAAGAAAAAATTGACCAAAGAACAAAAGCAAAAGCACCAGCAAAAGCTATTGCTACAATTATCCAAACTAACAATATATTTTTTGTTTTTTTACTTGGCATGTTATTCTTTTTTTACCACAAGGCTAATCGTAAAATCCACATCTGCACTTTTAACAAGACTTGATATTGGCAAATCTACACTGGAAAATAGTTTCAAGTCTTTTATATCTTTAACAAACTTTGTAAGACCGTCTCTGGTTTTTGAAAAACCCTTCAAACCAATTTTTATATTTTGGGTAGAATCAAATTCTACAGATATGGATGAAATTGTTATGGAAGAGTTTTTTACACCTACAACACTTTTGATAAAGCCACTTGCCGTCTTCTGAGTAAGAGAACTGGAAGAAAGGACCTTAACAATCTCATTAATTTTTTTAACTTCGTTTAACGATACATCTGTTTGATTTAATGTTGAACTCTTTATCATATTAAGCTGATCAGAAATAACCGCTTTTCTATATACAGACAATATATGAGATGGCGTAAGGAAAACCAAAACAAATACCATTGTCAAAGAAAAAACAATAAGAAAAGCAGAAACCACTCTAAATGTGTATTCTTCTTTTACTTGTTTCTTAAGTTTTTCAGGTAGAAAATTAATCATTTTTTATAATCTATATTTTGATGGTATCGCAAGACCAATAGCTACGGCATAATCAAGCGAATCAAAAAATTTTAAACTTGGAATAAAGTTTTTTAAATCAAACGCGTTTCTCCACACATTCCCTATTACTGTATCAACTCCAAGGTTCTGGCTTATGTGATTCACCAAGCCAGGTATCGCTGCGGCTTTCCCACAAAGCATTATCTGATCTAATTTCTTGAAACCATCACCATCATGATGATCAACTTGAGAATTCCAATATTTATTAAACTTCTCTACTTCATCCTTAATTACGGAAAAAATATTAAGTAATGAATCATAAACTTCTTCATTGTAAAAATCATCTAGAGAAAGAATTTTTTCTGGAATTTTTTTAAGATTCCCCAAATTTGTTGATGGCGTCTTCTTTAATATCTCTATTATAGAGTTACTACCCACAGGAACACTAGAAGTAAAGCATGTTACATCTTGAGAAACGATAGACATAGTAGTTGTATCATCTTTTATGTGGACAATCATTATTGTCTTCTGTTCCCCTCTTGGCATAATAGCTCTAGAGACAACTTTGGACTCTGTTTCTAGAGAAACTACGTTTAAACCAACCTCCCCAAAAACATCCGAGTATTCTTCTACTGTTTTTTTAGGAATAACAGAGACATTTAAAAATAAATCCTCTGTGTTTCTCTTTGGTTTCCTTATGAGCTTAAACTCGAAAGAAGACTCGCTAGCCTTGAGAGGAACATTCTCCTCAAGCCTAAACTCTAAGGCTTGTCTAATTTCTTCTGGCTTTAAATATGGGAGTTTGACGTTAAAAAGATATGTTTTTTCTTCTGGTATAGAGACTTTCACAAAAGGGCTTTTTAAATATCCTTTTACAATACCCAGAGTTTTTATAAGCTCATCTCTATTTAAAATCTCCCCATCCTTAAAAACATTCTGAGGCAAAGATACCTCTCCAAAATTAGATAGGCTTATCTTTCCTTTTTCATTACAAAACTCAATATATTTTATAGATCGATTACATATCTCTACCCCAGAAGCCGGCATGGAAATATAATTTGGCAGTGAGAAAATTTTTTTGAAAAAAGTTGAAGGCATAACCTTCAATATTATATAACGAAACAAAAATCTTTCAAAATGCTAAAAGAAAATTTTGTACAAAACAAATAAGACGATCGTGGCAGCCAAAACCGCACTTCCTAAATTAAAATATTTAAATGCTATTTCGCCGATCTTTTGTCCAAAAACTTTCATAATATATGCGACAATAAAAAATCTAATCCCCCTACCTAATATCGAAGCGATTACAAAAACAATTAAATTTAAATTAAAAAGCCCGGCTGCAATAGTAAATACCTTGTAAGGGATAGGTGTAAAAGCCGCAGTAAATATAGATAAGAAAGCATTTTCATTAAAAAAGTTCCCGACCAAAACAAGTTCATCTTGTAAACCATATAAAGAAACTAAAGCCTTACCTATAGTTTCAAAAAAGGCCCACCCTATAAAATATCCAAATAAACCACCGAGGACAGAAGAAACGGTCGTGATTAAAGCATAGTACCACCATCTTCCCCTATTTTTAACCACAACCGGCATGAGATAAAGATCTGGGGGTATAGGGAAAAATGATGATTCAGCAAAAGAAATACCGCAAAGCCATTTGGTAGCATTTGGACCACCTACATTTTTATTGAGAATACCTCTTATACTCTCAGATTTGTTTTTTAAGTATTTAAACATTAACTTAATTCTGTTCCTTCTTCTATAAAATCAGGCACTTCCATAATCGCCAAATTTTCTCCTGTCTTTGCAGCAAGAATCATTCCATTACTTTCAAGCCCCATCATCTGTCTTGGTTCAAGATTAGTTACAAAAGCAACTTTTTTGCCAATAAGTTTAGTGAATTCTGGAAAATATACAGCTATCCCAGAAAGAATTTGCCTTGGGCCACTTTCTTCTTTGAAATCTACAGATAGTTTCAGTAATTTATCTGAATTTAATACAGGTTCTACAGAAAGTATTTTCCCAACTTTGAGCTGGACTTTTTTGAAGTCGTCATAAGTTATTTTCTTGTTCGCTAATTCAGCCTCTTGAGCTTTCTTTTTATTCTCTTGCCTTACCTTCTCTTTATCCAAAAAAGTCTGGAGAATTATTGAAGCAGCAGAAGCATCTAACATATCTGTCTTACCGAAAGTTTTTTCTACTTGCATTGAAGACATGAATTCTGGTTCTAAAGAAATTGGAATTTTGATAGCAGAAGCTAAATCTCTTTTAAAAGAAATGATCTTTGGATTTATTTTATTATCCTCACCTTTATAGTCTTTCGACTCACCTATTACAATAGCTTCTACCGTATTTTCAGTACAATATGTCACAATTTTAGCTATTAATTCAGCATTATTCTCAAAAACAGCCTTCGGAAAAGCCATTTTCCCTTCGATATCAGAAAGAGCTATACCTACCCTCTTTTCACCATAATCAATTCCTAAGTATTTCATAAGGACTATTCTACACTATTTTTAAAAAAGTAGTATAATTTATACATTATGAATACACAAATATTAAACGACGCTGTTGGTACATATATGGCACAGAATCCTTGGATTCTTTTAGTAATAGTGTGGTCAGCAGTTTGGAAATTGATTGCTTTATGGAAAGCTTCAAGAAATAATCACCTAACAATCTTCATTGTTCTTGCTATATTGAACACTGTAGGTATAGCAGAGATAGCGTACTTGGTTTATTTAAAAATGAAGGGGAAGAAAGAAGTAAAAATTACAGAATAATTAAAACTAAAAACCGCTGAAAGGCGGTTTTTTGTTAAACTTCTCTACTATTGACATACTATATAAGTGTGATAGTGTTTGGAAGGGTAGATTTCCAGGAAGTGCCTGGTTTTCTTGTTATTTGTCAATGTGATTAGAAATCAACAAAGGAAAAGGAAGGAAATAGTATGAAAATGTTTCGATTAAGTTATCCCATACTGAACTTTTGGGACAGAAGTGCCCCGAAAATTCTATGGATCAACGAGGACGGGTTCCCTCGATTAAGGCACCTGACTCTACGTGGTATCGCAAATAGCCACCTCATGGGGAGCTTCGGTACATCCAGCAGAGAAGAAGCGATTCGTCGTCAAGAAACGATACGCTTTTTTCTGGAAAATCAGAAGATCAGGGATTGGGTTATTGATAATCCATTCCACACAGATGACACTGGTTCTCACTGGCAAAACGGCCGAGAATTCGTGAACTACTTCAATCCAAACAACGAAAACAAGTTTTGGGCAGAAGTCGGGAACATCTGTCAGATGCTCACAGCATCTGCGAAAGAAAAAAACAATGGGATTCCTCAGGAATTTCAAAAGTTCATAGGGTTCCTCGCAGAAGCTCGCGAACAAATCGAGACCCCGGAAAAGAAAATGTCGAGATTCGTCGTGTCACAATTACTTAAAGCAACCAAAGCCAACGGCTCGGTTGTCGCAAGAATCTACGTGGACAAAAACCGCTCTATAGCGGCCCATGTAAAAGTTGTAAGCGGCCAAATCTCTGGGCATCGCCTGTACTCACTTAATGCGCCGAGAGCTTTCTCCATGGGTAGTTCCCGCTGGAACAAAACCTTCTGGAAGAAAATTTTCGTGTACAATCTGGTGAAGTACTTCGCTTTGCGTCGTCATGAAAAAGCTGTTAATGAATGGGCTAAGCCGGTGATCATTGAAAAGTGTCCCACCGAAATATGCGAAGCAGTTCAAAGATACATAAACGACAACATTTTCCCTAACGGGAAATATCCAGGTTTCATGGATGAATCAAGCAGTGAGTACGACGGTGATACAGGCATCGACCTATACATTCGTTTTGCTTACGGCGAAAGCGGATTAAAAATCCAAATGGTTGGTCTGAATCAAGATACAATACAACCACCGAAAGGTTACGGAAAAAGATGGAATGTAGCAACGGGTGAAGAACACAACATCGATATGTTTCGCCCAGACCAAATCGAAAACATGAAAGAACTGGATCGGGAGGCAAGACGCAGAGCATACTTAGCAAACCTCCTAACCCATTTCGTGCCAAAATTCTGGGGTTACACAAGAAAGATTCGCCCAGCGCTGGTATCTGATGATGGGGTACTCATTCAAGACCAAAACGTCGATAACCTCTTCAAGTGGCATCAGGCTTCAACGCTTTGTATGCTCGACGAGTGGAAAGACGTATACGAACAATCGAAAAACATCAGGAGCTATGCGCGACAAAACATGTCCATTCTATGCGACATCGCGTACATCGCATCTAAGTTTGACGAGAAATCAAAAGAATGGGGTCTCCCAGTCACATTCCCGAAGATTCTCGACGGAAAAGAACAAATATTTTCCTTCAAGGAATTATGGCCTGTCAGTTTGATCGGTCGTAAAACTTCGGCATCCAAAGAAAAAGAAATCACAGCAAAAGACCTTCGGCCAATCAAGGCTTTGGGTCAAATACGCGGTGGAATCTCAATCATGACGGGTGATAACGGTGCAGGAAAAACCACGATCGGGGAAGAACTCCTCGGAATGTTGCACGACGCAGCAAGTGGTCTACCAATCTTTGGTAAAGATGTCGAGCTCAACTTGAGAAATATAATTGGAACAATCTTCCTTGAAAGAGGAGACGGATCCACAATGCAACTCTCTTTGGCAAAGCTCGCTGAAGTACTTAAAGGGGTCGCCGAACATCCGAAAAATGGAACGTTCGTTCTCTGGGATGAAATGGGCACAGGGACAACACGTGAAGAAGGATTGAAATTGGGTATGACCTGCCTGAAAAAATTCAACAACATCGGTTGCACCGTACTCTCGAACACCCAAATTCCTGAATTAGCAGAAGCGGCCCAGACAATGTTCGGGGCAAAATGCTTCAAGGTTGATAGGAATCACAAAATCGAACCAGGAATTGGAACCGCGGACATAGCGACCCTTGCAAAAGATATGGGTATCGCAAAAGAACTCGGTTTTTAATCACTGGAAAATACCCTCTCTGTCATAGAGAGAAAAACTCAACCCCCACCAAGCTACGGCAAGGTGGGGTTATTTTTTTATAAAAAATACCGATTATAAATATCGGTATTTTTATTAATGCGGAGATAGTGCGTTAAGTACCCCAGCCTCCAACCACCGTAAGGGTATTTTAGAAAATTTTGTATAAATTTTTGAGGTAAGTGAGTTAGACTCACTTATTGTGATATATAGCTCTTTTAACAAGAATGAGACAAATGAGACACCTCCTAGACATCTTCACTATCTATAACGATGTGGTCAATTCTTTCTTATAAAAACTGGGATCTTATTGAAATTCTGGGAAATAAGTTTAAGTTCTTCATCAAAGCTACCTATATAAGTTACTTCCCCCTCAAGACTTTCAATCTGGGATTTTGAAAGAATATTTTCGCGGTACTCTACGATTCCATTGTCATCTCTGGTCTCTAAGAAGCCAGTTCCAATCCAACAATCCACGACGGATGCCGCTGTAGATTTCAAATGCAGCCAACCATCAATTGGCTGTGCGCTCGGCATTCGTCCCCAAGTCCCAGTAAGAGGAATTCTGTATTCATATTCAAACCAACTACCCCTAAGATCATAATCAGCTTCTAAAAATGCTTCGTTATTAATTCGTGCTTCTTTAATAATTTCATATCGTTCAGACTCAGACAAATTGGCATACTTAACGATACCATTGTCCCACATATAATTTGATGCAGCACGTTGAATCCATTTCGCTTTTTCTCCTTCTAGTAGAGCGTCAAAAATCTTGCGATATTTGGCTTTCTTTTCCTCCATCAATTCATAAAGTTTACTTACACCTTCTTTATAAAGACCCCTAGCAATTACTAATCTAAGAGTAAGATTCAGCCCATACTTTGATAAAGATTTTCTTGTATAGTAGTCTAATAATTTCTTGAATGACGCTGTGTACCTGTCAGTTTGCTCCTGTGGAACATTATTAAACTGAATTGATACTTCTTCGGACTCATATTCTATTTCCACTCCATACTGGTATCCCTTGATAACTGGATAAAGGTAGGAAACCAAATAATTTAGGTTAAATAACTCAGCCCAATCCACTTCTGGATGAGATGGAGAGGTGTGAGACTTATACCCACCGAAACAAAAGGTAAAGATAATTGGCTTTTTGTCGGCTATTGCGTTAGACAATCGTATTAATGTCCATTCAATAGCCCCCAAAGATTGTGCTTTACCTGAATAATGAGCTGAGATTAAATGCCCCAAACAAAGTAAACAAAATTTTCTATCTTCTAATCGATCTACAAATTTATTATCGAGAAGAGTTCTCCACTCGATAACTTTTTTAAGCTTCGAGGCAACAATGCAATTCTTTTCGTCAGCGGACAAGGTTTGAGATATTCCGACGGCAAGCAAACGCTCAAAAAGTTCGATGTCGGTTTTAGGTTGCAACAGACATTTTAATAAAGGAGATTGCTCACCAGGTTTGGCAAAGTTGGTATCTGTTTTGATATTTACCAAATTACTCATAGAAATTTCTTTTTCCATATTTTATATACTTTCTAACGGATATACATCAAAAGCAACTTCTTCATACGGATGTACTTTCTTTATAGCTTTCACTACTTCATCAAGTTTTTCCCTGGAACAAATAGTTTCAATTCGTTCTTCAATTACTTCTTCAACTTTTCCAATGCTGCCGATATGAGGATTTGCACCTTGTTCAGGTTTAAATCTCCCAATACCTTTCGTAGAAAAAGTGCAATGAGTATAGTTACCAATTACTCCAGCCTCTACTTGAGCCATAGCTTCGCGGACTAAGTCGGTATGAGTTTCTGGAACAAACACTACAATTTTTACATTATTTGAATTCATTTTAGGACAGTAACTGTTTATTATGTTTTGCTTTAATCTTTTCAATCTTTTTTTCAAGAGCATGTAAAATATCCACATTCATAATTTTTGCAAGTAAAAGTGTGGTAATAACAACATCTGCGAACTCATCAGAAAGACCGTCCTCGTCTCGATTCTCCATTTTTCCTTTCCTCTGATCACCGAGATAGGTCAAAACCTCATCAGATAGCTCTCCAAATTCTTCTGATATTTTTACAGTTCTAGATAATATACGTTCGCGTTCGGTTTGTGTTGTATCTTTTACCAATCGAAGAAATTTATCCTGTTCATCTATAAATTTTTGAATATCTTCAAAAGTCATAAAACGATTATATCACTATCCAAGGCAACTTTAAACACACGACCAAAAGTTCTAAAAATCAGATATATTTATATCGTAAGTATTATGTTACCAATTTTAGCAGGTCCTCTTCCCTTTCGTATCCTCGTAAGCGTCCTGACAAGAATCCAAGACGATAGCTGATACCTTCAGTCATTAACCTCCAATTCGTACCTTCCAAGGTTTTCTTCAATAACTTCTTAAGGTCTGCCTCACTGTGCCGTTCTGGTCGGTCACTTTTGGAATCATAAACACCAAAAGGAACAATAAAATCTTTTGTTATTTCTGGATTTGATAATTGAAGTTTAATGTATCCAGCTTTTTCTAAAACAGGATTGATTAATTTCTCAAGTTCGAGAATAGTTAACTTTTTAATCTGTGCGATTTTATCGTACTGGTCCTTATTCTTATCTCTTTCTTTCCAATCATCTACAAGTCTCTTCATTCCTTCTAGGCGGACTACCTCTAAGCTCCATTTTTCACCCTCTTCTTTTGAAAGACAATATTTTTCTCTATCAGCAATAAAATTCGGATCTGGTTCATCTTTTTTATTTGCAGTTCTTGCCAACTCCTCTATTTTTGTAAAATCACATGAATCACAAAAATAGTGAGTTATAAATTTATCTTCTGTTATCTCTTCTTTAGAGTGGAGATGACTTCCACACTTTGGACAAGGATCTGCTTTAAAGGTCCATTCCTCACCGTTATCATAAAAAGCTCTCCTTGGTAAACATTTATTAGGACAGTCGAACATAAACAAAACCCGAAGTGGTTTTTCATAGACATCCCATAAATCTTTATCTAAAACTTTCATAAGACTACAACACCTCAAACAATGAATACCTTCAGGGGCTTGAACTGATTCGTAGAATCTATCTTTTTCTTGATCACGAGATATCCATTTCCCAATTATTTCTTCCTTGTTCATATACCTATCCCCAGTTTCAAATATCAATCTCATTTCCAAAATCATATTCGATAGGATATCCATTACTTCTTTTGGAACCTTTTCACCTTTGCAGTATAAAGGTTTGTCATCTTCTTTTGTTTGAGAGTTTTTTACAAGACGACGACAAATTTCAACGGTATGACGGTCATATAAATCATAGTAATACTGTTTTGGTTTAAGATTTTTTTCCATAAGTTTTTATATTAGAGCTAAAGATAACTCGATTTTATCATAAAGAGATAACAAATAAAAAACCACCCTTGATCAGAGGATGGTTTTGAAATCTTAAATTATATTTTGTACTACTACCCTTTTGATTCCACTGGGTCTTTTCCGTAAGTGTACTCTGTTTGAATCTTACCGTCCGCACCATGAATGATGACCTGACCTAAGTCTGCATTCTTAGCAATCTCTTTTGCTAAAGCAATGGCATCACTTTTGTCTTCGCAGATTTTAACTGCACGTTCGGCTTTTTGTCCTACGACTTTCCATTCACCGTCGTTAACTGGAACGACGTGAATAATTTTTCTAGCTGACATGTTGTATTTCTTCTATATTTAATCCTCTGTCTCGCTCAGAGCATTCCGCAAGAAGCCTATAGTTTTCTTTCTTGTGTTTCTTGGTTTTTGAGCTCATTATTAAGACCAAGAATGTGACCAATCTTCTGACTGATACCTACTATTATAGCATACTTTTAATAAAAAATCAACCTAATTTTAACCTCAAATAGGCCTACAAATAAGGCTACTATTTAATAATGTTGTATACGCAAAGATCGTTAATTATTGGATTAATAACTTCATACAACTGCCATATAAAAATCCCAATAGACAAACCAAACATAACAATAACTAACCATGGTGTTTTACCAGTCTTTTTATCTTCAAATGTCTTTAGGCTTTTTATAAAACCTCGATAAAGAGATTTAAGAAAAGAAATTCCTAGATAAAACAAACTAAAACCAAACAATGTCATTAGAGCATTATCAGATACCTGTGTTCTATTTTTTACTTCACAATACGACTGTGCAAGAAAGATCATCAAAGTTAACTCACCCCCAACCAGAAATAAAGCCTCGAGAATTATCATACCTGCAAAAACCCAAGTAAAAAGAAAAAGGATTGATAGTAAAGTAATAATTAATATTGGACTTGCACTAGCAAGGCTAAATTTAAATAATATCGAAAGACCTACTGGGACTAATATAATAAAGACAAGAACTACAAAAGCTACCAATTGTCTTTTTGTTATATCTATTTCTTTACCCTTCCAAAATGGTATTTTCATGTCTAAATGTTATCACAACCGATAAAAAAGACACGGCTAAAGTTATTAACAATTTTCATGTTGACACATAATAGGCAGAAGATATAAAATTAGCTCTTATCAGTTAGTCTCATAAAAGCACCTTCATAAATAAATAATTACTTCGAAACTTGATCTCGGGGCTTCTCCCCTTGAGATAATACGTAACGACGTCTAAAGAGAGTCTCTTTTTATAAGAGAAAATAGACCGAGTACCCTCGAAAAATCATTGCCTTAAAATAGGTAGTGTTTTTTGATGTTACTCGATCGATAGAATATTAAAAAGCACTAACCCATTACAAGGGTTGGTGCTTTTTAATTAATAGCTATTAACTTAATTAAAATGAACAATCAAAAAATAAATATTGTTGAGGTTCCAATCAATGAACTTCGCGCATCAGAATATAATCCACGTAAGCATTCCAAAGGACAAGCTGAACAACTTAAAGAATCAATAAAAAGATTTGGTATGGTTGACCCAGTAATATGTAATAGTGCAACAGAACGAAAAAATGTAATCGTGGGTGGGCACTTCAGAGCCGAAGTAGCAAAAGAACTTGGGATGATAACAGTGCCTGTTGTATATGTACAAATTACAGACATAGAAAAAGAAAAAGAACTTAATATCAGATTGAACAAAAATACCGGAGACTTTGATTTGGAATTACTATCACAATTTGATGAGTCCTTTCTAAAAGATGTTGGTTTTGATAGTGAGGAACTGGATGACATATTCCCTATTGAAATAATTCCAGAACGATTTGACCTAGAGAAAGAACTAGCAAAATTAAACATACAAACAATTAATGTACAGAAAGGAGATATCTATGAACTAGATGGCTCAAGGCTGTTGTGTGGTGACTCCACTATAGAAGCAGATATGACTAAACTTATGAACGGAGTAAAAGCTGATATGTGTTTTACGGATCCACCATACATACTCGACTATCTTAAAGGCAAAACTAAACAAAAAGATGGTGTTACAACTGGTTTCGGTGCAAAGAAAAATAGACGCTACTTAGAGACTGATGTCTTACCAGATAATTTTACTGAACTTTGGATGGAAAATATAAGTAAAGTGGCTAAAGAAAACTTCTCAATCATAGTGTATGAAAACTGGAAAAACATTCGCACAATTTGGAATGAGATGGAAAAATATTGGAAAGTAAAAAATATGATTGTATGGCATGTACCAAATCGTATGCAAGGATTTTCTGCAAAGAACAAGTTCTTCAATAAGCATGATATTGCTATGGTTGGTTCAACTGACAACATTAGACTCAATGATAATGACGAGGAGGAAGAATTACTAGAAAATGAATACGAGACGGCGCTATACGCAATCTCTGGAAAACCGCACTGGGAATCATATGAAAAAGGAAAGAAACTCTGTCCAACGGATTTTATCGAACACATATCATCAGATGAAAAAACTTCTGGACAAGGTGTTATCTTCGGAACCAAACCAACAGAAATATTGATTCCGTATATTAAGGTTCTTACAAAAAGAAATGATTTAATTGTCGAACCATTTGGAGGTAGCGGATCAACATTAATATCAGCAATCAAAATGAACCGTAGATGCTACACCATGGAAAAATCACCTGTTTATACTGAAGTCATACTTAAACGTTGGGAGAAAGAAGCTGGCAAAAAACCAATAAAGATTAACTAAAATGATTAGCGATAATACAAAACAAAAACTTCTTAAGGAGCTTGAAAAAAGTGGGAATGTTTATGTGTCTTGTATTAGGGTTAATGTTGAAAGATCAACTTTCTATCGTTGGAAAAGTGAGAATAAGGTCTTTAGAGAAAATGCGAATAGAGCAATTAATAGAGGCAAAGAAAATGGTTCGGATATTGCTGAACATTCTCTTATGCAGTTAGTGAAAGAAAAAGACATGTCTGCTATTAAGTACTATCTTGGTCATAACTCTCCAAGATACAAAAAGCCAACAACAAATAAAGTTGTTATTACACACCAATCAATGGCACAGCCTGACCCAGAAAAATCAGAGGTTCATATTGAAGAAGTTTTTCAAATGGCAGACAAACTAATAGAGGATAACAACCTAGAATTTAAAAAATCTGAGGCTAAAAGAATCGAGGAGAAATACAAAGACAAGATAATTCCACTGAAAGCCAATGGAGAAAAAATAAATGAAGATGAAATACTTATATATGAAAAATACATTGATGAGTATTTTATTAAAGAAGAAATTGAAAAAATAATCAAAGATGATGAATCTTAATTATCACTCGCTTCCTTAATTAACCTTGCAAGTTCGTAAGAATCTTTAATGGCCTGCTGATCTTTTTTTGATAAAGTTATATCCTTTATACCTTCTCCTCCAGTAAATCTAACTTTCACTGTATCATCACTATTTTCAACGATAGCCTTAATAATCCCGTTATCTCTGTCAGCAGTATAACTAATTAGTTCCCACACACTTCCAGAACCATTAGTATGAGAGCTATTCGGATCATAAAATGGTATGTCACTAGTTTGATATTTTTTATCACCAACTAGCACTTCAACCCTTGTATGAAAAATCCAATCGTCACCATAGTATTGATCTGCGAGGTATGAGTACCCTGACGAATTAACAATGACTTTCAAAAAGGTTCTGTCGAATGAATTGTTTGCTATTTGATCTTTATGTTGATACCAACCTTTCTTCTCAAATTCATCATAATCATAATTAAAATTCTTCTTTAAAACTTCAAGTCTTTCCTTATCTGCTTCTGAAACTATTTTCTTTACAGGAGTTACATTTACGCTAGGTGTTTGAGATACATCTACAGTAGTTTTATTACTGATTAGAGCAATAAAAATAATAATACAAAGAAGGATAATGATAGCCGATATAACTTTGTTTTTCTCAATAAACCTTTTTAATTTATTTTTCATAAGGTATCAATTATTATTTCTTTATCGTGAGCACATCCCCACTAATTAATTCTGTTGGAACATCCATTTGAACAAGTGAGTTTAAGCCGATAGCACTTAGTATGTTTGATACTATAGTAATTTGAATTGTGTCACCGTTTGTAAAATTATTATCTGAGGAAGGATATGAACGAATTTCTAAGGTATCAACTTTGTATGAAGGATATATGATAACAGAAGAGCCTAAATTATAGATACCAGTTTGCCCATTCTTTATATCCAACGTGCTACCTACTTGTGTTCCATTAAGAAACAAACTAACATTTGTTAAAGAATCAATTGAAGAATTGTTTGTTTGAAATGATAATTTAAATTGAGTAAGTTTGATTGGCTCATCTTTTGCCGTAAGATTAAAACGCCCCAAGAGAATCTCATCTAAAGATGTCGTGAAAGTATCTATACTTCCATATGGAACTCTACTGAGTTTACCAATTGATAACGAGCCAACTGTAACTGGAGTAGACGTTGGAGTAGACGTAGGAGTTGGCGTAATTATTACAGTCGGTACTGGTGCTGTATTTTGTGCAATTTGTCTTGTGTCTTGCTGAATCTGTTGAATAGTTTGATTCTGTTGTTGTTGTATCTGTACCTGTGTTTGAAGTTGTGATAATTGTTGTTGTAAAAATTGATTTTGTTGTTGAAGTTGAGTAACAACTGGACTTGTGAGGGTTGGTGTAGTTGTAGTTCCTGTTTCTGCTAGTTGTTCTGAAGTTGAACTAGCTATTATAGAAGCTAGGTCGTTATTTATTGCTGTTCTTGTTAGTATGCCGACATATCCAGTATTAGGTATCGAATTAGCACTCTGGAATGCTTTTACAGCTCTTAATGTAAGAGAATAAAAATTTCCAGTTGGCTGACTATTTAGAAATCCTTTCTCTATTAAAAACTCTTGAAGTTCTGTGACTTGAGAACCCTTTGAACCATAACTTAAATTCTTATCTAAAGAAGCGAAACTAAATGTAGGAACTAGGATAGCTCCCAAGATTACCGACAAAATTATTTTTTTCATTTGTAGCAAGTTTCTAGCAGATAGACAAAAATCCCTCCGCCAGGCAGTGATCCGAGGACCACCCATACCAGTTTCCTGATATGACTCGCTACAAGCACCCTGACGAAGGGGTTTTTATCTTGTAGCGAGTTTCATTAAAACCATATCCTTAATTTACATTAAGGGGTTAGGTTCCAAAACTTATTAAGTTGTATAAACATCATACCGCAAAATGCGATGCTAGGCTATACCTTAGCTCATATTAGGAGATTTGTGTAGCCAAGTTACCAACTACCTATCTTTCTTTACCTCATAAAATGGGTTGTATAGTATCCCGTTTATAGCACGAATTACTGCTCTTTGTGCTGTTAATACTATTGCAATAGCTTTATCAAACTCATTATTAGATAACATTTTTATAATTTCTTTTTTACTATTTTTAAATTCATCATTTTCAATAGTCTCTTTTAAGCTATCTAATATCTCATTTTCAGTTAAATCTGACATTGATCTGACCCCCTCTGCAAGAGCGTTTGCGTCTTCATTTGAAAGACATATTTCGGCAATATCACTTAAAAGATTCTTTGGAAAAATTAATTTAACTCTATTAACCTGACCATCATCTAGAAAACCTCCAGTAGGTTGATTAAATGCAAATTTATCGAACAAGGGGAGAGGTTGAAATGACATGGGGAAATTTACAGCAAAACCCATCCCAGCAAGCCTAACTGCTTTTAATAATAGAGATGTTCCTAATTTTATTCCGTCCTCACTAAATACGGTTTGATTACTACTTCTTAACGAAGTATGAGTATAAGTAGCTCCTTGTGTATGCATAAAACCAGATAATTCTTTATATAAAGTCTTAACTTCCTCACTCCATTTTGTTTTTTCGTTAAGTCTTTTAAAAGCTGTACTTTTATCCTCAAGAGCTTGAAGTAAAACCTGAATTTTAGGTGTTTGTTTTTTACCTGAAAACCAATCCTGAAAACTAACTTCGTCTTTATTCACAAAATTATAAAGAGCAAAAATCTGTAGTTCTAAAAAACTTCTTATCGCACGAAAACTGTCTTTATAAAATGCAGAAAGAAGTAATAAGATTGATGAATCTAAATCTTGTTCAGCCTCAAAAAAAATATAGTGCCATGGTTTTATTGTAGTAAAATCATCACCACTTCCTCCAAATGTTGGTATTGCAAACTGTATTTCATTAAAACCAATTAAAGCCTTGTCTATATCACTAGATATTATTTTATGAGAGTCCAGCCACTCCATACTTTTATTGATCGTTGACTCAAGTGTCTTCGTTTGTTTGAAATAGTTTTGAAGCATATTAATTTATATGTCCTAGTCTAATGACAATACCTAGGTTAATTATGTATTTAAATTCCAGAAGCTGACGGCTTAGGTGATAAATCAATATTTATATAATGTAATGATTTAAATTCTTTTCTTTTTCTTTTCATTTCTTTTTCAATTAAAGGTACAGTCTCTTGGATTTCAATAACCCTATTATTATGATTGCCCTGTGGTTTATTTCTACTTGTAAAATGTTGTCCTGTAATATAAATAGCATAAACAGCTCTTATTAAATAAGCATACTCTGGTAATTGACGTTTAATTCCATGCATATAACTTAAAATTGGGGGAACACCCTTTGGAGAGGAATTATCTAGTCGCTTAAGTTCAATTGCGATTCTGCAATCATTATATATGACAGCAAAATCTAATGATCCGTTACCAGTACCAACCTCGGGTAAAAAAGTCACCTTGGTAAGATTTCTAAAATAAGCAAAACCCATCCCACGGAAAATACGTCCAAAAACAGCCTCTCTTTGCGGACGTTCTTCAGTGTCTACATCAGACATAACCCACATCTCTTTCCAACCATCTGACACAGAACAGTGATCTTTAAAAATATCAATAAACTCTAAGGTTTTTTCCAAAAGATCTTTGCAAGTTTTAATATCTTTAGGTATTTCATTATCTTCAAAATAGGAACTGTATGTTTTTATAGAAAGAATACGTAAAATATCCTTTTCAAAATCATAAGGTTTATCTCTGGTTTGTGTAAGAGCCTTAATATAACTTTTAAATACACTCTCTTCTTGAAGAAATATACTCCTCACATCTTCAATAGATATATCGGATATATTTTTATTTACAAACATTGAAAATCTTTTAGATAATTCAGAATCCTGAGATAAAATACCTCTAACCTTTGTATTAATATGATCATTTTCTGTTTCAGTAGCTCTCAAAAAACGCTTAGGCACAAGAATAACAGCTTCACCTTCCTTTAGAGGATTTTCTGGTAAATCATAATAGCTGCCACCCTTCCACTCCATGTTTTCAAAATCAAAACCATCATTATTAAGTGGTAATTTTTTAAGTGGAATACCTAACAATTTACACTGTATTTGAGTATACTCAATCAAATAATCCATTATTAAATTAGCAGTTATATCACTAAGCCCATCAGGACCAAGATCATCAATAAATAACTGTAAAGTAACTGGGTTAAATTTGCCATCTGGGAAAAGACCCTCTTCTTTAATAAGACGTTTTGCAGAATTACCGATAAAAAAGTTAAAGAGTATTTTAGCAAAGGCTGGACCTGGGCCGGCTCCTTTATTGGAGTCTTCCGTATAACCCAAGCCGATTTCCTTTGGTTCATGAAAATTTAAAAGAGTTTTAAGATTTTCATATTCAGATTCGTCTTTATTTATTAAAAGTGATTTATCGTAGGCAAAACGAAAAAAATCACCGAATCTTTCAAAAAGCTTTTGTTCTTCTACGATTGAACTTTTTTTTAAAAGAAATGGGTCAATAAATAATCGTGAGTCATATTTAAGATTCAAATCAAAAAAATCAAGAGCATTTTCTTTTATTAACACATCGTAAGACTGTGTAAAGTGTACTGGGTCTTTTTTTTCATCCATATATCTTATTATTATGACACTTTAACCATAAATTACAATCTATTTCAATCAAAACCCACACATAAAGTTACCAATTTCCGTCTCCTTATTGTCATCTATATTTCCTCAAGCCAACACGTCATTTGGATTAGATATATAAAAATAGAGGCCACAGACAGAGACTAAGGTAATTTGTGTAGCTGGGTTACCAACAACTACAAAATTTTAGCAAAATAAACTGGAAAATATATTCTATTAATGAGATAATGGAGGCACATGGCACCGACTCAATTTGCTCAAAAAATACAAAGTCGATTCAATTTAAACCACATTTACGCAAGAAATGTTATTTCTTCTATTCCCAAAGCTAAGGATATTTCCTTTGGAGAAATAGAACGTCTAATAAAAGAAAAACCGAAACCATTTGTTAAGTGGGTTGGTGGTAAACGTCAACTTCTGGAACAATTTAAATTAATGAATTTGTACCCTCCAGAAAAGTTCGATCCAAAAATTGGAAGGTACTTTGAACCTTTTGTAGGTGGCGGTGCTGTTTTCTTTGATCTACTTCCTAAAAAAGCTTCCCTATCAGACATGAACAACGAACTTGTTATTACTTACAATGTAATAAAGAATGACGTTGAGTCATTAATTAAGTCGTTAAAGAAACATAAAAATACAAAAGAATACTTTCTAGACATAAGAGCAAAGGAAGTAAGCAACCTAACGGATGTAGAAATAGCTTCTCGTTTTATATATCTAAACAGAACCTGTTTTAATGGCTTATATAGAGTTAATTCTCATGGAGGGTTTAATGTTCCGTTTGCAGGAAACAAAAATCCCTTAATCTGTGATGATATTAATTTAAGAAAAATATCAAAAGCTCTTAAATATATAGAAATAAAAAAACAGGATTACAAAGAAGTCTTAAAAAAGGCAAAGAAGGGAGATTTTATATATTTTGATCCTCCATATTATCCGATCAATAAAACATCATCCTTTACCTCTTATACAAAAGAAGCCTTTCTAGAAAAAGAACAGATAGAACTCAGAGATACTTTCGTAGAACTTACCAAAAGAGGTTGCTTCGTAATGTTATCAAATTCAGATACACCGTTTATAAATAAAATTTATTCTGAAATCAAAATAAAAGGTAAATTAATAAGAATAAACAAAGTATTTGCTGGGCGTGCAATTAATTCGAAGGGTTCTGGTAGAGGCAAGATTACTGAAGTATTAATAACTAATTACTAAATATATATGAAAGAGAACGGCATAGGAGGTGGAAATACAATAACTGGTTTAAATTTTGAAAGAGAAACAGACATTCTTGAGCTTTTACGATCTAAAAAAGGTTATGTTGTTGAAAAAAACACTATCTATTATGAAGGTAAAGAAGTTGCTAAAAGTTTCAAGAAAAATGCTCTTTATGTTTATCTAAAAACAAAAGGTGTTGATTACAAAACTATATTATCTAAAAAATTACTCCCAGATGAAGCCATTTACGTAATTATAAATAATACACTTTTTATAATTGAGGTTAAGTTTCAAAAAGTTGCAGGCTCTGTTGATGAAAAACTACAAACCTGTGATTTTAAACGTAAACAGTATGCCAAACTTATGGCGCCTTTGAACATAGAGGTTGAGTATATTTATATATTAAGTGATTGGTTTAGAAGTCCTGCCTATAAAGATGTCTGTGACTATATAATCTCTGTTGGATGCCAATATTATTTCAAATATTTACCATTACAAAAATTAGGATTACCAGTTCCAGAAACTGATGGCGAGGAATGTTAGACAATAATTTAAAATTACATCCAGATCAGTTCGAATTAGAATGCACGACTGTCTGGGCGTTCCCTCGTCGTGGTAATTGGGCTACCCACAAATCTGACTGGCGTGGAAACTGGTCACCAGAAGTTGTAAGAAACTTAATTTTGCGTTACTCAAAAGAAAAAGATCATTTACTTGATTGTATGATAGGAGGTGGAACAACTGCCATAGAAGCTAAGATACTTAATCGTCACATTACATGTATTGATGTAAATGAGGAGGCCTTAGAAAGAACTAAAAAGTCTTTAGAGTTTGAAGTTGAAAATAAATCAAAACAGAGAATTACAAAATGTGATGCGAGAGATATGAGTTTTATTAGAGATAATGAAATTGATTTTATTTTAACCCACCCTCCTTATGCAGATATCATTAAATATAGTGACGGAAAAATAGAAGATGATCTATCAAACATACATGATATAGATAAATTTGTAGATGAAATAGAAAAAGTATCTAAGGAATTATATAGAGTTTTAAAACCAGGGAAATTTTGTGCAATATTAATGGGAGATACAAGGAGGAATAAAATGTATCAACCTCTCGCTTTTAAGGTAATGGATAAATTCTTAAAATCTGGTTTTGTTTTAAAGGAAGATATTATAAAAAGACAGTTCAACTGCAAGGCTACTGGGTTTTGGGTAGAAAAATCTAAAGAAGCAAACTTTTTATTAATAATGCACGAACATCTATTTATTTTTCAAAAATAAATTAAAGTAACTTAGCCAATAAGTTACCAACTCCTTGTCTACTTACCGTGACTAGACTTCCTTAGGATAACGCGTCATTGATTAGATATATGAAAATAGAGGCCCCAAAGGGGTATGAAATGCCCCAAACAGAGACTAAGGTAATAAAGGCAAGATATTGCTTATATGCTCGTAAATCAACAGAATCTGAGGAAAGACAGGTGCTTTCAATAGATTCGCAGATAAAAGAAATGCTCCAGCTGGCAGAAAGAGAGAACCTAGAGATTGTGTGTATGAAACGTGAAAGCCACTCTGCTAAAGAAACAGGGCAACGTCCGATTTTCAATGAGATAGTAGAAGAGATTAAACAAGGTAAGTTCAATGGAATACTTACATGGGCACCAGATCGTATCTCTAGAAATGCAGGAGACTTAGGAAAGATTGTGGACTTAATGGATGAAGGGAAACTTTTAGAGATAAGAACATTCGGACAAAGATTTACTAACTCCCCTAGTGAGAAGTTTCTCTTAATGATTCTTGGGTCACAAGCAAAGCTTGAGAACGATAATAGAGGAGTAAATGTGAAACGAGGGTTACGTACACGAGCAGAGATGGGTCTATGGGCAGGTCCAGCACCAATTGGATACCTTACCCAAAACTTAATGGATAAAAAATGCCAGGTGATTATCGATCCGCTCAGAGCTCCTACTATTAAAAAGATTTTTGAAAAAGTAGCTTATGAAAAATGGAGTGGAAGAAAAATATACAACTGGCTTAAATTTGAACTAAACTTTTATACAAGAGGAAATAAAACATTAGCGCTAGGTAGTATCTACAGACTGCTTGATAATCAATTTTATCACGGGGTCTTTGAGAGGCCGAAGGCAAGTGGAAACTGGTATCAAGGTAAACATGAACCGATTATTACAAAAGAACTGTTCGACCAAGCACAAGAACAATTAAAACGTGACAAGATTATACGAGAGACAAAAGAATTCGCATTTACTAAATTATTTACTTGTGGTTATTGTGGTAGCGGAATATCAGCAGAAGAAAAATGGAAACAATTAAAAGCTGGCGGAGCTAATAGATACATATATTATTCTTGCTCAAGAGCCAAAGACAGAAACTGTAAAAATCAGTATATTCGTGAGGAAGATTTAATTACAGAATTATTGAAAATAATGGATAAGGTAAACATTAATGAGTTAGGGATGAGACAAAAACTTGAAGAAGAAATTGCAAGATTCAATACTTTTCAGAGATCAGTGCTGGGAAGTACAGATAAGGTCAAAGAAAGACCTGATACTGATATAAGGAATTATGCAAAATATATTTTAAAGGAAGGATCTACTGCTGAAAAAAGAGAGTTGCTTGGAAATTTGAGATCTAGGATAATGTACAAAGACAAAACACTTACTCTGATTAATTAATTGTCTTGTTTTTCGTACTCAATTATATCCCAATATGGTTTATCATAATTTTCTCCCCCTATGTCTTTTAATAAATCTATTTGCTCTTTCGGTATTTCAGAAACTATTTTATCTAGATAGTCTAAAAATTCTTTTTTGTTATCTAATGAAAATACCCTTGAAGAAAACTCCTTGAGCTTTAAATTCTCTGGAGTATTTTTAGGAAACTGTTTGAGTAATTTAGCAGACTCCTTATCAACAAAAAGGGCATCACAATATGGCAGATAACTTGATATAAATTGAATATCTACAGTTGATTTTGGAGGATTTTTTTTACCATTAGAAGCCAGGTGGGCTAACCCAGCAAACATTACTGAACTAATTCTAACTGCTGGTACCTCAAGTAGAGCGTCGGCATCATTTAAATATTCTAAAACCGCCTTAATAATTTTATCCTCTGGTATACCCTTTCTTCTTGCAACACCAGACAATTCATTGAGTGTATCATTAGACATTGGGGGGAAAATTGAATCCAGATCTAAAGTATAATCTTCTCCTGCTTTTACCTTAGCCATAAGTTTACGTCTCTTTTCTTCAAATTGTGTTGCGGCACCAACCATACCCTTACCTAAACCTAATGTTTCCTCTTTTACAATTTCCAAAAAACTATTTTTACGAGTTTGCCAACCAGACCAAATAATCTTAAACTGATCTGCTGTGTTTTTATTCGATTTTCTTATGCCATCTATTTGTCCATCATATGGATTCCCCCCAACAGAAACTCTTAATCCTATTGACCAACTATGTAAATCTTCTTCAAAACTAATGTCTTGCGGGTTAAATTCAAAATAAACTTTTTTACCTTCCAACCAACCATTGAAATGATGTGTTAGTTGTTTCTTTTCGATCATAAGACTAGGGTGAAGAGTCTTACCACTAGAAAAATGCTCATAAATTCTTTTTGCAGAGCGAAAATCAATACCACCAACCAAGGATTCATCTTTGTGATAAAAACTATCTGGGCAAACTATTGCTTGAGACTTTGAAGCAGTTTCAAGTTTAATAAATAACGCTTCCCAAAATGGATCCGCCTTAATTTTTTTATGACTTGGATGGTCTTTATCCAGAAGCTTAATTAAATTACTGATAACAAACTGGTCCAAATATATAACTCTTTTATTAATTTTAGGTAAATCGAAGCCTTTACTATAACCACATCTTATACACTCTCTTGTATAAGATTCCGAATTTCCAACATTAACAAACATGCCAAAAGAATCTTTACTTAAACAATCTGGGTTAGGACAATCTTTATAAGGACCTGAGATTAAATCTCTACGAGTGTAATTCATAACTCGTTTTTTTAAATTTTCTTTTTTTTCATCTTTAAGTAAACAACATTTTTTATATTTTTTTCCACTCTTACAATAGCACTGATCATTTCTGCCTATTTTATCCATTATTTAATAATAACTCTTTTAAACAAAAATACCCAACAGAAAGTTGGGTATTTGAGTCGTCTATACATCCTATCTAACTACATCACACCGATACTTAGTTGTCAATGCGGAGAGGGCGAGATTCGAACTCGCGAGACCCTTACGAGCCTTCCAGTTTTCAAGACTGGCGCTTTCAACCACTCAGCCACCTCTCCCTGTTCTCTGTTGAATGCCCTAATAATTTAGCTTAAATTTCACATAAATGCAAATAAAAATGGGTGGTCCGGTAAAGGATCACCCATTTGCTTTTGTCGCCGGAAATTAAAAAGTGTATGAAGCACCTAACCCCCAAACAACTTCGAATTCGCGTGCGTCATCTTTCTCGGGAGAGAAAGGTGCCGATATTGCGAATTTCGGTCCAATCGTCAATTTGTCAGTGATTGCGTAATTCACTCCGAGGCGGTATTGAAACGAGGCACAAGGCTGAGTTCCAAAAGCACCATCATCGTATGCAATATACATATCACTGTTAGCCGAAAGTTTTTCGAAACCGAATATCTTTTCCTTCTGGGTTCTTACCCCAAGATACTGAGCAAAGCCGCCTTCAAAGCAGCTACCCGGCTCTGGAAAATATGTGTCCGTCTTAACATACCAGTCAACATCTGTTATGAGTTTATGAGAAATTTCTGCAAAAACGTTCCAGACGTTATCTTCACGCCCGCTAAACATTTTTTGGAAATCCCAATATCCCACACCAACATTGGCCTTAAATCCCCCGCCCACATCACCAGTCCATCCGGCGATATAATCAAGTTCATCTCCATCTTCATTGACGGTGCCAACCGAACCCCACAAGTTGGCATAAAAGCCAGACGAGTGAGATATGGATAGGCAAGGCTGAACGACGGGTTTGTTTTCGTAAACAGCTCCAGCCGAACCGAGATATTTCGACATATAGTCGATAGAGACCGAGGTCTCAAAATCTTCTGCCGAACAGATGCTGGACATAAACGAAAAACAAACTGTCAAAAACACAATAACTTTCTTCATTTCTTTCTCCTGTTTTCAAAAAAACGTGACACCATGCCACATTTCCAAATCTCTTACTATTATATACCTAAATACGAACCATGTCAATGGTTAAATACATCTATAATTCTAAGCCTTAATTCTATTCTTCCTCTAAAATTACTCTTGTCCAATGTTCCTAATAAATCCACTTTCTCCCCTACTTTTATATTCGCATCGAAATCTTCTGCTTTAGTAAAAAAAGAAATAGCAGAAATTTTCCCTCCTTTTTTTTTCAAAAAAGATATTTCTATATGTTCGTTACTTTTCCCAAAAACTTTGACCCCTGAAATCTCTACCCCCTGAAACGCAAAAACTGGTTTATTATTCTCCATACCAAATGGAGCAAGCTTGCTAATTTGTTTTTCTAATTCAAAAGTTACATCTTCTAATTTTACTATCGCATCAGCGATAATTTCTTTTTTAGATTCACCACTAACACTTAATTTTTCGTAAGCAATTTCCAAACCATCTGCAAGTAAATCTATTTTCTCCAATGATACAGAAAATCCTCCGGTCATATGGTGTCCACCATATTCATCAAAAAGATGTTTTGACTCCTCCATCATTTCTACAATACTGACACAACCATCAGACCTGCAAGAGCCCTTTAGGGTCTTTCCTTCTTCTCTACCCCAAAGAAATACTGGTCCGTCGTGATCGTCTAAAAGAGAATTGGCGACAAGACCCAAAAGTGAGGGTTTCCAATCTGGATTTCCAGCGACAAGAACCTTCCTTTTTTTCTCTGGATCTTTTTCATTCCAATGTTTTTTGATTTCCTTCACCATTACAGCCACTATTGCCTTTCTTTCAACATTTAATTTATCCAAATACTTAGCCATTGTTCCAGCCTCTGTTTCATCCTCAGTAGAGAGAAGTATAAAAGCATCTTCTGGAACACCCATTCTTGAAGCTGCATTAATGCGAGGAGTTATCATAAAGCCAATATCGTCTTCCAGAAGATTCCTCTGATCTATCTTCAAAAGTGAAAGCAATTTCTGAAGTCCTACTCTTGGAGTTTTTCTCAAAACTTTTAGACCATAGTATGCAAATATTCTGTTTTCTCCAACAAGTGGGACCATATCAGAAATAGTAGCAATCCCCACCATATCAAGTAGCCACTTCTCCCAACCTTCTTTCACACCAAATTTCTCTCCGTGTTTTATTAGGAAAGCCTGAACGAATTTGAATATAACTCCTGCTCCACAAACATTTTTATCTGGATATTCGCAATCTATTCTCTTAGGATCTAGGACAGCGACAGCCTCTGGAAGCTCCTCTTTCGGCAAATGATGATCGGTGATAATTAAATCTATACCAAGTTCTTTTATTTTCTTTCCCTCTTTAATATCTGCAATTCCGCAATCAATAGTGATTATCAGATCAACTTTTTTCTTTGAAAATTCATCCACAGCCTCGTCATTTAGTCCAAAACCTTCGAGTACTCTATGAGGAATATAATTTTCAAAATTTGTATACCCGATTTTTTTAAATAAATCGTGAAGAACAACAGCGCCAGGGATACCATCGGCATCATAATCACTATATATAATAATTTTTTGTTTCTTTTCTATAGCTTCAAATACTCTTTCTACCGCGACATCCATATCTTTCATCAAAAAAGGATCATGATTTTTGCTAAAATCAGGATTAAAGAAATTTTCTGCATCTTTTACGGTTTTTATGCCTCTGTAGAATAAGAGTTTACGTAAAATCTCTGGGTATCCACTTAAGTTTTTACTAATTTCTTCTGGTATTTCAGCCTTAACTCCGTATTTATTCATTGATAGATTATACCAGAGAAACAATAATCTGATATAATTGACGAATGATATCAAATACTAATGATCCGTTTAATAAAAAGAAATTAGCTGTGGATGCGGCTAAAGACGCTGCGTTATTCAAACAAAAACAAAAAGATAATCAAAAGAATAAATTACAACTTTCTGTAACAAACAAAAAAAGAGATTTGGATAGAGCAAAAATATCTCTCAGAGCGAAGAGCACTGAATTTGATGGTGTTAAAAGAGACGTAACTAGTCTTAAAACATATCTGCAAAACAAAAAATCAGAGAAACAAAGAGAGGAATCAAACCTAAAAATGTCCTCTGTAAAGATATCTTCTACTTCCAATAAAACAATCGTAGAAAACCAGAAATTACTTAAAATGAAAGCCGATCTTGAAAGATTGTCTCTGGAGATTGAAAATTTACAAAGAGAAATAAATAGGAAAAAGATAGAAGAAACCAGACTAAAGTCAGATATACAAATCCTTTTCCAAACATTAGAAAGAGAAAAAATAGCAAATATGTCTTCCGATACCTCTACAAAAATAAAAGAAAAAACCATACAATCAATAGACACAGACGTAAAAGAAAAGGAAAATAGGTTGAGAGCAGCAGAGCAAAAATCTCAGATATTAGAAAGGGAAGTAAAAACCTTAGAAACAACTATTTTAAATAGCGAGAGAGAAATTTCAAGTTTAGAAATGGAGATAAAAAGAATTTAAATTAAAAAAGCACCTTTTGGGTGCTTTTTTAATTATTTACTATGTTCTATACAAGTCTTTGCGGAAGGATTTGCTTCTAATCTTTCTTCTGAAATTTCCTCTCCTCCAACTTCACACTTTCCGTATGTACCATCTTCTATTCTCTTAAGCGCGTCCTTAATTTCATTGTACTGGATTTCAAGTTGTTTAAGAACAGCAGTGTTTTCTTCATATGACTCTATTTCATCTGCTACCTCATTTGAATCTGCGCTATCAGAATCCATGTCTGTAGGTACAGCTTGCCAATCTACAGTACCATTACTATGTTTAATGCCAATTTCTTTAAGCTCATTTTCCACAAGAGTAAGTTCCGTTTCTAATTTCTCTTTGAATTTTTTTATGTTAATCATAAACTAATGATATCAAATAAGAGAATACAATCAAGAGACCATCTATTGAGCTACGGCCTTAGATTTTATATTCCTATTTATTATCTCCTTCAGAGTATCAGTGCTCGTAGTAAATACAACAGTATTCTTGTCTATAATTGAATAGAGAAAAAGTACACCACCAGAAGAATCTTTTACTACACGAGTATCTTTATTAGCATATACAGCGTCTTGAAATGCTGGCGTTTCGATACCTGGGATACGGCCTGTCTGATTAGTTGGAAGACTAATAGAAGAAAGAGAGAAAAGATTTTTAAAATCACTCCATAAGTCTATCTCCCATTTAAGCATACCCGCAAAAGCATTTTCATAGGAACCAACTTTTAAAATTAAGAATTTCTGATTCCCATTAAAACTATGCATACCAAACATATATTCTGGTCTAAGAGTTCTTTCTATTTCTTTTGGTAGATTAAACTTCATCAAAGATATAAATTTTTGAGTATTTATAGTTTCCTCTGCAGTCCCAGATCCCTCTGTAAGAAAAATATTTTTGATACTTCCCAATCTTATATTTGACTGGTCTATTCTTTCAGAAAGCGTAGATGAAATCCTATCTAAGACAACACTATCTAAATTTATTTTTTCTTCTGATTCCGCAGTTATAAATGTTACCGAAGAAAGACTTTCAGATACCTCTTCCTGAGCATATTGTTTATTAACTAAAAAATATGGAATAGCAAAAGCTAAAATACCTCCAGCAACAAGGAGAAAGCTCACAATCAAAACAGTATAATTTTTCTTTATCGTTATCTTTTCAGTTTCCGCAGAACGCATCCTTTCCATCATTTTTTTATTCTCTGCAAGAGCTATATTTATTGAAGAAACATGATTCGCTTGTATTGTTTCTTCCATATCCCCCTTAAAAGTCCTAATGATGGTCTTGGGTTTTTCTTTAATTTCAACCTGTATCGGTGCGATCTTAGGAGATAACACATTAGTGGTGACTATTTCAGGTGGTATTACCTTTTGTTCTGGGACTACTGGAGTAGAGTGAGGATTCATATAAGAAGAAAGCTCATCTGAAAGGGCTTTTTTTAATTCTGAGTCGACCTCATCTTGATCTATTTTTTTCTCTTCTGGATCCATAGTTATTTAATATATAGATTATACTAAAAATAAGGCAATTTGCGAAGCAAATTGCCTTATTTTTTAAAAATCAATTTTTATTTTACGTC
>JBAYKL010000002.1:0-167746 GCA_041664585.1 Minisyncoccota bacterium | reverse complement strand
TGGATTCGCTAGTAATCTCGGGTCAGCCATACCGAGGTGAATACGTTCTCAAGTCTTGTACTCACCGCCCGTCAACTCAAGGGAGCCAGAAATACCCGAAACCAGCGCTAGTCGTTGTCTACGGTAAGTTTGGTGACAGGGAGTAAGTCGTAACAAGGCACGGGTAGCGGAAGCTGCTCGTGGAATTTTTCAAATCGAACATGCTACTGACAAAATTTATTTTGATTCAGTGCTGATCGGTCGGTTTTCGGTGCCTCAATTGAGCATCGAAAGGTTTGTGTGATACTTTAAACACACTATACAGTGGGAAAGACTACACCATTTCTATCTTCGGATAGATGAGGAAACGGAACAAAAGAAAGAACAATATAAAAATGTAAAAGAAGCAAAAAACGTCCAGAAATGGACGTTTTTTGCTATCCAAAGAAAGCTATTGACTTTTATATCTAACTATGCTATCATACTAATACAACCTTAAGGTGAGGTTGTGTGTTCTTTCCGGAGGTAAACTCAAAAGGAGATTCTCATGAAAAATATTCTGACAGTTGCTGATTACCGTGAGATTGCAGAAACTATCTTGTGCCTCTTGCTCGGATACGTTCTGCTCTGCATCCTTTTTTCTTCGATGGCTGGCACAGAGTACACCGGACCTTACATGCCTTTCTGGCATTGGCCGATTAAAGTACTCAGAGCCATTCATGGTGGTTAATAAAAAAACCATCAACAACGTCGCTTTGACCATTGGGTCGGCGGCGTTTTTTATTTGTATTTTTACTCATTTCTTGCTATATTTTTGTTTACCACATTGGTTTAATAAGGGCGTATAGCTCAGGTGGTTAGAGCGCGTCACTGATAATGACGAGGTCCCAGGTTCGAGTCCTGGTACGCCCACAGCGTTTAAATAATTTGAATTTTTTCTATTTCTGATAGAATGCAGTAATGCGAAATTATAAAGAATTTTTTAATGGAAAGAAAGTTACAATGCTTGGTCTCGGGCTCCTTGGACGTGGATTAAATGATGCCAAATTCTTAGCCGAATGTGGCGCCATCCTTACCATCACAGACCTAAAAACAAAAGAGCAACTAGAACCAACAATAAAGAAATTAGCTAAATACAAAAATATTAAATATGTTTTGGGTGAACATAGATTAGAAGATTTTAGGGATTGTGATTTTGTATTGAAGGCTGCTGGTGTTCCATTAGATTCTATTTATATAGAAGAAGCTAAGAAAAATAAGATTCCAGTAGAGATGGACGAATCTCTTTTTGCTAAATGCGCACCAAATGTAAAGGTGGTTGGTATTACAGGAACAAGAGGGAAGACAACCACTACGTATTTAATATATGAAATACTCAAGTTGGCTTTCCCCAAAAAGGTTCATCTCGGGGGGAACATAAAAGGATTAGCTACACTACCACTTTTAAAGAAAGTAAAAGAGGGGGATATTGTAGTGATGGAACTTTCCTCTTGGCAGCTTCAAGGTTGGGGAGAAGCAAAGATCTGTCCAAACATCTCTGTTTTTACTAATTTGATGGATGACCATTTAAATTATTACAAAGGGAGTGTAAAGAAATATTTTGAGGATAAAGCGAAGATCTATACAAATCAGAATAAGTCGGATTATTTAATTTGTGGAGAGAAGATATTTAAACAAATAGGGAAGGTAAAAAGTAAAAAGATTATATCTAAGAAAAATGATGTTCCAAAAGGTTGGAAAATAAAAATAAAGGGAGATCACAATTTAGAAAATATTTCATACGCGATTAAGATCGCAGAGATATTAGGTGTCCCAGAAAAAACAATTAAAAAGGCAGTAGAGAACTTTGGTGGGGTAGAGGGTAGGCAGGAATTTTTGAGAGAATATAAAGGAGTGAAAATTTATAACGATACTACCGCCACAACTCCAGATGCTACTATTGCTGCACTTAATTCATTTGGTAGTAATAAAAATATTGTTCTTATAATGGGCGGGGCAGATAAAAACCTTGATATGGGTGGGCTTATAAAAGAAATACCAAAGTATTGTAAAAAGGTGATTCTACTTGCTGGAACGGGCACAGAAAAGCTTGGGGGTAAAGTAGATGGAATCTTAGCTAAAAGCCTCAAGGAGGGCCTTCTGGAGGCCTTAAAATGGGTGAAAAAAGGTGATATTTTAATACTTAGCCCAGGCTTCGCTTCTTTTGGTATGTTTAAGAATGAGTTTGATAGGGGCAAACAATTTGTGAGGTTGGTAAAGGCTTTGAAATAGCCTATCTATTGACACTCTTCATATTACTTGCTATTATCCCAAACGGATTAGACTAATGAAATCGTACAGGCAAATCATTTTGAGATGCCGTTTTTTTAGTCTAAAAAGTACAAAGGAGTAAAGCTTATGCCTGAAGAGATAAATCGGAAGGGATTGGATAGGGGTTGGATTTCCCTTGTTGTTGGCGGTAAAGCAATCGTCACCAGACAAGGTATTCATGATAAACCCGCGGTTGATGTTTTTGAAGCACAACACAAAATTCCTGTTCCTTCCGGTGATGAAAAAACTTTCAGTTGGGGTGAAGTGACACCTCTCCAGAAAAAACTGGAGCGTAATGACCTGGTTGTCCTCGAAGTTTCAAACGCTTCGGGTAAACCTAAGGTTGTTGCATGGTGTACGGCGCTCGAATTCAGTTCGGCAATAAAAAAAATATGCCCGTTTGCTACTGCTTTTCAAGGTGCATAAATGCCAAAGAAAGTGGTGGTTCAAAAAGGTTGGGAAACCGCCATCGTTATTCGTGTGAATCAAGATCATTTGGTCTGTTCCAAAAAGATAGGCAACAAATATGAAAGTCATTCTTTTGTCGTCGATTTAAACAAGCATAAAAAACTTGTTTCGAATGGGACTGATCAGCTAGCGTGGGGTGTTAATTCTGCGCTGGAAGATTCATTGATGCCGGGTGACCATGTGGTGTTTGAAGAAAAGAGCAGAGAGATTGTAGGCTGGTGTTCTCTTGAAGGATATCGATCACAAGGCTTTGCTTATTTGAGAGAAACAACAAAAAAAGAAGCAGCATAAGAAGGAGTAAATATGGAGGAGAGTTTCGGCTTAAGACCGAGGGATGAGAATGGTGTGGTGAAGTTTCCGGATGATTTTCCTAAAAATGATCCGAAGACTGGTAAACCGTGGGCTTCACGTTTTGCCAAAAAGCAATACCTGCCTTATTTCCTGAGGCAAAAAGAATTGGAAAAGAAAGAAGGAGTACTGAAACTTCTGGGGAATGCTAATCCGAAGGGGGTTTCGTTTCAACAGGTAAGGGGTTCGAGGAGAAGACAAAAAGTTTCCTTGGCCACTTAATAAATAAGGGTTAAAATTTCAAGAGCTCGCGCTTGTTTCGACAGGCCGGGCTTTTTTATTTACCACTATTGACTTTATATATACAATATGCTACTATATGAACAGGTTTGATCTGGACGGTTCCAGGTCAGTTGTTTGACACGATTAGTTTTGAAAGGAAGTTTAATGAAACTTACTAAATGGTTGGTAACGCATGTTTGCCCACATCTCGATGAAATTTTTGCCATTCTGCTTTTGCGGATATACGGCAAAGAGAAATATCCTGGTGTGGATACGGCGGAAATTGTGTTTGTTGATGCCAGCAATGGTCTGATCAAACACAAGGAAGGAAGTCTTTACATCGGTGTTTCAAGTGACGCTTCAGACGGAGATAAGCTTGACGAACACCCAGTTGCCGGACGTTCTCGTAAAAAAGGACAGTCGGCAGCAAGTCTGGCGGCCATTGATCTTGGAATCCAAGACCGGCCGGAGATTAAAGAATTACTGAAACATGTTACAAATGAGGACTTACGCGGCGGTGCTGGTTTTATGCATCTGTCTCGTCAGGCCAAGCTTCTTTACGGGGAACTCGAACCCATGGAAGTTATCGACTGGGCGACGGTGGCTTTGAAGGCTACCCTGAATGAGCAAACGAACCTTCTCAATGAAGAAGGTCTGAGGGAGTTCAGGTTGCTTGTGAAGACGATGGAGATTAAGCACTCGGGTAAATCTATGAAAATTGGGTTTATCAAAACGGACAATCCCTTGGCAGGAAAGTGTTCCAGGTTGGAGGGTTACAAGATACTCATTCAGATGAACACAGATGGACATGTCCAGATTTTTTCTCGGAAGAGGGATAAACTGGACATGAGAGACATTGTTCGCCTTCTGCGAATTGAAGAACTTACTATCGCGAGGAAATCAATTCCGCGTGATTGGAAACTTCTGGAAGGTGAAAATTGCGAAGTCTGCCCGTTGTGGTATCGTCACCCCGAAGCTGGCTTCGTAATGAATGGGAGTGAAACCCATCGTAACGTTCCGGTGACGGCAATTCCAGTCGATCGAATCATGCACTTAGTTGCGCTCGCTTTAGATGATATGGCGGAGCAAAACGAATGTAAGGTTTGTACTCATGCTCCTAAGGCATCGGGTATGCTGGTGTTCAATTGTCCGTTCTATGAAGCTGGGCTTCTGCACTGCAGAGCCGTAAGATTCCAGGAACACAAGGAGAGGAGTGTTCCTGAATTGTCACAAAACCAGTAGTCGGTATGACTACAGGGAGGGAAAGGTGAGAAAAAGGTATTTATACCCAATTCTCAACCGCCCTCCTTTTTTTTATATTTGAATTTCAATTAGGTTCTTTTTTTGTTAAGATGTTTAAATGAAAAAAAGTTTATTCGATACGGCAAAGAACGTCCACTTTATAGGAATAGGAGGTATCGGTATTTCTGCTATTGCCAAGATGTTTTTACTTGAAGGTAAAAACATAAGTGGTTCTGATATGTCTGATTCAGAAATAATTTCTGAGCTTTCTAAGTCGGGGGCTAAAATAAATATTGGACATAGTTCTATACCAAAAGAAACTGATCTAGTTATTTATACTATTGCTATTACAGAAGAAAATCCAGAATTTGTAGAAGCAAAAAATAGGGGATTACAAATGATTACGTATCCGCAAGCTCTTCATGAAATTTCTAAGGATAAATACACGATAGCTATTTCTGGCACCCATGGAAAAACCACGACAACAGCTATGATTGCGAAGATTATGATGGATGCCGATCTGGACCCTACAGTTATTGTCGGTTCAATTCTTAAAGATGCAAAATCAAACTTTGTTGCTGGTAAAAGTAAATATTTAGTTGTAGAAGCTTGCGAGTACAGAAAATCTTTTTTGAATATTGAACCTACAATTGCTGTTATCACAAATATTGATAACGATCATCTAGATTTCTATAAAGATATCCATGATATACAAAATGCTTTCGGAGAATTTATTACTAAAGTACCTAAAGGGGGTTTTGTTGTATGCAATCCCCAAGACAAAATGGTAAAGCCTGCAATAAAAGAAATATTTTCAAAAATTGTTGACGCATATGAATTTAGAAATGAGAAGTTGAAACTCAAAGTATTAGGTGAACATAATAAAAAGAATTCAGATATGGCTCTCGCAGTAGCACATTTGCTTGGTATACCGAAGAACAAAGCAAAGAAGTCTTTAGAAGATTTTTCTGGTACATGGAGAAGGTTTGAATATAAAGGAGAAACAAAATCTGGTGCCATTGTCTATGATGATTATGGGCATCATCCAACAGAAATAAAAGCTTCTCTCAAGGGAGCCAGAGAAATGTTTCCTAAACAAAAAATTGTTGTTGTCTTTCAGCCACATCTATTTTCTAGAACAAAACTTTTATTAAATGATTTCTCTAAATCTTTTAATGACGCTGACAAAGTAATTCTCGCTCCTATATATCCAGCCCGTGAACCTTTTGATTCTACTATTTCTTCAGAAATCCTTGCTGAAAAGATTGGTGAAAAGGCAGAGTCCCTTAAGGACTTTATTAGTATCGAAAAATACCTTGTTGATTCTTTGTCAAAAGGTGATATTTTAATAACAATGGGTGCTGGGGATGTGTATAAGACAGGGGAAGAAATAATAAAATGATTGAAAACTACAAAAATATAAAAACAGAAGTGTTCGGTTCTGCTCATAGGGAGCATTTTGAGAAAATGGTAGAGCATCATATTTCCACACTACTTCATATGGCAGAAAAAATGCTTAGCGAAGAGGAACTTTCTGCAGAAAAGAAGATTGGAGAAGGTAGAACAGCAAAAGTCTTTAGTATAGGAAAGATTTTGAATTGTTGTGTGAAGATTATTAAAACCCAAGAAGGCGATCCTACATTATTCAGAAATTCTGTAACAGAAGAGCTAGAGCTCATGGATGATTTTTCTGGTGGAGAAATAAAAGGGGTTAGGGTACCAGAACCATATTTGTCAGTTAAGGCAAAAATTGAGGAGAAGGATAATAATCTTAACCTAAAAAACAATAATCTTGAGATGGTTTTTATGCAGAATGTCCCTGGTGTATCTTTTGCAGATATTTTAGAGGGCAAGGAAGATTTTCCAGAAGTAGAGGGTTTTGATATAACAAAGTTTTTTGATAAGCTCTATGACTTTATAGATTTCCTAAACAGCAACAATGTTTTTCATAGAGATTTACATGAGGGAAATGTCATGATTGGTAATGATGGAACTCCTTGGGTGATTGATTTTGGATCTGCTATAAAAACCTGGGAAGAAGATGGTGCATATGATGTCACTTCGGAAGGGGAAACCACTAGACTTAGAACGGATAAACAATCCCTAGCTGTTGTAGAGAAGAAGGTTAGAAAATTTCTAGAGTCAAGAAAGTCATTGACAAATTAACAATTAACATATATATTATATAAACATGGAAAACTTCACAGAACATATGAATAAAGGAGAAACTATGGCAGATGTTGAAGTTAGAGGAGGAAGTTCTTTAAAGAAAAAAATTGATGTTTGCTTAGAAGAGCAAGCAAAAACAGGAGCAGACAAAATTGAAATTCCAGACAGACCTGGATTATCAATAATGATGCTTGCTCTTGCAGATGAAGCTGAAACAAGAGGTGCGAGAAAAATATATCCTTTGGAATCAAAGGATGGTAAGGAAATGTTTCTTGTTCAGGAATAACACGATCCCTTTCGTCTTAGACGTTGGGGATTTTTTTATAAAAATATGAAATTTTATGTAGTAGGAACACCAATAGGGAATCTTGAAGACATCACTTACAGAGCGGTGAGGATTTTGAATGAAGTAGATTTGATTCTTTGTGAGGATACAAGAGTTACAAGAAATCTTTTGGACAGATATGAGATTCATAAGCCAACGATGAGTTATCACTCTCAGAGTAAACTTGCGAAGATTGATAAGATATTAGAGATGATAGAAGAAGGGAAGACCCTTGCTTTAGTATCAGATGCAGGTACACCTACCATATCTGATCCTGGTTCTGTTTTGGTTTCTAAAATCAGAGAAAGTTTTTCTGAAATTGAAATAATAGCGATCCCTGGTCCAAGTGCTTTAGTTTCTGCACTTTCTGTTTCTGGTTTGCCAGCATCGGAATTTACTTTCTATGGATTTTTGCCACACAAAAAAGGTAGAGAAACTTTATTTAAAGAAATTGCAGAAATAAATAGAACTGCTGTATTCTACGAGTCACCTCATAGAATCTTAAAAGCCTTAGAATCTCTAAATACTTTTACTCATGATAGGAAAGTAGTAATAGCGAGAGAGATATCTAAGATATATGAGCAAGTTATTTCTGGTAAACCAGAAGAAATATTAAAATATTTTGCAGAGAATCCTGATAAAGTAAGGGGAGAGTTTGTTGTGATGGTTTCTGAAAAATAGATTCTATTTCAAGTATTTAATTTTGTGTTTTTGTGCTATATTAAAAGTAATTAAAAGTTAATTTTTTAAAAAAAATGGTAAAAATTTCATCAATATTTGTGTTAGGAATTCTTGTTATGCTTATGCCATTTTCTGGTTTCCCGTTTGGATGGAAAGATGCGATTTATAAAATTTGTGGTTTAGCTATCATAGTCTTGTCTCTGCTTATTAGAAAAGAATTACATGAAGTTCTAAGATCTTTACATAATAATGAAGTTATAAAGGCGGATACTTTTACAGAAAGTATTCCACAAGAAAAATCAGGAGATGAAAAATAAAAAGTTATTAAAAAAACTTTCAAAAATTCCTAAAAAGATACATTTTTTCTTGTTGGCTATAGTCGCTATTGTATTTGTTTTTCTTTTTTATTTCTTAATACCTAATTTTTTCCCAACCGTTTCTAGGGTTGTGTCAGAAGAGATAGCTACGTCTACTCCACCAGCTTTTGTCGTAACACACATTAAAACTCCAAAACCCACAAAAGCTATTTATATGTCAGCTTGTGTAGTAGCCACTCCAAGTTTTCGTGAGAAGCTAAAAAAGATTGCTGAAACCACAGAAATAAATTCTATTATGATAGATGTAAAAGATTATACTGGAACCATTACTTTTAATTCTGAAAATCCTTTGTTTAAAGACAATGTTGGTTCCGGATGTAAATCAAAAGACCTAAAAGAGTTTGTAGGAGAATTACATAAAAGTAATGTCTATGTGATAGCTAGGATTTCTACTTTTCAAGATAAATATCTTGTAAGTAAAAGACCAGATTTAGCAGTAAAGAAAAAATCTGATGGTACAGTATGGAAAGATTATAAAGGTGTGAGCTGGCTTGATGCTGGATCTAAAGAGGTCTGGGATTATGATATTGCGTTGGGTAAAGAATCTTACGACATAGGTTTTGATGAAATTAATTTTGATTACATAAGATTTCCTTCAGATGGAAATATGAAAGACATAGCTTATCCATTTAGTGTTGGAAAGGTTAAGGCGGATGTTATTAAAGACTTTTCTGCATATGTATCAGCTTATTTTAGGCCGCTAAATATTCCTATATCAGCAGATGTATTTGGTATGGTAACTACGAATACAGACGATTTAAATATTGGTCAGATTTTAGAAAATTTCCTACCATATTTTGATTACATTGCTCCTATGGTATATCCATCTCACTATCCTCCAACTTTTCTTGGATATAAGAACCCAGCAGAATATCCATATGAAATTATTAAACATTCTATGGACGCAGCTGTTACAAGAGCAGTGGCTGCTAGCTCTACCCCAAATAAATTAAGGCCTTGGCTTCAAGATTTCAGTCTTGGTGCAGATTATACAGCCGCTATGGTTCGTAAGCAAATCCAAGCTACTTATGATTCTGGTTTAGATTCTTTTATGCTTTGGGATGCGGGTAATACTTATACTGTTGATGCACTTTTGCCGAAGGCTACTTCTACAATCACAAAAAAGAGATAACAACATTTTATTTTTAAAGTGTTGGGTGTTATAATATTTAACAAATGGATCCTGAGAGAATTACATATTTTGGAGAAACTGATTCTCGCGGTAAGCGAGTGAGGTTTGGTATAAAGGCGAAAGATAGAACTCGCCATGTGTATGTAATAGGTAAGACAGGTATGGGTAAGTCTACCTTACTTGAAAATATGGCTATACAAGACCTTTCAAACGGCGAGGGTATGGCCTTTGTTGATCCACACGGAAAGACCGCTGATCTTCTTTTAAATTATATTCCACCAGAACGTTTAAAAGACGTTGTATATTTCGCACCTTTTGATACAGAGTATCCTATATCATTTAATATTCTGGAAGATGTTGGCTTTGATAAGAGGCACTTAGTTGTCTCAGGTCTTATGAGTACTTTCAAAAAGATTTGGGTGGATGCTTGGTCTGCAAGAATGGAATATATCTTAAGCAATACTCTCTTGGCCCTCATAGAATATCCTGGTTCTACTCTTCTTGGTGTAAACAGAATGCTTGCGGACAAAGATTATCGAAAAAAAGTTGTTGATAATATAAAAGACCCATCAGTAAAATCTTTTTGGGTAGATGAGTTTGCAAAATATACAGAAAGATTTGCTGCAGAAGCCACACCAGCTATTCAAAACAAAATTGGACAATTTACATCGAATCCTTTGATAAGAAATATTGTTGGTCAGCCAAAATCTACTATTGATATTAGAAAGATGATGGATGAAGGAAAGATCCTAATTATCAACCTCTCAAAGGGGCAGGTAGGTGAGGCGAATGCAAACCTTCTTGGTTCAATGATTATTACCAAGATATATCTTGCCGCCATGTCTCGTGCTGATGTCCCAGAAAAACAATTAAAAAATCTTCCGAATTTCTATCTCTACGTGGACGAATTCCAGTCCTTTGCCAATGAATCTTTCGCAGATATTCTTTCTGAGGCTAGAAAATATAAGTTAAACCTTACCATCGCTCACCAATATATAGATCAGATGTCAGAAGAAGTTCGTTCTGCTGTGTTTGGAAACGTTGGTACAATGATTACTTTTAGAGTAGGAGCATACGATGCAGAAGTTCTAGAGAAAGAATTTGCACCACAGTTTACTTCAGAAGATTTAGTGAATCTTGGAATTTTCCAAATGTATTTAAAACTTATGATAAACGGAGTAAGCTCGGTTCCTTTTTCGTCGTCATCTCTACCACCTATTCCAGAACCAGTGATTTCATATAAATCAGAAATTATTACCAACTCAAGAAAACAGTTTGCTCAACCAAGAATGGTTGTAGAAAAAGATATACAAGATTGGCACAATGAAGGTAAGGGACAGACAGAATGGGCCAAGAAGCAAGAGAAGGTAGGGAAGGACACATCACAAGCCAAGTTGTTTAACGGAGCTAATCATGCCCAACCTATGACCAAACAAGCCATAGTATCAAGGCCTGCTCATATTGAGGTCATTAAAAAAGAACCAATTATTCCAGAGATTAAAAAACCACAAGTTTTTCCTATAATCCAAAAACAATCTACACATAAGCCTGTTGTGATGCCGGTGAGTTTGGGAAATATAGAAGAGGTTAAGAAGAGTAATACAAAGGAAGACGACTTTCTTCCTCTAAGAGCTGTGGCCCCTAAAATAATTGCGAATGTCAGTAATTTTAAAACAACTAGTCAGGTAGTTGATAAAAAACCATTAAATAATAATGTACAGAATAAAAAAGATGGGAAGGTAATGACAAAGGAAAATCTGTCGGCGCTTAATTCTGCTTTACAGTCTGTTTTGAAAAATAATGTGGCAAAACCAATAGAGGAGAAGAAAGACGTTTCCAATAGCGCTGAATTTAAAAAAACAGAACCACAATTACAAAAACCAAAAGAGGGTGGTCCTGATTCAAATGAATTAAAAAAGGTTTTGGGGGTAGAGTAAAAAACTCAAGATATATATCTTGAGTTTTTTTACACTAATTTAGTTATCTAAAAATAAATTGCCCTAATTTATTTAAGATTCTTCTTGTTATAAAGAACCTTGGTATTTTAAGATCGTTTGCCGACCAAGCATTTCTTGTTTCTCCCCACCCTTTTATTCTTTGTTTTAGACTACTACCAGAAGTACCGCCAGCGTACATTTTGACGAGAACAGAAGGTATGTATTTAAGATTTATTTTATGAATTTTAAGGAGTCTTAACATGAATTCATAGTCGGCTGCTTGTCTGAAGTCTATATTAAAAAGACCAAATCTCTCGTAAACAGATTTACGAACAAAAAGTGTCGGGTGGGGGATCATCCATCCATTATTGAATTTCTTATCACTATAATCACCAGCTTTCCAATATCTAGTTGTTTTATTTACATCATTATCAAAATACTTTATATCACTGTATACTGCATCAATTTTAGGGTCATTAAAAGCTTCTGATATGATTTCCAAGACTTTATCATTGTCATAGAAATCATCGGAATTTAATATTCCAATTATTTCACCTGTGGCTATTTTTATACCTTTATTCATGGCATCAAAAATACCTTTGTCTTTTTCTGATATAAAATTAATTTTTATATTATCTTGGTAGCTGGCAACAATATCTTTTGTATTATCAGAGGATAGTCCATCTATAATGATGTATTCTAGATCTTGGTAGTTTTGTGCTACAACACTCTCTATGGTGCGTGCTAGGGTTTTTCCAGAATTATAAGTCGGAGTTATTATTGAGATTTTCATTTTATTTTTGATAATTGTCTTTCTTAAACTTTAGCATTAAATTTAATATACTTGCAAAAATGAGCTCTGCTTTGTTTAGATATCTTTTCTTAATCATTCGAAATTCTTCATTATTTTCCCCTTTGTTTTTTAGACCAGAAGACTGGGCCCCTGCTCTTATGGAATAATTACTTATAATTCTATCGAAGAAAAACCAACGTGTTTTTGTTCTAATCCTTAGCCATAAATCCGGGTCCATTCCACACTTTAGAGTTTCATCAAAATAACCAAACTTTTCAAAAACTGTCTTCTTTATGAAAACTGCTTGGTGGGGGATATAATTGTAATATTTTAGAAGGTAGTTTTTTATAAAATCTCCATCTTTTTTTTGCCAAATATCTTTGGTTGGGAATATGCCATTACTTTTGTCTTTTTTTAGGACGTTTATTTTACCATAAATCCAATCTGGGTACTTATTCTTTTCTAAAAAGCTTGTTGTATCATCCAACACTTTATTATCATAAAGGCTATCATCGGAGTGTAGATGTATTATGTATTCTCCAGTGGATTCCATAACCCCCTGGTTCATAGCTTTAGAAATACCTTCTGCTTTGAATTGGAAAAACTTCACTTGGTTTGGGAATTCTTCTTGGTATTTTTTAATTATGTTTACGGTTTCATCTGTTGAAAAACCATCAATGAAAATATGTTCAAAATCTTGGAAATTTTGATTCTTTACACTCAGAATGTTTTTTTCTAAATACTCTGAGCTGTTATAAGTGCAGGTGATGATTGAATATTTCATATAATTATTTTTTTTCTGGGAAAGCTATAAAAGGGATATTCCCATAGTAAGCTGCCCATGGGCCAAAAGAGCTGTTTGATCCGATTATTACATTTGTAGAGGCCAAAGCATACAAATCCTCAATTTCAGACCCGAGTCCTTTTACATAGGGTAGTCCCTTAAAAGATTTATCATCAATTTTTTCATCAGAGCATAGTACGTACAGAATATTCTCAGGTTTTTCTTGTTTTTCAAGGTGTGATTCCAGAATTTTTCTCACTTCGCTGAACGAATAAAAGAACTTACCGTCGTTCCATTTTCTATAGTCACCATGTCTAATATGTACCCCAACCAAATACTTGCCACCATTTTTTAATGGTTCTATAAAGTTTTTAACCTTGTCCAAGTATTCTTTTTTGGGTTTAAAATATTCTTTTATCTCTGATCTATATTTTTCTAACCCAGTCGGAGTTCTAAATAACCAGCCACAGAAATAAAATTTTCTTGAATTACTTTCGTCAATCATTTTGATGGCATCCTCCTGATTTTTAATCGTTGTTTTGTCTGGCGGTAAGACAAAAAGACTGTTTTTATCATCTATAACAGTACTTTTGTTTATCGTCTTTAAGACTGATGAGTATATAAGGTAGGCTAGTCTCATTAGTTTGTTCTCCCCCAATTTATTATAAAAAAGTAGCCCTGGCATACCAGAGGGGTTTTCAATGTTGAAATATTTATAATATCTAAAAAAGGATCTATTTTCACAAATATATTTTTTCTCTAAACAGTAGGCGTATACACTAGAAAATAACCATAGTTGATTGGCCAATCTACCACCATTATTTTTTAGTATGACTATCTTTTTCATTGGATAACTCTTTGATGTAAAATGCATTGCATGTTTCTATAGAAACCCAGTTTTAAATCTTTATAATTTGTTATTTTTATTATCAATTAATGATTCATAAAGTCTGAGGTAGTTACGTGTCATAATTTCTTCAGTAAAGTTATCTTTTATTTTATCTATAGCATTGTTAGACATAGATAATAAATCATAATCAGATTTACCAAGTATATATTTAAGTCCATTTTCTAAATCTTCTTGATCTCTGTATTTTGCTACATAGCCATTTTTCTCATGGTCAACAATTTCTGGTATTCCACCAGTTTCAAATGTTACAACTGGCGTACCACATGACATAGCCTCTGCTACAACTAGACCAAAGCTATCTGCCAGCGATGGATAAAGGAAGACATCCGCAGATGAATAATACTTTGCGAGCAATGAAGGGTCTTTAATTTTTGGTACGTAAGTAATATTTGAACCAATTGAATTCTTTTTGTCTGAATTACCTCCTATGCATAAAAAATGAACACTACTGTCATTTTTATATTTTTCAAGAACTTTTTCTACATGAACCCAACCTTTAAAAGGATTATTTTCTCCCCCATCACTAACAAAGAGTATTATTTTTTTATCCACCGTGATACCCAACTTTTTTCTAGCCTCATTTTTCTCTGTTTTTTTAAAAATATTTATATCTATACCGTTATATATGAGATGGATTTTTTTATCTTTTAACACACTTTTTTCTACTTTGTTTTTTAACCACATAGATGGTACGACTAAAGTGACGTTAGAATTATTATAAAGCTTCTTTTTTCTATGCATAAGGTATTTTTCATTATGCCAGAACATTCTTGGATATATATTTAAATCATTACATTGATAAAATCCATTTTTTAGTTCTCCGTCAAAGGCATAAGCGCAGTAGGGTGTTATGGCCCATTCATCGTGGAGCGTCCAAACAGTAGGTTTCAAGGTGGATATTTTTTGAAATGTTTTTAAATTAAAAAACCACCCGTGGATATTGTGAAAATGCACAATGTCGGCTTCCTTGAAGGGTTTTGTTTTTGTTATCCACCCTGTTTTAAATAAGTCGATGTCATTAGAAAGTAGGTAGCATAAGTATCTATAATATTTGTAGAAGATTCGTCTTTTTATTAAAAAAACATTTGGATCATCAGAAAATTTAACTCCCACAAACATGGATACTTTATTCCCAATTTTTTCCATTGCTTTTTTGATAGCCCATGAAATGAGAGCGGCTCCACCAGATTTGTCAGCGGTTCCTATTTGTAATATTTTCATGTTTGAGTATTAGATTAAAGAGATTAATACGCTACAACAAAACATCTAGATGTAGATGCGTTTTCCACATCTAGTAGTTCTATTCTATATTTCATATTTGATAATAACTTATTTACATTAAACATATTTATAATGTCATGAATTTCTATAAATAAAATGGGATGTTTTCTCTCTAGTAGTTTAGCAGCTCCGCTTAAGGCAAAAAATTCAGCTCCCTCTATATCTATTTTTATTATATCTGGGTCCTTTTCTTTATTATTAGTAAGAAAATCGTCAATCGTTATCGTCGGCACTGTATGTTCATAGAACCCCTTGTATTTTTTTTTATCCAGGGGTTTTAGATTAATTTCTTTTATATGACTTCCTGTACTTTTGCTTCCGTCCACATCATTACTGATTATCATTGTCGTGGTGCCAGTTTTTGATGACAGAGCCTGTTCGACGATCGAGATTCTATTTATAAGATCCGTGTTTTTTTCTACATTCATTCTTAAGCGTTCAATGTTGTATGGGTTTGGTTCAAAAGTTACAACTCTTCCATTTGATCCTACCAATTTGGCAAAAGATAATGCATGATATCCAAAGTGGGCGCCAACATCCCACACGGTACTTCCTAGAATATTATTGCTTGATAAGAAATCATATATAAATTTATCGTATGTTCCATTTTCCATTTTAGACCATCCATCATGCAGATTTTTATTTATAAGTATAAATCCGTCTTTTAGCGGCCCATCTTTTATGTAAATCCATATTGGCTTAGTTGTTATTTTAGTTTTGTACTTGATTATTCTGTTTTTGATTCCACGTAGTATCTTTTTAATTTTCATATTGTTATTTTGTTATGCTTATAAATTCAATTAATTTCTTAGCAGATTTTGTAATCCCTTTGTCGTATTATGCTTTATTCATTACTAAGTATAATTTTTTTGCTGTATTAAATAAACCAAGTTTTTTTAATATCAATTTAATACGGTAGTTTTTATGACGAATATGTCTATTTTCATAGTCATCACACATTTCTAATGTGCTAGGGTTATTTAATATGATAGGGAAGCTAATTTCCTCTGATGGCAAATTTGCAGAAGGATCGTTTTTGTTTAGCGTGTGTGTTCCACTGGTGCCGAAACCAATGTTTGATACTAGGTTTACATTTGGTGCTATGGAAATACTCTTATTTTTCCACATGTTATAAACTAGCTGATAATCCCAAGTGTCTAGATTGTGATAGAAAACTTCTTTGAAGTTTTCTAACCAATAATTTTGTATACTTTTATCAACCCATTTTTTTTCGATCTCTTTGTTTTTTATAAAATCTGGTAAATCTTTAATATCAAAATCATATTTTTGCCAGGCCCGTTTCCACGTGGCCCAACCCCAGATGTGTGGTAATTGTGAAAAGTAGTAGCTTCCTTTTGGCCTCAAGCTTTTTGGCAAGAAATTATTTCCAGAAATCATAAAGACTTTGTCATCAAAACGGTAGCGTTCTAATAATTCCTCACAAAATCTAAAGAAAGATGGATGGGGTAGGCAGTCATCTTCTAGGATTATTCCTTCCTCAACATTTTCAAAAAACCAACTGATTGCTCCACTCACAGCCTTTCCACATCCAAGGTTTTCTTCTCTAAATAAAGTTTTAACTTCACATTCCCAATCTATTTTTTCTGTTATTTTCCTTGTTTTTTCACAAAGTTCTTTTTCGCCAGGTTTATTTTTTCTTGGTCCATCTGCTGCAATAAAAAGTTTAGATGGTTTTGCTTGGCGGATAGCTTCAAAGACCACCTTTGTTGTTCCTGGTCGGTTGAATATTATAAAAAGTATTGGTGTTTTCATTATTATTTTTTAAGTATTTTTTTAATTGGCTTCTTAATTAATTTAATTAGACTCCTTTTTAATTTTATGGTCTTTATTATAACACTTCTCATTTTTGGGGTATATATAAAAATTCTGTTCCAGCCTGTTTTTTTAAGATAATAAAAATATTCATCATTATATGGGTGTTTACCGTTAAATTTCCAAGGTTTTATCGAAGAACTATAGTGGACAACTAAAGGTCCGGGGCCTCCAATGGTTTTTTTAAATAAGGTTCTTTCAATTTCTGAGGTTAAAAAGTTATATCGATTATCTAAAATTAACCATTTATCTACAAGGATGGCGTTTAATGAATCTTGATCCCAAAGCTTTATTTTTTCTGGATTTTTTCTAGCGAAGCTTAGTGTTTTTTCTGAAATGTTTGCTTCCCTCCATTTATTAAGGTTCATTAACATAACTCCAGCATTAAAGTATGGTTTTTTTTCATCTATTCCCAAATCTTTTTTTGTATCAGATACTTTTTCTTCTACAGCTCCAATGAAGTAATTATCGACGCTTTTCTCAAATAGCTCGAGTAAGTCTCCCAAAACGATTAGGTCGCAATCTAAATACAATATTTTTTTTATTTTATTGTTTAGTAGGTTTGGAATAGATATTCTATAATATGTAGCTTTTGTAATGTGATCACTTGTAAATAAATCTTCATACTCATTAGACTTTATATTAATATAGTTTATATTAAATAGGTATCTTTTTTCTAGATTTTTTAATTTATTTTTGTTTTTATTTGAAATACCCCCATCGATTACATGTATACTTATTGAGTACTCTTTCGATTTGTTTGCAAAGATCGAACATAAGGTAACTCCCAAATGTTTGGCATAATTATTATCTGAAGAAAAAATAACATCTATTTGTTTTATTTTTTCTGAGCTGACTTTTGTATCTTTTGTTATATTTTTCATATATTTTACTTTTTTGCTATACCGGCGAGGCCTGTAAAAAGAGTATTTTCTTTTTCATTGATTAAATCTTGCGGAACAACATCGGTTTTATATAAATACCACATCATTATTAAAATTATTGGCTTAATTAATTTTCTCACCAACCTTTCCGACAGGCTTGCTGCTCTAGAGTTGTATATAAATAAACCTATCGTTTGGCTTAAGGATGCACGCCAACCACCTCTGGCTACGACATCAATGTTTTTGAAGCCGGCTTCTTTCAGGAGCCTTGTTATAGAAAAGGGTGTATACCTGAATTCGTCGTGTGGTATTTCGTGTGTGGGGAATAGAAAAGGTACTGTAAATACAAAATTCCCATCTTTTTTAAGCACACGAAAGATTTCTGAAATTGTTTTTGATGGGTATGGACAATGCTCTAGAACTTCAGTAGCAAGTATTGTATCGAAGGTGTTGTCAGAAAAGGGTATCGTTTGCCCGTCCCAATAATAGTCTGGTTTAACATCCTCCTTGTAAACAATAGCGGTTTTTATGTCTAGTCCAACGTACTTTTTCACAAGAGGGAATCCTAAGATTGTTTCTTTGTAAGGTTTTTCCCCGCATCCTAGGTCCAAGACATCACCAGAAAACTTTTGTGACTGATTTTGTATAAAATTATAAATGGTTTTTCTTACGTGATATAGTGCGGGGAACTCACTTAACCTTATATTTATGAATTGATCTTTATTTTTAATCATACGTTTATTAATAATTTATTATTGATTTCAAAATCAATGCCCCCTGATTTCTTGTTTTTTTGAAAACCAAAATGCCGAGTGTTACTAAAGTATATGATATTGTTGTTGCTGCTGCGGCGCCTATGATCCCAAATTTTGGTATTAAAATAAAATTTAAAATTACATTGCATAACATTCCTGCTAGGTTAATATAAAAATGTATCTTTGTAAGATTAAATGCTAATAGGTATTGACCTATGGCCATACCTAGAAAAACAGCGATACCGGCCCAGATGTAAATTTGAAGCACTATTATAGATCCAATGTAGGCTTCACCAAAAAGTATCCTTATAATTGGACCAGATAAAGCCGTTGTAAGAAAGGCTATAGAAAAAGATAGCCAAAACATTAAAGAGTATAATCTTCTCATTCTTTTTTCAAAAATTTTAATATTTGTCTTTAAGGCGTTTACTATAGACGGAAACAGGGAAGTGCAGATTATCGTTGGTATAAAATACCAAACCTCTGAAAGTTTTACCGCAACAGCATAGATACCAGCCTGTTCATTTCCTAGCATGTTTTTAATCATTACCTGATCTATTTTCATAAAAATTCCTATCGCAATGGTTGAGAGCATTAATGGCCAGGCATCTTTTAGGAGTGATTTTGCAATATTTATATTAAATTTCCATTTACTAATGTGATGACCGAATTTCTTGAATGAGATAAGTAAGAGTAGGGCATAGATAGAGGTTTCAATGATATAGACAAGTGATAACCAAAAGATTCCTTTATTAAATAAAACAACAATTATTTTCAATATTGTTGATATTATATTTGATATTATTTGTGCAGTAACAACTTTTTTTGAAAGTACTTGTGACTGGAAATATGTTTCCAGAATATTAAAGGCTTGAGGTATAAAGTTTAATGAAAATATCCAGATAAGTCCGAGAGTAAATAGATCTTTTGTTGTGAATATGGAAACAATAAATATGCTTAATATTGCCAGTATGCTTCCAGCAACTTTTATATAAAATCCCGTACCAATAAGTTCATCTTTCTTATCATGGTCTTTTATTATTTCTCTACTAATGATGCTATCAACACCAAAAGAAGCCAGAAAACCAAAGAGACCTACGAAACTTACAACATAATTAAATAAACCGTAGTTAGATGGACCTAAATATCTAGCTATATATATACCAACTATAAAAGAAATACCAAGAGTAAAAAACCTACCCAAAAACATCCACCCCGTGTTTTTTAGATATTTCTGAAATCCAACGTGGTTCCATTTTTCTTTTATGTTTATTAAGGATAATTTATTCATGTTCTATTTCCTTTTTTTTGTTTATTTTTTTCTCCCATTTCCAAGCTGACGAGATTATATCATCTAGTTTTTTTTCAGCTTTCCATTTGAGTTCTTTGTTTGCGTATTTGGTACTTGCCCAAATTTTTTCTACATCTCCAGGGCGTCTCTTAACTATTTTATAATTTAGTTTTTGTCCAGAAACTTTTTCAAAGGTATTGATAATTTCTAAAACTGAATAACCGGTACCTGTTCCTATATTGAATACTTCATAATTTTTAGTATCGTTTTTGATTAAAAGGCGTTCAATAGCGGCGATATGCGCTTTGGCTAAATCCGTTACATGAATATAATCACGGATACATGTACCATCAGGAGTATCGTAGTCGTTACCAAAGACGCTTAAATATTTTCTCTTACCAATTGCGGTTTGTGTGATGAAAGGAATTAAATAACTTGGGGTCCCAATAAAATCTTCGCCTATAAGGGAACTTTCGTGAGCTCCAGCTGCGTTAAAATAACGTAAAGAAATTGACTTGATGTTATTTTTCTGCGAAACAGAATTTATTATCTCTTCACACACTTGCTTCGTCCTTCCATATGTTGAGAGTGCTGTTTTTGTTGGAGAACCTTCTGATATTGGCAATTTATCAGGTTGCCCATAGACTGTACATGAAGAAGAAAAAACAAGTCTTTTTATATTAAATTTTTCAGCACAATTTAATATGTTTATTAGTGAAATTAAATTATTATTGTAATATTTTAGAGGTTTTTCTACTGATTCACCTACGGACTTAAAGGCGGCAAAGTGAATTATTGCAGAAATATTTTTATGTTTTTTAAAAAAAACTTCAGTTTTTTTATAATCACACAAATCAACCTTTTCAAATTGAGGGGTAATTCCTGTTATTTTTTGGATGGCTTTAATAACCCCACGACGAGAAGTTGATAAATTATCAACAATAATTACGTCGTATCCTTTTTTTTGTAATTCAACTACGGTATGTGAACCAATATAGCCAGTACCACCAGTAACTAGGATAATTTTATTATTCATATTTTGTTAAATTTTAACATACTAATTTACAGAAAGCTTTTGCATAATCTATTTATTATTCATCGTATACCATTCAATAGTTTTCTTCAAACCAATATCAAACTTCGTTTTTGCCTTAAATTCAAATTCTTTTCTTGCTCTTTGTACATCTAGATTTCTTCTTGGTTGTCCATCTGGTTTTGTTTTGTCCCAAACGATTTTCCCATTATATCCGACTGTCTTTGATATCTTTTGTACAAGATCTTTTATAGATATTTCCATTCCAGAACCTATATTCACTGGCTCACTTTTATTATATTTTTCTGTAGCAAGTACTATCGCTTCTGCAGCATCTTCTACATATAGAAATTCTCTGGTAGCTTTTCCTGTACCCCATACTTCTACTGTTTTTAGATTTTGTTTTTTTGCTTCAACAAACTTTTTTATTAAAGCGGGGATCACGTGACTTGAATTTGGATCAAAATTATCTTTTGGTCCATATAGATTTACTGGTAGGAGATATATAGAATTAAAATTATATTCTTGTCTGTAAGCTTGTGATTGAACAAGCATCATCTTTTTTGCTAGTCCGTATGGAGCATTTGTTTCTTCCGGGTATCCAATCCAAAGATCTTTTTCTTTGAATGGGGTAGGGGTATGTTTTGGATATGCACAAATGGTGCCTATGGCCACAAACTTTTCTACTCCTTTTTTTCTGGCTTCTTCCATGAGCTGTGCACCCATAATTAAATTGTCGTAGAAAAGCTGTCCAGGATGTTCTCTATTGAATCCTATACCTCCGACTTTTGCTGCTAGGTGAATAACCACGTCTATATTCTTTAAGACCTTTTTGCAATCCTCCAATTTTCTTAAGTCAAAGTCTTTAGATCTTGGAACGATGATGTTTTTTTGTGGAACACCTTTTTTTAGTAGTTTTTCAACTACAAAAGATCCAAGGAAGCCAGAGCCGCCAGTGACTAAGATTTTCTTATCTTTTAGATTCATAGTTTTTTAAATCTTCTTCTACCATTAGTCTAACCAATTCTTTAAAAGAAGTTTTTGGTTTCCATTTTAACACCTTCTTTGCTTTTGTCGGGTCACCTATGAGAAGCTCTACTTCTGCTGGTCTAAAATATTTTGGATCCACCTCGATTATTGTCTTACCTGTTTTTGTATCTACTGCTTTTTCTTTTAGTCCTTTTCCGGTCCATTTTAATTTCATTCCTAATATTTTTGCAGATTCTTCCACAAATTCTCTAACCTTATAGGTTTCTCCAGTTGCTAGTATATAGTCATCTGGTTTTTTAGCTTGCAACATGAGCCACATACCCTCTACATAGTCTTTGGCATATCCCCAGTCTCTTTTTGCATCAAGATTTCCTAGATATAGTTTGTCTTGCAAACCAAACTTAATCTTAACAAGAGCCTCTGTTATTTTTTTGGTTACAAAGGTTGAGCCTCTTCTTGGACTTTCGTGATTAAATAATATTCCATTGCATGCAAAGATATTATAACTTTCTCTGTAATTTTTTGTGATCCAGTATCCAAATACTTTTGCACAACCATAGGGGGAGCGTGGATGGAATGGCGTAGTTTCTTTTTGTGGAATCTCTTGAACCTTTCCAAACATTTCAGAAGACGATGCTTGGTAAAATTTTGTTTTTATACCAGACTCTCTTATGGCATCTAAAATCCTGAGCGTACCAAGGCCTACAACATCTGCAGTATATTCAGGCATATCAAAACTGACCTTTACGTGGCTTTGTGCTCCAAGATTATAGATTTCATCTGGTTTTATCTTCTCTAGTAGCCTAGAGATGTTACTTGAGTCTGACAAATCACCAAAGTGTAAGAAGAGTTTTACATTATTTATATGAGGATCTTTATATAAGTGGTCTATTCTAGATGTATTAAAGCTAGAGCTTCTTCTTATTATTCCATGTACTTCGTATCCTTTTTCTAATAAAAATTCGGCTAGATAAGAGCCGTCCTGACCTGTAATACCAGTTATTAAAGCTTTTTTCATAGGTATGAATTGTACTATTTATTTATATAAAAAACCAGATATATAAAAATAAACTGTGTGATATAATATTCAACATTATGGATATAAAAAATATAGCTAGGTGGAAGATTTTTGTAGGAATATGGGCGCTTCTATTAATACCGTTCTATGTTGCTAATAGTATGTTCTTCCCTTATATATCGGGTAAAAACTTTGCATTTAGAATAATTGTCGAAATTATTTTTGCTGTTTGGGCATATCTTGCTTTTATAGACAAAAAATACAGACCCAAATTTTCTTGGGTGGCCGTGTCTGTAGCATTGTTTGTTTTGATAATGGCTGTGGCCAATATTTTCTCTATTGATCCAGCGAAAGCTTTTTGGAGCAACTTTGAAAGAATGGATGGTTGGATCACACTTATACACCTATTAATGTTCTTGGTTGTTGCAGGATCTGTAATGAAGACTGAAAAGATTTGGCTTTGGTTCTTCCGTTCATCTGTCGTATCAAGCGTTGCTATGGCAACCTTAGTATATCAGGAGTGGATAAAAAGCCATCCAGATAGATCTTCTGTATCCCTCGGTAATCCAATATATGTTGCTATTTATTTTCTCTTTAACTTTTTCTTTGCTTTAATTTTGCTCTACAAAGATGTAATTATAAAATCAGAGGGATCAAGACAGGTTAAGAGGATTTTTAAAAATTCTCTAACTTATATCTATTCGATTTTGGCCGCACTTTGTGTTTGGGGTATTTGGATGACATCTACTAGGGGAGTAATCCTCGGGCTTATTGGTGGTTTAATCGTTTCTTCTGTAATTATTGCAATCTTTGAAAAGAAAAATAAGCTAATGAGAAATGTCGCTATAGGTGGTCTTGTCACTATTGTGATTTTGATAGGAGGATTTTTTGCCATCAGAGATACTCAATTTGCAAAAGAAAACAAAACGCTTAGCAGATTTGCTTCTCTTTCTTGGAAGGACATAAGAGCTGGACAAGGAGTGGCAAGACAATATGTATGGAGTATGGCTATTCAAGGAGCTAAAGAGAAACCTATTTTGGGTTGGGGACAAGAAGGTTTTAATTATGTGTTTAATAAATACTATGATGAAAGAATGTATGATCAGGAGCAGTGGTTTGATAGGGCACACAATACACCTTTAGATATTTTGATAGCCGGTGGAACGCTTGGTCTTGTATCATATCTTGGGATTTTTGTAGCAGCGCTTTGGCTTATTTGGAAAAGAAGAAATAAACTAGGTATTATAGATTCAGCTCTTCTTGTCGGTGTGCTTGCCGGATATTTTTTCCAGAATCTTTTTGTATTCGATAATCTTTCTAGTTATATTTTATTCTTTATAGTACTTGCTTATTTGCATGCAAGTGACACAGAAGAAATTGAAATTCCTCAAAAACTAAAAGAAGGAGAGAGAATGGGAATAAGTAATGATTTAGCAAACTATGTTGTTCTACCTATTTTATTAGTTACTCTTGGTATGTCTGTTTGGTATTTTAACTGTAAACCAATAGCTGCAAATTTGAATTTAATAAAGGCAATGGGTCAGCAAAGTGGTGGGGTTAATAAAAATCTAGAATATTTCCAAAAAGCTATCTCGTATAACTCAATGGCGAATTCCGAAATATTGGAACAACTTTTGAATATTACTCCAAGAGTCGTTTCTCTTGATGGTGTGGATATGGAGACTAAACAAGATTTTATAAATCTAGCTTCAATTCAGGCAGAAAAACAAATAAATGAAACACCAGACAACGCGAGGTATCAATTCTTTGTTGGCGGATTCTTAAGTAACATGCAGCAGTTTGAGTTGGCTTTACCTTATTTAGAAAAAGCCGTTGAGCTTTCTCCTAAAAAAATATCAATGCTTATCGAACTTACAAACTGCCTATCTAGTCTAGGACAGAAAACAGAAGCACTTGGGATTGCAAAAAGAGCGTATGATTTAGTTCCAGTTTATGAAGAAGGCAAGATGAACTACGTGGCTGCGTTAATTAGAAATGGCGAAGAGAAGAAAGCGAAGGAGCTCTTGGGAGGAACTACCACCAACGAAAGGGTTATAAGGGCTTATTTATTAAACGCCGCTGATTTTTTGAAGGTGAATAGCAAAAGCTTTGCGGTTGCAGAGGTACAAAAAGCTATGAAAATAGCCCCAGAATTTGAAGCACAGGGTAAAGAGGTGATAGATGGAATTTGGGCAGGAACTATTAAGTAAAAAGCTTGCTTTTTCCTTCAAACATGCTATAATACCCAGTGTGAGTGCTAGTTAATGGCTAGCTCGAACAAATGTCTGCACATTGCCCCGCTTCGGTGGGGCTTTGTGTTTTATGGGGCATTTTGTACTATTGTGGTTTATATATTTACTATGCTAAAATAATAGAGGATTGTTCTTAGTCACAGCCGGCGGTTGCACTCATGTAAGACATTTGTTTTGGAGTTCGCCCCCGCCGGCTATGATTAGGAAGAATAAATTTTGTTATGGAAATTAAAGAGAAGATAAAGTTATCTGATTATTCTACATTTAGAGCCGGCGGAGACGCTCGGTTTTTTTGTGATATTTCATCAGTAGAAGATTTAAAAGAATCTATTGATTTTGCACAGAGAAACAATTTGAAGTTTATGATCCTCGGTGGCGGATCGAATATTCTTTTTGATGATCTTGGATTCAACGGACTTATAATAAAAAATAATATTTTAGGTATAAAAAAAGAATCAGAAAATAATGAGAGTATAATTTTTTCTTTTGGGTCAGGAGAAATTTTAGATGATGCTATTAATTTTATCGTAGAGAATAATTTTTCTTTATCGGAAAATCTTTCTGGAATTCCTGGAACTATTGGTGGTGCCGTTTTTCAAAATGCCGGTGCTTATGGAGTAGAAGCGAAAGACATAGTAATTTCTGTAGAAGTATATGACACAAATACACAAGAAATATTTCTTATACCAAAGGAAAAGTGTAATTTTCTATATCGTCAGAGTATTTTTAAGAAAAATAAGAATCTGATTATTACAAAAGTATATTTAAAATTGAATAAAAACTTTATACCGAATTTAGAATATACAGGGTTGAAAGATATAAAAAATACATCGGCTAAGGACATAAGAGAAGGTATATTAAATATACGTAAAGAAAGGCTTCCAGACTGGAAAAAGCTTGGTACTGCTGGGTGTTTCTTTAAAAACCCTATTATTACAGAGGATAAGTATTTAGAGATATCTAAGGTGTATAAAGATATACCGAAATTTAAAGCGGAAGAGGGTTTTGTAAAAATTTCTTTGGGGTATGTTATAGAAAAGATTTGTGATTTGAAAGAATTTAAAATAGGAGATGTTGGTTTGTATAAAAAACATTCTTTAACTGTAATAAATTTTAAAAATGCAAAGAGTTCTGAAATAAAATCATTTGTAAAAGTAATTGAAGAAAAAGTTTTTGAAAAAATTGGAATAAAAATAGAAAGAGAGGTGGAAGAAATTATTTTTTAAATATTTTTTTAGAAAAAAAGTTATCAACAGTGAAAAAAGTATTGTATTTTTTTTTATTAGATGTAAAATTATATGTAGCAGTGAGGTTTGGTAATTTTTACCAGTGTCGATAACCTGCTAATTAATAGAATTAAATATTTTTTCTAACTTACTCAAAAAAATTCGCAGTTAGAAAATAAAAAATAAAATGGCCGCAAAAAAGAAAGCAATAAAGAAAGTAACAAAGAAAGCAAAGAAGATAAAAAAAGCTGTTAAGAAAACAGTAAAGAAAGCCGTCAAGAAAGCAAAGAAGGGAAAGAAATAGTCTTTCTGAAAAGCTTTTCAGAGATCACCAATTTGTCGAAAGACAGATTGGTGATTTTCTTTTTTATGGTATTATTACCCTTATGTTTTTAACAAAATTATTCGGGGATAGATATACAAAATATATAAAAACCCTTGATCCTGTGGTCAAAAAGATCAATTCCTTTGAGGAATCTCTTAAAAAGCTTTCAAATGATGAGATTAAGGCTAAGACAGCTGAATTTAGGGCTAGAGTAGAAAAGGGCGAAAGCCTGGAAGATATCTTACCAGAAGCCTTTGCTTGTGTAAGAGAGGCTGCAGTGAGAACCTTAAATCAAAGACATTTTGATGTTCAGCTTATAGGGGGAATTATTTTACATCGTGGAAATATTGCTGAGATGAAAACCGGTGAAGGTAAGACTTTAGTTGCAACACTTCCAGTATATTTAAATGCGATATCAGGACACGGAGCACACGTTGTTACCGTAAACGATTATCTTTCAAGAAGAGATGCTGTGTGGATGGGACAAATATATTCTTTCCTTGGACTTTCTGTTTCCGTTATAAATCACGAGTCATCTTTTATGTACGATCCTAATCATAAAGATTCTGATGAAAAAAGAGATGAGCTTGGTTCATTTAAAGTCATTTATGAATTTCTAAGACCATGTTCAAGAAAAGAAGCTTATGCTTCAGATATCACTTATGGTACAAACAACGAATTTGGTTTTGATTATTTGAGAGACAATATCGAATATGCTTCAAGTGATTTAAGACAAAAAGAATATAATTTCGCTATCGTAGACGAAGTAGACTCTATTCTTATAGATGAAGCAAGAACTCCTCTTATTATCTCTGCACCTACGGCAGATTCAGAAAATCTTTACGGTGTTTTTTCTAAGATTGTCAGAGATTTCGTAAAAGACGTAGATTATACAGTAGAAGAGAAGCATAAAGCCATACAACTTACTGATGCGGGTATAAATAAGGCTGAAAAGGCACTGGGGGTAGAAAACATCTATACAGATGGAGGTATAAAATACGTGCATCATTTAGAAACCGCTGTAAGAGCAAAGGCACTTTTTGAAATAAATAAAGATTACGTTGTTAAAGAAGGGGAGGTAATTATCGTGGATGAAAGTACTGGAAGAATGCAACCTGGTAGAAGATGGTCTGAAGGTTTACATCAGGCGATAGAGTCTAAAGAAGGTGTCGCTGTGCAAAAAGAATCTAGAACTTTTGCTTCTATTACATTCCAAAATTATTTTAGAATGTATAAAAAGCTTGCAGGTATGACTGGTACTGCGATTACTTCGTCAGAAGAATTTTTCAAAGTGTATCACATGGATACAATACCAGTACCGACAAACAAACCGGTGGCCAGAAAAGATTTTAATGATTTAATTTTCCAAACAGAAAATGGAAAGTACAAAGCCCTTGCAAAAAGAGTAAAAGAAATAAATAAAACAGGTCAACCTGTTCTTATAGGTACAGTTTCTATAGAAAAAAATGAAGTTCTCTCAGAATATTTGAAGAGAGAAGGCATACAACACAATTTACTTAATGCTAAGAACCACGAGAAGGAAGGAGAAATCGTGGCTCAGGCCGGTAAATTTGGGGCTGTAACTGTTGCCACAAACATGGCTGGTAGAGGTGTGGACATTAAGCTCGGTGGCGTACCTTTTAATCAAGAGGAATATGAAAAAATAAAGACTTTTGGTGGGCTTGCTGTTATTGGTACAGAAAGACATGAAGCTAGAAGAATAGACAACCAGCTAAGAGGTAGAGCTGGAAGACAAGGAGATCCAGGTACAACGCAATTCTTCGTATCTCTTGAAGATACTCTTATGAGAGTATTTGCAAATGATGTTGTAAAAAGAATGATGAATAGATTTGGTATTCCAGAAGATGAGCCAATAGAAAATTCTCTCATCACCAGAACATTAGAAAGCGCTCAAACAAAAATTGAAGGTTTTAATTTTGATGCTAGAAAACATGTTCTTGAATATGATGATGTTCTTAATTTCCAAAGAAAAATTGTTTATGAAAGAAGAAGAGCTGCACTTATGGGAGAAATAGAAGTAGTAAAAAACAAACTTGCTGAGATTGCTACAGACGATGAATCAAAGAAAGTCATTGAAGATAAAATAAAACAATTTGGTGAAGCCGAATTCTATAGGATTGCTAGAATTATAATGTTACAAGCTATAGATATGTTCTGGGTTGACCATTTGGAAATGATGGACTACTTGAGAGGAAGCGTAAATTTGAGAGCCTATGGTCAAAGAGACCCCCTTGTAGAATACAAGAAGGACGGCTTGAGATTATTTAAAGAAATGCAGATCGCCATAAATGATGAAATACTTAGAATGTTGCCTCATATTGGGGTTGGTGCATTCCAAGCAGAAGAAGAAAAATTAAAAGAAACTCAGAAGCACATGAAAGTTGCGGGTGCAGAGGGGAAGTCTGATAATAATGTTGTAGTACAAGGTTCTGGAGATAAGGTGGGTAGAAATGATCATTGTCCTTGCGGAAGTGGAAAGAAGTACAAACATTGTCATGGAAAATAGGTCAGTTTATAGCCTCTCTTTTTTAGAAAAAAATAAAGACATCTTTAATTCTATTAAAGATGGAAAGAAAAAAATAGAAACTCGTGCTGGTAAATCGGAATATTCTAAAATCAAAAGTGGGGATGTTATTGAATTATCATGTGGTGAGGAAAACTTTCTAAAAACTGTCGGAAAAGCTTTTCAGCTTAAAAGTCTTGAGAGTCTTTTTGAAAAATACAAACCGGAGGAAATAATTCCTGGTATTTTTTCATACGAAAAAATAAAAGAAATATATTTATCATTTCCTAATTACGAAAAAAGAATTAAAGAGAATGGAATCTTTGTATTTGAGCTAGAGTAGTCTATTTATTTCTGGCTACATTTAGTACGTCTTTCATATTCTCTGAAAACTCACTCATAAAGGGTATTACTCCTATCATGTTTAGCACCCACCCAGCTATTATTATTGCCAGTGTTAATCCGATGAAATAACCGACAGCTTTCCATAGACCCTCTACAAACATTTCCCACCTAGTTCTTACTAGTATCTTTTTGATATCCTTAAGTGTAGTTTCTATCTCATCTATTTTTTTATTTCTCTCTTCGTCCATATTATTTATTTAAATTAAAACCTTCGTAACGGTATTATAACAACAAAAGGATCTTTTAAGAAGAGTACCCAGTAACATAAATTGCATCAGGTTAATTATTATTGTCTACTCTGTATTTTAATAGCTTTTTAAAAAAGTAATGTGATAAAATACATTCTCGATTTATAATTATTATCAATAACTTTTTAAAAAAATGTATAAAATATCAAAAATATTCGCCAGAGAAATTTTAGATTCAAGAGGTAACCCTACTATCGAAGTTGACCTTACTTTATCAGACGGTTCGTTTGGTAGAGCAGCTGTTCCGTCAGGTGCGTCTACTGGAAGTCATGAGGCCGTAGAACTTCGTGATGGTGACAAAAAGAGATATGGAGGTAAGGGCGTATTAAAAGCTGTGGAAAACACCAATACTATTTTAAAGAAGGCCTTAGTTGGTAAAGGGTGGGATCAGAGAACTTTAGATACAAAAATGATAGAGATTGATGGTACCGAAAATAAATCAAAGCTTGGTGCCAATGCGATTCTCGGAGTATCTATGGCTTTTTCTCATGCTGTAGCTAAGTCACAAAAGAAACCTCTTTATAAATATTTTAAAGAAATTGCAAAAACAGGATATCCAATGAGGATGCCTGTTCCAATGATGAATATTATAAATGGAGGTAAACATGCTGAGAATTCCACTGATCTACAAGAATTTATGATTATGCCTGTCGGAGCAAAAAGTTTTGCAGAAGCTTTAAGATATGGTGCAGAAACTTTCCATGCTCTTAAAAAAATATTAAAAGGCAGGGGATTAAATGTTTCTGTTGGAGATGAAGGAGGGTATGCTCCTTCGTTACCAAACAATGAAGAAGCAATAAAAGTAATTATTGAGGCTATAGAAATGGCTGGATATAAACCAGGAAAAGATATTTCTATTGCTATCGATGGAGCAACCACAGAGCTTTATAGCAAGGAAACAGGTAAATATACTTTGGCTTCAGAAAAGAAAGAGCTTACAAGCGAAGAGATGGTCTCCTGGTATGCAGACCTTGTAAGCAAGTATCCTATAGTTTCTATTGAAGATGGTTTAGCAGAAGATGATTGGTCTGGATATGAATTATTTACAAAAAAGCTTGGAAAGAAAGTTCAAATAGTTGGTGACGATTTATTTGTAACGAATATCAAAAGATTGAAGGACGGTATAGATAGAAAAGTTGGGAATTCTATTCTGATAAAAGTAAACCAAATTGGTACAGTTTCAGAAACAATTGATGCTATAAATATGGCGAAGAAAGCTGGATATACAAGTATCGTTTCTCACAGATCTGGTGAGACAGAAGATTCAACTATTGCAGATTTTGTAGTTGGGCTCGGTACGGGACAGATAAAGACAGGTTCACTTTGCAGAAGCGAAAGAGTTTGTAAGTATAATCAACTTTTGAGAATTGAAGAGGAAACAAAGGGTAAGGCTGAATACCCAGGAAAGAAAACTTTCGTTGCTTAATAAAATGAAAGTGAAAGAAATAAAAAAGGTTGCTCTTGTAATTTTAGATGGATGGGGACATCGCACCCAAAAAGAAGATAATGCTATAGCTGAATCTAGCAAACCAACATTTGATATGTTGTGGAAAAAATATCCACACACCCTTCTTGATGCTAGCGGTCTTTCTGTGGGTTTACCAAAAGGGCAAATGGGGAATAGCGAAGTTGGGCACACTACAATTGGTGCTGGTAAGGTTGTTTATACAGATTTGGTGAGAATAAGCGACAACGCAAAGAAAAATGGGTTTTTGAAAAACAAGAGTTTTATAAAACTTTTTGGTCATGTACTAAGAAATAAATCCACCTTGCATGTAGTTGGTCTTTTAAGTGATGGCGGAATACATAGTCACGAAGAACATCTTTTTGAGTTTTTAAGAACTGCAAAAAAGTCTTTAATAAAAAAAATCTATATACACGTTATTACCGACGGAAGAGATACACCTCCACAAAGTGCTGAGAAATATATAAAGAGGCTTCAGAAAGTTATTAACGATTTAGGGGTTGGTAAAATAGTTTCTATTTGCGGCAGATATTATGCTATGGATAGGGACAATAATTGGGACAGGTTAGAGAAATTTACCAGTATGATTTTTGATGGCAAGGCTGAAATTTCTCAAAATGATCCAGCTTTCGTTGTGAAAGAATTATATAAAGAAGGAAAAACGGATGAAATGTTTCTGCCAGTATTTTTTGGTGGTGTAGAAAGTGGGGAAGGAATGATAGGCAAAAACGATGGAGTCTTCTTTTTTAATTTTAGAACAGATAGGGCCAAAATGATTTCAGAAGTGATAATGAAAACAAAGAAAAAGTTGAATCTTTTTTTTGTCACTATGACAAAATACGATGACAAGATAAAATCAGAAGTTGCTTTTGAACCAGTTAAAATAGAAACGACCTTGGCAAACGAAATATCAAAAGCTAATTTTAAACAGGCTCATATTGCTGAAACAGAAAAATTTGCTCATGCAACATATTTTCTAAATGGAGGAAGAATCAAACCTCACAAAGGAGAGAAACACATTCTTCTCGATAGTAGGAAGGATGTTAAAACTCATGACTTGGCTCCAGAGATGAAAGCTGTAGAAATTACAGATAAAGCCATAGAAGAAATAAATAAAGATACAGATTTTATTTTTATAAATTATGCCAACCCAGATATGATAGGGCATACGGCAAATAAGAAAGCTATTATAAAAGCAATTGAGGTGGTAGATGAACAACTCGGTAGGCTGTATGATAATGCAAATAAAAAAGGTTATGTCTTATTCATAACTGCTGATCACGGAAACGCGGAAGTAAATATCGATCCAAAAACAAAAGAGAGACATACTGCCCATACTTCAAACAAAGTCCCTTTAATTGTTACGGAAGACAAACTCAGATTATTGTCCGGTGGTATTTCTGGTTTGGCCCCAACAATACTTAAGATGATGTCTGTTAAAATCCCTAAGAGCATGGATGGTGATATTCTCACAAAATAGTTTTAGTGTATAATATACAAATATGAAAAAGATATTAAGATTTTTTGATAAATTGGAGGATAGGGTTAGGATAAGATTGAGTCACAGGTCTATTTTTTATGCTCTTGTCGGCGGATCTCTTGTTGTATTGTTTTGGCGTGGTATATGGCATTCTGCAGATATCTTGATGGAAAAAGGTGCCGAGATGTACATGTATAACGGTAGCCTATTTGGCAAAATTTTATATTATGTATTTTATGAACCAAATACTATTGTATGGACAGCGCTTCTACTTCTTCTTACAGGACTCTTTGTTGCTACAATGATCGGAGATAGGATTATTCTTTCTGGTCTTAAGCATGAGAAAAAGGTAGAAGAAAAAACAGAAGTGGAGGTAAGACAAGAAGAAGAGCAGATAGTTTTGTTAAACAAAAAGGTTGCTCAAATTTCTAAAGATATAGAAGAGATTAAGATCTTTCTCAAAAAATAATGTTTTTTAAAAAGAAAATTGTTATCGCTACTCATAATGGAGCTTTCCATCCAGATGATGTTTTTGCTGTAGCTCTTTTGTCTATTTTACACAAAGGAAATATTAAGGTTGTAAGAACGAGAGATGAAAAAATAATTTCTAAAGCAGATTTTGTTTTGGATATTGGTTTTGAACATGAACCATCTAAAAATAGATTTGATCATCATCAAGAAGGTGGAGCGGGGAAAAGGGAAAACGGAATCTCATATTCTACATTTGGAATTCTATGGAAAGAGTACGGAGAGAAGGTCTGCGGTTCTAAGAGAATAGCAGATATTTTGGATAATAAACTAGTAGAGGTAATAGATGCAGATGATTGCGGCGTAAGTTTGTATAAGTCCGTTATCGATGGTTTATATCCTTTTACTATCACAGACGCGATTTATTCCATGTATCCTACATGGAAAGAGGAAGATATCGATATAAATAAAGTATTTTTGAAGGCGGTCGATTTTGCTAGGGAAGTTCTTTCTAGAGAGATTAAAGATTTACAGGACAAAATTGAAGCGGAAAATATTGTCGAAGAAATTTACAAAAATTCAGAAGACAAAAGAATAATTATCTTTGATAAGTATTTACCAAAAAGTTTACTCCTAAATTATCCAGAGCCACTCTTTTCTGTTTATAAAGAAAAGGATGGTTTAAGATGGAGAGTGACAACTATAAGAAAATTTGAGAATTCGTTTGAGTCAAGAAAAAATTTCTCGGAAAGTTGGTGGGGAAAAAGTAAAGAAGACCTTGTAAAAATTACTGGTATCAGCGATGTAACATTTTGTAGGAATGGTGGTATATATGCAGGAGCAGATACAAAAGAGGGGGCTATTAAACTTGCAAAGTTAGCTGTTGAAGCCTAACTTATAAACAGTTGACACAAAAGTTACGAGTGGTATATTTACTGCTTGTTCTTTTTTTATTTTGTTTTTGGCATCACTAGGGTGGTGGTGCCAATGTAGGTAGGTTAAATGTTAGGAAAGGTTACAGATTATGAAGGTATCGTTTATTGGTGAGGATGGTAAAACGGTTGTAACTGAACGAGGGTTGCTTGATATGACCAGAGAGGAGCTTTCTGGAAGAATGAAGGTTTATCATTCCGGGATCCTTCCTGTTTGCAATGACAAAGGTGTTTTTACCGGTCTTTGCAAACCGTTGGATGGAGGAAAGAAAGCTATCTTTGTTGTTCTCAGCGGGTCGGAAGTTCGTACTGGCAAAATCGGTACAGAGTTCCTGCTGGGCCTTCGGATTGACAGCTTGTCTGGACAACCAAAAACTGGTTTGGTTTGCAAATGCGGACTGCAGGAATTTGGTGAAGAGGTTTCAAGATTCGAGAGCGTAATTAATTTCCTAAATGGTATTGAGCGAGGTCTTATTCCAGGACAACACGAAATACCACGAACATTTCTCAACGCCTTACATGTCTGAGTAAAGGGCGTGATGTTACTATAAAACGCTTGGCTATGCCGAGCGTTTTTTTTATTTTGACTAGCGAGAAACAAGGTGTGAGATTCTGATTTTACATTTTGTACGAGTGAAGTCGATATATAATAATAAAATATCACTTTTATTTATATAAGCAAAATTATCCATTTTATGTTAGAATCATTTTTATATGGCGTTTGTAGATGAATTAAATATACATATTAAAGCTGGAAGGGGGGGAGACGGAGTTGTTCGTTGGCTCCATGTAAAGAGCCTTGAATTTGCTGGTCCTTCCGGCGGAAATGGTGGTAGAGGCGGTAGCGTATACGTACGTGCCGTTAGTGATATTGGTATACTCGCAAGATATAAAAATACTAAAGAATTTGCTGCTCAAAATGGACAAGATGGAATGAAAGATAGTTGCCATGGTAAAAACGGAGAAGATCTTTACATAGATTTTCCTATTGGTACTGTTCTTACAAATAAAGAAACAAGAGAGAAATTTAATTTATTAGAAGTTGGAGAAGAAATTAAAATATTAAATGGTGGTAAAGGTGGACTTGGAAATGAATATTTTAAAGGCGCCACAAATCAGATTCCAGAACAGCAAACTGATGGAAAGAGAGGAGAAGAAGCAGATTTTTATATTGAAGTTGAACTTGTTGCACATGCTGGTCTCATCGGCCTTCCTAATGCTGGTAAATCAAGTATTTTAAACGAACTTACGAATGCAACTTCTAAGGTTGGTGCATATCAATTCACCACTTTAGAACCAGCTCTCGGTGCAATGCACGGTTATATATTAGCCGATATCCCTGGTCTTATTGAAGGGGCTTCAGAAGGAAAGGGGTTGGGGGATAAGTTTTTGAGACATATTAAAAGAACGAGAGTTTTGTTCCATTGTATTTCTTTGGAAGATGAAGCTGTTGTGAAGAATTATAAAATAATAAGAAAAGAATTAGAGGATTATAGTACAGAACTTGCTGAAAAAGATGAGGTTATTATTTTAACTAAAACAGATTTGATAGACAAAAAGAAAGTTGATGCAGCAAAAAAGAAACTTGTTAAATTTAATAAAAATATTTTGTCTGTTACTGTTTATGATAATGAGTCAATTAAAGAATTAAAAGATAAACTTATTAAAATATTAAGAAAGTAATTTTTATGAGTGACACTTGTAGCAAATACAAAACAACAGTTGGACTTGAAATTCATGCTGAATTAAAAACAAAGACAAAAATGTTTTGTCAGTGTAAGAATGATACTGAAGAGAAAAGACCAAATGTGAATGCGTGTCCTGTGTGTATGGGTCACCCTGGTACTTTACCTGTGCTAAACAAAGAGGCGATAGAGGATGTAATAAAAGTGGGTCTTGCTTGTGAATCAGATATTGCTGATTTTACAGAATGGGACAGAAAAAATTATTTCTATCCAGATATCCCAAAAGGATATCAGATTAGTCAATACAAATACCCAATAGTTTCTGGAGGATATTTACATGGTGTAAGACTTACTAGAATTCACTTAGAAGAAGATACAGCTAAATCTAGCCATGACCAAGGAGATTTTTCCCTTGTAGATTTCAATCGTTCAAGTGTACCTCTTATGGAGCTTGTAACAGAACCTGTAATACATTCTGGAAAGGAAGCTTCTGATTTTGCAAAAGAACTGCAGTTACTTTTACAATACCTTGGTGTTGGAGATGCAAATATGGAAAAAGGTGAAATGAGAGTTGAGGCTAATATTTCTGTAAGTGACTGTGAAGGTAAACTTGGTACAAAAGTTGAGGTTAAAAACTTAAACTCTTTTAAGACTGTAGAAAAAGCTATTGCCTACGAAACAGAAAGACATATTGAAGCATTAGAGAAGGGAGAAAAGATTGTACAGGAAACTCGTGGTTGGGACGAAGCAAAACAAAAAACATATTCTCAGAGAATAAAAGAAGACTCTCATGATTATAGATATTTTCCAGATCCTGATTTACCAAAGATGATGATTTCTGAAGTTTTTGATTTAAAGAAAATTAAAGAAGAACTACCAGAGCTTCCTTGGGAGAGGAGAAATAGATATTTGAAAGTATTTAATATAAAAGAACAGGATGCTGATTCATATGTGAATGATAAATCTCTCGGAGATTTCTTTGAGAAAGTTATATCTGATTTTTCTGGAAATAAAGAACTTGTTCAGCTTGCTTCAAACTATATTTCTTCTGATCTTGTTGGTATTTTATCTAAGGATTCAAAACTATCTTTCCCAAATGACAAAGATTTTGCAAAAATAATCAATATGGTTTCTGAAGGAAAAATTTCTTCAAGAGGAGCAAAAGATTTGCTTGCTAGGATTGTGGTAAGCGGAGGAGATCCAGAAGAAATTGCAAATAAAGAAGGTCTAATACAACAAAATGATGAAGGTGCTCTTAAGGCCTTAGCTGAAAAACTTATTGCAGAAAATCCAACAGTTGTTGCTGATTTCAAAGCTGGCAAAGAAGCATCTTTACAATACCTAGTGGGGCAGGCTATGAAAGTAACAAAAGGCTCTGCAAACCCACAAGTAATCAAAAAAATACTTTTGTCTGTAATTGGTTAGTGCTATAATTAACCTAATGAAAAAAATAGGTTATAGAACTCATAAACCGCAAATATATATTGGTACAGATCATGCTGGTTTTGTTATGAAAACGAAACTCATTCCTTTTATACAGAAGCTTGGTTATGAGGTGGTAGATTGCGGAGCATACAGATATGATGACCTAGATGATTATTCAGATTTTATACACCCAGTTGCAAAAGCTGTTTCTCTAAACCCTAAAAATATTTTAGGAATTGTTCTCGGTGGATCAGGACAAGGTGAAGCTATTGTTGCAAATAGATTTCCAAATGTTCGTGCAACTGTATATTACGGTAGAGGCGGAATCTTTAAAGATGCCCTACTTACCATTAAACTTGGTAGACTCCATAATGATTCTAATGTACTTTCTCTTGGCGCGAGAATGATGAACTTAAGAGATGCAAAGAAAGCCGTAAAGACATGGCTCACAACTGATTTTTCTAACGGGGAGAGACACTTAAGAAGAATTAAAAAAATAGAAATGATCTCTAAACTTATTAAACACAATAACCAATATGATTGAAATAATTCCAGCGGTAATACCACAAGATTTTGAAGAGATTAATGAAAAGATGTCTCTTGTAAATGGATTTGTCCAAACTGTGCAAATAGATATTTGTGATGGTAAATTTGTGCATTCAAAATCTTGGCCATATGTAAATGATGTTGATGGTGATTTCAGAAAGATTACAGAGGAAGAGATAGGGTTTCCATTCTGGCAATCTTTGAATTTTGAAGTAGATATGATGGTTTCTCATCCAGAACATGTGGTTGAGGACTGGATAAGGGCTGGGGCAAGTAGAATCGTATTACATTTGGAGTCTGCTCCACACATAAAGGATTTAATTTCAGAATTAAGAAATAAATACGGTTGGTTTGGTGATTCTCCTTTAAATGTTGAAATCGGTTTGGCTGTAAATGTAGACACTCCACTAGAAAAAGTTTTTGAATTCCTAGATCCAAATGCAAACGGTAGATCTCTTGTGGATTTTGTGCAATTTATGGGTATTAGGGAAATTGGATATCAGGGACAGTATTTTGACGAGAGAGTCGTGGGCAGGATTCGTGATCTAAGGACCGCATACCCAGATGTGCTTATAAGTGTAGACGGAGGAGTGAATTTAGATAACGCAGAAGAAATAGTGGAGGCTGGAGCTACAAGGCTTGTGTCTGGCTCGGCTGTTTTTGAAAGTGAGAATATAAAAGAAACAATAGAGGAATTTAAAAAAATATAAAAATGAAAACACTGAGACAATATATAAAAGAAGCAGAAGAAAAAGGAGTAGCTATTGGTCATTTTAATATTTCAAATCTAGAGACTCTAAGGGGGATTTTTAATGTAGCTAAAAAATTAGATTTGCCTGTGATTATTGGTACCGCAGAAGGAGAAAGAAAATTTATTGGTACCAAACAAGCTGTGGCTTTAGTAAAAAGTTTGAGAGATGAATATAACTATCCTATATTTCTAAATGCTGATCATACTAAAACTGTCGAAGGAGTGAAAGAGGTGATAGATGCAGGATATGATGCTGTTATTTTTGACGGTACAGATCTTTCATACGAAGAAAATTTAAGACTCACAAAAGAATGCGTAGAATATGCAAGAAGTGTAAACAAAGAAATAATGGTAGAAGCTGAGCTCGGTTTTATAGGGGCTTCTTCAAAAGTTTTGGACAAGATTCCAGAAGGAGTAAAAATTACAGAAGAATTTCTCACTAAACCAGAAGAAGCTGTAAGATTTGTTGAGGCTACTGGTATAGATATGTTGGCCCCAGCAGTGGGGAATATTCACGGTATGCTCAAGGGTGGAATTGATCCAGCTTTGAATATTGAAGTCGTAAAAAAAATAAATGATACTGTAAGTGTTCCGCTCGTACTTCACGGGGCTTCTGGAAATTCTGCCGGGGATATACAAGCCGCAATAAAGGCCGGTATGTCTGTAGTGCATGTAAACACCGAAATCAGAGTTGCTTTTAGAAAGGCTTTGGAAGAATCTCTATCCTCTAAACCAGAAGAAGTTTCCCCTTATAAATATATGGATAAATGTATAGAAGCGGTAGAAAAGGTGGTGGAAGAAAAAATGAGGATCTTTAATTTCTTATAGATATAAAAAGGGCCTTGCTAAAGAGGTTTTTTCGTGTATAATACTCCTACTATGTTAACATTAAACGTTGAAAAGAGAGATATGAAGGCTAGCTTGTCTTCAATAAGAGAAGCAGGCAAAATGCCAGCTGTTTTCTATGGAAAAAAAGAGGAATCAACTCCTATTATGCTTTCTTATGCTGTTTTTGAAAAAACACTAAGAGATGCTGGAGAATCTACAATTATTCATTTAGTTGGCGAAGGTATTGATGTCGATGTTTTGATACACGAAGTCGATTATAATCCAGTTACAGATAAGCCAAGACATGCAGACTTTTACGCTATTGAAAAAGGTAAGAAGATTGAAATCAAAGTCCCTGTTGAATTCATAGGAGTTTCTCCTGCTGTTAAAGACTTTGGTGCTGTGCTTGTTAAGGTTATGCACGAAATTGAAATCGAAGCTTTGCCTAAAGATTTACCGCATAACATTGAAGTAGATCTATCTACACTTGCAAAATTTGATGATGTTATTGAAGTAAAAGATATTAAGGCTCCTGCTGGAGTTGAAATTAAGTCAGGTCCAGAAGAAGTTGTTGCTTCAGTTTACGAACCAAAAGAAGAGGTTGTAGAAGCTGCACCAGTAGACCTATCAGCAATTGAGGTTGCTAAGAAAGGTAAGGAAGCTAATGGTACCGCGGAAGGAGAAGAAGCTACAGAAGAAAAGAAATAAACTAAAAGAAAGAGGACTGAGTGTAAAACACTCAGTCCTCTTTCTTTTATTTCCCTTTTTGTAGTAAAATAGATATATAATGTTTTTGAAAAGAATATTTGCGGTTTTGATTTTGTCTTCCTTTGTTTTCTTGGCCTTTACCTCTGGTGATGCCAGGGCTATTTCCTGTGATGCAAATGTTGAAGGAAAATCCAACAGTGAACTCCAGGCTATTTTGGATCAATGTGATAGAGATATCGTTGAACAAAAAGCCATATTATCAAAAACACAAAAACAATCTTCTGATTTGGAAAAGGGTATAGCAGAGCTTACTTATAAGATTAATACTACACAAATTGAAATAAATGCGAGAACTGCGAAGATAAAACAACTTGGCGAAAATATTACAACCAAAACCCAGTATATAGGTACATTGTCTACTAGAATGGAGAATATAAAAAAATCTGTTTCTAAGATGATTCGAGATACATATAATTTAAATAATATTTCCTTAATTGAGATTGCACTTTCTAGTCAGAACTTATCTGATTTATTTAAAGATATAGATAATTATGCAACTATTGATAAAAAGCTTAGGGAGCTAACATCAGAGCTTACAACTACGAAAAAGACATCAGAAACTGAGAAGAAAGATTTAGAAACCAGAAAGGTTCAGGAGGAAAAATTGAAGTTCGAACAAGATGCTGAAAAAAGACAACTTGAGGTTTATAAAAAAGAAAAGCAGAATATTCTTACAGTAGCAAAAGGGCAGGAGAGTGCTTATAAAAAAATAATTGCTGATAAAGAGAAATTAAAGAGTCAGATAAGTAATAGACTATTTAGGACAGTCGGTGGGCAAGAATTAACTTTCGGTGAAGCTCTTAAGATTATAAAACCATATGAAAGCACTATTGGTGTAAGTTCTGCCTTAGTCTTAGCAATACTCACTCAAGAGACTTCGGTCGATGGACTTATAGGTAAAAATATAGGTAAGTGCTACTACAATCAAAGCGCAAAAAATACAAATGGAACTGTTATGAGTAAAACTCAGATACCTTCCTTTTTGGCTATAATGTCTGAGTTAGGTTTAAATCCAGATAAAACTCCAGTATCCTGTCCGATATATGCAGATGGGGAATATGGTGGTGCCATGGGCCCGGCACAATTTATGCCAAGTACTTGGTGGAATATAGGTACAGCTACGGGTTATAAGAATCGTGTGGGGGCTGTTGTGGGTTCTTCTATACCGTCTCCATTCAATAGCAGAGATGCTTTCGTTGGGACAGCTTTGTATATAAAAGACGCACAGGCTATATGTAAAACAGCATTCACAAAGAAGACTGATATATGGGCCTGTTCAGCTTCAAAATACTATGGGGGATTAAGTTTGAAGGGGAGTCGTTTAAGCACTTATATGTATGGTAAATATGGATATGGTAAACAGGTTGCTGACAGAGCGGTTCAATTTGAGAAGGATATAGATACATTGAGCTTATAGCTTGCATTTATAGGTCTATTCTGTTATTATGCATCTCTATGAAAAAAGACATACATCCAAAATATAATGATTCAGCAAAGACTACATGTGCATGTGGTGCTATTTATGATTTTGGTTCAACTAAAGAAGAAATACATATTGAAATTTGTGCGGCTTGTCACCCTTTCTATACTGGTACAGAAAAGACACTAGATACCGCAGGAAGAGTTGAGAAATTCAGAGCAAGAAAGGCAGCTTCTACAAAAAAGAAATAACAAGGCTAAATCAAAAAACCGAATCTTTTTATAGTTCGGTTTTTTGATTATATTTGATAAAATAAATTATATGCAAGATATTATTGAAGAATTTAGAAAAAATAGAAAGACTACTTTTTTAGCCGAGGAATATTTAAGGTTAGATAATGAAGAAGAGTCAATAAAAAAAATGGCCGAGAAGGACCAAGGTCTTTTTGCGTTGGCTGAAGAGGAGATTAAAAGTATACAATCTCAAAAAGAAAACCTCCTTACACAAATGAAGGAAATTGTTGCAGGAGACGAAGAGGAAGAAAAATTTCCGAATGAGGCTATTATAGAAATAAGAGCTGGTGTGGGTGGAGAAGAGGCTGCTATTTTTGCCGAGGATATGTTTAAGATGTATAAGGGAGTTGCTGATATAAAGAATTGGTCTTATGACATAGTAAGTGAATCCAGGAGCTCTCTTGGTGCATATAAAGAGGTTGTCGTTGAAATGAGAGGTAAGGATGTATACAAAGGACTGAGATTTGAAACTGGAGTTCACAGAGTACAGAGAGTTCCAAATACAGAAAAATCAGGAAGAGTTCATACCTCTACTATTTCAGTTGCTGTTCTGCCGATTAGAAAGAAAACAAAAATGGAAATTAAGCCAGCTGATCTTCAAGTAGAGTTTTCTAGATCAGGAGGAGCGGGTGGTCAGAATGTTAACAAGGTTGAAACAGCTGTAAGAATTGTTCACTTACCAACAGGTATAGATGTTCGTTCTACTGCGGAGAGAAGTCAGCTTAAAAATAGAGAAAAAGCTATGTCTATTCTCATGGCTAAGCTGGAGGTTTTGAAAGAAGAGGAAGAAGCGAAGAAATTTGCCTCAGAAAGAAAAGAACAGATTGGTACTGCAGATAGATCAGAGAAAATAAGAACATACAATGTACTTCAGGATAGAGTAACAGACCACAGAGTTAAAAAGTCTTGGTTTAATATAGAAAATATTTTCTTGGGTGAAGGGTTAGTCGATATTATTGATTATTTAGTTAAAACAGACGGTAAGCCACAAGATGGCGATTCAGAGGTTGATGCAGATTAAGAAAAGGGTTGCTAAGTTGGCTTTTTTCTGCTAGACTTCTACCACTTATGATAGAACAAAAGAAACCAGTAAATAACGAGACAATTGAGGCGATGTTTAAAGCAGGCGTCCATTTTGGATATGCTAAATCTAAAAGACATGCTTCTACAGCCCCTTATATTTTTGGAACAAAAAATAAGGTAGAAATAATAGACTTAGAAAAGACTTTCGAAATGCTCGAAGTAGTAAAAGAGTTTGTTGGTAACCTTGCAAAAACAGGTAAAACTATTCTTTTCGTATCAAGCAAAAACGAAGCAAGAGAGGCTGTTAAGATAGCTGCTTTGTCTGTAGATATGCCATTCGTAGCAGGTAGATGGATTGGTGGTACTATTACAAACTTTACAGAAATTAAAAAGAGACTTGCTAAGTTTGAAGATCTTACAAAACAAAAAGAAAAAGGTGAATTAGCAAAATACACCAAGAGAGAAAGAATGCTTATCGATATAGAAATCGAAAAGCTCGACAAAATGTTCTCAGGTATTACTGGTTTGAAAGATGCTCCTAAAGCTCTATTTGTAGTTGATCCTAAAAAAGAAATCAATGCTGTTATGGAAGCTAAGAAAATGAATATTCCAGTTATTGGTATTGCTAATACAGACTGTGATATCAAAATTGTTGATTATCCTATAATCGGTAACGACTCATCAGTTTCAAGTATTTCTTTCATCGTCTCAGAAATTGCAAAGGCTTACAAAGCTGGAAAAGTAGCAAAAGCTTAGTTTTTGTTTTTCTAGTAATTTAATAGTTTCTTTTTATAATTAAATATTTTTTTATGGTTATTACAACAGAACAAGTTAAAGAATTAAGAGAAAAAACAGGTATCTCTGTTATGCAATGTAGAAAGGTTCTTGAAGAAGCTGGAGGAGATATGGGTAAGGCAGAAATTCTTTTACAAAAAAGAGGTGCTGATGCCCAAGCTAAAAAAGCTGAAAGAACACTAAAAGCAGGCAGAATAGCTTCTTATATTCACGGCGTCGGAAACGTCGGTGTTTTGATTGAACTTTGTAGCGAAACAGATTTCGTTTCAAAGAACGAAGACTTTCAAAAACTTGCTTATGAAATAGCTATGCAGATTGCTGCTACAAATCCCACTTATTTAAAGAAGGAAGATGTTACTGAAGAAGAAAAGGCTAAAGTTATGGAAGCTTTTGCTCCTGAAGTAAAGGACAAGCCAGAAAACATGAGAGAGAAGATTTTGACTGGTAAGTTAGATTCATTCTTTAAAGAGAAGATATTACTTGAACAAGAATACATTAAAGATCCGAGTCAGACTATAAACAGCTTGATTCAGAATGCTATAAACAAATTCGGTGAAAAGATCGAAGTTGGTAGATATGTTAGATTCAGTGTCAGTAAATAAATTATGGCGATTATATCGTTTTATGTTTCTCTAATACTCATTCTAAGCTTTTTTGGTATAAAGCTTTTTGAACTTAAACATAACGAAAAGCATGCATTTTCTAAAATCCTTTCTAAGGGGGATGATTATTGTCACGATACAATTTCTAAAAGCAGAAAGATTTTTTCTAAGATTAAATTCAAAAATTTTCAAAAACTTTATTTTATTATCTTAAATTGGATTAAAAAAGAGATAGTTTACTTGAAAAGGAGATTTGATAGCAAACAGCCAAGATTCTTTTTGAGCCCAATAACAAAACAGGATATACACAAGAAAGGCTCGGTGTCTTTCTTTCTTAGGAATGTCTCAGAATATAAGGATTCTTTAAGAGATAAAAATTTGTAATTTTTATCTTTTTTTGCTATATTACTTAAGAAATTAACCGGTTAATTTCTTGTTTCTTTGAGGTTAATTTAGGCCACCTTAGCTCAGTTGGTAGAGCAATTGTTTTGTAAACAATAGGTCCTCGGTTCAAGCCCGAGAGGTGGCTCCACGATTTATCGTATGGACTATAAAAACACCCCGTATTTTAATATAGGAAGAGCGAGTGACTTGTCTGGGGTAGACAGAAGAATTTATAGAGCCTTAGAAATAATGCCTGGAGTTATTACCTGGTTTACCCTTTTTGCTATTTTTGGTATTTCTTTCATGTCTCCATTTTTAGGAGCATTATTTATAATTATTTTTGATTTATATTGGTTATTAAAAACAGTATATCTTTCAATTTATCTTTATAAAAATTGGAAAAGGACAAAGCACAACATAACTGTGGATTGGAAATCTAAACTTAGTAATTTGAGATACGAAAAGATTATGCATATGATAATCTTGCCTTTTTATAATGAATCATTGCATGTTGTAGAAAAAGGCTTGGAATCAATTTTGGAATGTGATTATGATAACTCCAAAATTATTATCGTACTAGCTTCTGAGGCTAAGGCTGGTAAGATTGCAGAAGATGTAGCTCAGGAGGCGAAGAATAAATTTGGAGACAAATTTGGATATTTTTTGATTACAAAACACCCAGCAAATGTTCCGGGTGAATTAGCTGGTAAGGGTTCAAATATTGCTTATGCAGCCAAGACTACTAAAGAGGAGATACTCGATATAAACAATATAGATTATTCTGATGTAATTGTTTCTGCTTTCGATATCGATACTGTTGTGTATCCGCAGTATCTAAATTGTTTAACTTGGCATTTTCTTACAGCGGAGGACCCATACAGAAGTTCTTTCCAACCAGTTCCTTTTTATAATAATAATATTTGGGATACTCCGGCTCTTTCTAGGGTTTCTGGAGCGTCTAGTACTTTATGGCAGATGATACAGCAAGAGAGGCCAGATAAACTTGAGACTTTCTCTTCTCATTCTGTGAGTTTTAAAACATTGCACGACATAGGTTATTGGCAAAAAAACATTGTATCAGAAGACTCTAGAATTTTTTGGAATGCCTTCCTTGCTTTTGACGGAAAATATACTGTAGTCCCTATGTCATATCCTGTATCTATGGATGCAAATCTTGCTCATGGATTTTGGCCAACTATTTTGAATGTATATAAACAACAAAGAAGATGGGCATGGGGAGTTGAAAATCTCCCTTATGTTCTTTTCGGGTTTTTGAAAAACAAAAAGATTCCAAAATTTAAAAAACTCGTTTTTTCTTTTTTGATGGTTGAAGGGGCTTGGACAAGATCTACTAGCTCAATACTTATTTTGCTCCTTGGTTGGACACCACTTATTTTAGGGGGTAAGCATTTTAATGAGACTGTTCTTTCTTACAACCTTCCTTTGGTTACTAGCAACCTTATGACTCTTACCATGATCGGACTCATTCTTTCTGCCACTGTGTCTTTTGGTTTTTTACCTCCACATCCAGAGGGGTTTGGTATAAAGCAAAAGTTTATTTATGTGCTTCAGTGGTTTCTAATACCTATTATTGTTATAGTATTTGGTAATGTACCGGCTATAGATGCTCAAACAAGACTAATGTTTGGTAAATATATGGGATTCTGGGTTACACCTAAACATAGGAAAACAAAATGTTAAGTAAAAAAAGAAAAATTAATTTTATAATATTTGTAGCGGCCTTCTTTATTTTAGCGCCACTAGTTGTTTTGTATTCTACAGGACACATATTCAGCGAAGGTTTTAGTCTTTTAAAAACTGGTGGGATGTATCTTATGTCTGCACCGAATAATTCAGAGATATATTTAAATTCTAAACTTATTGATACAACAAGTTTTTTTAACAGAAGTATTTTGATTAAAGATTTAAGACCGAATATATATGACGTTGTTGTAAAAAAAGAAGGATATAATGTTTGGAAGAAGAAAATAAAAGTTTTAGACAATTTAGTTTCTGATGCCAGGGTATTTATGTTACAAGAAAAAGTTGAAACCAGAGAAATACCAAAATATTTATCAAAAGAAATAGCTTCAAGTACAGGAACAAGCACAATTTCAAAAATACTTAATACAGAGTACTCTGATTTGTTGATTTATTTCTCTACCAAAAAATCGACCAGTACTGTAAAGGAAAAGAATTTGGGCACCTTAGCTTCACCTATAATTAACAAGAAGATTGGTTTATGGAAAGAGGGAGGTAAAGTCTTTATGAGTTGGTCTGGAAGTATAGATTCTGCTCCTAATACTTTTTGTGATGAAAGGGAGTGTAATAAAAAAGTAATGTTGTTTGATCTTGGTAGGGAGCCAAGGAAGATAGATTTTCTTCCTGGGGAAAGTGACGTCGTCGTGCTTTCTTTTGAAGACAGTGTGTTCGCTGTTGAAGCAGAAGTAAACCCAGACAAAAGTATACAATTGCTCTATAAAGGTAAAACTCCAGATTTTAGGATAATTGACGGTATTATTTATGTTAAAGACGGTGAATACTTAGCTGAAATTCTTCTTTGATTTCTTTAATAATTCAGATATAATTCTAGAAATGGATAAAAATAAGAATATTCACGTTCACCCGCTGACTAGAGTCGTAGACGATATAAATCGTATCTTTTTTAAGATGGGTTTTACTCTTGTAGATGGTCCAGAACTTGAAACAGAATATTACAATTTTGATGCTCTCAATGTTCCAAAAGATCATCCAGCAAGAGATATGCAGGATACTTTTTGGGTTAAACCAACCAAGGATTTACCAGGGGTAGAAAGAAGACTTATGCGTACGCAGACTAGCGCCATGCAGATTCACCATATGGAAGGAAATAAAAATCCACCAATTAAAATTCTTTGTCCAGGAAAGACATATAGAAAAGAAGCGACAGACGCTACACATGAGGCACAATTTCAACAACTTGAAGGTTTGTATGTTGATAAAGAAGTTTCTCTTGCTACCCTTAAGACAGTATTAAATAAATTTTTTGACGAATTTTTTGAAAAAGATATCGATGTAAGATTCAGACCTAGCTATTTTCCTTTCGTTGAACCAGGAGCAGAAATAGACATCTCTTGCTTTAAGTGTAAGGGTGAAGTTGGATGCCCGGTATGCAAAGGTACTGGTTGGGTGGAAGTAATGGGTGCTGGGGTTGTCCATCCGAAAGTTTTAAGCAGGGTCGGGATTAATCCAAACGAATGGAAAGGTTTTGCTTTTGGTGTTGGGGTAGATAGACTCGCGATGCTTAAATATAGTATAGACGATATCCGTTTATTTTATTCAGGAGATTTACGTCTGGTTAATCAATTTTAATTATGATTATTTCCTATAATTGGCTCAAAAACTTTTTTGATAATAACCTACCAGATGTAAATAAAATTGCAGATGGTCTTACCATGCATTCTTTGGAAGTCGAGGGTATTGAATCAAAAGGAGACGATCAGATTTTTGATGTTAAGGTATTGCCGAATTTAAATCACAGTTGTTTGTGTCATAGAGGTATAGCTAAAGAAGTCGGGGCGATATTTGGATTAAAAGTAAAAAAGAATTCTAGAGAACTAAAAGATTTTCAAATTTTTCAGACTTTAAAAAAGTTGGATGTAAAAATAGAAGACGAAAAACTTTGTAGAAGATACATAGGAAGAGTTGTTGAAAATGTCTTGGTACATGAATCTCCAGATTGGCTTAAAGAAAGAATAGAAGCGATAGGGCAGAGATCTATAAATAATGTAGTAGACGCTACAAATTTTGTGATGTTTGAGATTGGCCAGCCGATGCATGCTTTTGATGCAGATAAACTTGCTAAGGAAAATATTTTGATTAGTGTACAAAAAGCAAAATTAGGAGATCACATCACTACACTTGATAAAAAGGAGGTTGATTTAGACGAAAATGTTTTACTCATTACAGACGGCTCAAATCCTTTGGCTATAGCTGGTATTAAGGGTGGAACATACGCGGAGCTTGATGAGAATACAAAAAATATAGTACTTGAATCAGCAAGTTTTGATCCTGTGCTTGTAAGAAAAACATCTCAAAGATTAAGGATCCAAACAGATGCATCAAAGAGATATGAAAATGACTATGCTGCAGAAATGGCGGGGGAAGCGATGGATGTTCTCACAAAAGTTATTGTAGAAATTGCCGGTACTCCGGATACAAAAGTAGGAGAAGTTTTTGATAATTATCCAAGGAGAGCAAATAAATATAAACTTGGTATTTCTTCTAAAGAGGCGAGCTCTATTATTGGTGTAAATATCACAGATAAAGATATAGAAGAGATTTTTAATAAATTTGGTTTTGAATATGAGAAAGTAAAACCTGTTGAAAAGGTTTTAGAAGTTGCTAATTTTTTGATTGGTGTTCCTTATAAAAAAGGTTCAAGTATCACTTATGAGGCGCCGAACTCATTTGATTGTTCGGGTTTTGCCTTGTATTGTTTTTCTAGAGCGGGAGTTCAGATTCCTCGCGTTTCAATAGATCAATTTGTTTTTGGAAAGGAAATCTCAAAAGGAGAACTTATACCAGGAGACATGATTTTCTCAAATACTGGCGTTGGTAATATTCATTATGAGACAATAAATTTTCTTCCTGGTACGAAAGCAGAACATGGCGTAGATCATGTTGGCATATATATAGGTGATGGAAAAGTTATCTACACAACCGAACTATTTGGAAAAGTAGTTGTTGGAGATTTAGATAAAGCTGAGAGATTCAAAAATATTGTTGGTTATAGAAGAATGACCGATGGGGAAGAAAGATTTGTTATTACTGTACCAGATGAAAGATTAGATTTGAGAATTAAAGAAGATTTGGCCGAAGACATAGGTAGAATATATGGTTATGACAAAATAACAAATGTTGCCTTACCAAATGAAAGTGTTAATGCGGTGGTCAATAAAGATTTCTACTATAAAGAAAAGGTAAGACGAATTTTGTATGATTTGGGTTTTTCCGAAGTTATAAATTATTCTTTTAGAAATAGTGGGGAAATAGAACTTGAGAACCCAATGTCCTCAGAAAGAAAGTATTTAAGAACAAATCTTACAGATGGAATTAAAGATTCTTTAGAATTTAATGTGAGATATAATGAACTTGTAGAAATGTCTCAGATAAAGATATTTGAATTTGGACATGTATTCACTAAAGATGGTGAATCTCAAAGATTGGCTATCGGTGTAAAAAATCCTTTGGGGGTTAAAAAACCAAAAGAGGCTGATTTATTAAATGAGGCAGGAAAAGCAATTTCTGAAGTCTTGGGTGTAAGCTTGTCTAAGATAAATAAAGAAGAAAATATTGCTGAATATGAATGGGATAAAATAATGTCAGAAATAGATAGCGATACGAAAGAATATGATTTTTCTGAAGTAGGGGATAAAACAAAAAGATTTAAAAAAATATCTCAGTATCCTTTTATGATAAGAGATATTGCTGTGTTTACCCCAGAAGGTACAAAATCAGAAGAAGTATTTGAAATTATTTCAAAAGAAGCTGGTGATCTTATGATTAAAAATAGATTGTTCGATGTCTTTACTAAGAAATTTGAAGATGGCTCTTCAAAAACTTCTTACGCGTATCGTTTGATATTTCAATCCTATGAGAGAACTCTTACTGACGATGAAGTAAATTCTATAATGCAAAAGATTACAGATAAAATGAACGCTAATAATGGTTGGCAAGTAAGATAATGAAATTGGATATACCTTTTTATTCTCAATATTCTGAAGAAATAGAAAATATTTGGCAAACAAAAGTTTGTGCTATTGTTTGTGTAAAAATGGTATTAGATTATTTTGGAATAAAAACCGAAACTAGAGATTTAGTAAAGGAAGGTCTCTTAATTTCAAAAGAATTAGAAAAAAGAGATAGAGTTCATGATGGATACACTGAACAATATGGTTGGGGACACGAACTACTCGTAATTCTTTTGAGAAATAATAACATTCCTTCTTACAGACAAGAATTTAAGAATTTAGATCATTCAGAAAATCTTTTAGATTTTGGAATCAATAAAATAATTAGTAACATAAAAGCTGGATTACCAGTACTAGTCTCTCTAGCTAAGGATATAAATAACCCAAGAACTTCTGGACATATGGTTGTGGTATCTGGGATTGAGGAGTGTGGGGATGTTATAAAGGGATTATATATTAACGATCCAGAAGCAAAATCTGATGCAGACGGTAAGAATAAGTTTGTTAATATTTCTGATTTCAAAAAGAGTTGGAAAAAGCTGGCTATTTTTGTAGAAAAAGTATAAATTTCTCCTTTCTTTTGGTGGGTCAATTTGGTATAATTACAATATAAAAAGCAATAAGCTGTTTTTAAATTATATTAATAAATATGGCCAAAAATAAAGATGAAAAAGAGGTAAAAAAGGGTAGCTATGATGCTAGTTCCATTCAAGTTCTTGAGGGTCTAGAACCGGTCAGAAAGAGACCTGGTATGTATATTGGTACTACTGGACCAGATGGTTTAAACCACCTTGTTACTGAAATCTTTGATAACTCTCGTGACGAGGCCATGGGCGCTTTTGCTAACCGTATCGAAGTTGCACTTTTACCAGATAACATGGTTAGAGTTGTTGATAATGGTAGAGGTATTCCTGTAGACTTACATAAACAATCAAAAGTTTCTGCTCTAGAAACAATCATGACAGTTCTCCATGCTGGAGGAAAATTCGGGGGAGAAGGATATAAAGTTTCTGGAGGTTTGCACGGTGTGGGTGCTTCTGTTGTGAATGCGCTTTCTATTTACATGAAAGTTCTTGTGCACAGAGATGGTGGTATTTATTATCAAGAATATTCTCAAGGTAAAAAGAAAGCGGCTGTTAAAAAAATAGGTAAATCTGATTTTCATGGTACTGCGACTATTTTCAAACCAGATGCTGAAATTTTCAAAGAAGGAATCGAATTTGATTTTGAAAGAATAGTCTCTCACATGAGACAACAAGCATATCTTGTTAAAGGATTGAAAATTACTGTTATAGACGCAAGAGATTCAAAAGTTGATTTTACAGAAATAGAATCATTATTCTTACAAGACCTTGGTATAGAAGCAATGTCCCACTCCTTTTATTTTGAAGGGGGACTTTTGTCTTTTGTAAAATTCTATAACCAATTCCAAAAGCCAATTCATAGAAATGTTTTTTATGTTGAGAAGAAAACGGAAACGGTAGAATCTGTAGAGGTATCACTTCAGTATGTAGATGATATTTCTTCTAGAATAATGCCTTTTGCAAACAATATTTATAACCCAGAAGGGGGTACTCATATTACTGGTTTCAAAGCTGCACTTACTAGAGCCTTGAACGCTTATGCTAAGAAAAATAATTTAGTTAAAGATAGCGAAGACAGCTTTTCAGGAGACGATGTACTCGAGGGTATTACAGCCGTTGTTTCCGTAAAACTAAGAGAGATTCAATTTGAGGGTCAGACAAAGGCCAAGCTTGGTTCTGTTGAGGCTAGAAGCGCCGTAGAAGAGGTCTTTGGTGCGGCTTTCAATGGTTTTCTTGAAGAGAATCCAGATGATGCTAAAGCTATCATTTCTAAGGTTATTTTGGCCCTTAGAGCGAGAAAAGCAGCTAAAGCAGCTAAAGACTCAATATTGAGAAAGGGCGCTCTAGAAGGTATGACATTGCCTGGTAAACTTGCTGACTGTCAGAGTAATAATGCTTCAGAATCAGAGCTTATTATTGTGGAGGGAGATTCTGCAGGAGGTACAGCGAAGATGGGTCGTGATAGAAAGACTCAAGCCATATTGCCTTTGAGAGGTAAAATTCTAAACATAGAAAGAGCGAGACTTGATAGAATGCTTGGATCAGAACAAATTACTAATTTGGTAGTTGCTCTTGGTACTGCTATTGGAGATACATTTAATATTGAAAAATTAAGATATCACAAAATTATTATAGCTACCGATGCGGACGTTGATGGAGCCCACATCAGAACCCTCTTGCTTACATTGTTTTATAGATATTTCAAACCACTTATAGACGGAGGTTTTATCTGTATTGCTCAACCACCACTTTATAAAGTAAAAGTAGGAAAAGAAGTTCACTATTTCTATACCGAAGAAGAAAAGACAGCTTTCTTCAAGAAAGAAAAAATATCAGACGCAGAGACTGAAGAAACAGAAGAGGAAGTCGTCGCTGAAGGTGAAGAAAATACAAATGAAAAAGAAGGGAAGAAATCTCCAAAAGTTTCTGTGCAAAGATATAAAGGTCTTGGAGAAATGAACTCTGAAGAGCTTTGGGAAACGACCATGGATCCTACAAGAAGAATGATGAAGAGGGTAAGTATCAAAGATGCTCAGGAAGCAGATAAAGTATTTGATATGCTTATGGGAACAGATGTTCCTGCAAGAAAAGCCTTCATACAATCTAATGCGAAGTTGGCGAATATAGATATTTAGTTAAAATAAAAACAACCCACCTTAAGTGGGTTGTTTTTATTTTTGTTTTAGTAAACTCTTACTGTTGCTGTTAAATTATTATTTGTACTATTTAAGTCGTTTCCACTTTGGCTAATCTGAATATTGAATGCATTGTCTCCTGAAGTCTGTGGATTCCAGAATACCATTGTGTAATCTGAAGTTGAATTTGGGGCTAGAGATACTTGATTATCTTGTCTATAAGTATATCCCGGAAGAGAAGGAGATACTGATCCTGTGATAGTCCAGTTGCCAGAGTAGCTTGTCCCTACATTGGTAATCCTTACTTTAATCGCGATATTTCCACCTCTCGAAACTTGAGAACTTTGTATAAACTGTCCGCTATTATCTACTGAGCCAACACCAACTAATGATAGGGAAAGATCAGAAGAACTTGTATTGTAGTTATTATATTGATCAACGACATTTACAGTACACTGTTTTGTAACACTTGAACCGTTTGATGTTATCGTAACAGTTCCTGTTTTTACACCAGCCGTGTAGTAAATTTTTGTAGGATTTTTTTCCGTACTTACAAGATTATCAGATCCATTCCAAGAATATGTGAAGTATCCGTTACCGCCTGTTGCACTGGCATTCCAGTTTACTAGGGTTCCTGTATATACGGTTCCCGGAAGGGCACTACATGCTCCAACAATGGAAGTCCATGTATATGTTGTCCCTATCGCATTGTTATAAGTGGTCCCGTAGTTGTAACCATAGGTTGAACCACTTACTATATTAAATGGGACACCGATTGAATTGTTTGATTCGTTAGACTCGCCAATAGTATTAGCTGGATCAGCGTATACATAGGCAGTGACTAGTCCTAAATTTGTTGGATTATCAAAACCAAGAGTAAATTCTATTCTGTCTCCAGGATTCAACGATCTCTGTAGGTCAGAATTGTAATTAGGAGTTGTTGCAGATGGCAAAGTTGCCTTTAGACTCCAGGCTCCAGAAACTGTATTCCCAATATTTTTGACTTCAAATCTCATCCCAACTTCATCTCCGGTACCTATTGTACTTGTTTGAGAAAATTGTTTTGTATATCTATTTATGATACCAGTACTTATAAGCCTCACAGAGAGATCTGGTTTGCCTCCAGCCACAGTTGTGTTTGTAGGCTGGGTATTATTTTTTGTTGGAGAAGTCGTTGCTTTATTTTCTCCAGGTATAAAAGTTGAGGATAGGGAAGTTGCTACATAATTTGTACCCTTAGAAAAGATACCCGGGATGAATTTGAAAGGTATCCAGATAAGCAAAAAAACAATAACAAGCATAAGAGCTGCTATTGCTGCCGTTGAAAAAGATTCTTTAATTTTTAACCAGATTTTTTCTTTCATAATAATGATATAATTAAACTTCTAAGCTAGATAGTATTATACAGTAGTTGACTTTTATTGTCAAGCTGTTAATATAGATAACATATTTATGAAAAAAGAAAGCTTTTTAAGTTTTATAAAGGGTAGAAAATGGTCATTCTTATTGAATTTTTCCATTATACTATTTATTACATTTGGCATGTTGTATTTTTTTGGTTTTGTACCAGAAGAGTTCAAAGTCTCCTATGGCAGATATCCAGAAAATAATTCTTTTCAAAAAGAAAATGCTGAAATCCCACTGGTCATAAAGGTTCCTGGTATAAACATTGATGTTCAAGTTTATAATCCGCAAAGTACTAGTACGGAAGTTCTTGATAGTTTTTTAGCTAAAGGAGCAGTGCATTATCCAGGTTCTGGGAATCTTGGTTACGGAAACATCTTTATTTTTGGTCATAATACTCGTCTTGCTGTTGTAAATAACCAAGGCTTCAAAGCATTCAATGGTTTAAAGGATCTGAAAGAGGGGGATTTGATAGATGTGTATTCAAATAGTAATATTTTTTCCTATAAAGTTACTTCTGTAAAGTTGGAAGGGGCAGACAAGGCTCTCGTTGTATTTAATACCAAAGTTCATAAGCTTACGCTTTCTACTTGTGATACTTTTGGGGCTAAAAGTGATAGGTATGTAGTAGAAGCTGAATACGTCGCTAAAAAAGCTTTATAAAAAGCCATATTTAGACATCTCCATTTTGAAAGGGTTCATAGCCTTGACTTTTATATTCTTTTGGTATATAATAGTGATTAAGTTAATTTAATAAAAATTATATGAAAAACATTATAAATACAAGCAAAAAAGCTTTTGTCGTAACAGCGATTTCTCTATTGTCTGTTTTTGTATTTTCTGTACCAACTTATGCTCATGCTGATGTATGGAGTCGTTTGGGAAATTTCTTCGAAGACGCTTGGGATGATGTTTCAGATGTATCCGCTAGTGCTTGGGATCACATAGAGGATGAAGTTGAAGACTGGCATATAGATATGGATTGGGATAATGATTATTACCATTACAATGATTATTATTCACATGGTAACTATGGCGGGGGTCACAACTATTGGGATACTTCTTCTTGTGGGTCTTGTGGATGTAACGCGACTACGACTTGTGGTGGTTGGAACTCTACAAACGGTAATGTCTATGGTCCGAACTCATATTATGACAATGGAGGTAATAGCGGCTGGAACTATAACAATGGTTATAACTACACCTACAACAACTATAGCTCACTAAACGGTTCTTGTGCTGCAGGCGTATCAAATACAGAAGTTGGTGGCGTTGTCACTTGGACAGCTAGTGCCACAGGAGGTAACGGTTTTTACACATATTACTGGACAGGAGACGAAGGTCTCTCTTCAAACGGTCAAACAGCACCAAAGACATACAACACTGGTGGTACAAAGACTGCTAACCTTACAATCGTATCTAACGGTCAAAGTATTACAAGAACTTGTACTGTAAACGTAAATCAGGTTCTCGCATATACTCAAACTAACCCTTATGTAGCTTCTGTTTACCTAAGCGATGTGCCATATACTGGAGCCGGTGATACTATGAAGGTTGTATTGTTTACTCTAAGCTTGATACTTTGGAGCACGACAATTGCATACTTTCTATTAAAGAAGAAAGAAGCACAGGAAGTACCTGTAGTTATAGCTTCAGAAAATGTAATATCTACTGAGGTTCATGCTGACACTAAAGCGATGTCTCAAATCGAAGACTACGCAAGAATGAATAATATAATTATTTCACAAGGAGCTGTTATTAATCTTTTGAAAGCAAAGAGATTGAATGACACAAACATCTCTGAAACTATTAGGAATGTTGCTTCTTCAAAAACAAATTCTCAAGGAGAGTGGATTACAATCTCAGAAGGTGATTTAGAAAAATATATATAATAAAAAAGCCAGCACTTAGTGCTGGCTTTTTTATTATAATTTCTTTTCTTTTTCTTCTTTGATTTTTTCAATAAAGTCTTTCAAATCCATTTGTCCAAGTTGACCCTTATCTCTATTTTCTACGGTTATTTTGTTTACTGACATATCTTTATCTCCGACGATAATTGTATATGGAACTCTATTATTTTTTGCATCTCTTACTTTCCCACCCATGTTTCCAGGGTTTAAATCACAATCCACTCTGAATCCATCTTTCTTTAACTCGTCACCAATTTTCTTAGCATAGTCGTTGTGATTTTCTCTTACTGGTACAATTTTTATTTGTACTGGTGCAAGCCACAGTGGAAAGGCTCCAGCGTAGTGTTCGATTAATAGACCAATGAATCTTTCGAAGCTTCCAAAAAGGGCTCTATGAAGCATATATGGTCTTTCTTGTTCTCCTTTTGAGTTTACAAAAGTAAGATCAAATCTTTCTGGAAGATTAAAATCAAATTGAAGTGTTGAACATTGCCAAAGTCTACCTAGAGCATCTTTTATCTTAAAGTCTAATTTTGGTCCATAGAATGCAGCTTCTCCTTTTTCTTCGGTGAAATCTAGTTTCTTTTCTACGGCAACTTTTCTTAGAACTTCTTCTGTGTAATTCCAACCCTCATCATTACCAGCGTATTTCTCTTTGTTTTCTGGATCTCTGAGAGATAGGAAGACCTTTACTGAATTTATATCAAAACCAAATGATTTATATATAAACAATATAAAATCTATAACCATTTTGAGTTCTTCTTCTATTTGATCTTTTCTACAAAGAATATGAGCATCATCTTGTGTAAATCCTCTGACTCTGGTTAGTCCAGATAATTCTCCTTTCTTTTCGAATCTATATACAGTACCGCACTCAGCCCATCTAAAAGGGAATTGTCTGTATGATTTTGGTGAGTTTTTATATATTTGTACGTGGAAAGGACAGTTCATCGGCTTCAATAGATACTCCTCAGAGTGTTCTATTTTTTTACCTTCTTGTTTTTCTTTAAGTGTTTGCCCCGCTTCAAGTGGAGGATACATACTTGAGTTATAGAATCCCCAGTGTCCAGATATCTCCCAAAGTTCCTTATTACCTATGTGTGGGCTTCTGACCAAATCGTAACCGTTTTTAAGGTGTTCCTGATACCAGAAGTCTTCGATTACTCTCCAGAGAATAGCACCTTTAGGATGCCATAAAGGTAGACCTAAACCCACTTTTTCATCCATATGGAATAAATCTAATTCCTTTCCAATTTTTCTGTGATCTCTTTTTTCTGCTTCCTCTCTTTGCTTCAAATAATTTTCTAAATCTTCTTTTGAAGCGAAAGCCAGTGCATATATTCTTGTAAGCATTTTATTCTTTTCATCACCTTTCCAATATGCCCCAGCAATTCTATCTAGTTTGAATGCATCTGCTTTTATTTCTTTAATATCATCTATATGTGGTCCTGCACAAAGGTCTGTAAAATTACCAGAAGTATAAATACTAAGTTCTTTACCATCTTTATTGTATTCCTCTATAAGTTCTAGTTTGTATGGATTACCAGCAAAAAGCTTTTTACCTTCTTCATATGAAATATTTTTTTTCTCAAAGCCGTTCCACTTTTTTACTAGCTCTCTCATCTTCTGTTCTATCTTTCCTAAATCTTTTTCTACTATAGGAGAATTAAAATCAAAGTCATAGTAAAAACCATTGTCTATTGCAGGACCAGTAGCAATTTTCACATCTGGCCAGATTTCTAAAACCGCTGCACCAAGTAGATGGGCGAGCGAGTGTCTCATTCTCATTAATTTCTCTTGTTCCATATTTTTTTATTATTAATTTATAATTAAAATCGCCCTGGTAAAAATACAATCACTTGTATTCTTACCAGGGCGCACAATTCTATAATTGTTCGTGGTTCCACCTAGTTTTCCGTTTTTAAAACGGACTCTCATTTAATAGATTAGCCAGTTGGTCCGTTTTTATACGGATTGTGGTTGGTAGCCACAACAATCTCTATAGATATATAGTATTCCAATGGTTTAAGGATGTCAAATACTTTTTTAAAACAGAGAATATTGTTATAATTCGTTAAATGAGGATCAGACGGTTAATTTTTTTGATAACGGGATTATTTTTTGTTGTGTTTTTATCTGTTTTTTCTATTTCTAAACTTTCTCCAGAATCCTTGCCTTCTTCTACTTATCATTCTTTAGGTGATATATATGATTTTATTTCATACAATGTATTAAAACCAACACCGGATTCTCCAATTTCTACATCCTCTTCTCCCACAGCAACCACCTCTCATTCAACAAGTGAAATATATGCTTTATTAGCTAATCTAGTAAAACAAGAAGATGTAAAAACAGGTATTACTATATTAGGTGTAACTGGTAATTATGGAACTTTAGATCCAAACTATGCAACAGTAACACCAACATATTCTTCTCTTTTCCCAACCGAAGCACCAGGAGTACAAGGCTATACTCTAGAAAACATATATAATCTTATAACTAATAACGCTACCACTACAGCAGGTTCACATTCTTTTGCAATTACTCCTGTAGCCTCCATGTATACCACTACTCAAATATATGACGCACTAGTCAGCTTCTCTACTAACCTCTCATCATCTACCATAAGAACTGGAGTATCATATCTAGGAACAACTGGTATATACAATTTAGGTGGAAGTTGTACTACAAACTCTGATTGTCCTGCTGGGTATTGTGGTTGGGACTCAAATCAGATTACACAATTGTGTACTAATGGAGAGACAGGGGTTGATTACTGTGCTACGGGATCAAGTTGTATGTCTGGTATTTGCAGTTTGGCTACTAATCTTTGTGTAAGCGGCGAGCCAGGAACCTCTTGTACATTAGATTCTGAATGTGTGTCAGAATATTGTTCGTCAGGAAATATTTGTGAAGATCCTCTTCTTACATCAAGACTGATGGGTTATTGGAATTTTGATACTGATGCTGGGACAGAAGAACCGGGTTTAATTTTTGATGGTGTAGACGATTATATAAATACAGGTGTTGTTGGACAGAATAGTATTGACGAAGACTTTGAAATATTTCTTCAGTTCTCGACAAAAGAAACTGGAAGACTAGTTCTTCTAGGTAATTATAATGGTACGGCCGCAGGTACCATAAGTCTTGAACTTAATTCACAGGCTGGAAAATTACGTTTTTATTTGGCTGATAGTAATGGATTAATAGGGGATTTATTAACAAGTCAAACTTATAATGATGGTATTGTTTATGATGTACACTATTTATACAATGGATCAACGAAAACTATGTCTGTGGTTACGGAAAAAGAAACCGTCTCACTGACAAAAGCATTTTCTGGAACTTTTGGTAAATTAGATAGTAATAGTTTATTAGTAGGAACTGATAGAAGAAGTGCGAATTTTTATGATCAGTTTTTCTATAGGAATTTATACATAAAACAAAATAGTGTTTTTGTTAGAAATTTCACGCCGACATCTACTGGATGTTTAGCCGATTCTGTTAATAATACTGAACATTGTAATAGCGGTGTTGGATCTTTAGCTTACGGTAATAAACCTTTAGCGGCGAATGATTTGTCCGTGTCAAACAATGATGGTGTGTATAATGGAGACGCTCATATATCAGATGTTTCTAGTATTTTGGGCAATGCTATGGTTCTTGATGGAAATGGTGATTACGCCTCTACAAGCCAAAGAATTACAAAAACCTCAGGGAAGTTGAGTATGTCTACCTGGGTTAATTTTAGTTCTTTGAATTGTGGTGGAGTAAGCTCTTGCTATGTTCTCGGAGAAGACAACGGTAGCTCTAGGAATTTCTCATTTTACTTGATGAGCGGTAATACTCTAAGATTTTTTATTTTTCAACAGGATAATACTGTAAAAATTACGGATTATTCTTGGGTGCCAGAACTAAATAGGTGGTATCATTTGGTTGCAGTAGCAAACGGATCAAATATTAGTACTTATATAGATGGGAATATGGTTGGCATGCCGGTTTCTTATAATGGTACTATTAGGGATATGTCTGAAGAGTTTTTGATTGGGGCAAAAGGTTCTAGTCAGTATTACTTCAGTGGTCTTATAGATGAAGTTGGAGTATGGAGTAGAGCTTTATCTCAGGAAGAAATTTCTGGACTATATAATGGAGGAATTGGTAGTATTATAATACAATAAATTAGTTTAATTCTTTCATTCTATCTACTATCAAACTTATTTCCCCATTTCTTTCAGAAATTTTTGCTACTATTGCTATACATTTTTCTGGAACAATTATGCTTTTATATTGAGCATAGGTACGAGGAAACACTACAGCTTCTATTGTATCAGTAAGGTCAGCTATCTTTATAAAAGCCATCGGTTCATTTTTCTTTGTCATTATTTCTCTGACTTCTTGAATGATTCCACCAACAGCCTTACCATTATCTACAAGCTTTTTCATAGCTTCTGTCTCTTCTTTTATTTTTTTAACTGTAATCTGCTGTTTTTCAAAAATGTGTTTATATTTATCTAATGGATGCCCAGAAATATAAAGACCAAGAAGTTCTTTTTCCCAAGTAAGTTTCATTGTCTGTGTAGCTGGTTCTGCTGGTTCGAGTTTGAAGTTTTCGTGTTTGCCACCTTCAAAAATACCGAATAGGGAATCTTGGTCAGAAGACATTTTTCCTAAATCTTTATTGTATTTCAAAAGATTTTCACTGTTTGCAAGTAGTTGACCTCTTTCTCCGAATTCATCAAGAGCACCTGTTTTTATAAGTGGTTCAAGAGATCTTTTATTTAAATTTTTATCAACTATTCTTTCTAAGAAATCCGAAAGTGATTTAAATTTTCCTTTGTTTTTTCTTTCAGAAGTAATTGCTTTTGAAATACCTTCACCGAAGTTTTTTATAGAAGTAAGTCCGAAACGGATTTTATATTTTTCGCTTGGATCTTCTGGTTTGACCACAGAGAATGGACTGAAACTTTCATTTACTGAAGGAGGAAGTACTGGGATTTTCATTTTATTACATTCTGTAATAAATTCACCGATTTTTTCTACGTCTCCTTGGTCGGCGGTCATAACGGCAGACATATAGATTTCTGGGAAGTTAGCTTTCATATATGCTGTTTGATATGCGACTCTTCCGTAGCTCGCAGCATGGGACTTATTAAAACCATATGCAGCGAAAGGCTCGATGAGTTTCCAAAGAGTCTCTGCTTTTTTTTCTGTGAGTCCACCAGCGACGAAACCTTTTAATAATTTTTCTTTTTGCTTTTCCATTTCCTCAGGGATTTTTTTACCCATAGCTTTTCTGAGCTTGTCTGCTTCAAGCCAAGAATATCCAGCGAGTTTGATAGCGGTAAGCATAACGTCGTCCTGATAGGTGATAACACCATATGATTGGTCAAGAATATCTTTAAGTCTTGGGTCGAGATATTTAATTAAAGCTGGGTTGTGCTTTCTTTCAATGTACTGAGGAATAGATTCAATAGGGCCAGGTCTATAAAGGGCCACCATAGCGTTTATATCGTGTATGGTCGTTGGTTTAAGCTCCTTAAGGTATTTTGTCATTCCTGAGCCGTTGAGCTGAAACAGGCCTATTGTCTCGCCTTTAGCAAGCATTTCAAAGGTCTTTTTATCGTCTAGAGGTATCTTTTCAATATCAACCTCTATACCCTCAATCTTCTTCACACGATCTACTGCATCAGCAAGAATCGAAAGGTTTTTAATTCCAAGGAAGTCGAACTTTAGAAGTCCTACACCATCTTCTCCAACTCCATGCATATCGTATTGGGTAATAATTTTTCCTTCACCTTTTGGATCGTATTGAAGTGGAACATAGTTTGAAAGATCGTCTGGGGCGATAACAACACCAGCTGCGTGTACAGAAATGTGTCTAGCACAACCTTCAATTTTTTGTGCCATATCAATAATGGTTTTCGCATCTTCCTCCTTGTTGTACATTTCTTTTAATTCAGCAACTTCTTTTAGGGCACGGTCGATTGTCATTGGGAATCCCTGAGCTCCCATTGGAATAAGTTTTGCAATTTTATCTGCTAAAGGAAGTGGGAAGCCCATCGCACGAGCAACATCTCTACATGCACCACGAGCCATCATAGTTCCGAATGTACCTATTTGAGCAACATTTTCTTTTCCATATTTTTGTCTAGCATATTCAATAACCTCATCGCGTCTGTTATCGGCGAAGTCCATATCGATATCGGGTGCAGAAGGTCTTTCTGGATTTAAAAATCTTTCAAACGGAAGTTTGTAGGCTAGGGGATCTACATTCGTAATTCCTGTGACATAAGTAGTAAGAGAGCCTGCAACAGATCCTCTGATGTTTGTGTAAATTCCATTTTCGTGTGCGAAGCGGAGAAGGTCAGATACTACAAGGAAGTATTGAGGATATCCTTTGTCATGTATAACCTTTAACTCATATTCAAGACGGTCTATAACTTCTTTGGAATGAGGAAGGCCTCTTCTATCTATCCCTTCGTAAGCAACTCTTTTAAGCTCATCATCATATGAAAGACCGCTTTCTACAATAAATTTTGGGAATTTCCATTTACCTAGCTCAATTTCAACAGTACACATATCGGCAATCTTTTGTGTATTTTCTATAGCTTCTGGTTCATTTTTGAAATATTCAGCTGCTTGTTCAGAAGAAATAAATGAAAAATTATCCGCGCTTTCTCTTTGTTCTCTATCAGAAAAATCAGAATGAGAATTTACCTGTACAAGTGTATCCCTCGCTTTCTTATCTTCTGGATGTAAATAATATACATCTTGTCCGGCTACAAGATTTGAATTTGTTTCTTTTGCGAGTTTTATGATTTTTTCTTTAAGCTCAAGTTGCCCTTCTATTTCTGGATGATGAGTAATTTCTAAGAAGAAATTTTCTGCACCGTAATTCTTTTTATAAAAATCTACCAAGCTTTTTGCTTTTTCTGTATCTCCATTTTTTAGAGCGTATGAAGTCTCAGCAGAAAAATGCGGTAATATGCAAATAAGGCCGTCTCTATATTTTTCTATTGTTTCTTTGTCTATTCTTGGTTTGTAATAGAAACCTTCAAAATATGAATCAGTAACAAGTTTAATTAAATTTTTATATCCGACTTCATTTTTTGCTAGAAGTACTAATCTCGTTCTTCTATTATCTACTCCTCCTTGTTTGTCTTTTCTTGTTCTGCTTGCTACATAGAAATCTACACCAATAATTGGTTTGATTTCATTTTTTTTACAGGCTTGGTAGAAATCGATTGTTCCATACATATTTCCAGCATCTGTAAGGGCGAGAGCGGGCATTTCTAGCTTTTTCGCCATCTTAACAAGATCCTTTATTTTAGGTAGCGCATTCAAAAGTGAATAGTGGCTATGGGTATGTAGGTGAATGAATTTTGACATAATGATATGATTAATAATATCCTAAAATATGATAAAGAAAAAGGTGAAATTTATTGCTGGAATTGATGAGGTTGGAAGAGGTCCTTTGGCTGGTCCCGTTGCTGTTTGTGCTTTTATAATGCCTGAAAATTTTAATGCAAAAGAACTTGGAATGATAAAAGATTCGAAGAAATTAAAACCACAAAAAAGAGAAGAAATTTTTGCTAGATTAAAAGAATTAAAGAAAGAGGGGAAAGTGAATTATTCTGTTTGCTATGAAAGTGCAAAAAGAATAGACAAGATTGGGATAAGTAAGGCAATTAAAAATTGTTTAATTAAAGCGTTGAAAAATATAAATGCTAAACCAAATGAATGCTTGGTGCTTCTCGATGGAGGATTAAAAGCGCCTGAAGAGTTTAAAAATCAAAAGACTATAATAAAAGGAGACGAAAAAGAAAGAGCAATAGCTTTTGCTTCTATTGCAGCGAAAGTTTCAAGAGATTCGCTTATGTGCAAATTAGCTAAGAAATATAAAAATTATTCTTTTGAAATTCATAAAGGATATGGTACCCAAAAACATTGTGAAGCTATCAAGAAATATGGATTATCTGATCAACATAGGAAATGTTTTTGTAAGAGGTTTATAAATTAAAAAACACTTCGTAATGAAGTGTTTTTTTATTAACTAACTAAATTTAATATCCTTTCTCGCATCCTTTGCTCTCGCTTGTTCAGTAAGAAGTCTTTTTCTTAATCTTACTGTTTTTGGAGTAATTTCTAGATATTCATCTTCTCTCATTGTTTCCAAACCTTTTTCAATATCAAGTCTCATTGGTGGAATAAGGTAGAGTGCCTCATCATTTCCAGAAGTTCTCATGTTTGTGAGAGCTTTGTTTTTTGTAGGGTTTACATTCATATCTTCTCCGTTTAAGACGTGACCAATAACCATACCTTCATATATTTCAATAGCTGGGTCGATATAGAGTACACCTCTTTCTTGTAAGTTCCAAAGTGAGAAGGCCATAGATTTTCCTGTAATCATAGAAGTCATAGAACCGAATTCTTGTTTCTGTATTTCTCCAGCGTAAGGTTTGAAATCCATAAATCTTGAACAGATAATTCCCATACCTTTTGTGTCTACTACAAATTGTCCTCTATATCCAAGAAGTCCTCTAGTAGGTATTTCAAAGATCATTCTGATTTGATTATCTTTGATCTTCATGTCTTTCATAATACCTTTTCTCTTTCCAAGCTTTTCTATTACAGTACCTTGGAATTCTTCAGGTATATCGATAGTGACCTCTTCATACGGTTCACATTCTACTCCGTCAATTGTTTTTACAATTGCGTGTGGCTGAGATACTTGAAGTTCAAAGCCTTCTCTTCTCATATTTTCAATAAGAATAGCAATATGAAGTTCACCTCTACCATATACAGTTATAGGTTCTGAATCAAAATTAACTCTGAGACCGACGTTGATTTCCATTTCTTTTTCTAATCTTTCTCTGATTTGTCTACCGGTTACAAATTTACCTTCGCGTCCTGCGAAAGGGGAATCATTAACTAAGAAGCTAAGAGAGATTGTAGGCTCATCGATGTTTATAGCAGGCATAGATTCTTGATCTTTATTTTCGCAAATAGTTTCTCCGATATATGCATCTGAAATACCAGCGATCATTACGATGTCTCCAGCAAAGGCCTCAGCTACACTTTCTTTTTGAACTCCATTGAATGTATAGAGCTTTGTAATTCTAGCTTGTCTAGATTCTCCAGACGGCATTTTGACTACAATTGTTTGTCCATCTTTTACTTTACCATCATAGATTCTAGCAACACCGAGTCTTCCTAAGAAGTTGTCGTATGCAAGATTAAAAATTTGAGCTCTGAAAGGTGATGTAAGATTTTTCTCTGTATTTGCTGGTGCAACTTTTTCCATTATTAAATCAAGCAAAGGTGTAAGATCTACTTGTTCGTCTGTAGGATTTTTCATGGCAACACCCTTTCTGCCGATAGCGTAAATAGTAGGGAAGTCGAGCTGGTCGTTGTTTGCTCCGAGTTCCATGAAAAGTTCAAGAACTTCCTCATGTGCTCTTTCTGGGTTTGCAGCTGATTTATCTATTTTGTTTATAACTACGATTGGCTTAAGACCAAGCTCAAGAGATTTCTTTAAGACGAAACGAGTTTGAGGCATAGGGCCTTCTTGAGCGTCTACAACAAGAAGCACAGTATCAATAGAACGAAGAACACGTTCAACTTCAGAACCGAAGTCTGCGTGTCCAGGAGTATCAACGATATTTATCTTTGTACCTTTATATGGAAGGGAAGTATTCTTGGCATATATAGTAATACCACGCTCTTGTTCGATTTTATTGCTGTCCATACTTACACCTTCTTCTACAACACCTGCTTGTTTAAGCATAGCGTCAGTAAGAGTGGTCTTACCATGGTCAACGTGGGCTATAATTGCAATATTTCTTATTTCCATATGATTAAAATTAAAAAGCGCCTAAAGGCGTATTTGAGCTTCTATTAAAACAAATTTTTGGGAAAAAGTAAAGCCGACCTATTGGTCGGCTTGTCCGTCGGTGTCCGGATGTTTTTTGGGTATGTGATGTATTATCTCGTCTTTGTTATCAAATACGAGATTACATCCCATACTCCCGAGACATTCTCTGATTTCCGGGGATGATGATACCCCTAAGAATTCAGGGCTATTCGTAAGGAAACATTTCATATCCCCGATAATTCTTTTGTTTTTGTATACAGCTTTCGTGAGAATAACGACCTTTATCTTCTTTTGTTGTGTTACAATTTTCAGCACCTCGTCTTTGTTTGAGGCCGTAAAGACTGTTAGGTCATGTCTTCCTTCTCTAGTTACTGTATTTAGAAAATGATTTATATTTTCCAGGGTGTCTACGTAAAGAACCTGTAGTTTATTTTCCATAAATTACTCCTTTTTCTTATTCGACTATATTATATTTATATAAAAAGTAAAGCCAACCCTCATGGATTGGCTGTTTCTCTCGGTATGTAGTTGAAAGCTTCTCTTAGTGTACTTACAACTGTTTTGTTGTGTGAATTTAAACATTCACACGAACACCTAGTGTTTCTTGATACTAGGATTATTTTTACTCCCGTCTTTTCTTTTGCTATCTCATCAATGGTCTTTTTAAAAAGACAGTGATCACAATCAAATACTATTGCCACCAATTTTCTTTCTTTTATCATTCTTACAATCTCAAGTGCTGATGGCGGGCATAGTGCTGAAAGCACGTCCATATTTTTTTTGTATATCTTTGCCATAATTATGACAAAAAGACCTCTGAATTCGCTCTCGTTTACGTATACAATTTTATTTTTCACGAAAGAACTCCTTTTGTTAAATTCAAGAAAAACAATATACCTGAGTTGTTATTAAGTCAAATATGTCTTTTTAAAAAAGTTTGATATAATTTATCCATGAGCAAAGAAATAGAGAGCCTTAAAAAATATGTAAGAGCTACAAATTATCTAACAGTATCTCAAATATATTTACAAAATAATTTTTTATTAAAAAACAAGCTTTCTTTTGATGATATTAAACCTAGACTTCTAGGGCATTGGGGTAGCTGTCCTGGTATTAATTTTGTCTATGCCTGTCTAAATAATCTTATAAAAAAAACAAATGCAGAAATGATATTTTTGCTTGGTCCGGGACATGGTTTCCCCGCACTTCAGGCGAACGTATTTTTAGAAGATACTCTTTCCAAATATTATAAAGATGCTACGAGAGATGAAAAGGGAATTGCATATATTTCTAAACAATTTAGTTGGCCGTATGGTTTTCCAAGTCATGCAAGTCCAGCCACTCCTGGAGTAATACTTGAAGGTGGAGAACTTGGATATTCTCTTTCTACAGCTTATGGTGCCGTACTTGATAATCCGAATCTCATTGCGGCATGCCTAGTGGGTGATGGTGAGGCGGAGACTGGCCCACTAGCTACATCGTGGCATTTAAATAAGTTTGTTGATCCCGCAAAAAACGGAGCAGTGCTACCGATACTTCATTTAAATGGTTATAAAATTTCTGGCCCGACAATTTTTGGAAGAATGACAAATACAGATTTGAAAGCTTTGTTTACTGGATACGGATATGATCCCATTATTGTAGAAGGTAGTGATGATAAGGTTTATAAACAAATGATTGTCGCATTGAAAAAGGCTCATGCTTCAATAATTAAAATTCAGAAAAAAGCTAGAAGTCAGAAAAGCAAACCATATCAATATTTTGCTAGATTCCCGATGCTTGTACTAAAAACTCCAAAAGGTTGGACTGGTATTAAGGAATTAGAAGGACAAAAGATAGAGGGAAATTGTCTTTCACATCAGGTGGTTGGTAAAGATGCAAAAACAAATCAAATAGAGCTCGATGCTGTGTCTAAATGGATGAAATCTTACAGATTTAATGAAATCTTTGATGAGAAAAAAGGTTTCTCAGAAGATATTTTAAATCTTGTTCCAAATGAAGAATTAAAGATGGGAGATAATCAAAAAGTTTTTGGTATTAGAAAAGGTGATACAGAGAGAAAGCTTGTTTTACCCAAAACAGAGGACTTCTCTGTAAGAGTAGATTTACCAGGTGATACACAAGTAAGTTCTATGAGAAAAATCGGAGCCTATATTTCTGAGACGATGAAACTCAATGAAGAAAAGAGAAATATTAGACTTTTTTCTCCAGATGAAACTTACTCAAATAGACTCCAAGATATATTTAATGTTACAAAAAGAGCTTTGGCTGGTCCAATAGAAAAATGGGATACAGATATGGCTAGGGACGGTAGAGTAATAGAAATGCTCTCGGAACATTCTATGCAGGGTCTTGCGCAGGGCTACGCTCTTACTGGAAGGTTCGCTATATTTGATTCATACGAAGCCTTCATACCTATAGTTTCTAGTATGGCAGATCAGTATAGTAAGTTTTTGAAGATTGCCAGAAAGACAGAATGGCGTGGAGATATTCCTTCTTTCACATATCTTATTACTTCCTCAGGATGGCGTCAGGAACACAATGGCTTTTCACACCAGAATCCTGGATTTATAGATGGGCTTTTACAAAAGCATAATGAGTTTATAAATGTATTTTTCCCAGCAGATGCAAATGAATCATTAGAGATTATTAAAAAATCTTTAAATTCATTAAATGAAATAAATATTATTGTTGCAGAAAAAACTCCTGAACCAGTTTGGTTGTCTTTGGATCAATCAAAAAAAGAAATTGGAAGCGGTTTATCTATTTGGGATTTTGCGAGTGAAGAAAATCCAGATATTGTTTTTTCAGCTTGTGGACAGTACCTTATAAAAGAAGCTTTAGCAGGAATTGATTTATTGAAAAAAGAAATTCCAGAAGTAAAAGCAAGGTTTGTGAATATTGTAGAACTATCACCGAATACTATTGGTAGCTCAATTACAAAAATGAGTGAAGAAAAGTTTGAAGAATATTTTACAAAAGATAAACCGGTAATATTTAATTTTCATGGATATCCTGAGACATTAAAACAATCACTTTTTGATTATCAGTCTGCCAATAATAGATTCACCGTTCACGGATATATGGAAAGCGGCTCAACGACGACACCTTTTGACCTTCATGTAAGAAATAAGACAGATAGATACACTTTATTAATTGAAGCTCTGGAGAAACTTGTAGAGAATAAAGCTGTAGAAGAAAGTAAAGCGACAAGAGTGATAGAAATTTATAAGCAAAAAACTAAAGACCATCTGGACTATATAAAACAAAATGGTGTAGATCCTTTAGAAATAGAAAACTGGAAATGGACAAAAAATATTTAATTGTAAATACAGGTAGCGCATCTAAGAAGTATGCTTTTTACGTAGGGGATAAAGAACAGGCTTTCTTTCATTTTGAAAAAGAAGGCAATGGCTTTATTGTCACTCTCAAACAAGATACTGGTTCAGAAAAATCTCAAATTACGAAAAATGATTTTGATAAAGCCATAGATTATCTTCTAAATATCCTAATTAAAAAAGCTTTTATTTCATCTATAAATGATATCAATGGAATCGGTGTGAGAACTGTAGCTCCGGGTGTTTATTTTGAAGACAATTGTTTGATAGACAAACAATTTCTTAAGCATATGAAGGAGGCTGGTAAAAAAGCTCCACTTCATGTGGAAGCGATATCAGAAGAAATAAATAAATTGATAAAAATATTTAAGAATAAAGTTCCTGTTATTGGTATATCAGACAGTACTTTTCACAAGAGTATGCCAGTTAAGTCTAAACTTTATGGTATTAATTTAAATGATGCAAAAAAACATGAGATATATAGATATGGATATCATGGTATTTCTCTTGGTTCTATAGTAAATAAGCTTAAAGCAGAAAATTCTCTCTCAGAGAAAATAATTATCTGTCATATTGGTGGCGGAGTAAGTATTACGGCTGTTAAAGATGGTAAAAGTGTTGATACAACAATGGGCTTTACACCTCTCGAGGGGATGATTATGGCTACAAGAGTGGGTGATATAGATTCTGGTGCTCTCATATATATATCTGAAGTTTTGGGATTAAATGGCGACAAATTAAAACAGTATTTAAATAAAAAATGTGGACTTCTTGGTTTGTCTGCTGGCCTGAGTGATGATGTTAGAGAACTTTTGAAAGCAGAAAATGAAAATATGGATGCAAAAAATGCATTAGATATTTATGCTTATAAAATTCAAAAACAGATAGGTGCTTATATGGCAGCTCTTGGCGGACTAGATATATTAGTTTTTTCTGGAACAGTAGGGGAGAGATCATTTAAAATGAGAGAAAGAATACTGGGTAATCTTGAAGGTTTGGGTTTTGTCTTAGACAAAAATAAAAATAATGCTACTGACAATGTGGATGCTGTAATTTCTACTCCAGAATCAAAGATAAAAATAAAAGTTGTGAAGACAGACGAGATGACACAGATTGCAAGAGAGACTAGAGAATTTATTGCATAAAATAAAAAAGAAAAATCCCCAAGCATTTTAACGCGAGGGGATTTTATTTTTTGGGACCATCTGTGAAAAATGTCTGACTAACTGCCCAACACCATTCTTCGTAGGTTAGATCCGATCTAGAAACCGCTTCCTTTAGAATATTGCTAATGGGGTGGCTTCTAGGTACTTGTATGTATGCTAGTAAAACCCGGACGTCTTTCGGGTCCAGAGTAAGACAAGTCTTTTTTAGATTTTCGTAGGCTATCTTTTTCAGATGTTTTTCTTCATCTGTACTTTCCTTTGCATTTAAGCATTCTTGAAGAAGCCTAAAAAAATCTAAATTTCCGACAATTGCTTTTACTTTTCTGTTTTCAAATCTTTCCTTCAGATTATCAACCACATTACCCATATTATTCTCCTTCCTGGTTTACTTATCCGCAAAGAGCATATCACAAAAAGGACCTCTTATAAAGAGGTCCTTTTTGTGATATTTATAGTCTAGCTTTTAGCTTTTTTTCCAGAATATCTATCTTTTCTAGTGATATATGATGTTCGCTTACGTGTTCTCTCATCCAAGCAACTCCTTTGTCTATTTCTTGTTCATCTATTCCTTTATCTTTCTCTTTTTCTTCATATAAATCTGCACGAAATATTTCTTCGATTCGATCTCTTTCTTTTTCAGTAAAATTATCCCCAGCAAGTTCCGCTCTTACTTTATGAAATTCAATCTCTGTAACCCTTGGTTTTGCATCTGTCCAAAATAATCCCATAATTTTATGATATTAACTAATAACGGGTTAATTATAACTCTTTTTGGGAAATAAAAAACCCGCTGCAGTAAGTAGCAACGGGTGAAAGTCCGACAAAAGAACAAAGTGGGTGGAGCTGTGATATCTTGTCCGCAGGTTCTCCGTACAGAGGACAGGTAACGAGGGTTTCAACCGGTAGGTTTTGCCGGTGGAGACTAAGGACCTGATCCCACAGAACAGAAATATCACAGCTCCACTTATAATACTAACTCTTTGTCGTCTTTTTGTCAATATGTGATTAAATAATCAAAAAACTGCCCAAATTTGGGCAGTTTTTTAATGTCTGACTATTTCTTTGATTTTTCTCTTACAACAGCTTGTGCTGCGGCAAGTCTTGCAATCGGAACTCTGAAAGGTGAGCAAGATACGTACGTGAGGCCTTCTCTGTGACAGAATTCGACGGTTTTTGGTTCTCCGCCGTGTTCTCCACAAATACCAATCTTCAAATCTTTCTTAACGCCTCTTCCTTTCTTAACAGCAATTCTTATAAGTTCACCAATACCTTCCTGATCTAATACTTCGAATGGGTCATAAGCGAAGATATCTTGAGCGACGTATTCCTTGAGGAACTTACCGGCGTCATCTCTTGAAAGTCCAGCACCCATTTGTGTAAGATCATTTGTACCAAATGAGAAGAATTCTGCACCAGCTTCTACAAGCTTATCAGCTATAAGAGCGGCTCTCGGAACTTCAATCATCGTACCAACTTTGTAATCTATTTTTACTTTTGCAGCTTTTATTTTTGCCTCAACAATATTTACTATTCTATCTTTCAAAATAGTATATTCTTTTGTTGTTGCAACAATAGGGATCATAATTTCTGGTTTAACAGATTTTACTTTTTTACCACCGACTCCTTTTACACATTCTATTGCAGCATCAATAATTGCTGTTGCTTGCATGTCGTAAATTTCAGGGTAAGTGATAGCAAGTCTACAACCTCTGTGTCCAAGCATTGGGTTGAATTCGTGTAAATCTTCTATTTTTGCATTTAGAGTTTTTACATCAACATTCATCTCTTTTGAAATCTCTTCAATATCTTTCTTTTCTTTTGGTAAGAATTCATGAAGAGGAGCATCTAGAAGTCTGATTGTTACAGAATATCCATCCATAGCTCTGAATAATCCTGCGAAATCTCCTTTTTGATATGGAGCAATTTTTGCTAGAGCTTTCTTCCTGCTTTCTAGATCGGATGAAAGAATCATTTCTCTAATCGCTTTAATTCTTTCTCCTTCGAAGAACATGTGTTCTGTTCTACATAGACCAATACCTTCTGCGCCGAATTTTCTAGCAACGTCTGCATCATGTGGAGTGTCTGCGTTTGTTCTGATACTTAACTTTCTAAATTTATCAGCCCAAGTCATAAGAGTGCCGAAGTTTCCTGAAAGCGAAGGATCTTGAGTTCCTAATTTACCAGCATAAACTTTTCCTGTTGAACCGTCTAAAGAGATAAATTCTCCTCCTTTTATTGTGAGGCTTTTGCTCTTTATTGTAAGTGTTTTTGCTTTTTCATCTATGATTAAATCTGAACATCCAGCGACACAACAAGTGCCCATACCACGAGCAACAACAGCAGCGTGAGATGTCATACCTCCTCTGGCTGTAAGAATACCCTTTGCTGAGTGCATACCATCGATATCTTCTGGTGATGTTTCTGTACGAACAAGTATTACGTCTAGACCAGATTTAGCTTTTTCAAAAGCTTCTGATGCTGTAAATACAATTTCTCCAACAGCGGCACCAGGAGATGCAGGAAGACCTTGAGCGATAACTTCTGCTCTGTCTCTTGCTATAGGATCGAGTTGTTTGTGTAGAAGTTGGTTTAATTGATTTGGATCAATTCTGAGAATTGCTGCATCAAGAGTGATGAGTTTTTCTTTCACCATATCAACTGCGATTCTTACGGAAGCAGCAGCTGTTCTTTTACCATTTCTTGCTTGTAGAATATAGAGCTTACCTTTTTCAATTGTAAATTCCATATCTTGCATATCTTTGTAATGTTTTTCAACTTTGTTACAAACAGTTACAAGCTCCTTATATATCTTTGGGTTTTGCTTTGATAGGGTAGAGACAGATAATGGGGTTCTAATACCAGCAACAACATCTTCTCCTTGTGCGTTCATAAGATATTCACCATAGAATTTTGCTTCTCCAGTGGAAGGATTTCTTGTGAAGCAAACACCAGTTCCAGAATCTTCTCCAAGATTTCCGAATACCATCGCTTGTATATTTATTCCAGTACCAATAAGACCCTTGATGCTATTTATTTCTCTATATCTGATAGCTCTGTAATTGTTCCAAGAATTAAATACAGCATTTATCGCCATATACATTTGTTTTATAGGATCTTGAGGGAAGCCAATACCTTTTACTTCTTTAATTTTGTTCTTGTATTTTGTAACAATTTCTTCTAGGTCTTCTGCTGTAAGGTCTGTATCTATTTTTGCACCTTTTGTATCCTTTACAGATTCCAAGATGTGTTCAAAGTCTGAATGCTCAACTTCCATAACAACACTTCCAAACATTTGAATGAGCCTTCTGTAAGAATCCCAAGCGAAACGAGCATTACCTGTTTTTTCTGCAAGACCCAAAACAGATTTATCATTTAAACCAAGGTTTAAGATGGTGTCCATCATACCAGGCATAGATGCTGCTGCTCCAGAACGAACAGAAACAAGAAGGGGATCGTTTGCATCTCCAAGCTTCTTTCCCATTTTCTTTTCTAGACTAATAAGATTTGCGTCTATTTGCTTTTTTACTTCGTCATTTATTTTCTTGCCTTCTTCATAGTAAAGTCTACAAGATTCTGTAGTGACAGTAAAACCAGGAGGGACATTTATTCCCAAACCCATCATTTCTGCTAGGTTTGCACCCTTACCTCCGAGTATTTCTTTCATGCTCTTATTTCCTTCTTCAAAAGCATAAACATACTTTTGTTTTTTTGCAGCTGGTTTTTTACCAGCCACCCCCTTTTTATTTGTTGTACTCATAAAAAATATTAAAACTAATAATAAATCCCAAAAACACATTAAAAAACATCCGACCCCGGGTGTTTTAAAACTTGTTTCCAAATGATTAAGAATAATTCTTTTTCTTTATTTATAGAAGCGAATTTTTCTTAACTTCTGAAAACAAATTTTGTGCAAACTAACCTTATGAATATAAGTATAATTTGTATTTTTTTAAAGTCAATTTGTTTACATGGGTCTTTATTTTATGTATAATTTATATGTCATATTAAAAATCTCTTATTATATACAGTAAAAAGATAGTTTTTTTGTTATAAACAAAAATATTCTTTTTTCGTAAAATATATGTGATATAATTACATTAACAAGGTCAGTTTTATAAGTTTTAAATTTAAAAAAATGAAAAGAGATCTAATTTTATTAGGAGGAGTAATAGCTTGTTTTGCTCTTGTGGCAACAGTTACTCTTGCTGAAGACGCAGCTGTTAAAAAGAATTTTCCCATCAGACAAGAAATAAAAGATGTCAAAACTATTGCTTCTACTACTAGAGGGCTTATTAAAAATGAAGTTCGTGATGATATTAAAAATATCAGATCCAGTTCCACTGCTGATAGAAAAATACAACAGGATGAATTAAAAAGGAAAACCGAAGAATCCAGAAAAGAGTTTGTACAAAAGAGAGATGAAGCCAAGAAAGAAATAGAAAAGAATAGAGAAGAATTTAGAAAAGAGGTCTCAGATAAAAAAGCAGAAGTAAAAGACCTTATAGCTAAAAAGAGAGTTGAGCTTTCAGAAAAGTTAAAGGTTGTAAAAGATGAAAAGAAACAACAGATTGCCATTAAAGTTGGGGATCAATTTCAACAAATCAATTCAAAGGTTCTCGCAAATCTTACAAATATTTTGACAAAAGAAGAAGTAATTTTACAAAAGATTTCTTCAAGGGCCGATGTGATTGCCCTCCAGAATGGAGAGGTCGCTTTACTTAAAGAAGCGATCACTAAAGCAAACGCAGCCCTCACTAAAGCAAGAGAGGCAATTGTTGCGCAGACCGCTAAGGTATATACGATTGCTGTTAAAACAGAAGAGACATTAAAGAGTGATACTGGTATAACAAAACAGCTTTTGGAAAAGGATTTGGGTGAAGTTAGAGATCTTGCAAAGGCAGCTCACGAATCTATAAAAGAGGTAGCGGAAATATTTGGAGATATCCCAGGAGCAGAAAATATAAAAGTTTTACAAGTTGCTACATCTACGGAATCATCTACTAATTAATAATATAAATATATGAAAAAAAATATAATTATTATTGTCTCAATCATTATAGTTTTGTTAGTTGTTGTCGCAGCAATTACATTAATGAATTCACCAGAAAAGAAAGCTGTAGTTAAACAGCAGCCAGTATATATAGATGCGGTAACAGACGTAAAAAATGATTTAGACGCCATTAATTTTGGTAATCTAGATAATGAGTTTAATAATGTAAATAAAGACATACAGAGTTTGTAGGATTGATGAAGTAAAAAAGCCTCCGATAATACGGGGGCTTTTTTAGTAGTCAAATTTTTCGAAATGAATTTGTTTAGCTGTCAGATTGTTGCTTCTTAGCTCTTTTACTATAGAATCTTTCATCTGTACTGGTCCGCATATATAGATATCTCTATCCTTGTAATCGGGACATATCTCTTTTATTTTCCCTATATTTATTCTTTCACCAGTTTCATTCGTATTAAAGTAATAGGTTTTTAGAACATTTCTATTAATTTCTTCATGAAATATTATGTCAGATTGTGTTTTGTTTGAGTACATTAAAATAGAGTCTTTGTTATTAGGAATTGATTTTAATATCGATAAAATGGGAGTAATACCAATACCACCAGCAATAAATAGAAACTTTTTTTTAACAGATTTATCTAAAGTAAACGTACCCAATGGCCCGTCCATCCAAACACGAGTACCAACGTTAATTTTTTCTATCTTGGAAGTAAAATCTCCAGAAGATTTAATTGAAAAACGTAAATTTCTTCCGTTTTTTGTGTCAGAGAAAGAAAATGGATGGTGGAACCACATGTTTTTTTGCATAAAAATTAAAGTTGCATATTGTCCACTTTGGAATTTATATTTTTTCATATTTCTACCAGTTAGATATATAGAATAGACATTATGATTTTCTTTTATTATTTTTTCCACAACAAATTGATGGTTAAGAAATAAATAAAGTGGCTTTATAAATCTATAGGAAATAAGTATGCTTATGGTCAAAAGGTTTATTAAATACCAGTAGAACATCGCGCCACCTTGAGACATATCTCCAGTCTGTATTTGGTGTTCAAAAGCTATAGCTATAGCGAAGTATATAGGTAGGTGAGATAAATACCATACTTCGTATGGAATCTTATTTCTAATCTTTTTAATAGAAATGATTGCAATCAAAATAATAATTATTGCTGCAATGGTTGCACTAAAAACTTCTTCCCAGTTTGTTTGGAAGTTTATAAATTGTTTTATGAAACTTACATTATTTATTTTGGCATAGCCGATTGTAAGAAGTAACGGATGACTTATTATGAATACCCCAATAAACATTCCAACTTTTTTATGTATTCCTACCAGCTTATCAAAACCATACTCTTTTTCTATAAAAGAAAAACGACTGATCAAGAATAGTTGGGTGATGATCAGTAATTCTGTAAGAAGCCCTGCAAGCCTACCCAGAGCAATTAAAAAGCCCCCAGGATCATTTCCTGTTATTAAATAGTTAGAATTTGTAGACCAAAAATATAGAATAAGGCAGAGGTTAATAACCAGAATTGAGTTCAAAAATACTTTTTTCATTTATTTATTTTAATACACCGACGAAAGATTTTGATACTTTTGAGATATTGTGGGCACCAACGTTATTGAAAATATTTGTTGCGTCTATTCCGCATCCTTTCATTATTTTATTAACCCCGGCTGGATGAGAAGAGATGAGTTTTGTTATGTCATAGACTTTTCCATCAATCGCAGTCCAGCAGCTTGATTGCGTATTGTGTTGGGATATGTCTGATATAGTGTAAGACGCATTTCCCGTAGTTGCTGCCTGTGTTGAAGAGCTATTAATCACTATTGGAGTTTGGTCTTTTTTTATAAACGAAAATAAAATTACTCCACCGACCAACACAACGATCACTGTCCATATTATAGTTTTTTTCATATATTTTTAATTATTTTTAATTTCTTGTACTCTTTAAATATAATCCAAATTAAAAATATGTCTATGAGGATTATAGATAATAAGACCACAGAATGGGTATGGGTAAACCTATATATCTCATATAAAGTAAAGATTGTAATGAGTGTTAAAGATACTGGATATGACCACAACTTTAGTTTTAGTAGATTAAATGAAAGAAAAGCGTCTACGAATCCCCAGAATATGAAATAAATAGACACAAAATATGTTACGTAAAATGTGTGATTATCAAAAATCGATTTGATAGCCTTTATAAAAATATCATTCTTGTCTTCTATAATTTCATGCCCCATTACTTGGTAGAAGAGGTCTGTAAAATTACTATTTATAAATTTTAATAAAATTATCCCAAAAACAAATTTGAATATGGCGTATATAATACGCCAGTACATTCCTAGCTTGAATATCAGCCCAAAATAATGATCTTTTTTCAATTCCTCCCTCATTTACATGAATTATATCATAAAGATTATTTAGTTTTTAATATAATAATTATGCGTTATAATGGTTATATTAATAGTTAATTAATTTTTATTATGTATACAGTTTTTGTTTTAGTAGTGATTCTGGTAATTTCTAGTATCAGACAAATTAACCAATATGAAAGAGGGGTTAAATTTACTTTAGGTAAATTTACCTCTATCATGCAACCAGGTTGGAGAATTGTTTGGCCTATCTTTCAAAATTTTCAAAGGGTCGATGTAAGAACAAAGGCTGTGGATGTTCCTGATCAGAACGCTATCACAAGAGATAATGTTACTGTTAGGGTTAACGCCGTTATTTACTATAAGGTTAGTGATGCAAACAAAGCTATCATAGAGGTAGAAGATTTTAGGTACGCTATATCACAATATGCTCAAACAACAATGAGAAATATTGTTGGAGAGGTTACCTTAGATGAATTACTTTCAAGTAGAGATAAGATAGCAGATAGAATAAGAGAGATTGTAGATAAAGAAACAGACGCTTGGGGATTGAAAGTTCAAAATGTTGAGCTTAAGGATGTAAGCTTACCCGCTGAAATGGAAAGAACTATTGGTAAACAAGCGGAAGCAGAAAGAGAGAAGAGAGCCGTTATTATAAACTCAGAAGGAGAATTAGCAGCATCACAAAATATTGCAAAAGCAGCAGAGATGCTCGCTGCTACACCAGGAGCGCTTCATTTAAGAACTCTTCAGTCGATAAATGATATGTCTTCAGACCAAAGCAATACGGTGGTGTATATGGTCCCTATAGAAGCACTAAAAGCTTTAGAAGGTTTTGGTAAGAAATAAAATAAAAAACCGCTGTATAGCGGTTTTTTTATTTTATAAATTTAAGTAAGTAACAGTTAACTGTAAGACGGTTGCAAAAGAAACCCAAAGTAAATAGGGGATTTGTATATAAGAAATCCAAGGGACTACAGGAAATATGGCAATCATTGCCCAAATAAGTGTGATGAGAACGAGCACTATATCGACAGCTGCGAGGATATTGTTTTGTAGTCCAAATTGTATCGGAGAGAAAATAAGATTAAAGATTAGATTAAGTATGAAAGGTAAAACAATTAATAACCCAATTTTTTTCTGAAAAGCTAAGATAAAAACTTTGCCAAAAGATATTACTATTAGAATATATAAAAAAGTCCAGACTGGTCCAAATAAAAACGCTGGAGGTGCCCAAGATGGTTTAATTAAATTCGAATACCAATTTAATGTGTTATTCATGACATGATAATTATATCATTAATATAAAAAATAAACCCCACCACAGCTTGCGCCATGGTGGGGTTTTCATAACAGATTTTCAATTTTTAGAATGAACCGTTTGTGCGGTCGTCCTCGATTGAAAGGGTCTGGAATGATTTTGGATGTCTGAGATCGGCATCAAACTTGGCCACATGTTTACGATGCGTTGGATTAAACCCAACGTCTCGGATATGTTGTACTAATTGGCCGAATAACGCCGTCTTTTTGACCTCCGTAGACATTGGGTGTTTTTCGAGAGGCAGATCCATAATAATTCTGGATCCCATCGACTTTTCTCCAGTGTTCGAATCTGATGTCCAATACTGAGATAGCACGAGCAGTCTTGAAGACAAGAATGCCGCTTCCTCCAGATCGTGGGTAACAAAGAATACCGACATTTTGTATTTTTCCCACAATTGCAGAATTAGAATCTGCATATTTTCTCTCGTGCCTGGATCCAATGCACCGAAAGGTTCATCCATGCACAAAATATTTGGCATTTTAAACATTTCGATTGTGACAAGCGTTTGGGCAATTGCCACTCGTTGCCGCATTCCGCCTGAAAGTTCTTGCGGAAATTTATTGGCTGCATCAGATAATTTCACTTGGTTGAGATATTCAGCTACAACAGCTCTTGCTTCTTTGTGCCAGCTGGGCCGACATAATTCAGCAACGCTTGCTTGTAACTCGAGACCAAGCTTGACGTTTCCCGCAACCGTTAGGTTTGGGAGTAGGGTGTATTGTTGAAATACTACACCCCTTCTTTTATCCGGAAACCCCACGGGTTTTCCGAAGACGTCAAAATACTTTGCCTCTTGCACTCTCTCTTGCCCAGTTATGAGTTTAAGAAAAGTGGACTTACCACAACCAGATGGTCCGACCAAACAAGTAAATTCACCTGGTTCAACGATCAGGTCGATGTTTGATAGAACTCTTTTAACTTCTCCGGTTTGTGGGTCTGGATAACCATGGAAAGCGCTATCAACGTGCAAAGCTTCTTTCCCGGTTATCAACGGTTTCAATCTAATTCCTTTTGAACTCATTTTCCGTTCCTTTATTTATCGGTTTTATACCACGGGAAACATTTTTTCTGGAGCAGTAGTAGTCCAGCATCCATTACGTATGCGAGGAGTGATATGTAGAGCACGTACGGTATAATCAGCGCCATGTTCATATATCGCTGTTGCAAATAGATACGATAACCCAACCCTTCGGTCGAGGCCACTGCTTCTGCTGCAATAACGAATATCCAAACTTGGCCCAGACTTACCCTAACAAGCTCGATCAATTGAGGTAACACTTGTGGAGCGATTACGCGAGTAATAACTTCAAATTGTGATCCTCCTAGAGTCAGTACCTTGGTTATTAATTCCTTCGGTACATTCTCTACACTCTGCTGTATACTTCTGACCAGGGGTATTCCAACACCAAACACAATGAGGAAGATTTTTGATCCCTCACCGATTCCCAATGCGACCAGTACAATTACAAGTACTGCCAGGGGATTGATGTTAGAAAGAACAGTTATAATAGGAACAAATATTGCTTTTGCGCTCGGGAATATCCCGAGTATTATTCCTAGTCCGTACCCCAATATCGCAGAGATACCGACGCCAATGCCAAGTCGACATAGGCTTGCTTTTGTATCAGACCAAAATAAGATCGTGTCGGTTCTTTTGTCTGGAACCGTTGAGATTTGTTTCATCTCCTGATACATTTGCGAAACTGTAGGCATGAGCTTGTCCTGCTTGTTTTCTTTTTGGCGAGTGTGCGATACCGTTAGGTAGACACAAACCAGAAGAACGATGGGGGCGATCCCCAATATTCTTGAAAAGATTAAACCAGGCTGAGCGTGAATACCCCAAAACTTTGGAACCTTAATTTTCTCCATTTTCCGAACCCTTTCTTTTGAATTTTTGACAACGTGCGACCATCATTAAAAATGATTTTTCCTTTTTAATCCTCATATATTATACACAATAAATGCTCGCTGTCAATACTTTAGTAGATATAAAAAAGCCCCCCTACAATCGCAGGGAGGCTTTCGTTCATTGAGACTTCAGGATCGCTTACAGCTTTCCTTCGGCCGCCAATTTCATATAGTTTGTAATGTAACGGATTTTTACGTTCTTCGGGTCGCCGAGTATTACGCCGTTCGGGAATTCGATCCCGATATAGTCGGCGCTTTTAACTCCTTGGCCCAACAGACCTTGCTCGAAACAGAAATTCATCACGTTTCGACAGGCTGTTTGGTTTTCTTTACTTTCGACGAATTTGATTCCGTCGTTCGGGCCGTAGAACATGAAAGTTGTCCGCAGTTGAGCTTTGAATTCTGCAACAGTACCGCCGGCGAATTTTGCCATTGATTCAATCGCTTCGTCCGTTTGCTTGCCCTGACCAGACATAACCATCATCGTTTCGTACCATGCACCAACCAGAGCTTTTTTTACCGGCTCAGGTGTGTCGCGCCGAACCACCAATAAGTCCTGGACTTCGCCGGGAATTTTTGATGAATCGAAAACCATTGAAACATTCGGCAGATTACGTACGTTCATGAGAATCGGATTCCAGGTGACACATGCCCCTTTGGAACCAGAACTCGCGAACGTCGCGCCGATATTCGAATCAGAAGTGTTGACTTCCTTTACGTCGGAATTTTTCATTCCGAATTTTTCAAGGCCGCGGGATAATACATAGCTTGAAACTGATCCTTGCACGATGAGAACGTTACGGCCTTTGATGTCCGAGAACGTTTTTCCGTTTACCAAACAGACCCCATCATTTCCATTGCTGTAATCGCCGACAACGAGAACTTCTGAATCAACACCACCAACGGCCGGCATATCGAGTAAGTCCATAATAGTCATGGCACACCCGACTGCTTGACCAGCAGTGTACTGATTGATTGAAGTGACATAGTCATTGATAAGCGTGACTTCGATTTTCACACCGTACTTGTCAGCCCATTTCTTCATGATGCCGGAGTCCATAGCATATTGCCAGGGCTCCCAGCCAGCGTAGTGGGACCAGAGGTACCGATATACCGGCGTTTGCTTTTCCGCCGCGAACGACGGACTCGTGAAGGTTAACAGGCCGAACATAATTGCGATAAACATATAGACAGACTTTTTCTTCATGACTTTGATTTTCCTTTTCCGTTTTTTTATTTTAAACCTCCTCTAAGATAGGCACCATGCTTTTTCTTAGAGGAGGATTTTTTTGATAAGCCCGCCGCGCGGACTTATTTTTTCATTCTGCATCGATGTCGAGGGTGAGCGTTGAACGTTTTGAGTTCCCGCGTTCCATCTGGTCGATTATTTTTTCGCCTTTTTCAGACATCTTATTCATCGCCAACATCCGCTGTGCCATTTTGGGCAAAGCAGCTTGCTTGAATTCGGAGGCTTCTTCGAAAGCCGAATCCAAATCAGCATATACAGACGCCAATGCTTCAATGCTGATTGACTGCTCTGCGGACATCTTGAAGATTTCTGATCCCTGGGTCTTGAGGTTACGCGCGTTTTGTACCATCAATTCCGCAGTGGTTTGATCCACCGCCTGAATTGACCGCAGAACCATTCGCTGTTTCGCTAAGGCCAACGCGAGGACTACCGCGATCTCCAATGCTTTGACCGTGAGGGTCTCACATCTTTTGGCACTACGGATTAGTTCACGATTTGTTCGAATCACAAACTCGTACGAAATAACACCCTGTTGATTCACCGTTAGAGTCTGTTGCAGGTCACCGATGCGCTGACGTAAGGTGAAGAGGACTTCCTCTTCCATGAACTTACGCCGCTCGCTTCCTGCTTCCATCTTTTCGATTTCTGCAGACAGCTTTTCGTTAACCAACATCAGGGTTTGGATGAATTTTTGTAAACGCAGGGTTTCAGATCGCATCTCAATCTGGTCAGCTCTCAAGGTGTCATTGTCTCTCAACAACTCCTTGGCGCCTTCCCGAATCTGCATGACAATCGAATCAATCACGCCGCCCGCACTTTGCCATCTGGTAAAGTACGAGTTCATGGTTGTGCCGACGCCTGGAATCCAGGCAAAGACTCTTCCTACGCCGCCTGGCTCTAAGAGCTTGTAGCGGTTTGGATTCACCTTGTCTACATTTACCTTGAGTGCGATGAGCGATTTTGCCACTGAGCTTCCTTCCGGTTCTGAAGCCAGGATTTTGATTTGCTCCTTGAGTAAACCACTTTTTCTGGCTAGGGACACCTCGACGTTAGCTCCGGCATTTTCAACCGCTTCCCGTACTTCCTGCTGTTGAGCTGGATTTACGAGATCTACGCTGAGAAGACGCTTCATCCATTCGTCCGCTACTTTTGTAGTGGCCGGATCAGCTTGCTGCGAAGCAAGTTGATTGACTTCCACAAAACCGAGCTCCTTTTGGATTTCTGTGTCCTCGGGAATTCTGAGCTTTTCTTGAACTTGAACTGTCATTGTTGCACCTCTTTCCTTTTTTATTTTATATACTTATTGAACTTGTTTGTTTTGGACCGCGAGCTCTTTCGATGAGTATCACCAGTTCTTCCATAGCCGAAGCTAAATTACCTGAAGAAGCAGTAGATTTTGTCCCTCGAATATTTCCCGCAGCGACCCCAGCCGCATCGATAGCTGTCAGAGCCTGTTCGTTTTGAGCGAGCAAGTTGGCAACTTCTTCTTGGCTTTGGTCATATAATCGTAGTCGTTCCCTGAGAGCTTTCAGAGTTATTTCCTCAGAAGATTTTCCAGACTGATTTTTTTCGAGCGCATCTATACGTTCACTTAATTCTTGGCGATCGATATCGTCAATGTTTGTGAGTATCGTAATGACACGATCTAAATTTTCAATTCCAGAATGGTACACCTGTTCAGCCGTTACTTTATAACGTCCAAACGTTAGTTCCGTAGACGAAAGAACTCGTTCGAGCACGATGAGGAGGTTTTGAAACTTTTCCTCAAATTGGGACACTTGTTCGCATCCCAGCTTACAACCGAGTTTTTTCAAGTCCTTTCCGAGTGTGGCAAGTTTCTTTTCCTTCAGGATTTCAAATTGTTCGTGGAGACGATTGTAGTAACTTTTCATACAATTGTCTTTTCCCCCGAAAAATCTTATTGCCCAATTAGTGATACCGAATCCGACACCACCCAGAGCAATTGACCCTGCGACAGGAAATGAAACCAGAGCAAAAAGCCCTGCTGCAACAGCCCCGCTAATTCCAACCACTGCTGGCCAGAGTGTTAGGGGATGTTGTAGTGTTTCTGCTAAAGCATCTCTTCTGGCCGCTGATTCGCTGAAAACCAGCGTATCTTGGCCATCTAGAGGAGATCTGTTCATTGTTTATCCTTCCTTTTGTTACATTACTTTTATGAAATTGTAAAAGAGCACTGCTGTAGAGTATACATAAAAGATTAGGAATGTCAAGCCCCCCATAAAAAAGAGCCACGTTCCCAAAAGTTGGGGACGTGGCTCTAGAAGTGTCTTCAGGTTTTAATCTGTTTTAGCTTCTTTACTTCGATTATTTGATCGGCGAAATCTTTCGTGAATTCTTGCAGTGCTTCTGTGTGATCAAATGTGCGGTTTTGTTGGAAAATACTTTCGACAGAATCTTCCAGGTCTTTTGCTGTAATACCACCCAAGGGTTTTTCGTTTTTTAATTCTCTCTCCAGAGCGATTCCTTTGGCTTCTTCAACCAGGGTTGGAACCATCGCTCCGTTGATTATGTCGGCAAGCGTAAAATTCATCGCTTCCTTTTTACCCTTTAGTTTGATCTCGTAGATTACGAGTTCTGGCGAGAACAATCTGTCCGCGACGATATCCGCGAGTTCTTCTAATGTGGATCCAGAGATCGGTACACCAGACATGTTTCGCATGAATATTTGTTTGGCAGCAGCTTTGTCTGGTCGGCCGATAAAGATTTTTTTATCCATACGGCCTTCTCGAACCACCGCATAGTCCAGTAATTCTGGTTTGTTTGTCGCCAGAATAACCTGAGCCCCAGATTCTCTAACTCCTTGCATTTCTACAAGGAAGGTAGGAACCATGGTTTTCAAAACGTCGCTACTTATTCCCGAATCGCGCTTGGCCAAAATGGCCTCACATTCATCGATGAATATTATTGCTGGAACACCGTATTTTTTCTTAAAACTCCTTGCTCGAGCAAATATATGACGGATCAGGCCTTCACCTATGCCAACGTATTTTTGCAAGAGTTCTGGGCCGTTGATTAGGAGGAAACCCTGCGAAGGATCTATCCCATGGATATTAGCTGTTTTTACTATCGATGTATAGACAGCTTTTCCGAAGATCGTTTTTCCACAACCCGGAGGTCCAAAAAGAAGAATTCCATGCACCGATTTTTTCTTGAAATGAGCATAGTGTTCCGGATACTTAACCAGACCATCGATGGATTGTTGAAGTGCTTTTTTAGCGTCCTCTTGTCCACAAATGTCGTCCCATTCTACTGCAGTGTTTTCGTCTCCTACGGCGAAGGAATCATCATCGAGTCCGAAGTTTTTTAAGACGACGGACAGGCTTGAATCAAGCACAACTCGACTGTTTATTTCCAGTTCCCCAGAAAATTTTCCAGTCGAGACCGTTCTCTGTCCACCTTGTGTTTCTACGATAGCAAAATCGTTTCCGATAAGCTGCATAATAAACACAAGATTTCCAGAGGGGACTGCTTGTTCAACCCCGATGACTTTGAAAGTTTCCCTTTCTAGTTTTAAAGTGTCTCCTGGAGAAACTTTTAAACCATTGATTGGGATTTCCATTTGTTGTCCACCAATGCTGATGATTGCGAATTCTGCAATCTCAGCTTTATCGAGCTCTAGATCACAAGCGCCGTTTTCTATGTCGGATAGACCGATACGATAACGACCCTTGTATTCTTTTTGCCGTTCTTGGTTTGGGGCGAAGGATACTATTACGTATCCAGGCACTTTGGTATCTAACCCTATAACAGTGCCTGTGTCTTTTGGACTTGATTCGTAATATTTACTTTCTTTTTTTATTTTGACCAGAGTTCCTTCTCCGGACAAATCCTCGGCCGAAGCAGGGGATCTCTTGTTTATCAAACGCAGAACAGTTACAAGTAAAAGAATCGGATTCATTTCTATTTTCTCCTTTGGTTTATATTACATTTTTCAAAAAGCATCTGATATTTGTATATCATTTTTATAGAAAAAGTCAATAGGTATATATAAAAAAAGAACCTTTCCCGCCAGAGTGGTGGGAAAGGTTCGTTTAGGTTTTGAATCCATTAGAAGGATTCTTCGAGTAGTGAAATCTGCACACGAGGCAGTCGGTAATTATAGGCACGATCTGATTCGTCTTTAAGCTTCGGAAGAGGTTTTTCACCGCCGTGCCCGATTGCTTTAATACGATTCTCGTCAATGTTATATGTCACCGATAGATACCGTGCGACAGACTCTGCTCTTTGTTGTGATAGGTTTCTGTTGGCTTCTAAGTCACCCAAGAGTGACGTATGCCCACCAACAAGAATTCGGAACGATGGATAGTGATTAAGTCTTTCCATTGCTGCATCGAGCTTTTCTTTTTGCTCGACATCGAGACTTGCAGCTCCCATTTGAAATACAATTGGGTCTACTCGGATACTACCAACAGAATGAAGCTTCAGCCACTGAGCATCACTCAACGGTTTAAAGACACTCACACTATTGTTGGTATTCCCAGATTCCATTAAGGCCGTGAAGCCGTTCTGGACTCCTTCCTTGTAAATGTCCTGGATGAATTGACTGTTGATGATCCGATACGGGTCTTTGTCTGGCAACGGATTTTGTTTGAAATCTCCGTTATCCACCAGAATTGATATTGCAGACTCTATCGTGTCTACCAGGCCTTGTCTTGCGACTTGTCCCGGACCACTAATACCAAACCACTCACAGCAGTTTTCACTCAGATTAATCCAAGCTACTCCATCAAGCATCTTTTGAATTGATTCCTCAGGTAGTTTAAGTTCTGTGTGAATATCCTTTTTCAATTCTTCGGGATCACTCGCATAAAACTTTAACACCCTGAAGTAGGTCTTGAGCATTAGGTCAACTTTTTCTGGGTGTTTACTCGCAAAGTCGCGATTCACAACCAAGATATCAACGATAAGCCGACTTGTGCTTTCTGTACCCAGTATCCTGCCAACCCCTGGAATTTTTAGTGCTTTAGACACATTTGGTTCCCAGAGTACAGCTACATCCGCTTTTTTTTCTTGAAGCATTTTGAATGCCTCTTGTGAATCTTTCGTCTTCAGTCTTTGCTTTTCAGATAAGTTTCTTAGAGCAGGGACATTGAAGTGGGCGGGAACAGCTTTTAACAGGAAATCGCTTGGTGAGTTTTCCGTGTAGGCAATGGACGAATGAAATTCATTCTGAAAAGAATCCAGATCTTTTACTACGTTGGTATAAGCAACGATAGCATCCGCTCCTTTTGATTCGTCCAGTATCGTGATGATCGTGCCGGGGAAATTCACCCGAGCAGCGTTTAGAATATATGAGTCTACCGTTACGACGGCGAAATCATATTTTCCTTCCTCAAGAGCTTTCATTCTGGCTGCATAGTCGCCGCCATCATTTATGCAATTGAGTAGATACCCTTCGCTTCGCAGGAATTTCTTCATACGAGGTGAAGTAAGAGGGAAGTAACCAATCCAGTCATCGTATGCGACAGTTATTTTCCCCCGAACATCTTTTGCGTCGCTCGTCTGTTTTTGCATTTTGCTGTGCAAAACAGGCAGTACTTGCTTAAGTCCGTACATTAAGGGTATAACGACGAATATAAACAACAATGCAGCAATTGTACCTTTTTTCATTTCGAATTCTCCTTTTCTTTCTACGTTAATTTTTGAAGACCAGTTATAAAATCCGTATATAAATATACATAATATTAATAATATGTCAATAGCTAGAGAAAATAAAAACCCCGTTAGCTTTTGGCCAACGGGGTACAGGGTTACCTGTTTTTTGCATCACGTTTTAGAATTTTTCCGACTCGGCCAGAACACTTTGCAACCCTTCTGCAAGACCTTCAGGACTTTGTGCGTCCTTATAGATCGTGCGTCCAGGCTGATTAAGTGAATGCCTTTCTCCGATACGGAAGCCGATGGTATGGATAACTACCGGCGAATCCTGCAGGACTTGGTTAACCATTTCGGTCGGATCACAGCCAGGATTGGCTTCTCCGTCCGTAACAATCACCAGATGATATTCTCCATATCCGAGCTGACACTTTGCTTGTGAGCGCAGTGCTTCGTATCCAATACGAACCGCCTCGGATAATGGTGTACCACCGCCAGCCCTCGCAGAATTTACAATATCGTTGAACTGCTTGCGATTATTTATGCCAAGTGGCAACCGTTCCGACAGCCCATGCTTATCGAATATTGCGATTCCGATCCCCATATCTTCAGGCACGGAAGTGGCGAATTGATTGATCGCTTTTTTTGCGATTTCAATTTTGTCGCCATCCATGCTACCAGAGCAATCGAAGATCAGATAAATGTTTCGACGCAGAAGATTCCCTTCGAGCGAAGCGCTCTTAGAAACCTCTGTATCAATCCATCGATCTTTAAGCCGTGTCGCCGACACTTCGGGTGAATTGGTTGCTGAGCTTCCGCTCAACGAGTCAGAACATCCCGAGACGGCGATTGCCATTGCTAGCAAAAGCAGACGAGAGACGTTCTTCATTTTCCACCCCCTGCCGGAGTAAACACTGATGCTTCCGTATCACCGATTGGAATAAGCTTGAACACGACTCGCATGTTTGACGCCCACTCCTGCTGATTTTTCGGACGTATCGGCTCACCGTTTGCAATACCTGTTTTCGGTTGTTCAAAGCCGTGGCCGACCACAGCGAACTGTGACGGGTCCATTAAGACCGACTTTGATTTTCCGTAATTAAGCAGACTCTCACGAACCGCGATTGCTCGGGTTAATGAAAGATTTTTTGCCGACTGACGAAGACGTGTGAGCACCAATTCAGGGGCACCACCAATCTTCTTGTCGATATACTGCATCGGATCGGAGTGTCCTTCAACTGTGAGAATCGCACCGCCATAAGTAGCGGCGAGTTCAATCGCTTTGTCGAATTCTGTTTTGTAAAGCTCGCTATTGAACGTGTTTTGGTTTGGACCAAACAGGATTTCGATGCTCAAGATTGCACCGTCTTCACCCTGCTTTGTTTTTTGATCGATAACCTTGGCAACTTCATTGGCCTGGAATCGAGGAGCCTCAACTGCGATTGTCTGAGCGAGACCATTTTTCATGGCTTCGTAATCAAACTTGGCTTGGTCAAGTTCTACTCGTTTTCCCAAGATGCCCATTGTAATGAACGCACCTTGTAACTCTGACGTGAGGGCTTCAAAACGACGGAGTTCTGTCGGGTTCGCAAAAAACTTTACGTTCCCCACATACCCAACATATTCGCAATCGCCATATAGGCCCCTGGTATCAGCCATCGCTTGATCGCTATCAAGAAGGATCTTAGCTGAAGCAGAAATCGCCTTGTCGTATTCGGCCTTGCGGGTCGAACTATTCAAGACTATCTGATCCATATTTTCCTTTGCGGTGAGAAGCGCATGAACGAATTTTGCCACTTCCGTCTGATGGTTTTTGAAGTAATCGGCGCGGACTGCATAAACATCGGATATAACCCGATTTGCACTTCTGGTGCTGAACATAATTCGTGCACCTTTAACCGATTGTTCCGCTCCTGATCCGATGCTGCCGTTGCTTGTTAAAGCGAAGGCGTCGGGGGAGACAACGAAACAAGCGCCGACATTTTTATCGTTACGAAACGCTTCAGCTGCCGATTCCGCCGTACCAGTCAGGTCTTTTACCCAGCGGATTATGACATCATTGAATGTTAGGTCAGCACTTTTTAAGACCGTAGCTAAGAGTTCAACGTGCGGGCCGTAAGCCTGCAAAACGATCGTCTTACCCTTAAGGTCCTTTACTGAAGTAATGCCGTCTTTTACAACGAGACAGTCACCACCAGCACTCCATGTCATCTGGTATACCACAACAGGTTTCGTCCGGGGGTCTCGTGAGAGAAGCTCGGATGCCATGTTGATCATACCCAATGTGCCACGGAGATATGGTGTTTTGCCGGATAGATAATGGTCAAGCTGAGTCGTAAACGTATCCTGGCGGATGAGTTTAAAGTTCAACCCTTCCTGAGCAAAGATGCTCCCGGCGGCAGTATTCAAGGCATTACCGTTTGCGTAGATTGTAGCGATATCGCCACCCCACGTAATAATCGGAAGTTCCTGAACTCCACCTTCTTGGACTGGACCCACCTGGGTCTTTACCACCTCGATAAGAGGCGATGATGAAACGTACTGTATGGCCATGATTGGCAGAGCCAAAAGGCTAGCCAACGTAATTAAACATATAACTTTTGTATTCTTCATTCCTGCTCCTTTTGCAGTTTGTTTTTGTTTGTTCAATCCTTAACCCTAACCACCACCCGATTCCAATGTACTAAAAAGCACACCTCCTTTTCTAAATTTTCTAAAATTAACGTGATATTTTCAAAGAGCACCAGAATAGATAATACATAAATATTAAAATTTGTCAATAAGGGGCTAGATATAAAAAATGCCTGATGGCTTTGAGAAAGCATCAGGCACTTTGTGAAGTTTGGGAACGTTTATTGACGCCCTTGACCCCTTTTTTTGATGACGGAGACCGTGCAATCATTGGTGATTGCGATTAAGGCGCCAATGGCTGCCAATGCGGGAGCAAAGATAGCTCCAGCAGCGCCGGCATAAAGAGGGAATGTTGCTACGACCTTGCCGTTTTTGTCTTTGACGACGATTTTTCGTAGATTTCCTTCTTTTGCCAGCCTTTTGACTCCCTCGAGGATTTCTTTACCTTTGAGAATGACTTCGTCTTTACTAATACTCACTTTTTCCTTTCCTAACCATTTTATCTTAATACCCCATGTATTTCAGAAAATGGCTAAAGATCTATTCTTAAATAGAGTAAACATTTTTTGTAGTTTTGTCAATAACGTTACTTAAATTTTGGAAATAAAAATACCTCTGATTGTCGAATTGACAATCAGAGGTATTTTTTAAGAGACTATGCTCTTGCTACTTGTGTAGCAGCTGGACCCTTTTCGCTTTCTGTAACTTCGAAAGTGACTGTGTCACCAACTCTAAGTTCATTGTAAGCAACGCCAACTAACTCTGAAGAATGGAAGAAGAGATCCTTCGCTTCGCCTTCGCGAGAGATGAATCCAAATCCTTTTTCTGTAAGAGTTTTTATTGTTCCTGTCATGATATTGAGATTTTTAAATTATTTTGCTTGAAACTTCGACTTTGTTCCTGTGTCTTAACACTGCACAGTAGTATAGCATAGTTTAATAATATAACCATAGCAGATGCTCTCATTTAGATTAAGACTAATAAAGAAAGGAAAAAGACAAAATAAAGACAAAAGACCAAGTTTTCTTTATAAACCTTCCTTGTAACTATTTTGTAGCCAATTATGCTTGCAGGTATTGCGGATATATATAATAAATATGAAGAAAAAAAAATTGGTACCAAAATAAAGCTAGTAGAAAACATTAAGGCAACTATTTTTTTTCCTTTATTATTAAATATCACTGGTATAGTTAAGATTCCGTCTTTTTTGTCTCCCTCGATATCTTTAATATCGCGGATGTTTGTTGCTAAAGTAAATATTACTATAATCCCTATGGCTAAAAACCCCGGGAAACTACTGAGGGTTTTTGTTGCGGATACGAAATAAAAACCAGCCATTATAGTAGAGAGGCAGGCGATGCTAATTAAAAAAGATGATAGTAAGGGTATTCTTTTTAGGCGTAGTGGGGGATAAGAGTATATATAGTAGGCGGCCGTAAAGGTTAAAATCATAAAGAATGGATAATAACCTACCGAAAATGCACCAAGAAGTGATAGGAGTAACCAGATGTAACCGGTCTCTCTCATTTCTGTAACAGAAACTTTGTTATTCGTGATTGGGCGATTTGGGTTAGAAACAAGGTCAATTTGTTCATCCGCGATATCGTTTATGTGTACGGCAAACATCCACGCTCCATACCAAGATATAATTAAAGTAATTATACTCATTAAATCAATCCAATTGTTTGTTTGGCCTAGATTTAATTTAACGGCGTATACAGAACCCAATCCTAGTAATGTTGTATAAAAAAGCACTCTTTCTGGTCTTGAATTTTTTATTATCGTTATAAACTTTTCTTTTTGTGTTTTGTAGAAAATAAACAACATGAATACAAAAGACAAAAGAAAAGATATTTGGGAAAGCAGCTTATCAAATCCAAGTTCGAAGGCTCTATTATTTGAAGAATAGGTTAGTGTTGCGTCTATAGTATTATGAGAGATATTTGATTCAGATATATTTTTTATCAAAAAATGTAAAACATTATAAGTACTAGCTTGATTACCAATATCGGAAATGTTGCCTAGTAAATAAATTATTGAAGGTAGAGCGAAGATGGAGAATAAAAATATATAAGAAAACAAAACAGATAGAGTTGTTTTTGTAATACTCTTTTTTACCTTCCAAACATATAAACCGACTGAAAGTAAGATAATAAAAAGTTCCAGTCTAAGTCCTATTGTTACTTGTGGTCCAAAAAACGTTAGAAAATCAACGGGTAGTAATTTAGGTCCATGAAAGATATACGTTATTGTGTGACCTATACCAGCACTGAATATAATATCTAAAATTGGTCCTATCCATATAACAGGCAAACAGAATAATATTAATTTTAGGAGATTTGTTGATCCTTTTGTAAAACACCACACTATGCAAACTAATCCGAGGGTGATTGCTATAAAGGATAATCCATATTGTATGAGCGTTGGAGCATCTACTGGTATGATTCCTGACTGCGTAGGACTTGAAATGACTTCTAATATAAAACGGATAAAAACAATTCCTGCAAAAGCAATTAGCCACTGACCTATGGAAATATTTTGACCTTCAATACTTTGGACAATTTTTTTAAACATATATTTTAGTATTTTATCATATTTTTATAAATAGATATGCTGGTCTTTTATTTATATCAAAATAATGGTAAAAATGTACATATGAAGAAACCAGAATTACTTTCCCCAATACAAGACTATACATCATTAACAGCAGCCATTAAAAATGGTGCTGATGCGGTGTTTTTTGGTATTAAGGGCTTTAATATGCGCGCTGGTGCCAAGAATTTTACTATAAAAGATCTACCAAAGATCACAAAGATCGCACATAAAAATAATGTAAAAACATATCTTGCTATAAACATCATTATTTATGAAGAAGAAATAAAAAAAGTAGAACAGGTTTTGAAGAAGGTAAAAGCAGCAAAAGTAGATGCAATTATTTGTTGGGATTTTGCGATTATACAAATTGCAAAAAAATTGGGGATTGAAGTACACATAAGCACACAAGCAAGTATTTCAAATTCTGAGACAGCAGAATTTTACAGGAAGCTTGGTGCTACAAGAGTGGTACTAGCTCGTGAATGTTCACTTGAACAAATCAAAAAGATTAAAAAACAAACAAGAGCTGAAATAGAGATTTTTATACATGGTGCTATGTGTGTGTCCGTTTCCGGCAGATGTTTTATGTCTCAATTTTTATATGGTAAATCAGCAAATCGTGGTGAATGTCTACAACCATGCAGAAGAAAGTATTTGATTAAACAAATAGACGGTGGACAAGAGCTTGAGCTTGGTGAAGACTACGTATTAAGTCCAAAAGATTTATGCACTATGGATTTCTTAGAAAAGATATTAGATCTTGGAGTGGAGTGTTTCAAGATTGAAGGAAGAAATAGAAGCCCAGAATATGTAGCGACTGTTACAAAAGCATATAGAACAGCAATCGACTTCTATTTTGATCACAAAAAGCATGATAAAAAATTCAAAGAAGAGTTTGAAACATTGAAATCTGTTTTGTCTGAAAAGTTAGACACCGTATATCATCGTGGTGAAAGTAGCGGATTCTTTTTGGGTAAACCCATAAACGAATGGTCTGGATGTGGTGGTAGTCAAGCTACACAAAAGAAAGAGTATATTGGTAAGGTTGTTAAATACTATAAAAAGATTGGTGTAGCAGAAGTATTGCTTCAAGGAAATACAAAATTGAAAATAGGGGATTCAGTTATTTTTCAAGGCCCAACCACTGGAAGTGTAGAAGAAAAGATCACTTCTATGGAGAAAGATCATAAAACAATAGTAGAGGCGGAAAGGGGAGAAAAAATAGCTATAGGTGTAAAAACTAATGTAAGGACTAATGATGAGATTTATATTATAAAACCAGCTTCTTCTTGTGGTGGTTGTCCGAATAGCAGATACTAAGCTTAAGATTTGGGATTTAAATATTTACCAGCAACACTTAATGCAAAAGAGGGTAGTATAATAAATACTGTTGTGAATAAAAGTTTAATAAATATTTCACTTATAGGTGAATCTTTTTTATCTGGTCCTGAAGAGGTTAGGACAACACAGATACCAATAATCCCAAAGGCGATAGATGCGTATATAAAAATTTGTGTGGCTACTTTTTGCATGTACTTATTATATTACTATATTAATAAATCTTTGTTCTATTTTTTATGATATTAAAAATACCAATAATTACTGCCACGAGTCCAAGTAGTTGCCCTCCTGGACTATCATCAATCGCACCGTATACAAACATAGCTGCTCCCAACAATATTTCAATAATAGAATATATTATCTTCTTTCTATTCATACAAAAATTATATCAAAGATATATAGAAAGTATATACGACTCCGAATTCGAGATAATTTACGTGAGATGATTATAAAAAAGTCACCCGAAAGCTCGAGTGACTTTTGGGTGACATTGTTTCGTTTATTTAGTAATCATGAACGGTGATTCAATGGCCATCATACATAAAATGAATATCCCTAACCCAAGATACAACGATAACCATTTTAGACGTGCCAGTTTGCTCAGTTGCGGCAAGTTATTTTTTGGTTCATCTCCATCCTCTGCAACGACGTAGTTAAAATTTATCATGCTTGCCACAGTGATGTCGATTATATTTGACAGCTTGTGAGGTTCACCACAACCTAATACGATTAGGGTGATCATTATAAGTTCACAGGTTATGCCAAGCCGGACCCTACTTTTGCAGGTCATCCTAATTTCTCCGAGGATCAATATCCACAACAACAGCATGCCAGCGTCTTTGCTGACTATTGGTATGATGATGAGTATTCCTGCCCCCAAATACTTGAGCCAGACCCCGACGGCCTGAGTTACTCTACCTCCATCCAATGGACGAATGGGGATGAGGTTAAATATATTCAAGTATAAAGAAACAAAACTAATCGCCAACAATACTTGTGGGTGCTCTGGTAAAATTAACCAAAGCGCAAAGACCGCAACAGATCCTAGGGTTCCAGCTAGGGGACCTCCAAAACCTACGAACGCTTCAGTTTCTCTTCCATTGAAGGGTGGGGCAAAAATTACCGCTCCCAACATAGGAATAAATACCGGCGCTTTTGTTGGCAGTCCTTTTATCCTCATGGCAATTACATGGCCCATCTCATGAACAAAAAGCAAGAGAACGAAACCGATTGCAAACCATGGACCAGCCAAAAATGAATAAACGAAAGCAGAAACGGCCATTGTTCCAAAAGTTAGCATCAGCTTGCTAAATTTCAGCAACTTGACGAACTTTAGTAACTTAACCAATTTGGCTGATTTGATGAGTAGTAATACCCATCTGAAAATCTTCGATTGCTTAAATCTGTCTTCTCCCATACTAACCTCCTCTTTTTAAAATGATTTACTAGATTTTGAAAGGACTGTAACTACTACTAGTATAGCATTTACAATTAGATTTGTCAAATTGCTTCACCTGCATTGGGTGATAAAATAAGCCGTTTGCCAAAAGAGCCATGAAATCCACAAGTCAACAAAAACAAAATGTTGTTTTATGGCTAATAATCTGTATAAAATACCCTTTACAAATCTACTATAATATGATACAATTATAACAGATTTAGGTTAGTGTGTTTGCGTGTAAATTTCTTTAAAAGAAAGGTCGTTGACAATGAAAAAGATACAGACTCTCAAGAGAGCATGGATTCTGTGTGCCCCTTATCATAAATATTTTGTGGGTATACTTGGATTCCTGCTTGTTCAGCAGTTGTTTAACACCGTGTTTCCAATAATCTTTGGATCAATGGTGACAGCGGTTACGAAAAGTGACGTGAAGTCATTTATCGTGGCAATATCTATCTGGGCATTTCTCATGTGTTTACGCGGGGGGACTTTTTATCTCCGTGATCGCATTGAGATTAAAAACCTGGACTATGATTTGACTCGGTTCTTGTCGAAAATATCCATGGAAAAGTTTTTTAGTATTTCCATGGGCCAGCATCATGTCGGGCACTCTATCATTAAGAGGAGTGTAATGAGCAAAGGGGAATCTTCGGTACATGGAATCGTGAGCATGGCAGTTTATGATTTCATTCCAACTATTCTCATGATACTCATGCCATTGGGTTTTCTAATGGTGAAGGTTCCACTTGTCGGAATTTGTGTTTTGGTTACAGTGGTGCTATTCAGTATATACACCATCAAATACAATACAAAATTCGTTCCGAAATTACGTGAACTAGATACTGCGTCGAACGTAGTATCAAAGAAGCAGGGTGAATTCATCGAGAACGCCGACGTCGTGTACGTTAACGCTCAAGAAGAAAGGGTTAGGGAAGAGTGCGACGAAGAAAATGCATCGCAGGCGTTTAAAGGCAAGCCGGTATGGTTGTCTTACATTGGCTGGATTCATAGCGGACTGTTATTGATATGGCTTTCGCAAACAGTAGCTGTTCTTCTCTGTGGATACTTGGCTTACAAGGGCAAGATCGCGTCGGGGATGTTTGTTACTGCCTACATGTGGGTCAGTTCTTCCTTGGGTACACTCTCAAACATTGGGCGTATTCAGAGAAATTTGGCAAAAAGTTTGGCGCCGCTCAATAAATATTTCGAGTTTTTGGATTATGAGCCAGACATCGTGATGCCGAAAAAACCCATCTCAATTAGCTATCTAAAAGGAAGAATTGAGTTTATGGGAGTTAGCTTCACGTACAGTCCAAGAACAAAAGGAAGCACTCTGAATGACGATGCAGACGAAGGACATGATGGTAAAGAAGCATCGCCAGAAATACCGGCACTTAAAGACGTATCCTTTGTACTAGATGGAGGAAAACGTTATGCATTTGTTGGTAAATCTGGTGCGGGGAAGTCGACATTGGTTGGACTTATTCTGCGAGCGTTTGACCCTCAAGAAGGTCAGATACTTGTGGACGGTGTTGATCTCCGCATGCTCGATTATAGGGAGCTCCGTAGAAATGTAGGTCTTGTTCCGCAAGAAGTGTCGATGTTTGATGGCACAATGCGTTACAATGTGACGTTCGGTATGAATGGTCTTGCTGAAAAAGTCACAGAAGAAGAACTGAATCGTGTTGCAAAACTTTCTCGTGTGTCTGAATTTTTTGGCAAACTTGAAAAGGGTTGGGATACGATTATCGGTGAGCGCGGTATTAAACTTTCTGGCGGTCAACGTCAAAGAGTAGGTATCGCTCGGGCACTTATTAAGAATCCGCATATTCTCATATTCGACGAGGCGACATCAAGTCTCGATACGGAGAATGAGGCACAGATTCGAGAAAGTATCCGAGAAGCGTCTGTCGGGAAGACGACGATTATTATTGCTCACAGATTGGCAACGGTTCGTGATGCGGATAAGATATTCGTGTTTGACGAAGGAAAGATCGTAGGCGAGGGTTCTCACGAGAGCCTTTTGCAGACGAATGAGTACTATCAGCGCTTGGTTCACAACCAGGTAATCATGGCGTGATTTTAAACGTCATGAAGCCGCAGGATCCACTTGGACCCTGCGGCTTTTTTATATTTTATTTATATGATTTTAAGTAGAGATGTTGGAACTTGAGCAAAAGAAAACCACCATCTCACAACAGTGGTTTCCGTGTTGAGGTGGTGGTGTTAACCGTAGGAGTATTCAGCCCTGCCATTTTCTACTTGTCTCCAGGTTGGATATTCTCCTTCTGGTATATGAGCGTCAAAGGCAATTAGGCTGAAACTTTTACAGAAGTTTGATTTAGTGACTGCTTCACAACGAATTTCTTCGTCTGTTGCTTGAGGAAATGTTTCGCGAAGTTGTCTCGCCATTTTCTGGTAGGCAACAATTGTTCGATCGTTGTAGCCAACCAGTAAATGAATATTCGCAAACCTCTTTCCGTCCTTGTCTTTTCCCATGTCATTGCGCCAATAAATAAAACGATACTGACTCATTTGTTGCTTCCTTCCTTATTATTTTGTACTTAATTTAAAACAGCTGGTAACAACACTCTCCAGATAGTAATCCCTGCCATGATTGGAGGAACTATCACTCCGATGAATGTTACAAATCTTTCAAAGCCACGGCAACGTGGATAAGCCTTTGCCCAACAGGTGAAGACAAACACGTTAACGACAATTTGCAAACATCCAGCAAGGACATTTAAGCCTGCGAAGATGTTTGTGAAATTAGCAATGATAAAAAACGTTAACCCAGCAATCCCTGAAATAACTCTCCATTTTTTGGAGTTTGTTTTCATGATTATTCCTTTCTGTAGTCTACTGATATAATACACCTGTTTAATCTTTTTGTCAAGTTAAAAAGAGTTTAATTCTTCACAATAATTTCTTCCTTAGTTTTCCAGTTTATTTCAAAAGAAATGGAATATTTATTTGGGATTTTCCATTTAGAAAATCTAAAACATAAGAATTGGAATTTGTTTTCTGAAATTTTTCCAAACCCAAACCTGTTTAAAGTCAGCTCTATATCTAGTACCATATAAAAATTATATCAAAGATATAAAGAAAGTATACGTTACTACGGATGCAGGATGAGGTTTAGGAAGTTTTTGCCAAAAATTTCAATTATTCTTATTTGCGTATCTTCTAATTGTTGTTCAAAAAGTAGATAGTTTTTTAAGTCCTCATATTTTACCCACTTATATGACCTTACTTCGCCAGACATTGGAATAATATTTGAATCATTCCCAATAAATTTAAAACCAAAATAATGTCTCTCTGATCCTATGTATTCAACGCCATCTCTTACCTGAGGGCTTCTAAAATAGAATTTTAAGGGGCTGGTGCTTTCATTAATATATTCTAGATCTGCTTTTCCTATGTTTAGTTCTTCTTTTATTTCTCTGTACGCGCATTCAAGCAAGGATTCATTAAGATCTTGCCCGCCACCAGGTATAGCAAAATTCTTCTCCTCAAATGCTTCTAGATTAACAAGGAGAAATTCTTTATTACTGTTTATAATAATTACTGCGGATCCTTTTCTGAACATACGATTAATTAATTATGTTTTATATCATAACATAAACTGAACACCCGTAAGAAACAAAAAACAGAGTCATATGGTTTTGTTTTTCTACCACTTAAAAGTTTGCTTATTGCTTGATGTATTATACTTGCAAAAGTCAATTATATATGGCAAGGTATTGGCAGAGATCTGACATGGTGTTGGGTCAAGGAAATCCTAAAATCCCTAAACGGGAAATGGAGATGGTTCAATGAAAAAAGAAAAATTAGACGTCAATACAATGGCGTTTTATCATCAGGACGGTTTTGTTGCCGCCTGGAAACAGGCTACAGCATTCGCTGGTAAAGATGGACGTTTGGCGACCATGCCCGATATTGTCGCAGCACGGATTGAAGCAAATCTTGGAGACGTGCCTTGGGAGAATTATTTTACAACGCTCACAGCGGAGTACTATGGATTCGGTAAGCAAGGGAAACGTCTCTTGATTATCGCTCACGGCGTTGGCCCCATGTCTACTCTCGATGGTATCCAAAAGGCATACTGTTGGGAATATAAAGACAAGAATCGTAGCGTCCGCGGTGGTCGCATAACGAGCCAAGAATTTCTGGATCTCGAAGCTGGAAAGTTTGGTGAGGTCAGTATTATCGACCTTGAAGACTACTGCAAGCGTTATGAATATCCATTCATGCAAACGCTTCGTCTGTCTGAAGCGATGACCGATCCAGTTCTCGGTGCTCGTCTTGGTCTATTAGGGGATCAGTATTTACAGGCACATGCTACTGGAGCGAGATTATGGCATCGTGAACAGGCTGGTCTCAAACCAGAGAATAAGTATTCTATCGAGGAAGAGGTACATAAAAAATATCTCGACCGTCGGCAGGCACAACATGTTCGTGATGGAGCTGATAATTCTGATCCATATATCGTCACATTAGGTGGTGCATCAAACTGTTGCTACTTCTTCGGTCCGAAACATGGGTTTAGACAAATCGAAGATGGGTATGCAATAGGCCACCTCACTTCTACGGGGCGACTTTGCGAGTTGCACCATGAGGGTAATGAAAGTCTTGTTCTCGATGTCTCGTGTCATGAATGGTCAAACGGAGTTCGTGTTGTTGGTATCAAGGCCGGAAGTAATATCCGATCAGGTATCAGTAACGGCCCAGATGCTTACCGCCTTCTAAGAAAATACTGGCAAGATTTACTCGTACCAGTGAAAGAACAGAAGGACATTGGTTTCCGTGCACTTATGAAGCTCGGCGATCAATGGTTTACTCAGTATCCAAAAATCGGAGAGGGTATGGATACCTGTGAACCGGAATACGTTGTTATGAAATCTGAATGTATCGGTGACCCTGTTCAGTTTCGGACGACGGTTGGTGGGTATCATGGGTTTTTCAAATTCGGTATAAAAGAAGTGCAAGCGATTGCTCCATCGAATGCGAATGCTTACAGCTTCGTCAGTGAACCACAGAATGAATGGTCTGGTGGAAATCCGACACACCATACGTGTCTGGTTCAGTTCTATAAAATAGACGTGGACTTGACCAAACGGTTGATTCGTCTAGATAGTCTTGCCCGTGACTATGACGCGTTGATGCGTCTTGTGGAAAAAGAGAAGACTGCCTGATTATTCTTCCATTTGTTCAATATGCGCTTACAGTTTCGGCTGTAGGCGCTTTTTTATTAAAAAAATATATTTTCATCCTTATAACTTTTGATGAATCCCATAATAGGGGAATGTCGCTTTCATCAAATACATCTACTCCATCTTGGTGGACAGGTTCAGAACTTTGGAGTGGTTTAATGTAAAGAATGACTTAGCCTGCTTTAATAACAAAAATAATTATCTATTAGTGTTATAAAATATAAATTAATCCTAAAATAAAAAAAGATAATATAAAAATAGAAAACAAAACTTTGTCAATTTTTTTAAGTGCTTTGTCGTGCCAACGAACTAAAAAAGAAATTATGTAAATTATTGAAATAATAATTCCAATATAAAAAGTAGAAACACCAACTATTAAATCATACCAAACACCAGTTCTGAAAAGATTATAGTAAGTAATTTTATATGCAATTAAGTTTAATATGTAAGCAATAGGAAAGTAGGCAAACAGACCAGTTAAAAAATTATCTTTAATATTTTTCATATACAAAAATTATATCAAAGATATATATAATGTATATAGAAAGTATATATGCTCCCCGCACAGGTTGAACAACTCGACCTCTCAAACCTTGTAAGGGTTTTTGAGCTACTTTTAAAATGGGATCAGGATGCGAACAGGTCACTTTGAGTCAACTAAATTTATCACCAAGCTTTAGTATCAAAGGGTCTTATATCAACAAAGCCTTCCACCATTAGCGGTTGCTCTTTTATAACAAAATTTTTGAGACTAATTGATGCATTTAGATCTTTAGGTTTTATAAAGAAGTCAGTGATACTGTAGTTTCCATAGAAAGATCTTCCTGGCGAAACTATTTTTAAGTCAAAATTAGTATTTAAATTTTTATTACAGTAATCAAGTATCTGGTAATGTATTAATTCCGTATAAAACTTTTTTGAAACATTCTCAACATAATCACCGTGATTAATTTTGTGTCTGATGCCATCAGTTCCAAATATTTCATTATATAAATCACCACCCATGATTTTTATCATAGTCTCTTTGTTATAAGTATAATAGATCTCTATAGAACCATCTTCCTTTGTTTTTTCTTTTTCAACTCTTCCTGACATTGCTTCTAGCGCTGAAAACAATAGCATCAATCTTGGCACATAATTTTGACAATTATTAGCTTCTTGTAAATATCTGAAAGCATTGTTATCAAAAGCAGTTTTAATTTTTTCATAATTATCTAATTCTTCGTTATCGAAATGTAGGGGAACACCTTCTGTTTCATTGGAGAATCTGAACCAGATCTTTTTTTCTGCGTTTCCGTCTTCTCTAAGAATAAAAAAGGATTGTATATAAAACTCCATATAACATTGAGAAACGAAGGCGATTTTTCTCAAAATTTTGTCTAGATTCTCTCGAAAAAGATTTATAGCTTCAGTACACGAGTTGCTTTCAATAGTTTTAGATACTATCCATGCATCACCACCCCAGCCATCTCTGTAGTTAAATGACCACTGTTTAAAGATATATCCATCTATATTCATTAAGGGTTCTGGGAGATTTTTATCAATACCAACGTTTAGATGGGATAATGTTTTTATTTTGTGTTCAATATAATATTTCATTGCTACCAATAATTATACAGAAAAACAATTTATATAAAACATGTAGTTGCCCAAAATGCTACATATGAGGCACAGAAAAGGCTTATGCGGTAATGTCTTGGTTTATTTATAAAAGTTTTATATTATTTTTTGATTTTAACAAAAAAGGGTTTAATTGATATTCTTAGTCTAAGCATGGATAATTTGCGCTCCACCTATAGTCCCAATCTTTGCTATATCAGTGTCACTTATTGGAGAATGCCAATCCCAATGAATTGTGAGATGAGTTAATCGTCTTTTTAATTCGTCCACATCGCTTATTTGTAAAACGCTACATATTTTTATAGCAGTAGGATAATCAACCATTTCTGAAACAAATTTAGGTGTATCATGAAGCCAAATATCGCTTCTTGGATACCAAGGACCATAATATCTATCTTGAGTCTGTCCTTCGCCATATAAATGTAAAAAGAAATCGGTTTCAGTGAATTCTTTAAACGGAATAACCGAAGCTAATTCACCATTCTCATGTCTATTCTTTAAGAGATCTCCATGAGGAGATACCCGACCTCTGGTTTTTCCTTCGTCAAGAATCCATGGTGAATGTTCGGATAGTTTGGTCCATGATTCTTTCCTTCCATTTATGTGATGTTGTGTTGGACCAACTTGCAAGGGTATTTTTAAGAGCTCTTTTAATTCACTCCACTTTTCTTCTCTTAAAAATAGTGTAACAAAATTTACAAATAATTCATGACCCATAAATTTGTAATAATCTCCATCGCAGTTCCAAGTTTGACCTCCTGCTTCAAGAATGGGGTCATATTTGGTTAAAATTTTACCGAACCACTGAAATACTTCTTTAGCTGAATCCATATCGTTCATCAAAACTATAGTTTCGATAAGCTTTGAGAATTCCATTGATATATTTTCTGTTTTAGGAATAGAAGCTAATAGCTCTTCTACTGTTCCACCATCTCTCTTCATCGGTGATTGAAACTTTTCTAAGTCGTTTAATACGCTTGTTAGATGTGTTCTAAGCTCAATCTTTTTGCTCGGTGTATTATTTTTTATGATATCTATAATTGGAGTCGCCGTTTTCTTGGAAGCGACATGAGAAAAACCTACCAGTAGCGCTGACTTAAAATCCTTAATCAGATCCTTTTTTATCTCCGATCGGTCTGTGACAGACTCGGTACAACTATAAGTGAGGGTTCTGTGCATTCTCAAATCGAATGGTAACCTTTCTACCTTTCCAAATGCATTATTAAAAACCAATATGATACGCTCGTGTCTCAAGGCTTTAAGAGCATATCCCAACTCTATTAAAACATTTGGATTTGGAACGGCGCGTTTCTTTGCGCTTCCAATAATTGATACATCCGCAACAAAAAGATCAGCTGAATCAATTTTCTCAAATATCGCTGTTGCTATATTTGGCGCACCGGCTACACCTTGAGTATCTCTATCAATAACAGGTTCAATGTCAGTATCAGAATCGTCTCCTATTTCTTTAGCTGCCTCTTTTAGAGCATTCTCAATAAGGGTACGGTTTGTGCCGTTAGGTAAATCTGATTGCCAAGAATAAAAGACAGTTTTCTTCATAGTAATGATTAAACGAAATCTGCGACCTTCGGTGACGCAAATAGGTCGCTTTCACCAAATCTAACTGCTCCGTGGGTAGGGATCGAACCTACGACCAATCGCTTAACAGGCGATCGCTCTACCGCTGAGCTACCACGGAATATGTAGTCTTTTTAAGACTGCTTTTGTATATTAGCAAAAAGAATACAAAAAGAAAAGACCTTATTGATATTTTTTTAGAAATAGTGTATGCTCTTAGGACTATGGTAAACAGAATGCGACATAATAGATCCCAGAGAGGGAGCACAAGATCTCATCATTTCTTAAAAAATGTTGCGATGACAAAGTGTCCTGATTGTGGATCTGCAGTAATGAGACATCAAGCTTGTTCAATCTGTGGTAAGTATAAAGGTAAAGTAATAATTAACCTTGAAGCTAAAACAGTAAAGAAAACAAAAGCTAAGAAGTCAGAGAAAAAAGCCGAGTAATTAACACTCGGTCTTTTCTTTTCTTTTTATATCTGGTAAACTATTCTTAGTAAATAAAGAATATGTCAAACAGACACCTTGCAAGATCAATAGTTCTTCAAACCACATTCGAGTGGGATTTTAGAAATCTTTCACGAGAAGATACTTTATTATCTCTAGAAAAAAATAATAAAGAATTTGGTGATGGAAAAGGCGAAGATTCTTTTATGGCATCTTTGCTAAAAGGAATTATTGATAAGAGAGTTGATCTAGATAATATTATTGTAAAAGCTGCTCCAGATTGGCCTATTGAAAAGATATCTATTATAGACAGAAACATTTTGCGTATCGGGCTTTACGAGCTTCTTTTTTCTGATAGAAAAGAAGTACCTGCTAAGGTTGCTATAAATGAAGCTATTGAGCTTGCTAAAACATATGGAGGAGAAAAAAGTGGAGGATTTATAAACGGAGTTCTCGGTACTATTTATAAAGAACTTGGTGAACCAGGTAAGGACGAACAAACAAAAAAAAAGACAATTAAAGAAATTTCTTTTGATCAGATGCCAATAAGAAGGCTTGTTGGTGCTGTTATCTATGCAAAAAAAGATGACGATATATATTTTGCTTTTGTACATGATGTATTTGGCAGATGGACTCTTTCAAAAGGTAAACTTCAAGATGGTGAAGATATGAAAGTGGGTCTTATGAGAGAAATAAAAGATGAAATTGGTATTGATATAAATGTCGAGGAAGAACTTTTGAGTAACGAATATGTAGCAAATCATCCTGAAGATGGAAAGATTCGTAAACAAGTTACCTATTTTCTTGCAAAGTCAGAAATGGATGATCTCAACCTTGGTGAAAGTGGCGGTTTAGACGATGCAAAGTGGTTTAAACTCCAAGATATTCAAACACTTAATTTCTATGATGATATCTTGCCAATAATCACAAAAGCGATTACTATAATTGGAAGCAGATAGCCAATTATGAATAAACCAGATTTTACAAAATTTGAAGAAATACTAGGGATTACTTTTAAGAATAAGTCTCTTTTAACACAGGCCTTTACCCACAGGTCTTATTTGAATGAACACAGAGATACAGAGATGGGTCATAACGAGAGATTAGAATTTCTTGGGGATGCCGTTCTTGAACTTATAGTCACAGAATATTTGTATGCTAAGTATCCAGACAAAACAGAAGGTGAGCTTACTTCATATAGATCTGCTCTTGTAAAAGCAGAGACTCTTTCAGAGGCTGCAGCGAAAATTGGAATGAATGATTTCCTTTTACTTTCAAAAGGTGAGGCAAAAGATTTAGGTAGAGCAAGACAAATTATTCTTGCGAATACTATTGAGGCTCTTATAGGCTCAATCTTTTTGGATCAGGGATATGATATTGCAAAATATTTTATTTCAAAAAACATTTTCTTTTTGATAGAGAAAATTGTTGAAGACCAAATGTGGCTTGATGCAAAAAGTAAATTCCAGGAGAGAGCGCAAGATAAAGAAGGAGAAACTCCGCTTTATAAAACAGTAAAAGAAGAAGGTCCTGATCATGACAAGAAATTTACCGTTGGTGTATTTATTCATAATGAAAAAGTAGCTGAAGGTGAAGGTAAATCTAAACAAGAAGCCGAACAAGAAGCTGCTAAACATGCCCTGAAAGAAAAAGGTTGGGCTTAATGGTATAATATTTACATGACAGAGAAAATACCGGAACAACCCAAGAGAATAATTGTAGATGAAGAGGGTAATTTTGATTTGCCTGAAGAACAGCAAGTTGTTTGGGACGATATAACTAAAGAAATAGAAGCTTATTATTTAAAGCTTAGTCAGGACTTAATTGCTAAAGAAGAGTTTGCTGAAGACAGAAAGAAAATAGCCACTTTTGAGCATGAGCTTGAAAGTGCAGATTTAAAGCCCAAAGAATATATTCTTTGGCATAGACTTATAGGTAGCGGATTTCAAGATGAAGAAATGCTTTTTGATACCCCAGATAAAAAGATTGAGAAGTTTATAAAAGATTTATATAAAATAGAATAATTTCCGTATGTATTTAAAAAGTATTGAAATTGCTGGTTTTAAATCGTTTGCTAAAAAAAGTGTATTAGATTTCAATACACCTATTTCTGCTGTTGTTGGTCCAAACGGTTCTGGTAAATCAAATGCCGCAGAAGCATTTCGTTTTGTGCTTGGTGAACAATCTATAAAATCTCTTCGTGGTAAAAGAGCTGAGGATTTAATTTTCAATGGAGGTAAAGATGCACCTCGTGCAAATAGAGCTTCTGTAAAACTTATTTTCAACAACGTACAAAGAGTACTCAATCTTGATTTTGATGAAGTTGCTTTGGAGCGTGTAGTACACAGAGATTCTTCCAGTGAGTATTTTATAAATGGAAGTCTTGTAAGATTAAAAGATATTATAGAACTTCTTGCGGGTGCGCATATTGGTGCTTCTGGACACCATATTATTTCTCAAGGTGAGGCTGATAAGGTACTTAATGCAAATACTAGAGAGAGAAGGGAAATGATAGAGGATGCTCTTGGATTAAAAATATATCAATACAAAAAAGAAGAGAGTATAAGAAAGCTTGATAAGACAGAAGAAAATATTAAACAAGTTGAATCTTTAAGAAGAGAGATTGCTCCGCATATTCGTTTCCTTAAGAAACAAGTAGAAAAAATAGAAAAGGCAGTAGAAATGAAAACTGATCTCACTAAGATGTATCATGAGTACTTTTGCCGTGAGGAATCATATTTAAATAATGAAAGAAAAAGTGTTTTGTCAGAAAAAGAACCTCTTTTAAAAAAGAAAGAAGAATTAGAAAAGGAGCTGGCTGAAGCTAAAGAAACTTTAGCCAAATCAAATACTAGAGATCATAAAAGCGAGAAGGTTATGGAAGTTGAAGGGAAGCTCAAAGAAACTCGTATTTTGAAGGACTCTCTCATGAGAAATGTTGGTAGAATAGAGGGAGAAATCTCCTCTCTTATTCGTCTTCTCAAAAAACAGAAAGATGCAAATAGTGCGATGACGAACAAGACGGTTTTACTTTCTCAGGTAGAAAATGTCACAAAAGAAATAGATTTAGAAATCGATGGAGCTTTTGAAACTTCTGATATATCAAAGGTTAAAGAGATTTTTAGAAACATCAAGAAACTCCTTAAGGATTTTATAGAAAGAAACAAAGAAAGTGAAAATAAACAAGCCGAGCAAGAAATTGAAAGTGATATTAAGGGATTAGAATCTGAAAAAGGTGGATATGAATTGAAAATAAAAGATGCAGAAAAGCTAGAAACAGAGCTTGAAGAGCAATATGTATTTTTGAAGAGCGAAATAGAAAAAGAAAGAGATTCAAATAGAGACGCAGAAAAAGCATTGTTTAGAATCGTTGCAGAGCAGAATGATATTCGTGGGCACTTAAGCAATCTTGAAGGCAGAGAAAGTATCTTAAGAAAAAATGAAGAAGATTTAAAGAGGGAATTACAAGAAGGTGGAATCCTTGTGGGCATTCAGGCTTTGAGATATAAAGATTTTTGGCCAGTAAATGAAGGTGGTGTGGCTATTTCCTTAGAAGAAATTATAAGTGAACCAAGACAAGTTCAGGAAGATAGACGCAGAGCACTTGAGAAGATAAAAATTCGCTTGGAAGATGCTGGTGTCGCTGGTGGCGATGAAATAATGAAAGAGTTTAAAGAAACTTCTGAAAGAGATGTTTTCTTAGCAAAAGAGCTTGAAGATTTGTTTAAGTCTTCCGAATCTCTAAAAATTCTTATAAAAGAACTTGATGAAAAACTTACAAATGAATTTAGGCTTGGTGTTACAAAAATAAATATTCAATTTCAAGAATTCTTTACTGCAATGTTCGGTGGAGGTTCTGCTAAACTTTCTTTGGTAAAAGAAAAGAAGAGAAAAAGATCTGATACAGATTTGACTGTCCCTGGTGAAGGGGAAGTTGGTGATCTTACCGAAGAAGAGGAAGAACAAGAAGAGGGTCTTGATATAGAAGTAAATTTACCGAAGAAGAAAATAAAAGGTTTGATGATGCTCTCAGGTGGAGAAAGAGCTCTTACTTCTATTGCACTTCTTTTTGCGATCTCTCAGGTTAATCCACCACCATTTATCATCTTGGATGAAACAGACGCAGCACTCGACGAAGCAAATTCTAGAAAATATGGAGATATGATAGCCAACCTTTCTAAATATTCTCAGCTTATTCTTATAACCCACAATAGAGAAACAATGTCTCGCGCAGGGGTCATATATGGAGTCACAATGGGCTCAGATGGTATCTCAAGGCTTCTATCAATACAATTTGAGGAAGCAGTGCAGGTTGCGAAATAACGCAATCTTTTGTTGTTTGACTTTACTATTTTTATTATGTAAGGTTTATTTAGATTTGGTTGTTTAACATAAACTGAAAGGACAGGAAAATGAAAGACAAGAATGGTAATGTAATCCCATCAAAAACCTCTGGAACAATTGAGGTCGGTTTGGTTTGTTTGCCTAGTGTGTCGCCAGAAATTTTGGCTTCACACGCTGCGAAATATTGCTATGGTGCTGAAACGCCTATGCTAGGTGACATGATCGATATTAAGGAAAGATTATTCAAAGTTGGACATCACACAACCATGGAACACTCCAGTTTTACTTTTGGCATCGAGGGGGTCTCTGTGGGTGATGTGACATTTGGTCTGCACCTAACACATCCGTTCTATAATACGGATCAACGAAGTGGTCGTTTTTGCGCAGCGATGTATTCCAATCCAGACAAAAAACGTCTGATGGAATATATTAATGCTCACTGGCCGGGGCTTAGCCGTTCTCAGATGAATAAAATCGGGTATTACATCGACAAGGCGATTGCTCGCTACCGTTACTATATTGATTCGGCTACAGATTTGGTTGCGAAGGTTTCTCAAAAGGAAAGACCGAATGCACCAGATTCTTTTAAAAATAACTTCCCCAAGATTGCTCAAGAGCAAATGCGGATGTTTATTCCAATAATAATGCCGACCGGGTTGGACTACACGATTGATTTGATCACTCTTGTTACTATGTGGGAGTGCTCGTGGAGTCCGGTGTTGAGGAACGTGACTGATATGATGCGGGACTTAGTCCTGGAGAAATTTCCGGAAATATCCTTTGCCTTTGTAGAGGAGAGAAGGAAAAAACAGGATTGGGTGCCGTTTATTCCAGGTTTCTACGCAGGAACGGAATATCATCCATCCTGTGGACTGAAAAACCTGTACGTACCCAGGATTAAAAAACCGGGGAAAGATGATATGCATCCGGTTGATAGGTTACATTTCCTGCCGTGTTTGATGGACAACAATGCATCAAATATCAGCATGGAGATATCTATCTCTTGTGCCACTATGGGGCAGGATCAGCGGCACAGAACAGTCAGAAGAACAGAGCCTTCATTCAACGGTTTTGTATATTCGCCGCCGTTATTAAAACAACTGGGGGCTGACGTGGAGCTTGAGGTTTTGATGGTAGCTTGGCTAAAGTTGTCTAAAGAGCTACCAAAGACTCTGGCTGCAGTTCTGGCTCCTTATGGTGCGATGGTGACATACGAAAAGTCAGGGACGATTAATGCCATTGCACACGAACAGGCAAAACGTCTCTGTCTCTGCGCTCAAGAAGAAATATATCAATTGAGCTGTGGTGCCAGAAAGCATCTTGCAGGTAATGAGGAGGTCTTATCTTTCTTTGAGCCTCCATGCATGCAGACTGGTAAATGTGGTGAAGGTGCGAGGTATTGCGGGAGAAATCTTGCTAATCTTGGCACTGAACCTTTTCCGGTCAGAACAATCTAATGAAAAAAGGGTTGTTCAAAAGCGGTTCCTTTTTGGGAACCGCTTTTTTTATTTCACTATCTCATAATCCATCGTCTTTCTGTCTAAGTCAGCACTAACCAATTTTATCTTAACTTTTTGTCCGAGAGTGTAAGTATTTTTTGTTTTCTCTCCAACTATTTTATAATTTTTTGCATCGAGTACGTAGAAGTCATCACCAAGTGAAGAAAGTTTTATCATACCTTCAGCTTTTGTTTCTGTGTCTTCTGCATAAATACCCCATTCAGTAACACCAGTGATTGAACCTTCAAAAACTTGTCCGACTTTATTTTGCATAAATTCAATCTGCTTGTACTTTCTTCCTTCTCTTTCTGCTTCTGCAGATTTTATTTCTTGGTCAGTGCTGTGTCTTGCAGCATTTTCATAGAAAGCATAATTTCTTTCATCTATTTTTTCTCCTGTAAGGATTTTTTGTACCATTCTGTGTACGAGTAAGTCAGGATATCTTCTGATAGGGGAAGTGAAGTGAGTATAATATTCAAAAGCTAGACCGAAGTGTCCAATATTTTTTACAGAGTAAATAGCTTTTGACATTGAGCGTATTGCTGCTGTCTTTATCAAACCTTCTTCAGCTTTTCCTTCTACCTGAGCAAAAAGAGCTTGCATATCTTTACCAGTAACAGAACCTGTTTTGTTTATGAATAATTGATGTCCAAGAGCTTTTACGAAGATAGCAAGTTCACCAATTCTTTCTTTGTCTGGGAGATCGTGAATTCTGTATGGAAGGGGAATAACCTTTCCACTTTTCTTTTCGAATTTGTATACAAACTCTGCGACCTCTCTGTTTGCAAGAAGCATATATTCTTCGACAAGCTTGTGCGTGTCTAATCTTGCTTTTTTATATATTTTTATTGGAACGCCTTTCTCATCTAGCTCAAAAGCGATTTCATCTTGTTCAAAATCTATTGCACCTTTTTCTGTCTTTACTTTACGCATTATTTTTGCAAGACGATTGAGCTCGGCTAGCTCTTTGTGATACTGAGCCGTCTTGTCGTTTATTGAATCTTGTGCGCTTTCGTATGTAAATCTTTTTGCGGATTTAATAACAGACTTACCAAACCATTTTGATTTGATATGCGTATTTTTATCCATTTCAAAAATAGCAGAAAAAGCGAGTTTCTCCTCATTCTCATTTAAGCTACAAAGATTGTCTGAAAGCTCAAAGGGGAGCATAGGGATTGTTCTGTCTGGAAGATATACAGAGCAGCTTCTTTTGTAAGCTTCTTTGTCTAGTTCGCTTCTCTCTGTGACATAGTGAGATACATCAGCGATGTGGACACCGATTTCATAATTACCATTATCAAGGGTTTTGAATGATATAGCATCATCAAAATCTTTTGCTGTTTTCGGGTCAATAGTGAAAGTAAGAGTATTTCTTAAATCTTTTCTTTTTGCGAATTCTTCTTTTGGTACAGTTTTGTTTGCTGCGGCAATTTTAGTAGCTTCTGCTTCTACTTTATCTGGGAAAGTTACTTCAAAACCTCTGTCTAAAACAATAGAAGACATCTCGGTATTGTTTTCACCTTTCTTACCGATTATTTCTAGGACTTCACCTTCAGAATATTTTGGTAGGATTTCCCATTTAGTTATTCTTGCTTGTACCTTGTCTCCTTCTTTTGCTTCTTTTAATTTCTCTTTTGAGATTTTTATTGTAAGTTTTATTTTTCTATCATCTGGTACAGCAAAAAATTCATTTTTATATATCTGAATTGTACCAACAAACACTTTTTTGTTTCTTGTTATTACAGATACTACTTTACCCATAGGTTCTCCAGATTTTGTTTTACCAAAAACTGAAACTTCTACTTTGTCTTGAGCCATCGCAGTGTTTAGATCTCTAGTAGATATTTCAACCATAGATGAATCTAAATCAGATATGAAGTAGGCGACATTCCCTCTGACTGATTTAATGGTTCCTAGTATTGTCTTGCCTTGCTTCTTTTGTTGATTTTTAAAAGGAGTTTTGTTTCTTTTATCTTTACCAGCAAATTTCTTGTATTCTTTCTGTTTGTTCATTGTCGGAGTATTCTAACAGAAAAATGCTTATTTGTACACTGTTTTTGTAGATATTAGATGATTGATGTACTTCTTTGATTTATCCAGTGGCTTTATAGGGATACTATAGTTAAAACTATTAAGTATATATTGACGAAATAATTAAAGTATTGGGTAAGGTTGATTTATTGTTTTATTTGTGCTATACTAGCAAAGCAGTAACAATTCTCGTAGGTTTAAGTTTTTCTTAGCCGTTTGAGATTTTAGGTCGTTTCTGCGACTTTAGTAGAAAATTGAAAACAAATGGCAAAGAAATTATATGTAGGAAATCTTCCTTACTCAGCAAATGATGCTGCGTTAGCAGATTTCTTCGCAAAGGCCGGCGCTGTTGAGTCAGCTATCGTTATGATAGACAAAATGACTGGCAGATCAAGAGGATTTGGTTTCGTAAGCATGGTTAATGATGATGAAGCTGATAAAGCTATTGAATCATTCAACGGTGTTGAAATGGATGGTAGAAAGCTTACCGTCAACGAAGCAAAACCACTTGAAAAGAGACCTTTCAGACCTATGAGATAATATCTCACTTGGTAAAACAAAATCCCCAGGACTAAGTCCTGGGGATTTTGTTTTTTATAATTTAGGGGTTAATATATACCTTTATATATGTATATAAAGGTAAAAGTAAAAGCAGGTGCAAAAACAGAGAAGTTCGTCAAAAAATCCGAGGATCATTTTGATATAACTGTGAAAGAACCAGCAGAAAGAGGATTAGCAAACAAAAGAGTAATTGAACTGGTCCGTGAATATTTTAAGGTGTATAATGGTGATGTAAGGATAGTGAGCGGTCATCACTCTCCGGGCAAGATTATAAGTTTAGATAAATAAAATTATGAAGCACAATATTAAAATGACAAATACTTTTCTAACTCCTGCTATTACTGAGTATGTGGAAAAAAGACTTTCTCACTTGGATAAATTTATAAACCCCGAAGAAATGGAGGTAGTAATGTGTTATGTAGATATTGGTAAGACTAGTAATCATCATAAGACTGGGGATATCTTTAAAGCGGAATTTAATTTACATCTTGGAGGGAAGACTCTCAGAGCGGTATCAGAGAAAGAAGACTTATATTCGGCTATAGATTCTGTAAATGATGAAATGGCAAAAGCCTTGAAATCTTATAAAGAAAAGAAAAACAGTTTTTTTAGAAAGGGTGGAGCAAAAATCAAAGATCTATTGAAAGGTATATATGATCCTAAATAGGAAATTAAGCAAAAAGACCGTGGCGATTTCCTTTACTCTCATAATGATTTTTGTTTTATACGTCTGTCATGTAGCATATGGAATGCAAAAAGCGATAAATTATTATCGCTCAACAACGCCCAGTTCTTTTTACAATTAATTTTGTAATCCCAAAAGAAAAGATTTATAATCCATTTCCTTTTTACCCTCTGGTATAACCCGAAGTATTTTAAGAGCCCCATCTTCCCAGGTGGCGCTTTTAATTATAATTCTGGTTTTTATTCCTTTCTTTTCTATTTGGAAATATGCCCTAGGCCATTCTTCATAGGCAAGAATTTTTAGGTAGTTTTTAAATTGGTCTCCGTTTATTATATCAATAAATCCATCTTTTTTTTCTACTTTTTTTGTGAAAGTTGCCTCAGAATGTTTTTGTTCCTTCGTTTCTATATTTCCTTTTACCCAATCAGGCAATATTTCAGAGATAATTTTTGCACCCTCTTTTGCTAAAATATCTTGTAATTCAGTAAAGCCAATAGGCCAGTTGTTTATCACAAATTTTCTTTGAGTAATTATGGGACCATGGTCCATTTCAATATCCACTTGCATTATTGATACTCCGACTTCAAATTCATCGTTTAATATTTGAGATTGAAGTGGGGAAGAACCTCTGTATTTTGGTAATAGAGACGGATGGATGTTTAATATTTTATATTCAGGGATATTTATAACCTCCTGTGGAATTATCTTTCCATACGAAGCTACGATCATAAGATTGTATTCTTTTATCTTTTTTAAAAATTCTGGGTCCTTTAGTTTTGATGGAGTGACACATTCTATACTGTTTTCTACGGCCCAAGCTTTTACAGGAGTTGGTGTGAGTACCATTTTCCTACCTTGTGGTTTGTCCGGAGTTGTAACAATAAGCTCAGGTATAATACCAAGTTTTTTTAATTCTTCTACTGCGATAACAGAAAAATCAGAACTTCCCCAAAACGCTATTTTAATTTTTTGATTAAACATTTATTTAATATTTTCTGGTTTAATTTCCTCTATATCTATAGCTTTGTCAATAAAAAGAATGCCATCCAAGTGATCATTTTCATGTTGAATTATCTGAGCCAAAAGACCAGAAAATCCTCTAGAAAATTTATTTCCATTTTCATCAGTAGCTTCTACTTGAACTTTTTTACATCTTGAAACTTTTCCATATAAATATCTTACAGAGAGACATCCTTCTTCAAGGAGCTGTTTTTCTTTTGAAAACTTTTTAATCTTAGGATTTATAAAGATTAGATCTTTGACTTTCTCTCTTATTTCATCCTTGTTTTCTCCAAGTATTTCAAATATCTTTTTTGAGATCAAAAAGATTCTTACTGGTTCGGCTATCTGAATAGCAGAAATAGCGATTCCATCTTCTTGGGAATTTAGAGCTTTTTTCATATCTAAGATAATCTTTTTGATCTTAGGGCTTTTTATTTCTTTTTCCAAAATAGACTTAGAGATTTGTCTAAGTATCGGATTATCTTTCTGTAATATTTTTGTTGCCATGTTTATAAAATAACATTTTTTTGTATCTTGGTCAAAGATAAAATAAATGCTAGAATCACCTTGTGAAAAAGAATTTTTGGGAGAAAATAAGAAAAAATAAAGGCTTTACTTGTCTTGCACCTATGGCAGATGTTACTGATATTGCCTTTAGACAAATAATCGCTAAATATAGTAGACATGGGGAAACAGGTGGTGGGCCAGATGTATTTTGGACTGAATTTGTTGCTGCAGATGGAATTGCATCTCTAAAAGGCAGAAAGCCGCTTCTTCAAGATTTAGAGTTTTCTAAAAAAGAGAAACCAGTAATTGCTCAGATATTTGGTTCCAAACCAGAAAACATTGAAACTACTTGTAAAATAATCTCGGAGCTTGGTTTTGATGGTATTGATCTCAATATGGGTTGTCCTGATAGAAAGGTAGAGAAACAGGGAGCAGGGTCTGCAATGATGAAGAACCCTAAAATTGCCAGAGAAGTCATAAAAGCCGCAAAAAGAGGTGCGCCGAATCTTCCAATATCTGTGAAAACAAGAATTGGATATAACAAAATAGATTATCAAAATTGGCTCACAGAAGTTTTGGCAGAAAAGCCGGTTGCTCTTACGGTACACTTACGTACTAGAAAAGAGATGTCCAAGGTTGATGCACACTGGGAACTTGCAAAAGAGATTTCTGAATTTGTTAGAGGTATAGATAAAGAAGTTGTCCTCATTGCAAACGGTGATATTAAATCTCCAAAAGATGGTAAAGAGAAAATAAAAGATACTGTATTTGAAGGAGTGATGATAGGGAGGGGGATTTTTGGAAATCCTTGGCTCTTTGATTCTAAGAGAACAAAAGAAGTTTCTATAAAAGAAAAACTAAAAGTACTCGTAGAACACACCAAGCTTTTTAATAAACTATTAAAGAATCAAAAGAATTTTGCTGTAATGAAAAAGCATTTTAAAGCGTATGTGAATGGATTTGATGGAGCAAAAGAATTGAGAAATGAACTTATGCAATGTAATACAGAAAAGGAAGTAGAAAAAATAATTAAAAGTTATTTAGATGCTACAAAATAACGGCTATAAATATAGCTATTTTAGGAATATAAAAAAGAAAATCGAAAAACAGTTGACAAACTAGTAATAGTGTGATAACTTTCTATGCAGAGTTGGTTACCAGTAGGTTCCCGTATCCCGTTACAGTTTGGGTCTTGTCTATGACGAAACAATCCGCGATGAGCGAGATTTCGTTGGGAGACATGTTTCTGGCTGTCGCGCCCCGATGTTTTTGGCGCCGTTAAGGGAAAAAATAAGTAAGGAATCACTGGTAACCATCTCACTTTTTTGTTCTTTGAATTTTGGTGGTTATTGGCGCGCGAAAGATATTGCGCCGACATCACCTGCAAAGCAGAGGAGAGGTACTCTTCTGCTAAATATAATAAGTAAGTTAAACAAGAAGGAGAACCTTCGCATGAAAACTGGTCCCCCGACGATTCGCCGTAAATCTGTAGTAACTAAAGCAAAAACTGCCTGCATCGGCGCCTAACTCGGCTGCCGGCCTGCGCTTTACGGTCCAAAAATCCCGACAAGGTAACTACGACCGTGACGGCCAAGAAATTCCGGTATCATGAAAGGAGGTATAAGCCTTGCACCCTAATTAGAGCTTGAGAGTAATCTCAGGAAACGTTGGGGCTAGACTTCTGCTTAAGCTAACTTAATAAAAAAAGTTTTAAGTTCATTGGCTATTATGCCCCGAGTTCGCTCGTGGCATAATGGCCTTTTTTTATTTCCCATTTTTATATCTGATGCTATAATCTCTTTATGCAAGAAACAGCATACTATCGTAAATATCGTCCCCAGGCTTTTAAGGAAGTCCTTGGTCAAGATCATATCGTAAAGGTTTTGGAATCTTCTATTGATCTCGGAAACGTTTTTCATGCATATATCTTTTCTGGTTCTCGTGGTACTGGTAAGACGAGTATCGCTAGAATTTTTGCAAAAGAAATTGGTACAAGTGCAAATGATATTACTGAAATAGATGCCGCTTCAAATACTGGTGTAGATGATATTAGAGCACTTAATGAATCTATAAGCACCCTTCCTTTTGAATCAGAATACAAAGTTTATATATTAGACGAGGCCCATATGCTTTCTAAGTCTGCTTGGAATGCACTTTTAAAAACCCTTGAAGAACCACCTAAACACGTCGTTTTTATACTTGCTACAACAGAAGTAAACAAAATACCTGAGACCATTGTTTCTAGATGTCAGTGCTTTCTATTCAAAAAACCTACACATAAAGTACTTAGAGATGTTGCTATAAATATAGCAAAGAAAGAAGGTTTTATTCTTGAACCAGCCTCTGCGGATTTAGTCGCACTTCTTGGGGACGGATCTTTTAGAGATGCGCAAAGTATCCTACAAAAAATAATTGGATCATCAAAAGATAAAAAGATTTCTGTAGAAGAAGTTGAAATTGTGACAGGCGCACCTAAGGGTGAGTTGGTAAATGATTTTCTGAGAGCAATAGATGAAAATAACTTAGAACTAGGAATGAATGCGGTCACAAAAGCTTCTGATTCTAATATCGATATGCTTTTGTATTTTAAACTTGTGCTTCATAAAATGAGATGGGTTCTGCTTTTAAGGAATCTTAAGAGTTCAGAAGGGAAGTTACAAGAAGAAATGACGGATACAGATTTCAAGTTCTTGAAAGAATTAGCTGAAAAAAAACCATCAAAGATTAATTCGGAAACATTACTTATTCTTTTGTCTTATTACGATATGGTGGCGAAGGCCTATATTCCTGAACTTCCATTGGAATTGGTTTTGTCAAAACTTATAAAAGCAGAATAAAAAAACACCCGGTCAGCGGGTGTTTTTTATTTTATTATTTCTTAGCTTTCTTCGGTTTCTTTGTTTCCTTCTTTCTTGAGTTGTTTCCTTTTGCCATTTTTATTTGATTATCCTTCTAATAATAAAAGTATTATAGCATGAAGACTTTTAATTTCTACTGAAATAGTTTTACAAACCAACCGAATAGACTAAATCTGCTTTCGTTCTTTTTCATAAAATCTTCTATTTTTTCCTGTGAAGTTTCTAGAGATTTCATTTCATTTTCTATAGTGGTTTTATCTGTTGATGTAGATAATTTAGCTAAATCTTTATTTAACTCATCAATTTTATTTCTTGTTTGTGCTATTTCGCTTCTGATTTTACCTATATTTTTATAATCGGTTCCAATTAAAAACGTCTTGAGGTTGCTGCGTTTTTCTATTGTATTTATTGCCTCTGCCACCTTATCACTAGAGCTGGCTTGTTCTCTCGCCATAACTCTTACTTTTTCACCGATGCCTTCATTCCTGTCGGCTACTTTTAAAAGAGATTTAATAAAATTTGCAATTTCGCTTCTGTGTTCTTCTCCAATTTTATTATCTTCTCTAGTAGAAGTAGCTGTTGATGTCGAAAATCTATCATCATCTTCTTCTCTGGATGAAGTTGAGTTTCTGTCTCCATCTCTATCATCATCATTTGTCCATGAAGTTGATGTATTTCTATTATCATCCCCACCATTTTGACCAGCGAGAGCTTTTGATATTATTGTGCCACTGAGTATCAAAGAGAGTGATAAAATAATTAATTTTATTTTCATAATTATTAAGTAGTTAATTTATAAATATAGTAAGGGTCTGACTAGGGCGGTTACTGCCTATAATTATACAATAAAATACAAAACTTTGTAAGGGTGTTATTCCTCTCAGACTTTCTTTGTAGAGATTGTCCTGCATTTTTTTATAAACCAACTAATCGCAACAAATATTCCGAGATATGCTAAAGTCGCAAGCCAAGATGGTAGGAACTGGTAAAAAATATCAAAACGAGACATGAGAGGCCAATGTATCAGATATATTTCATAGGAATATACACCAAATAAATAAAGTAAACGGTTTTCTAGTTTTGAAATTAAGAATAAGATTATAATTGCTCCACATGTTAGTATACTAGTCGCTTGTTCTAGCCAATAATTATTTCCTACATTTGAATGATATGCTGTATAAGAGATTATCCAGATTAATAATCCAACGAAACACCAGTATATTATTTTCTTAAAAAGTTTTAGATATTCGGTTTTTTGTAAAATTTCTTTTAACCTGTCTTTGTATTTAAAAACTAGGCTGGCAATAAAAACTCCAAGCGGGAAGGCTATGACATGTAATTTATACAAATGCGTGACCTGATTAAGAAAAGCTGGGTTCCAAAGTACCACCAGGTAGCTCATAGTAAGCAAAAAGATTCCCGATAGCCAAGGTTTCTTACGATAAAAAGTGATGGGGAATAGTAAGTAGTAGAAGATAATAAGGGTGAAATACCAAAGGGGTGAATTGATATCCAGAAAAAGATCGGCACGAGGGAAAAAACCTAAAAGAGTTTGACCAATATAACTGAGACTGTAAATTCTGTCTAAGAGAAAGAAATCTAATATTAAGAAGAAAAAAACCGTACACCACATTGGTATATATAGTTTAGGCAATCTGCGCAAGTAGAACTGTGGTATCGATGTTTCTTTTGACATGGCACTTACCGCTAGCCCGTAACCAGAAAGAAATAAAAATAGATTAACTCCTACACCGGCAGCTATAGTGAGAGGGAATAGAAATTGATTGTCGCTTACTAAATAGTAACCGATGTGTGCGAAGACAATTGTAAGAATAGCAAAACCTTTTAGTTCCTGGGTTAGATTTACAGAGAGTCCTTTCGTGGTCTTTTTTCGGAAGGTTAATATTATTCCAATAATAAGTATTGATATAAATATATACGTAGATTGAATCGAATTACTTATTTGTATGGGCATATTTTATAATCTAATTGAATTAATATTTAGATCAAAAACTCTATTGATCTTTTGTTTTTCTAGAAAGTATCTATCATGGCTTACTATTATGAGAGTTCCTTTGTAGTCTTTTAGTCCATTCTCTAGTTCTTCGGTTACTTCCAAATCGAGATGGTTTGTTGGTTCGTCTAATATTATACAGTTTGGTTTCGTGGCTAATAGTTCGGCGATTATAAGACGAGAATATTCCCCAGGACTTATTAATGAAAGATGTTTATTTACATCCTCTGTGGTAATTCTAAATCTATGAAGTATTTTTCTTGCTTCGGTCTCTGATATTTTTGTTGTTTCTAAAAATTCCTCTATTACTGTTTTGTTTGGTCTAGTTAGCCATCTTTCTTGTGAGATATATCCGACTTTTATATTTTCTCCTTTTTCAATGATTCCAGAATCAGTCTGTAATTCCCCAACGAGTATTTTTAGTAGAGTTGTTTTTCCAGTTCCATTTTTGCCGATGATATGGATTTTGTCTCCATATTGTATACGTAAGTTTATGGGGCCGATTTTTCGTTTGCCAATCTTCTTTTCTATATCTTTAAGATCAAACACTTTTATACTTCCATGTTCATTATCAAAAGACACTTTAAGTGGCAATCCCTGCATTGGTTTTTTGATATCTTCTGCATCTTTCTCAAATCTTTCCAGTTTATTTTTCATTACTTTGAGACGTCTTGCTGCTTTTCCATCAGCTCCTTTCCAGTGTACATTTATAGAATCATCATCTTTTGCTTTCTTACCTTTTTTCTTCGATTCTATATTTTTAAGCCAATCAGATTTCAATTCTATATTACCGTTTATTTTATCTGTTTTTTCAATTTTTTCTTTATACTCTTTCCACTGCAAAAGGATTTTTTCCTCTCTTTGTTTTATGTAGTCAGAATAGTTTCCGTCATATATAGAGGATGATTTTGTTTTAAGATCAATTTCAATAATTTTAGTTACTATTTTATCCAAGAACATCCTGTCGTGAGAGACTATCAAAAAAGCTTTATTGCTTTTTGTAATAAAGTTCTCAATCATATTTAGACCATCTATATCTAAGTTGTTCGTTGGTTCATCTAAAATGAATAAATCTGCGTCAGATGAGATTATTGGCAATAGGATTTTTTTTGCAATTTCTCCACCACTCAATTTTTCTTCTTCCGTATGAATTTGTGGTAAATATTTAATTTTTATTTTTTTAGAATAGGAGATGGTACCAGAATCTTTTTCTAAAAGATTGGCTATTATTTTAAGTAGGGTACTCTTACCAGAACCATTAGAACCGACTAACCCGACTTTTTCATTTTTGGAGATGGTAAATGATATGTCTTTTAAGACTTCTATTAACTCAAATTTCTTTGAGATGTGGCTACAAGAGAATATTACAGATTGTTGATTTTTGTTATGCATATACAAAGATTCCGCAATGCGGATCGGTTAAAATTATAAAGGTGGTCTTATCTTTGTATTCTCATTGGTGTAATTAGTTAGTTTCTTAATTATATCGCTAAATTAAGTTTTTGGAAGGTGGAACATAAAAAAACCGCTTGATAAGTCAGATGACTATCAAGCGGTTGTTTGCTACATGTTGTCAAAGTAGCGGTCTATTCTGAAGCCTAGTCCGTCCGCGGTTTGTTCCAGTGCATATCCTTTTTCCAGGTTATCACCACGACCATCAAATAATGCTGGGGGACAACCTGGTACCGGACCACCGATCCATAAGTCGTATTTCCTGGACAAAGCCTCTAATGCGTCAGCAAACTCCTTGTAACGCTTTTGTTGTCCATTTATCCATGGCAACTCAGGCCATAGCGCCTCAGCTATTTTGGCGATTATTTCTATGGCAATTTCACGAACTGGCCTTATCGAACGAAGATCATCTTCGCTGATATCCATGATTACATACGGCGAGTCGATTTCTGGAAATGGTTTCCCGAATTCTTTTTCAGTAATCAACCCTCTGGCATCCCAAAGGCCACTTTCTGGGGTTTTGACTGCTGCGTGCCGCCATTTTTGATTTACCGATGATTTATCAAGTAAACCAACAAGCGGCCAGCCTAGTCCACGATGCAGAGCTATCGCTAGCTCATAGCATGGACCATCCACTGGCAATTCCAGATTTTCTCTGAATTCATCACTGATATGTATAATTTTTGTCGACATCAGAAATTCCTTTCAAGGTTCTTGTTTGTTGTCCCTACTTACTATATTAATATATAAAGTCACGCTTGTCAAATGCGTGGTTTTAAAACAATGTTATAATCCCAGTATGAGAAATATTACTTTGGCGGTATTTATAAATAAACTTCACAGAGCGTATTGGTTTTTTATTCGTCCTAAAACAAAGGGTGTAAAAGTAATTCTGTTTAATCAAAATAGGATTCTTATGGTACGTTTAACTTACTATCCAAATACCTGGACATTTCCTGGCGGCGGAGTTCATGAAAATGAAAATATTAATGATGCAATAATTCGTGAGTGCAAAGAAGAAGTTGGTATTCAATTACAGAAACCAGAATATGTTGGAGATCTTCATTTCGAACATGAATATAAAAAAGATACGTTATCTATATTTAAAGAAGATATAGATAATTCAGAAATACATATTGATGGGAAAGAAATCGCTGAAGCAAATTGGTATGAGTTAGATAGGTTGCCAGTTATGGGTAAAAATGCAAAAGCTATTTTTGATTTTGTGATGGGGAAGTGATTTATTGGTTAGTATAGAAGTCGTTGCTATTTCCAGATCTATATTGTAGGGTTATAAAAGAATTTGAACTTTGAAAGGAGTTGGTTATGAAAAATGATAAGATACTTCCTGTTTTGTTTTCGGTAATACCTATGGAGCAGATAGAATCTGTAACCTGGTATGGAAACAGAAAAGGAAAAGATACCGATCTGTTTGTTGTCCTGAAAGACAACGATGATAAGTATGGCGGGTTTTTTTATGAACAATTAGATATTGCTTTCTTGAGTCGGTCATTAGTATCTCCTTTGATTGAAAACTTAGATCCACTTATTACTGAACCGTTATTAACTGGTGAAGGAATTTTTGGATCTATAGATCAAGACAGAGAAAGTTTACTTGCTACAAGGGTACACAATAAAGTACCAATGTATCTTTTAAAGCGTGCTGAAACTTTTTATGAGTGGGCAACTAGTGCTGCCTATGATGGGAGGTTTCCTAACGCGCTGAATATTCTAAACTTTGTTTATTCCTACTCTCTATATGCATTTAGGTATTGGGGTGGGAACGATGTTGTCTTATTCAAGGACATATTGTCTAGTAAAGACGGTCTGTGGATAAGGGAATTTCGATATAAATACAAGAACAGCAAGCATATTCACGAGTCTGAAGTTCTGAAAGCATTTACTGACACAAGGAAAATGTTGACGGATCTAAGACTTATTGTAGGATTATAACTGAACAAGTTCTTTCCAAATCGTTTGGGAAGCAACCCTAAAAAGGAGGGCGTCATGAGTACACCTATAATAGATCGGATGCACGTTTCTGGGCACTTTAAGGATGGAAAGTATGATCATCCTTTGGTGCAAAAAGTACACGAAGGAGGCAGGTCTATAAAGATTTTCCAAGATGTGGACAGGGAAGGTAATCTTGGTGAGACAGGCTTCGATACCCGCAAGTAACCTTCACTAATGAATAAATATTGTCCACTTTGCAAAAACAAGGCTCTTCCAGATTTATCTGGTCGAGCCTTTTCTTATAGCAAAAGTTTGTGGATGATTTGACTAGTGTATTTTTTGTTGTAGCATTAAATATAAGTAGGGGTTCTTTAAACAATTTTAAAAGGGAGGTTGCCATGAGTGGAGCACCATGTGGACATATTTGGCCAATTGGTCCAACTCGTAGTTTGGATGATATAGTTCGTGAAAGTAATAACGAACTCTGTAACAGTGTCCTTCGCGGACATCGTTTGATTGAGAGTCTTAAACAACAAGATGAGAAATCTAAACCAAAAGAAATACAAAATCTTGGTGTTGAACTAAATTTTCTTGGCAGATCAAAAACTAGAAGAGAAATTCTAGAAGATGCTGAGGAAGCATATAAGGATGCACCGTCTGGATCTGAAGAAGAGTCTGTTGCTTGGGATCAACTGTGGGGACTTAAAATGGGCTTATCGGGCAATGATTTATCATTCAAGATAGAAGAAGGAAGGCGTATGAGGGCCCTTCTTCGAAACCTAAGCACATGACGGCACACAAATTTGTGTGCCTTTTTTATTATCTTTTTATTTTAAATTCCTCCTAAAATTTTCTTTGCTGGGGGACTCGTGTCGGAACCGTTGTCGGCTAAGCCCTGTAAGGCAGTTTAAGCTAATCTTAGTATATTAAAACGACGCAACTTGAGCGCACTAAAAAAGCTATAATTTATTCTGTTTTACCTCTTTGAAAACACCCATACCTTTATATTCTCTTGAGAATGAGGCTTTATAATTGTTACCTAGAATATCTGAGTATGTAATACCTACTTCATCAGGAAGCTGCCTTGTTATTAAACCCCAGGCACCATCCCCGTTCTTCGACATAGAATATAAAATTCTATCTTCCCCCGCTCCTATTGAAGGAATTAATAGAATCAATTGGGATTCAATTTGGATAGATGGATCAACTTGAATATGTAATGCAATCCCTTTTCCAAGATTCGATAAGGTTGCACCGCTATCTAAATTTCTTAAAGAAAGATATGGGGTAAATTGTATCTGAGTCTGTTTTTGAGACTCTTTTCTTAATAAATATGTTTCTCTAGTATAATAGAAAAGGATAAATACTGTTATTGCAGTTAAAAATGTCATGGCGTTATTTGCGATAAAGTTTATAATTTCCATAATTTTATTATACTAGTAATGCACGTTTTTTTACTAGATAAAATCTAAACCTATTCCATTAATCTAAACCAATCCTTTACTACCAAATTAAGACGCACAGCCTCATCTTCTGCTAATGGGCAACAATGTGCAATAGGTCCACGCAACTGATTTAAACTACTCATGATTTTTGAAAAAGCTTTAACGTCCCTAAATAATCCAGAGAATGCTTCCCAGTTATTTTTTACAATTTCGGTTAATTCCCCAAAAGTTGTATAGTCAATATTAGATTGAGATCTTTCTGTAAAACCAGATTCGATTTCTTTTTGAATATTATCTTTAACATTATTCTTTATATCTTCTTTTACTTTATCTTCCCACCAATTTTCACCATACTTTTCAAACATTAATTGCACAACAAGATTTCTAATTGACTTTTCAAGACAGTAAAAAACTTCATAGTGTTTCGACATTTCTCTTGCTTCTTTCCTGAATACAGAATCAAATTGAGCATAGTAATCTTGCTCTTTAGTAGGTGCTTGTTCTTTTCTTCCCAAATCTATATTATGGTTATGTTCAACCATATCTAAATTATTCTCAGTTAAAGAATTAGCTAAAACAAATAATTTTATATTTGACTCATCGTTCATAAATTAATCTTTTAGAAGATTATCTCGAAGTGATTTAAATATTGCATTATAAACCGAAGGGTCATCAGTTTTAGGGAGAACTAAATTAATAGTGTAATTTAATCCTAAATTTATTTTTTTATTTGATGTATTAGTTTCATTAACTTCTTTTTTTCCCTCCAAAATTGGTTCTTCCAATGGTGCATCGATTTTACTATCAAAATCAGCTAGGGATTTTGCGTTGAAGAAAGTTGATACTATATTATCAACTATTTTAGAATCATGTGCTTCACCCGTTGCCTCCATAACTAATCCTTTAAAACCTTTTTTGTCGAGGTCATGACAGTATTCATTTCTTGAATAAAGTTCTGGGTATGCATTTCTAATAGCTTGAGCAAAACTACTTTTTGAAGTTGTGGGGTTTCTAAATTTTTTATAAAGTTGGGTAGGTGTTCCATCACTATTTAATAGTGCAGCTTTTTTAGCCCACGAAATGAAGGTTCTGTAATTACCTCCCTTAAACCCAAGTTTGGTTGATAAAAAATCAGCGTTAAAGTTTTCAGGAGTTCCAGCTTCTTTTATTTTTTCTAAAATTTTAACTATAGAACCTGGAGCTGACATATAGGGAACATTATTTGATGCCATATTTATGTTTTCTAAAATTAGCTTTTAAAGCTCAAATGCGTCTCGAGCTACGCATGAGTTGGCTGGGGGACAGGGACTCGAACCCCGATTCTTCGCGCCAAAGGCGAGCGTCCTACCATTAGACGATCCCCCAATGTTTGGCTTGTTTTGATAGAATATCTTAATTATTGAATAATTTCAAGTTTAATTTGCATTATTAAACCCCATTAAATTTCCAAGAGACTGAGTGTCTATGTTATAATTAAATTATGAAAGACGAGTCAGATGAAAATAAAAGATTCTCAATCATTAAAAGAAAAGAAAGTTTTGCTCATGCTGGTAGAGGATTAAAGATCTTTATAAAAACAACCCACAATGCTTGGATTCATATTGTTTTATTTATTGCAGTCATCTTTTTAGGTTTTTATTTCAATATTACAAATATTGAATGGGCGATACTTATATTAGTAAGTGGTTTTGTTTTTGTGTCCGAAGCCTTTAATACAGCCATTGAAATAGATATTGACCTTACTTCTCCTGAATATCATCCTTATGCTAGAGATACAAAAGACGTTGCTGCTGGTGCCGTATTACTTTCAGCTATCGTTGCTGTTGTCGTGGGGATTTTGATTTTTATGAAGTATGTTTTAGTATTAATAAATAATTAATGATGAAAAAGATTTTAATTTCTGGGTTAGTTGTTCTTCTTTGTGTTGTATTTTTCTATAGCACAAGAAATTCTATAACTCCATATTTATGGAAAATAAAAAACCAAGCGGCGGCCTTTTTTTCTATGGGTATTAGCGTAAAAGATTTGGTTGAGAAATATAAAAGTAATGAAGATCATAAAAAGATAAAGATATTGTTAGTGCCCGGTCATGAACCAAATTTTGGAGGTTCAGAATACGGGATGTTGAAAGAAAGAGACTTGAATCTATTAATATCTGAAAAGATTAAGGGTATTTTAGGGGAGAATAAAAAGTTTGAGATTATAACCTCAAGGAATTTTAATGGTTGGAATTCAGATTTAGAAAAATATGTAAATAGTAATAGAGATGGAATTTTGTCTTGGGTAAAAAGTATGAAAGACGAGATGTTTAAGCTCGTCGATAGTGGGAAGTTTAATATAGTAAATGCAAAGATGGGACATTCTACTGCTCCTTTGAATTCTGCAGTATTTTTGTACGGAATAAATAAGTGGAGTGCAGATAACAAGATTGATATAGCAATACACTTGCATTTCAATGATAATCCAAAATACAAAGGTAAACCAAATTACGAAGGTTTTTCTATATATGTACCAGAAAAACAATATTCTAATTCAACATCAAGTAAAATTTTGGCCAATGACTTAAAGGATGAAATATCCAAGGTGCAAAAGGTAAGTACAATGAAAGAGGAAAGCGCTGGGGTTATTGAAGATCAAGAACTTATAGCCTTAGGTAGTTACAATACATCAGATTCTTTGAGCGTACTTATTGAGTATGCTTATATATACGAAGATTTTATGCAGAATCCAGTATTAAGAAATAATTTTATAGAAAGAGCAGCTTTCTTTACTTCTCAAGCGGTAGAGGAGTTCTTTGAATCGAGAATTTAGTTTTGATTATATCCCTTTCTATTTTATCAAAAATAAAGTATCCTCTAGTGAATGGCAAAAGACGAATCAATACTTAGATTTGAAAAAGTATCATTTGGGTACTCGGATAATAGACCCCTCTTGAGTGAGGTGGATTTTTCTATTCGTCGTGGCACGAAGACTACTATTATGGGACAGAATGGTTCTGGTAAAAGCACCTTGTTTAAGCTTGTCACAGGAGCTCTGGAGCCTACAGACGGCAATATCAATGTAGTAAACGGTGTTTCTATTGCAATCTCTCGTCAGGTTATTCCCAGAGACGACCTTGATCTTACCGTAAGAGAATTCTTTCAGAAATCTTTCAAAGAAAAGAAATATGATATCGATGTAAAAATAGATGAAATACTTGAGGTGGTAAATTTGAAAGGTCATGAAAAAATACATGAAAGAAAAATGAGAGCTTTTTCTGGTGGTCAGCAAGCAAGACTTCTCTTAGCTTCAGCACTTATACAAAGTCCAGATTTACTTCTTCTCGATGAGCCGACAAATAATTTGGACAAGGCGGGGATAGAACATCTAACTAAGTTTTTAATTGAATATAAAAAAACATGTATAGTAATTTCTCACGATGCAGAGTTTTTGAATAGCTTTACTGATGGGGTCTTATATCTCGATGTTTATACAAGAAAGATTGAACAGTATGTAGGAAACTATTTTGATGTTCGTGAACAAATTACTATCCGTCAGGAAAAAGAAAACAGAAAGAATGCTCAGCTTGCAAAAGAGATCCAAGAAAATAAAGATAAAGCAAACTTCTTTGCGATGAAAGGAGGACAGATGCGTATGGTTGCAAAAAGAATGAGAGAAAAAGCAGAAGAGCTTGAAGATGATATTGTAGATACAAGAAAGGAGGACAAAACAATTAGACCTTTTATAATTCCTGCGCAGAAAGATATTCTGGGAGAAATTGTAAGTATATCGTCCTTTAAGACTTTCAAAAATCATAAGCCAGTACAAAGAAAGGCTAATATGAAGTTGAAGAAGAATCAACATCTTTTACTTGTTGGTCCAAATGGTATTGGTAAGAGTACTCTTTTAGAATCGATTGCAAAGAACGAAGCAGAAGGTACAAAAATAGCCCCTGGAATAATAATTGGATATTATAGACAAGATTTTTCTACTCTTAATTTTGAGGACACTGTTTTAAAGTCTCTCTCTGAAGTAGATGAAAAAATTCCTGAAGAAACAGTGAGGGGCGTAGCTTCTGGTTTTCTTATAAAAGCAGAATCAATGAGTAATAAAATAGGGGATTTGTCTGAAGGACAAAAAGGTCTTGTGGCTTTTGCTAGACTTGTTTTACAAAAACCAGGTCTTCTTATTCTTGATGAGCCCACAAATCATATTAATTTTCGTCACATTCCTGTGATTGCCGAGGCCCTAAGCAAATATGAAGGAGCGATGATTGTAGTAAGCCACGTACCTGACTTTGTGAGTAAGATACGCATTGATCATATTCTAGATTTGGATAAATAGTTTCTGGCTCTTGCTTTTTTATCAAAAATAGTGCATAATCTTGTATTATCATAATTAACTAATATAAATATTTATATGGGAGAATTTAGAAGAGAAGGAGGAGGAAGCCGTTTTGGTGGAGGTAGTAGAGGTGGATTCGGAGGGGGAAGAAGAGATGGAGGCAGATCAAGCTTTGGAGGTAGCAGAGGAGGTTTTGGTGGAGACAGAGGTCCTGTCACTATGCACCAAGCTACTTGTGACCAATGTCACAAACCTTGCGAAGTTCCTTTTCGTCCAACAGAAGGAAAGCCAGTTTACTGTAATGAATGCTTTGGAGGAAAGAAAGAATCTGGAGACAGAGGAGGAGATAGATTCCCAAGAAAGAGTTTCGATGCTGGAAGACCAGCGAGAAATGATTTCGCTCCTAGCGCAAACAGAGGAAGTGATGATGGCGTAAAGAAACAGTTGGAAGCTATAAGCATGAAATTAGATGCTTTGGTAAAATCAATTGAACTTATGTCAAAACCAGCTTCAAAACCTGTTGAAGTTAAGGAAAAGAAAGCAGAGGTAAAAGTTGCAGATAAAAAGCCAAAGGCGAAAGTCGTTGTTGCTAAAAAGAAAGCAGCTAAAAAATAAATAAATATACAAAAAAACAGGTCTTGCTTTGCAAGACCTGTTTTTTTGTGCTAGTAATTTTATTTTACAAAGCTCAATCCCATCTTTTGATTCTTAGCTTCAAAAAGATTTATTTTGAAAGTATAGCTTTTACCTAAGCTAATCTTCTCTTTCATTTTAGCTTCTCCACCGAAGTCTGAAATATGTACAAGTCCTGCTACTCCTTCTTCAATACTTGCGAGTGCGCCGTATTTGTTGAATTTGATAACAACAGCTTCTACTTCGTCACCTTTCTTATATTTCTTTTCTGCTTCAACCCAAGGATTTGTTTTGAGTGCTTTAATAGAAAGTGAAACTTTTCCGTCTTTTACTTCTATTACTTTTACCTTAAGTTTATCTCCAGATTTGAATAATGTCTTTGGATCTTCTACAAGTGCCCAGTCAATTTCTGAAATATGTACAAGTCCTTCTAGTCCGTCCTCAAGCTTTACGAATACTCCGAAGTCTACTGTACCAGTGATTTCTCCATCTAGGACATCACCAACATTGTATTTGCTTGCCATTTTCTGCTTCTCTTTCTTTTCAATATTCTTTTCTGAGAATATTAGCTTACCTTCTTTCGGTGAAGCTGTGATTATTGCAACAGCAATCTTTTGACCAACGAGTTTTTTCAATTCATCTATAATCTTATCTTTATCTCCATCATCTATCTTTGGATAGTGTTCAGCTTTAAGTTGAGATGCTGGTAAGAAACCAACAATACCTTGCCATTCCATCATAAGACCTCCTTTGTTTGCTTCTTTTACAAGGATTTCAAATATTGTTTTGTCTTTGATAGCTTTTTCAGCCTCATCCCAAATAAGGGCTTGTCTAGCTTCCTTAAGTGAAATTTCAATATAACCATCTCTACCATTTGCATCTACAACCTTTGCAGATACAGTGTCTCCGATGTTTAATTTCTTGATAACGTCTCTTGCTGTGATGAATTCTTTACCATATATAAGACCTGTTCCGTATGGTTGTAAGTCTACATATACTCTTGATTTTTCAATACCAATAACTTTTCCTTCAACGACTTCTCCGTCTACTGGAGGGTTCTTGGTGTCATTGAAAAACTTTGACATCACGCTATTTGCTTTAATCTTCGCAGCTTCTTCAACTGCTGGATCAACTACTTTTACTTTTTTTTCTTTCATAATAATTAAAAATCCGCTTGTGGCGGACACATTTGTTTTTGCTCAATAAGGTTCGTTCATCTTCCAAATCTAGTGTTTTCTGATGACCGAGATTATCTTAATGCGCAACCGCTATTAATAGGGAAATAATACAGGAATATTTGATGTTGTAAAGGATTGACAAATATGACTAAATGGTATTTACTATGAGGCGGATAGGTTAAAATTTGGAAAGGTTACAAATATGTTTGGGTTGAAGAAGTCTACTGCTTTTGAAATTTTAAAGAATCAGGCTGATCTTGAGATTATTATTGGGCAAGAGGGTGGTAGTGGCGGATTTTTCTTCGTCATCACCACTGGTTCACAAGATAATCTCAGGACATTGTTCACCTCTGAATTCCCATTTAGAAATGAAAGGAAGGTATTAGAAGGTGTTCGAGAGCTGTTTGAGACGGCTCATCATTTTGGGGAGCATAGCTCTTCTGGTGAGGGTTTTGTTAATCACATAATGGGTTTGATAGAGAAGCCAGTGTTAGATGAGTCCACTTACATTAGTTTGGGTCTCATCGAGATGATTCTCGATGATCTCAGAAACCACCGTGTTGCCAAAACAAAAAAGTGGTTTCCAGATAAGGAAATACAATGAATTTAAACCGAGTGGTATGAAAATATTGCTCGGTTTTTTGTTACTTATAAAAATCTGGTATAATTAATTTAATGAACAAAAAGGGTTTTACATTAATTGAGCTTCTGGTTGTTATTTCTATTATTTCTTTTTTGTCATCTATTGTGCTTTCTTCTGCTGGTAGTGTTAGAGCGAGAAGTAAGACCGCAGCAGCTAACGTGTCTTTACATGAAGTAAAAAGTGCATTGCAGCTATACGCTACAGATACAGGAGGATTTCCAGTAAATATAAATAGTTTGGTAGTCAAATCTTTTATAAGCTCAGTATCTGCGAGTCTCTCATACTATCCTTTGTTGACTGATACAATTACTGTGTGTTCGGTGGAACCGTGTGCTTCATACGTGGTGGTAAATTGGCAAACCCCGGACCCTAATCGCAGTATGACCTGGGATTCTGCTGTTGCTTATTGTCATGGGTTGGGTGAAGGCTGGAGATTACCATCAAAACAAGAAATTTTCTTGGCCGGGGCAACTTTTCAGAATGTTAGATATTGGACTAGTGATGAGTTTGGCGTAATGTTTGCTTATTTTTTTAATCGCACCCTTAATAAGATATTAACTGTTAATAAAACGTCCCCACAATCTGTTCGCTGTGTTATGTAAATTTATCCAGATGGAAAATATAAGCTCATTTTTTCTGTGTTGCTTAAGCCTTTAGAAATGATATAATATGTCATATATGATCATCACTTATCAAGGAGTGGAATTTTTTAAGGTTCAATTTGGCGATACCACCCTCGCTTTTAATCCGATTTCAAAAGAGTCAAAATTTAAGTCATCTCGTTTTTTTGCAGATATTGCTTTGGTAAGCATCAATAACCCAGATATGAATGGATCTGAGAATCTTTCCTATAATGGGAAGGAGCCTTTTGTTATAACGGGCCCTGGAGAATACGAGGTAAAAGATATTTTTATAAAGGGTTTCGGTTCGAAGTCTAATTACGGGGGGAAAGAAAGAGTAAATACAATTTATTCTGTAACTCTTGAAAACATGAACCTTTGTTTCCTCGGTGCACTTTCAGATATTAATCTTTCAAGTGAGGTAAAAGAAGCGTTGGGAGATGTAGATATACTTTTTTTGCCGATTGGAGATGATGGAGTAATTGATGCAGTAAAAGCAGAAAAACTTTCTGTAGAAATAGAACCTAAAATAATTATCCCAATGCACTTCGGTGATGTTGGTAATAAGGATGCTTTAAAGAAATATTTGAAAGAAGCTGGAGAAGAAAATGTTAAACCGATAGACAAGCTTACAATTAAGAAGAAAGATTTAGATGGTAAGGAAGGTGAGGTTGTTGTTTTGTCAGCAAATATTTAAAATAATTTATTCAAATAAAATCCATGGCGAAAGAAAAAGAAGAGAAAAAGGAAATAAATACTGAACATCGATTGCTTTCAGATAGAAATATCATAACTGAAATGAAGGAGTCATATTTGGACTATGCCATGTCTGTTATTACACAGCGTGCTCTCCCTGATATTCGAGATGGTCTTAAGCCTGTACACAGAAGAATTCTTTTCGCTATGGGCCAGATGAATCTCACTTCCGGAGCAAAAACAAGAAAATCTGCTGCAGTTGTGGGAGAAGTGCTTGGTAATTATCACCCACATGGTGATGTTGCTGTTTATGACTCTATGGTAAAGATGGCACAGGATTTTTCTTTCAGATATCCTCTTATTATAGGACAAGGTAACTTCGGAAACATCGATGGAGACTCAGCTGCTGCTATGAGGTATACAGAGGCAAAGATGTCTAAGATTTCTGGAGAAATGCTCAAGGATCTTGAAAAAGAAACCGTTGATTGGCATCCAAACTATGACAACACAAAGAAAGAACCATCAGTTCTTCCTGCTGCTGCACCGAATCTTCTTTTAAATGGAACACTTGGTATCGCTGTTGGTATGGCTACAAATATTCCACCACATAACTTAAATGAAGTTGTAGACGCCACCGTACACCTAATAGACAATGAAGACGCAACAACAGAAGATTTATTACAATTTATAAAAGGCCCAGATTTCCCAACTGGTGGAATGATTTTTAATCAATCAGATATCAGTCATGCCTATGCTACTGGTAGAGGGGGGGTTGTTACTCGTGGTCATGCCGAGATAGTGGAAGACAAAAAAGGACAATTCCAAATAATTGTTACCTCTATCCCTTATAGAGTAAATAAAGCTGAACTTATTATTGCAATTGCTGAATTAGTAAGAGAAAAGAAGGTGGAAGGTATAAAAGGTCTTAGAGATGAATCTACAAAAGATATTCGTATCGCAATAGATCTTAAGAATGGTGCTCAACCACAAAGTGTACTAAATTATTTATACAAACACACTCAGCTTGAAGAAAAATTTCACTTTAACTTAGTGGCTCTTGTTGATGGTGTTCCAAAAACTCTCTCTCTAAAAACATTTTTAGATGAATTTATTTCTCATAGAAAAATTGTTGTAAAAAGAAGAACAGAATATGATTTGAAAAAGGCAGAGGCTAGAGAACATATTTTACTTGGTCTCAAAAAAGCACTTGATCATATAGACGAGATTATAAAACTCATTAAGAAATCAAAAGATGTAGATGATGCACGTCTACAACTTATGAAGGTGTTTAAGTTTTCTGAAATACAGGCGAATGCAATTCTTGAAATGCGCTTGCAGAAACTTGCTGGTCTAGAAAGAAAGAAGATAGAGGATGAATTAAAAGCCGTTCAAGCTCTCATAGAGGATTTGAAAGACATTTTGTTTAAACCAAAAAGAATCGTTCAAATAATCAAAGCTGAACTTGCTGAAATAAAAGAAAAGTATGGAGATGAAAGAAGAACAAAGGTTATCAAAGGTGGTGTAGTGGCTCTTTCCGAGGAAGATTTGATTGCCGACGAAGAGAGTATGCTCGTGCTTACTTCAGGAGGATATGTTAAAAGAACAAATCCAGACGAATACAAAAAACAAAAGAGAGGTGGCGTTGGTGTTGTAGATCTTGATACAAAAGAAGAGGATTTCATTACTCACTTTGTTACAGCTTCAACACATAATGATATCCTATTCTTTACTGATAAGGGAAAGGCATATCAAATAAAAATGTATGAATTACCTGAGGGTAAAAGAGCTACAAAAGGTAAATCGATCGTAAACTATCTTGCTATATCAAATGAAGAAAAAGTAACTTCTGTTCTTGTGATGCCTAAGGAGATAAAAAGTGCGAAACTTTCACTAATTCTAGTTACAAAGAATGGAACAGCAAAAAGAGTAGATGCGGAAAGCTTTAAGGACGTAAGAAGAAATGGTCTTATTGCCATTTCTCTTGATGCTGGAGATGAATTAAAGTCTGCACTTTTCCTTACTGATTCAGATGAAGTAATTATTGCGACATCAAAGGGACAGTCTATAAGATTCAAAGGAAAGGATATACGTGTGATGGGTAGAAATGCAGCTGGAGTAAGAGGTGTTAAACTTGGTAAAGCAGATTTCGTTGTCGGTACCGATATTATTAAAAAAGAAATGACAAATCCAGAATTCTTGGTAGTAAGCTCAAATGGTTATGGTAAAAAAACATCTCTAAAAGAATACAAAGTTCAAAATCGTGGTGGTTCTGGTATTAAGACAATGAAAGTTACACCGAAGACAGGAGAGATAATTTCTTCTATGGTTGTTACAGAAAATGAAGAAGAAATAGCTACAATATCAAAAAAGAGTCAGGTTATAAGGGTTGAAATAAAAGAGGTGCCTGTACTAGGAAGACAAACTCAAGGTGTTAGAATTATGAAATTAAGAGAAGGGGATTCAATTGCTTCTGTGACTTGTATATAGATATGATTTTCCACAGTTATCTATAGCTTGTATTTTATAATAAGAGTATAATAAACGTAACTTATGTTTTCAGATCCAGAAAAAAATATAAAACAATTTAGTTTGGCAGAGGGAAGTTATGTTGCCGATTTTGGATCTGGTTCTGGTTTTTATTCTTTTGCTGCTGCAGAGGCTATTGGTTCTGGTGGTCGTGTTTATTCTTTAGATATACAAAAAGATCTTCTAGAGAAGATTAAGAGAGAGGCTCAATTCAGACATCTGTCTAATATCGAAATTATATGGGCTGATCTTGAACATGTTGGCGGGACTAAACTAAGAGAGTCTTCAATTGATTCTGTTATTTTAGCAAATATACTTTTTCAACTTGAGAATAAAGAGCATGTAATTATGGAGATAAAAAGAGTTTTAAAAAGGGGGGGAAGGGTTCTTGTAATAGATTGGCTTAGCTCTTTTGGTGGTTTGGGCCCACAAGCAAAAGATGTATTACCAAAAGAAAAAGCTCAGGAGTTGTTTATCAAAAACGGTTTTTCTTTAGAGAGGGAAATGTCTGCTGGAGCACAACACTACGGACTTATTTTTAGAAAATAACAAATATATGAAAAATAATTTTCAAGTAATTTTAATATCAGTGTTTGCCTTTTTTATATTATTAGGAATTGCTTCTTTTGCACTTTACAAAGCAAAGGATTCAACTAATACCAATGTAAATTTAACTGCATGGGGGACAATCGATGTTGTTAGTTTCGAAAACTTTTTAAGTAAGATGAGAATTGATTTGAGTAAGGACGTAAAAATCAAATATGTACAAAAAAATATTTTAACAATAGACGCTGAACTTGTAGAAGCGATTGCAAGTGGAATTGGCCCAGATATCGTTTTATTACCACAAAATTTACTAGTGAGATATAGTGATAAGGTTTATCCTATACCAGCTACTAGTTTACCAGAGAGGTTGTTTAAAGATACTTTTGTTCAAGAGGCAGAGATATATTTGACAGCGGATGGGGCTATTGGTTTACCGTTTTTTATAGACCCGTTAGTGATGTATTGGAACAGAGATATGTTTGCTGATGTCGGAGTTGCTTCTCCACCTACTAAGTGGTTAGAGTTCCCAGATTTAGCTTCTAAGATGTCTAAGGTAGATAATAATGCGAATATAATTCAAAGTGCAGTATCTCTTGGTGGATATAAAAATATAAATAACGCCAAAGCTATTATAAGTTCTATAATAATGCAGGCTGGAAGTCCAATTATAGCAACTGGAAGTAATGGAGAGGTTTCGAGCTATTTAGATAGTAGATCTTCGGTAGATACAAAAAGTATAGAGATACCGGCCTACTCAGCTTTGAGATTTTATACAGACTACTCAAATCCCAAGAAATCTGTTTATTCTTGGAATAACGCTCTACCTTCTTCTAAACAAATGTTTTTGAGTGGAGATTTGGCTGTTTACTTCGGAAAGGCGTCAGAAATTTCTGATATAAAAGAGAAGAATCCTAATTTAAATTTCGACGTTGCTATGCTTCCTCAAATACTTGATTCTAAAAACAAGATCACATTCGGTGATATATACGGTTTCTTAATACTCAAGAGCTCACCTAATATCGTTCCTGCATTTAATGCAATTTCTACTCTTGTAGGAGCTGACACAGTTCCCGTATTTTTGGGATTTAATAATTTTGCCCCAGCAAGAAGAGATTTGATTGCACGTGGTGTGTCAGATTCTGCAAAATCAGTCTTCTATAACTCAGCTTTAATTTCTAGGTCTTGGTTAGATCCCAATAGTAGCAAAACAGATATTATCTTCCAGGATATGATAGATAATATTACAACGGGCAGAGAAAGATTAGAGGGTGCTGTACAAAAGGCAAGCGAGGAATTAAATAATTTGTTATAATTTAATTATATGAAGAATCACAGCAAAAAAATATTTATAATTTTATTGTTCTTAACTTTTTTGGTTCTACCTTTTATATCATGTCCTGGTGTTTCTCACGCAGAAAGTAAATTTTGGCCTATAATTCAGTGTGGTACAGGATCAGACGCTTGTGATTTTGCTGATGCTATCAGCACAGTCAATCGTATAGTCAATTGGTTTGTTGCGATTGCTGCCTCTCTTGGAGCACTTACTTTAGCATATGCCGGTGCTCAAATACTTATGAATCCTGGTAATGCTAGTAAGTTAGAAGATGCAAAAAAAATGTTTTCTAAAACATTGTGGGGTTTATTCTGGTTGTTGGCCGCATGGCTTGTCGTGTATGCTTTAGTAGATAGGTTTGTAGATCCTAGTATCAAAGCACTAAGATTTTTAAAAGGTTAATTTATTAAAAAAATGAAAATAGGAAAACTTCTTTTTGTACTAATATTTGCGATTGGGATCATCGGTATTTCTTCTTATGCTTTTGCACAGGGGATTAGACTTCCTGGAGTGGAAGTTACTGCCCCAGTTACTAGCGGAGGTTCTGGGAGTACAATCCAAAATCCTCTAGGCGGGGTAAATGATATACCAACTTTTATTTCTAGTGCCTTAAGTTTTGTTGCCAAAATAGGTGCTGTATTCGCCATTTTCGCTTTAATATATGCAGGATTTTTGTATGTTAAGGCTAGGGGTAATAGCAAAGAAATTAGCACCGCTCACACTGTTTTAAAAAATACTATTATTGGTATAATATTATTACTAGGAGCGCAGCTTATCGCTAGTATCATTACTGGTACGATAGATGCCTTAACAAAATAAAAAAATGAATATATTTAATAAAAATAAAAAAATTATAAGGCTATCTTTTATCTTCTGTTTAGCTTTTCTCTTGGTTTCCTCATTTGCTTTTTTGTCCGTGAACGCCCAAAACAATTCGCCTTTTTATGCTAACCCTACACAGGGATCTGTTGTGTCTGGTAGCAATGCTGTTAATGGTGGTGGAGCTACAAAAACTCCAAAGACTTTTTCTGATTTAATAATGAATACGATAATTGGTGGAATGTTAAGACCAATTATTGCTCTTATCGTTTCTGCTGCGATAGTAGTGTTCCTTTTGGGTGTATTTAAATTTATCCGTTCAGAGGGTAAAGAAAAGGAAGCCGGCAAACAATTTATGACTTGGGGTATCGTAGGTATATTCGTTATGGTATCTGTCTGGGGTCTTGTAAATATTCTCAGGGGAACCTTTAATTTAAATGATTCTCAATTAGAAATAAGCAACGTTATACCGAACCTTTAAATTAAAGGATATGTGTTTATAAGCTGTTTGCTTAATTCTTTGTGAGGATTTATAATTATAGGGTGTTAAATTAAATGGGTCGTTAGTTTATTATTAGTTAATTTTATTTAGAAATAATTTATGAAGAAATTATTAATTGCGGTTTCGACTTTCGCTATGCCTTTTGTGGCTATGGCACAGGCAAAGGTTAATAGTATTTGGGATCTTTTTGCTATGGCAAGTGCTGTATTAAACAAATTGGTACCTTTTATTATATCTTTGGCGGTTGTGTATTTTATCTGGGGTGTATTTCGTTATGCTGTAGCTGGAGATGAAGAAAAAAAGAAGGAAGCTAAGACTCAAATAATTTGGGGTATCGTAGGTATATTCGTTATGGTATCTGTCTGGGGTCTTGTAAATATCTTGCAAGGTACATTCGGTACTGCTGGAATTCAATCTGGCCGTGTTGATCAACTATTGCCACCATTTTAATTTATGATTGATTTTTTGTTTCCAAAAGTTTATGCACAGGGAAGTGGTAAAGGGGTTTCCTTTGATAAATTTCTTAGTAATATAAACGATCAAATAGTTACGCCATTAATATATTTACTTTTTGCTTTAGCGACTGCATATTTTATTTACGGAGTATTTGTCTTTATAAAAAATGCAGAAAGTCCAGAGAAAAGATTAGACGGTCAAAAAAGTATGTTGTGGGGAGTTGTCGGTATATTTATAATGATATCTGTTAAGGGTATTATTAATTTGATTCTAAGAACTATTGGAGCAATCTAAATCTTTAAAAAGAAAAAACCACCAATTATTTAATTGGTGGTTTTTTTGAATAAAAAAACAGGGCAGTACATTTGTACAGCCCTGTTGGTTCGTCTTTTTATTCAACGAACTCGATGATTGTTTTTTCTACGAAGTTTCGTGAACGATTTCCATCGCTTTGGTAGCCGATGTATATGCGTCCGTTACTTCCCTCCAATTCCTTGAGCACGATTTGCCCGGAATTGTTGTTGGGTGGATTTATCCATTCTCCATACCAACTCCAGCCAAACTCTCCTGGTTGCCTTACCTTAACTCGGGCAATTTCTAAACCAGAAGGGGCGAGAAGCGCCATTTCCATCACTGTGTCGTTCTTTTGTATGAATTTGACGCGGAATGAATGTTCTTTGTTATCAGCGAACGACTTCCATACCCAACCTTTTTCTGGGACAACGACATTAGGGGTTTCCACTTCAGTTTTCTTTTTTGATTTGAAAACTTTGCTTTTACCCATATCATTTATCCACTTTGATACATTTTGCTTGGCCCCACTTTCGTGAGTCCTCACAAAACTATTAAGATTGTGTACGGAGGATATAATACCCCAGGCGATTAAACCAGAGATTGCTATACTGACAATCCAGTATGGTTTGATCTTAATCTTTTTTATCAACTGGCCTAGTTTCATTTTTTCTTTCTCCAAGGATCATTGCCTTATCCCCAAATACCAAGGTACCAGCTTGGTATCCTTCAGCGGTCATTATGGCAGCCAGAAGCTCAGGTTTATTTCCAAATGCTTCTACTCGTTTTAAGAGCACGGCATTTTTGGCATCACCGATTGCTTTGACTCCCTCAGCTTCTTTTTGTTTCTCGACAAGAAGCGCTTCGGCACGTTTTGTCCGAGCCAGCAATTCTTTTTCGGCCACCTGAACATCAGCTTCGGCTGTAGTAACTCTTGCTTTCCCTTCTTGCTCAGCATTGAATTTGGCTTGCAGCTGTTCCTTTACTTTCTCATCCACAATGTCAATTGAGATGAGGTTAAAAGAAGCGATCTGCATTCCAATCTTGTCTTTTAGTCCAGGGTTTCCCTCAGTACCATTATTCAGACTCAGTATCAGATCAATAAGTTTCGATTTAGTATGATCCGCAATTGAGCCCTCGTGTGGTCTACTAAAAACTTCATCAATACTGTGTGATCCACAGAAATCTCTAACAGCTGCCATAACAGCCATATCGATTACTATAGACCAGTTGGGTTGATGTCCCATACCTAATCCAGCATGGGTTAGTATGAGATTTAGGTTAACCTTCGCTACTAGCTCGATACCTTCTTTTGTCTTTAGTTCGTCGCTTATTATCATCGGCCAAGACTGTGATAAAAACAAAGACTCGGCAACCACCGTTTCTTTTTTGTAGTTGCCGTCTTTATCTATTTTCACAACGGTTATATTGTATTTGTGGATTTTATCGAAACCTATCCACAATACACCGTAGTGATCCCACAACCAGCCATGATTTGTACTTTGGCTTTTGAATAGTTCTCCTGTTTCTGGAATGATATCGTGTCCCAAACCAGCCATATTCGCTATATAGCCAGTTATCTTTCCATTTCTGGTTCTAGCCATAGCACGACCAATTTTTGGACTCGCAAGTAAGATTGTTCTGACCGCGAGTAATCCAGCCAACTTGATCATGGCGAAGTGTAAACCGGCTAGTAATATCCCGGTTAAAACTAACGATACGATGATGTATATCCACATATTTACTCCTTCTCACCATTTGGTGTTTTTTCTTGAAATTTTCAACGGGGGATAGCGGAATTGCTACTCCTCTTACAATACGTTCTGTATAAAATGATAGCATCTTTTACTCTAAAAGTCAAGCCAATCACTTGCTTTTTTACCCAACATATTGTATGCTTATTTGGCCTTCATATTAGACAATCGCTGGTTATTTATAACTAGAGGAAAGTCCGAACACAGCGTTTATTTATTTAAACGAGCAGGGTAGCGGGTAACGCCCGTCTAGAGTGATCTTAGAGGTGCGAACAGTGATGCTGATGCTGAAAAGCTAGGGTTCCTTCGGGAATATGTCTGTTGAAAGACAGAAGTGCAACATGCTAAATCCTTACCTCTGTGCAAGGCCGTGTCCGCTTTATGCGGAAGCGCCGCTTGAGCCAAGTAGTAATATTTGGCCCAGATAGATGATTGTCGTTCACTTCGGTGAATACAGAATTCGGCTTATAGATATAAAGGTTTATGGAAAAGCGTACCGCAAGGTACGCTTTTCCTTTTCCATTTTTATTTTGGTCGTTTATCTTGTATACTATACGCACTAAGATGGTTAAAAGGATTTTTAATATTTTTTATAAAGAGATTGTTGGATTACATGAAGCGGCATATTTACTTGGAATTTTTGCTCTTCTTTCTCAGCTTCTGGCTCTTGCTAGGGACAGGATGTTCGCATCTCACTTTGGTGCGAGTACTATTTTGGATGTTTACTATTCTTCTTTTAGAATCCCTGATTTTATTTTTGCTACAGTCGCTTCTCTTGTTTCTATTTCTGTTCTTGTCCCTTTTATTACCGAGAGATTGGACAAAAATTTTGAGGAAGGAAAGAAGTTTATAAATAGTATTTTTTATTTCTTTTCAATTTTAATTGTTTCAACAAGCGTAATCGCTTTCTTTTTAATACCATATCTTGTACCACTTATTTTCAAAGGATTATCCGCAGAAAACTTTCCTAGCATTATTTTAACTACAAGGATTCTCCTTTTGTCCCCGATATTGTTGGGCCTGTCTAACTTTTTTGCGAGTCTTACACAGGTTGGTAAAAGATTTTTAGTTTATGCTCTAAGTCCTTTATTTTATAATTTGGGTATTATTCTAGGCATTATTTTCTTATATCCTATATGGGGTATTTATGGACTCGCTTTGGGTGTCGTGTTTGGCGCGATTATGCACTTAGCAATACAATTGCCATTTGTTTTTGCCAGTGGTTTATTTAAGCCTTGGCCTGCAATTCTAGATTTTAAATCCATTAAAAACGTTATTGGTATTTCAATACCAAGAACGGTTACATTAGGTATGACTCAAATCTCTATAATTGCTCTTTTGGGCATCGCTTCTTTTATGGAAGGAGGTTCTATTTCAATTTTTAATTTTGCATTGAACCTTCAATCTGTTCCTCTAACTATTATTGGTGTAAGTTATTCTATCGCAGCTTTCCCAACTTTATCTAGACTTTTTACAAATGGTCATAGAGATGAATTTGTTTCTCATATCATTACTGGAGCAAGGCATATTCTCTTTTGGTCAATTCCAGTTTCTGTTTTATTTATTGTCTTAAGAGCACAGGTTGTTAGGACTATATATGGTGCTGGTAATTTCAGCTGGTCTGATACTAAACTTACTGCGGGTGCTTTAGCTATATTTGCTATCTCTGTTGTCGCACAGTCTTTGGTTTTGCTTTTTGTTAGAGGATTTTATGCTACTGGAAATACTAAGAAGTCATTATATACAAGTATTGGTACTGGTGTTCTCACAATTATTTTTTCATATGCTTTTGTAAAGATTTTTAATTCGTTCTTGGTCTTCAGGTATTTTATAGAACACCTATTTAGGGTAGATGATTTGGTTGGTACTGATGTTTTAATGCTTGCCTTAGGTTTTTCTTTAGCTCAAATATTAAATTGTATAATTTTGTGGATCCTATTTGAAAAAGATTTTAAAGGTTTTTCTACTCCACTATTTAATACACTTTTTCAAACGTTCTCTGCTTCTGTGATTATGGGATTTGTTGCTTATTTAGGATTGAATATATTTGATGATTTGTTTAATATAAATACATTAGTGGGGATATTTATGCAGGGTCTATGTTCTGGTCTTTTGGGTATAGTTACTTTCATTCTCGTTATGAAATGTATGAAGAGTGTTGAGCTAGAAGAGACTATTAAGACTTTACACAAGAAGTTCTGGAAGGTTAGACCAATTGTACCTGATACAAGGGAATTGTAGTTTCGGGTCATTTTCTCTTGCAAAAAGGCCTGTTTTAAGTTATACTCATAAGCAACTAATTTAAATATTATGTCACAAGATCAATTAATAAAACTTGCTTGTAAGGATTGTAAAAGAATCAATTACTGGAGCAGAAAAAACAAAAAGAAAGTTGAGCGCAAAATTGAGCTCAAGAAATATTGTAAGTGGTGTAAAAAGAATACTACTCACAAGGAAATCAAGAAATAATTAAAAACCGCCTTTGGGCGGTTTTTCTTTCGGTTTTTTTATGCTATATTAGTTTCGTTGGGCCTATAGTTCAGTGGTAGAATAATCGTCTCCAAAACGATTGACCGAGGTTCGAATCCTCGTGGGCCCGCAAATTATTTCAGAAGATGGTTTAAGATATCTCTTTTATTGTTTCCAAACCACTTTATATTCTTGTTTCTTCTAAACCACGTTCTCTGTCTTTTAACATATTGGAAGCTTTCTTTTTCTATATTTTGAATCATTTGTTCTTTGCTTATTTTATTTTGTAGAAACAAAGCACAGTTTCTGTACTCTAGGCCGAAGGATTCTAATCTCTTCCAAGATACACCATCTTTTTTTAGCTTCTGCACCTCCTTGAGCATTCCAGCTTTAAGGCGTTTTTGTAATCTTATTTTTATTCTTTCTTTAAGTATTTCATCTGGTAGATCAATACCTATCAATATGAATTCATATTTACTTGGTAGCTCTTTTACTTCTGGTACTTTACCAAGAGCTTTGGCTATTTCTATTGCTCTGATTAGTCTTACTCTATTTTTTGAATCTATATTTTGAGCACGAGAAGGGGAGAGTTTTTGGAGGGTTCTATAAAGCTCCTCAGTTGTTTTATTTTCCAATTCTTTCCTTAGCTTTTTGTTCGGTTTAACTTGAGGTAGAAGGATATTTTTTACTATACTATCAATATAGAATCCAGTGCCACCACATATTATTGGTGTTTTGTTTTTCTTTAATATTTCTTCAATTTTCTTTTCTGCTAGTTTCTTATATTTCTCCACAGAAAAAATGGTTTTAGGGTTTGCTACATCAAGTAAGTAGTGTGGAATACCAAGCATTTCTTTTTTTGTTATTTTCCCCGTACCCAAATCCATCCCTTTGTATACCTGTCTAGAATCTGCACTTATTATTTCCCCATTGAATTTTTTAGCCATAGAAACAGCTACATCACTTTTGCCTGATGAGGTTGGGCCAAGGATTACTATGATTTTGGGTTTTATTATTTCCATCAGGATTATATTTACATAAAAGTGGGGTCATAACAAGGTAGTGTTGACTTATATTTTTTTGTATGTAGATTTATGTATAGATTAACCTCGAAAGGAGATCTGTTATGATAGCTCGTTTAAAGGAATTGTTTTTCCCAGTTATCCATTGTATTGACCCGAATACCCAACAGGGTATTGGCCACGCTTTGAGAAATACTGAAATCGCCAAAGAAAATGGCGCAGACGGTGTTTTTCTCATCGGTCACGGAATGCATTTCTGTGATTTACACGAAATCTATGAACATGTAAGAAGGCACTTCCCAACTTTTTGGATCGGGATTAACTTTCTCGATTTGTCCAATGAAAAAAAATGGGACAGGCTGGTTGAAATGGCAGACCAGTGTAGTGCATTAGATGGATTATGGATTGATGGCATGCCAGATCAAAAACTTTTAGTACCCTCAAGTGTAAAAGTTTTTGGTGGTGTTGGGTTTAAGTACATTAATCCACACATCGATGGTGATGCACTGGAAAGTGCTTGTCGTGCAGCTGTTCAAATCGTTGACGTTGTAACAACAAGTGGAAACAAAACAGGTTCTGCACCAGATATTGATAAGCTGATTTCAATTAAACGATGTCTCGGAGACAAAAACCCCCTGGCTTTGGCTAGTGGAGTGGATGCGAATAATGTCTCGGCTTTCTTGGAGTACGTGGATATCTTCTTGGTTGCCTCAAGTATCTGCGAAAGAATATCGAGTCTTGGGAATCATGAATATCTTATTCCACAAAAAGTTCGTGAATTGGCAGACCTGATTCATGGGTGAAAAACGAAACACGTAACCAAAGGGTTACGTGTTTTTATTTTGGTGCCGGAGGAGGGACTCGAACCCTCACCCCTTTCGAGACACGATTTTGAGTCGTGCGCGTCTACCATTCCGCCACTCCGGCATGTGTCAAATACTACACAATTTGTCAACAAAAATCAATTTTTGTTAGTTTGGATTACATGTTAAAATACTGAATAAGAAATTAATTTAATTAACAAAATGGCATCACAATTTTTCAGCGATTCAATATTCTGGGTAGAGGTAGATAAGATAAAACCAAATCCATATCAACCAAGAAAAGAGTTTGATGAAAGCAAACTTAGAGACCTTGGGGAATCTATAAAACAGTACGGTGTACTTCAACCCCTTGTAGTTACAAGAAATGAAATCGTAAAAGATGACGGTATTGTTGTTGAATATGAACTTATTTCAGGAGAAAGAAGACTTCGTGCATCTAAACTTGCTGGCGTATCTCAAGTACCTGTCGTTATTCGTTCAAATGAAGAAAGTAATTTGATGAAGCTTGAGCTTGCTATCATTGAGAACCTACAAAGAGAGGATTTAAATGCCGTAGACCGTGCGGTGGCTTTTAGACAGCTTGCAGACCAGTTTGGCCTCAAACACACTCAGATTGCCCAGAAAATGGGTAAAAGTAGGGAATACGTATCAAACAGTCTTCGTATACTTTTGTTGCCTGAGCACATACTTATGGCCCTTAGAGAGGGTAAGATAAGCGAGGGACATACTAGACCTCTTCTTATGCTTGTAGATAGACCAGACGAACAAGAGGTTTTGTTTAAAGAGATCATATATAAGAAGATGACTGTTCGTGATGCTGAGCTTGTAGCTAGAAAGATCGCTACAGAAAGAGCTAGAAAGAAAGAAAATGTTTTTGATCCAGAAATAGTTTCTCTGGAAGAAAAATTTACAGAATCTCTTGGTACTAGAGTACATATTGAAAAAGGACAAAATGGTGGAAAGATTACAATAGATTTCTTTTCAAATGATGATCTTCGTACGATACTCGATTTAATGGAAGGACAAAAAAAGAAGAAAGCAGATGAGATGTTAAATAGACATATTGCAGAAGTCGGAGAAATAAAATCAGAAGAACCTATCGAGCTTTTGGATGATAGAAGTAAGGAAGAGAAAAAGGCTGACGAAGAAAATGAAGAGCTTTATTCTGTAAAAAACTTTAGTTTATAAATAAAAAGTGCGTTTCTAAACGCACTTTTTATTTTTTCTTTTGTTTATCCAAATAATTATTAATATGCCTCTTGGCCATGTTTGTCTTTACCATCTCAAGCCACTTTGATGTGGGCTTGCTATCTTTTTTTGTTACTATTTCTACAATGTCACCATTTTTGAGTTCTGTTTTAAGGGCGGACATTTTTCCGTTTACTTTTGCGCTATTGGTGTGTATTCCGATGTCAGAGTGTATAGCGAAAGCGAAGTCTAAGGTTGTAGACCCAGCTGGTAAATCTACAACTTCTCCCTTTGGTGTGAAAATGAAAATTCTTTGATTGAAAAAATCAGATTTAAGGTCGTCCATAAAACCTTCTTTTTCATTGTCTGTTTTTATTTTCTCTTGTGAATCTACAATTTCGTTAATCCAAAGTGGCACTTCTTTTTTGTTTACGTTTTCTTTTGCAAAGTTAATAGTTTTTGGTAGGAATTGTCTGAACCAATTTATATCAGAATTGTCTTTTATATTTTTATTACCATTTTCTTTATATGAAATGTGAGAGGCGATACCATACTCAGCACTTAAGTGCATCTCTTTTGTCCTGATCTGGACCTCTACAATAGAGCCGTCACCAGTGAATATTGTTGTATGAAGGCTTTTATATCCATTTGGTTTAGGAAAGGCTATGTAGTCTTTTATTCTTCCAGGTAGGGGTCTCCATTCACCATGGATTATACCAAGGACTTTATAACATTCTGCTACGTCATCTACCATAACTCTAAGAGCCAAGATATCATATATTTTTTCTATGTCGTTATCTTTAGAATCTAATTTTTTATGTAAACTATATATGCCTTTTTGTCTGTAGTCTGTAGCTATATTTGTAAGACCCTCTTTTGCTAAGGCCTTTTTTACAGATTTGATAAACTTTTCTAGTCTAGGAAGAGTCTCTTCCTTTTTTTGTTTTAAAAGTTTAATTGTTTCTTCATATTCTTTTGGGTCAACATATTTGAATGAAAGGTCTTCAAGTTCACGGGAGAGTTTTCTTATAGAAAGTCTGTATGCAAGTGGAGCATATATTTCAAGAGTTTCCATAGCGATTCTTTTTTGTTTGTCTGGACGAACGTATTGAAGAGTCTTCATGTTGTGTAGTCTGTCGGCAAGACGAATAATAAGGACACGAATATCTTGTGCCATAGCCACCATGAATTTTCTCAAACTTTCGATATGCCTTTCCGCTCCACGATATTTTACTTTACCAAGTTTAGTAACTCCATTTACTAAGAAAAGAATTTCTTCGCCGAATTCTTTTCTTATGCATTCTTCTGTAGCCACACCGTCTTCTATAGAGTCGTGAAGTAGTCCAGCAGATATAGTAACCGCTCCCATTTTGAGTTGAGCTAGTGTTTTAGCAGTCTCAAATACGTGGTTAAAATAAGGCTCTCCGGACTTCCTTTTTACATCTTTATGTACTTCTTCAGCAAAAAGACACGCCTTTTTTACAAGCGCGATATCTTCTTTTGAAGGGGAATCCATGAATGAGACTATATCTTCATAAGGCATATATTAAATAGTATACACTTTATGAAAATATTTCAAATGCTTTTTGTAGAACAGATACTGGGAGTTCCCAGAGAGTAATATTGTCTAGATCTTTAATCGTAATTTTTTCTTTACTAAAATAATGACTTTCCATATTTTCTAAATCAGATTTTCTGACAATTTCAATTCCACCAGTAGAAATATCTAATTGAATTTCTTTCAAAACTTCTTTTGGTAATAGGGAAGTGAAGATGTAATATCTTTCTCCTTTTTCATTTACTTCATCAATCAATTGTTTCTTTCCATATTGTAAAATCATCTCAGATACTTTTTCTCCAAGCTCTTCTGTTGTTTCTCTCATTAGCGCGGCTTCTGAATCTTCATTTAGATCTGCTTTCCCGTATGAAGTTATTTCACAGAGCCCTGAATATGATTGTAAGTTAAAATACTCGGGTCCCTCGTCATTTATTTTTCCTCTTCTTTGTAATAGAGCAACTAATTCTTCTGGAGAATCTTTTGAAAGTTTTACTTTTGTCATTATTAAAATACCGACGAAGGTTTTGTTTGACATAAATTATTTATTTAATTTATCTGGTCTATGATTAGGACAAGTTTTATCAGAACATCTTTCAGGGATAGTTTTGGTGCCTTCCATCATTAAGGCTCCACAAGTAGGACAGAGGTTACCTGTTGGTTTTGCTTTTATTGCATTCTTACATTTTGGATAGTTGGTACAGCTGTAGAACACTCCAAATCTTCCTCTACGTTCAGACATTTCACCAGTTTTACATACAGGACATTTTACTCCGGTTGTATTTTGTGGAGCTCCTTCTCCTTTTTTAATATATTTACATTTTGGATAATTTGCACAAGCGATGAATCTTCCAAATCTTCCATCTCTTTCTACAAGCTTACCCACACCACATTCAGGACAAATTTCCCCAGTCTCTTTTGGTCCCTCAAGCTCTTCTCCTGTTATTTTTCTTGCACCTACACAGTCAGGGAAGTTTTTACAACTTAGGAATTTACCAGTTTTAGAAAGTTTTATAACCATTGGTCCGCCGCATTTTGGACAAATATGTTTTGGATCTGCTTCCCCAAGATTTGTAATCTTTTCTATTTTGTCTTTTGCTTTTACATCTTTAAGAAAAGGTCCATAGAAATCTTTCAAAGTTTTTTCATATTCTCTTTTCCCATTTGAAATATCATCGAGCTTGTCTTCCATGTCAGCTGTAAATGTATCACTTATATATTCTGCGAAATTATTTTCCAAGAAATCACTGACCACTTCTCCTGTGTCAGTAGGGAAGAGAGTTTTGTTTTGTTTTTCAACATAACCTCTTGTTTCTATGGTTTTCATAATAGAAGCATATGTAGAAGGTCTACCAATACCTCTTTTTTCAAGTTCTTTTATAAGCCCAGCTTCAGTATATCTTCCTGGTGGTTCTGTAAATTTCTCTTGGCTTCTGATGTCTTGTAGATTTAAAGCATCACCTTCTTTTACTTTTGGAAGTTCAACATCTTCACCACGAGCATCTGGATCAGCCTTGAGCCAACCATCAAAAAGCATTCTTGAGCCGTTTATAGAGAAAGTTGGAATTTCGTTATTTACTATCGCAGTGATTTTTGTTCTGAGAATTTTTGCATCTGTCATTTGAGATGCAACAGTTCTTTGCCATATCAAACGATATAGATGTGCTTGTTCATCATTTGCACCAGCCATTTCTTTGTTTACATCTGTAGGGCGAATAGCTTCGTGAGCTTCTTGAGCATTTTTGCTTTTTGTTACATATACATTTCTTTTTGCATAGTCAGCACCATATTTTTTATTTACCAAATTACCAATTTGATCAAGTGCAGTTACGCTCAAGTTGGTGCTGTCTGTTCTCATGTATGTAATGAGACCAGCTTCATATAATCTTTGAGCAACCATCATTGTTTTTGATGGAGCGTATCCTAAGCGAGTGCTTGCTGTTTGTTGAAGAGTAGAAGTTGTAAATGGAGCTTTTGGTGATCTCTTGGCTTCTGTTTCTGTAACACTTTTTACAGACCAAGGTTCTTTCTTTGCAGTATCAAGAATTTTTTCTACTTCTTTTATATCTCTAGGTTCTTTGTCACATCCAAAAGTTATTTTTGTTCTTTCTTTTGTTTCTGTATCAGCTTCAATAACCCAGAATTGTTCAGGGTTGAATGCACGGATTTCTCTTTCCCTTTCCATTATAATTCTGAGAGCAGGGGATTGTACACGTCCAGCAGAAAGTCCGTATCTTACTTTTTTCCAAATAAGGCCAGAGAGATCATATCCTACAAGTCTATCTAGTACTCTTCTTGCTTCCTGAGCTTTTCTCAAGTTCTCATCTATATCACGAGGATTTTGAATTGCTTCTTTAATAGCATCTTTCGTAATTTCATAGAAACAAACTCTCTTTGGATTTTTGAGACCAATAGCTTCTTTGATGTGCCAAGCAATAGCTTCTCCTTCTCGGTCAGGGTCAGTTGCGAGTAATACTTCTTCTGCTTTGTTTGAAAGAGATTTTAATTCAGCAACAACTTTTTCTTTTCCTGGGCTTATTTCATAATGGGGAATAAAGCCACCTTCTATATCAATAGCCTTTTTATTGCTTTTTGGTAAATCACGAATATGCCCAATGCTCGCACGCACTGTGTATGATCCTTCCAAATATTTTTCTATGGTCTTCGCTTTGGACGGAGACTCTACAATTAATAACTTCATATTTGATACTAATATACCATATTTCAGTTTTTAGCAAATTTTAAATAAAAAAAGCTGACACGATTGTGTCAGCCTGAGCAGGTTGATTCCTGAGTTTATTTGATAATGAGTGGTATTTCACGCTTACTGAAGTCCTAAGACCAGTAGCTACTTAATTCGGGTTAAAACGAACCTTCCTTTTCTCGACTCTGGAGAGTATCGAGACTTACAGCCGTAACCCTTTTTCAGTAATTTTCGACTTAACATCTTTCTGACCGGAATCAGAAAACATTGTCTACCACCTATTCTACGCATATCAGAAAGAACCTTGGAATCCACGAACTTGAAACTGTAAGGACGCTTTTACTCCAACTATCCTAACAAAACCAAACCAAATGTTTCCTGCCCGAAAGAATTTTATAGTAATTGAGATTTAAGTCAATCTTATTTCCCCCAAACTTTCCTCTATAAGTCCTTTAATCTCCATTATTGAAATAATTGTATTCACTTGAGATATTGGCATTTTGAGCGCACGAATCAATTCGTCTTTAGGTAGGGGTTCATTTAAGATTTTAATTACAAGCAATTCTCCATCTGAACAATTGGAATATTTGAGCTCTAGATTTTGTGGAGTTTCATCTATTTTAAATCCTAAGGCTTCAAGAATGTCTTCACTTGAGCGGATGGGTGTAGCACCGAGCCTTATTAGCATATTTGGCCCATCAGAATTTTTGGAAAATATTGAGCCGGGAACAGTAAACACATCTCTATTGTATTCAGTTGCATATTTTGAAGTTATTAGTGTTCCAGATTTTATTTCTGCTTCTATTACAAGTGTTGCATGGGAGAGTCCAGCCATAATTCTATTTCTCTGCGGGAAGCTATACGCGGTCGCTCTGAATTTTGGTTCAAATTCTGAAAGTAATGCTCCGCCATTTTTTAAAATCTTTTTTGCTAATTCTTTATGAGAGCTTGGGTATAGGACAGATTCATCTAGTCCAGAGCCAGGCACAGCTATTGTCTTGAGCCCAGCTTCTATAGCAGCTCTGTGAGCAATACCATCTATACCAAGAGCAAGGCCAGATACAATTGTAATATTATATCCTTTGAGTCCCGCTATTAATTTCTCGCAAACTTCTTTTCCATACTCAGTATGTTTACGAGAGCCAACAATACAAAGCAATTTGCTTTCTTTGTTTGGTAATTTGCCCTGAAGATATACTTGATGTGGTGGATCAGAAATTTCCCGAAGCATTTCTGGTATTTCTTCACCCTTTAATATTTGCATTTCAAAGTTTTTTAACATCGTTGCTGATTTTATCATTTATTGATACTATAATAAATACGAAATATGTTAATTATTCGTATTTATCAATATTAAAAAATAATCATGTTAGACATAAAATTCATCAGAGAGAATAAAGACCTTATAGCAGAGGCATCAAGAAAGAAACACGTTAAGTTTGACGTTGAGCTTTTGATAAAAGCAGACGACAAAAGAAAAGAGCTTCTTGCTTCCACAGAGAAAATGAGATCTGAACAGAATGATGTCTCAAAAAGATTACCACAACTTACAGATGCTGGTGCAAAGGCTGAGCTTCTTTCTCAGATGAAAGTTTTGAAAGAAGAAATGCAGAAAGAAGAAGAGAAACTAAAAGAAGTCATGAAAGAATGGCAAGCTCTTATGCTCTCTGTTCCAAACGTTCCAGATATTTCTGTTCCGGAAGGAGATACCGATGCTGATAATAAAGAAGTAAAAGTTTGGGGAGAAATTCCAAAATTTGATTTTGTGCCAAAAGATCATATTGAGATTATGGAGAGATTGGATTTGGCTGATTTTGAAACTGGTGCGAAGGTTGCAGGATTTAGAGGATACTATTTGAAAAATGAAGGAGCTGAACTTGAATTTGCCGTATGGCAACTTGCTGTAGATTTGTTTAGATCAAAACATCCAGAATATTCTATGATGCTTGTTCCTTCACTCGTAAGAAGAGAAGCTCTTATGGGCACAGGATTCTTGCCACAAGGTGAAGATGATTTATATAAAACACAAGATGCCGACTATCTCGCTGGTACTGCAGAAGTTGCGACTATGGGATATTTTGCAGATAAGACAATAGATAAAAAAGAATTACCTAAAAAAGTTTTAGCTTTTTCTCCTGCGTTTAGAAGAGAGGCAGGGAACTATAGTAAAGATACAAAAGGACTTTACAGAGTTCATGAATTTATGAAATTTGAACAGGTAATACTTTGTGAAGCTTCACATGAAGAAAGCGTAAAGAATCACGAAGAGCTTCTTGCAAACTCTGAAGATCTTTTGCAAACACTTGGTTTGCCATATCATGTTGTTGTAAATTGTGGTGGAGATTTGGGTATGGGGCAAGTAAAGAAATATGATATCGAAACATGGATGCCTTCAAAGAATAAATATGGCGAAACACATTCTTGTTCATATTTCCATGATTTTCAATGTAGAAGATTAAATATAAGATACAGAGATGAAGACGGTAAACTTAAGTTTGCTCACTCATTAAATAATACTGCAGTAGCTACTCCAAGAATTCTAATTCAAATAGTTGAAAACAATCAACAGGCAGATGGTTCTGTGAAAGTTCCTGAAGCTCTTAGAAAATATATGGGAGGTAAGGAGTTTATAAAGGCTAAGTAGACTCACTAAATAAATGCACGCAAAAACAAATATACATTCATCTCTTAAAAAAAGAAGGAGAAAGCATTTTATGTTAAAAATGTATATTTGTTTATTTCTGGTTTTACTAGCTATTACTATTTTTGCTTTCCTTACGAATTACGGTGGAGTAAAAATACAGAATATTGCTGTAAAAGGTGTTTCTTCTATATCAGAAGGTGATATTTCTAATTTTGTAAAAAATGAAATTTCTTCTAAGTATTTATATGTCTTTGCAAAAGATAATATTTTGCTTTTACCAAGATCTACTATTAAGAAAGACTTATTAAACAATTTCAAAAAAATAGAAATTGTAAAAGTGTCTCTCAGTGGTTTAAGAGATATTGAAGTAACTATAAAAGAAAGGGTGCAGACCGCTTTGTGGTGTAAAGACAAATGTTTCTTTATGGATTCCAACGGGCTTGTATTTGCAGAGGCTCCTGAATTTTCTGGCACACCGTTTCCAGAGTATTTCGGTCTTATAAATAAAGATAATCCAATAGGAGATAATTATTTTGATGCAGAGAAATTTATAAAAATATCTGAACTTTTTGAAAATATTAAAAAACTTGGATTTCCATTAGAAAAGTTTATCGCACTAGATGCCAGCGAATATGAGATGACTTTTATCGGAGGAGGGAAGATTGCAATAAACGACAAGCAAGATTTTTCTGAATCTTTTAAAAATTTAAAAGCAATTGTAGATAATGGTTTAATAAAAACAGATGAAGTAAGTTTAAAGAAAATTAATCATATAGATTTGAGATACAATAAGGTGCATTACGACTTCAGATAGTTTGAGATAATAAAAAGCCCCCAATGTTTTTGGGGGCTTTCGTTTGCATGGTTTCATTATCGAGTAATAATGTTCTTCAGACCGACTACAGCTACGGTCATGAGGATAATTGCACAGGCGAAAAATAAAAATGGCCTGTCGTGGGCGAACTGATTGATCTTGTTATCAATTTTTAACAGATACTGGTAAGTAGCTGGTTTCATTTTACTCCTTAGCAAAAAGAGAACGGTTCACTTTTCAAGCACATGCTGGATTAAAGTGATTTCTGTTTAATATTATATCACTAAATTAAACTATCCGGATCTATATTCACCGAGTAATTCATAGGCAAGAATTTTAGTTTTTCTACTAGCTCTTTGTTTGGCCAGTCTCTTGCTGGTACTTTTATTATTCCATTTACTCCATATTTGCCTTTAGACTGTGGAATAAAGGCGGGGAAAATATCTATGTCATAAGGTTCAATTGTTTTTTGGAAGCTCTCTACAAAAGGTGTAATTTCATTTTTGGTTCCGACAATAGAAACCTTAATTAAGTTCGAGAATGGAGGATAGTTCAACATCTTTCTGTCTTCTATTTCATCTCTGTAGAATTCCACAAGATTTCCTTTGATAGCATATTCAAAAACTTTTTGTCCTGCGTCTCTCGTTTGAACTATAAGTTTCTTGTCTGTAATTGCGCGAATCTTAAGTAAAATATTTAAAATTCTTTCGTTAATTCTAAAGTCTGGTATAGAGAAGAAAGAGTCCATCGATACCACAGCAGAATTTTCTACTTTTTCTGTAAGATATAGCAAAGCCATTTCTGTACCTACAAGTATTCCTTGCGGAGAGTTGTAGAATTTCTCTGCCATTATTTCTGCTCTTTTGTGAGTCGGTGTGCTATCTGCATCTATTCTAAATATTTTTGCATTAGGATATTTCTCTTGAATCTTTTCTTCTACGAGCTCTGATCCAATACCAAGAGTGGTAAGTCTCCATCCAGAACAATTTGAACACTTTTCCAATGCGCTTCTTCTTTCTCCACATTTGTGGCAGAGGAAAAAGTTCTCCGCTGGAGATTTGTGAAGGACTGTGTGAGCACCACAAGTATTACATTTCACAATGTTTCCACAGTCTGCGCATAGGGTAGAAGGGGAAAGACCACGACGAGCAGTGAAAATAAACATATGTTCATTGTTTTCAATACTTTCTTTTATTTTTTCTTCCAACTCATCGCTAAAGATTTTGAATGTTTTTTTGGTTTCAGATTTTTTAGATTCTTCCTCTGGTAAATCTTCACTTTTATTTCTCATATCTATAATCTCTTGAGAAGAAGTGGTGAGTGAGCGGAACTTAAGGGGGGCTATTTCTACAAGCTCTGCATTTTTGTATCTCCAGATAGTCTCGGCTCTCAAAAGTAAATCACCAAAAATTATTTTTGCATTTATTTTTTGAGCAAAAGTTTCTGCGAAATATCTTATATCTACATATGGTCTGCTTTGGACTTTGTATGCTCTAGAATTTTCTTTGTCCAATATTATTGTACTAATATTACTTTTTGGTATTGAAAAGAAAGCACCAGTAGCGATAATGAGAATCGGATGATCTTCGGCTAGTATTTTGTTGATTGTTTCTATTATTTCTTTTTTGCCCATTGAGCCATGGAGAATAAAAGTATATGTTTCAATACCTTTTTGTAGCTTTTCCACAGCCTTTTTTATATCTTGTATTGTAGGTAGGCAGAAGAATACAGAAGAACCTTTTGCAAATTCTTCTCTGATTATGCTTTTATAGTGAGCATATCTATCTTCGTCGTTTGATTGTATAACAAATTTTTCTGGAGCTACGACAACTTTTGTTTCTTTATTTTCTTCTGGTATTTTTATTTTATCTATATTCTCAAAAATAGTTTTGGGTATTATGGAAGAAAGTACAGCACCAGTGGTTCCAGCATAATAGCTAGCTGTCGCTTGTGCCGCTTGGACGAATTCTTTTTTCAATAAGTGATATGTTTTATTTTTCTCTATTTTCTTGAGAGGGAAAGGAGAAGATTTTATCTCACTTTTTATGTCTTCAATTTCTTTTGTGGAGACTACAAGAGCGGGGATAACTCTTTTTCTGAGTTGTACTTTTATAATGTCACCAATAGAAACATCACTTCCAGTAAAATATGTAAAAGTTTCTTTGGAAATGCCTTTTGATATTGGTATCACTTCAAGCGCCTTCATTGCTATATAATGTCAGAAAATCAGACTTTTTTCAACTGCGATGTATTAAAAAGTAGTTAGCAATAATTATAAAAAAGATTTATAATGGAGTTACAAATTATGGCTATCAAACCTAAATGTGATAAATGCGGTAATGAGTTGAAGGAATATGGTGGGCTCGCTTTTTCTCCGCCAAGAACACTCCCAGACGAATCACCAAGTTTAGATGTAAATAAATATCACATCTGTGCTGACTGCTGGAGGAAATTCCTCGAGTGGTTGAAGTTGAAATAATGTTTCGATGAACACGCGATTTGGTCGCGTGTTTTTTTATTATCTCAATATTTTAATCTTCGCCCCAATAGAATTTAATCTTTTTGCAATGTCTTCATATCCACGATTAATACTGTAAACATTTCTTAAGATAGATTTTCCTTTTGCTCCCAGCATACCTATGAGAATAATAGCTGCTGGGCGAAGTGCTGGAGGGCAGATTATTTCTGTTGGCTTAAGTTCTGTCTTTCCGTTTACGTAAAATCTATGTGGATCCGCAAGAATGGTATCCGCACCAAGCTTGTCGAGCTCTTTATAGTGAATTGCTCTTTTTTCATATACCCAATCATGTATAAGAGTTTGCCCGACAGCTTGAGTGGCTATCACAGCGAAGAAGGGAAGGTTGTCTATGTTTAATCCTGGATATGGTCTTGATTCTATTTTGTCTTGAAGTGCAGTGAGCTTTGAGGGGAATGTGGTGATGTCCACAAGATTGGTTTTCCCGTTTAGTGCTTTATAAACTTTTGATAGTTTATATTTTAATCCCATCTTTTTTAATTTCAATAATTCTATTTCAAGAAAATCTATTGGACATCTCTCAATTTTAATTTGAGAATTTGTAACTACCGCAACAGCAATGAAAAACATTGAGTCGATAGGGTCTTCAGCGAGATAGTATGTAATATTTTTATTTATTTCTTTTACTCCGTTAATAGTAAGGGTCGTTGTACCGATACCCTCTATTTTTACCCCAAGTTCTTCAAGGAAGAAACAAAGGTCTTGAACTTGATAGTTTGCTGAAGCAAATTTAATAACTGTCTTGTGAGGTATAAGGGCCGCGGCCATGATTGCATTTTCAGTGACGGTGTCCCCTGATTCATACAAAGCGAATTCTGCTCCTTTCAATGATTCATTTGATATTTGGAAACTGTTTGTTTTTGCTTCTATGCTTATACCAAAATTTTCTAATGCATATAAATGAGGGTTTACTGTCCTTGCGCCAAGTTTACAGCCACCAGATTGTGGGAGAGAGAATTTCTTGAACATATGAACCAACGGACCGATAAGCATGATTATGCTTCTGGTTCTTTCTGCAGATTCTCTATTTATATTTTTTAAATTTATTTTCTTAGCTTCTATTTCCAAATCATCACCGATCCATTTTACTGACACATTGATACTTTCTAAAACTTCTATCATTCTGTAGACCTCTTCTATTTTGGGAACATTTTTTAAAAGAGTTTTACCTTTATTCATGAGGGAAGCGGGGATTATTCCCATCGCACCGTTCTTAGAAGTTTTTGTGACTATTGTTCCAGAAAGTTTTTGTCCGCCATCAATTTCAAAATTCATCGCTCCTTTAGAAACACTTACAATTTCACTTCCAAGCGCTTCACTTATTTTTCCTATCATATCTGTAGTTAGATTTTGTTCACCACTTTCTATTCTTGCCACAGCGCTTTGTGTGGTACCAAGCTTTTCTGCAAACTCTGCTTGAGTAATACCTCTCCTTTCTCTTAGCTCTTTTATTAAACCACTTATTTCTAAAATTTTATTTGTATTCATGCGAAAGATTATATCATATATGCTATATAAAGTAATATTAAAATAAAAATTATGTCATTTGCAAAATAGCCTAAAAATGATTACTATAGTGAGTAATAAGTTGCCATGTCATTTTTCACTAGAAAATTAGGAATAGATTTAGGAACAGCCAATACTTTGGTGTTTTTGCCTGGTAAAGGAGTGGTTCTATTTGAACCTTCTGTTGTTGCTGTGTCTGAACAAGATAATAGAATACTTGCTGTAGGTATTGAAGCAAAGAATATGATTGGTAAGACTCCAGATAGTATTATTGCTTATAGACCAATGAAGGACGGAGTGATTGCAGACTACAGAGTCACAGAAGCAATGCTTAGATATTTTATAGACAAAGCTCTTGGTAAATGGAATATATTTAAACCAGAAGTTATGGTCTCAGTCCCTGCCGGTGTTACTTCTACCGAAAGAAGAGCTGTGGTGGAAGCCGCTATCAGAGCAGGTGCAAAGAATGCATACGTGGTGAAAGAACCTATTCTAGCTGCTATTGGTGCAGGTATTCCGATTCATGAACCTATGGGACATATGGTAGTAGATATTGGTGGAGGTACTACAGATGTAGCTGTTATTTCTCTTGGAGGAATTGTTTCTTCAACTTCTGTAAAATGCGCAGGGAATAAAATAGATGCTGCGATTGCAGATTATATTAAAAAAACTTTTAATTTAGCGATTGGAGACAAGACAGCTGAGGAAATAAAAATAAAAGTAGGTAGTGCTGTTCCGGTAGAAGAAGAACTTTCCCTTACTATTAAAGGAAGAGACTTTCTTACAGGACTTCCACGCTCTACAGAAATTAAAACAAATGAAATTGTAAAAGCTATCTCAAAAGAACTTAGAGATATGATAAAAGCGATTAAAGATGTTTTACAAGAGACTCCTCCAGAACTTGCTGCTGACATTATTGATAAAGGAATTATTATGACTGGTGGATCTTCACAGCTTAGAAATCTTGCTGAGCTTGTTTTCAGAAGAACTGGTGTGAAAGCTGTTGTTGCAAAGGAGCCTTTATATTGCGTGGCGAAGGGGACGGGGATTGCACTTGAACACTTGGATACTTATAAGAAATCTATTATTGCGAAGAGATAGTAAAAAGCCCTAAATAAGGGCTTTTTGTTTGGGTGAGAAAAGATTGACTTTTAATATATAACATGATATGATTTAAAACAGATTTTGCTTTAATCAAACAGGTGTTTGAAAAGTAAAAAGTCACCGAACCTTTTATTTAGGAGAAGGAAATGAAACTTAATATTTATCTTTTCGCGATTGCTTCTTTGATAAATTTGTTTCTAACAGTCACATGCGTAATTGACTGTAATTACAAGTCTGCAACTTCTCCGGGGTTAGCCACAATTTTTTGTGTCACCGGTTTGTTGTTCGCTTTACGCCATTATCGAAAAATGAAGATTTCTAAAAAAACCCTGCTCTTTTGAGTCGGGGTTCTTTTTTTATATAAATTTGTTATTATTCTCTCATGAACCTCTTCGCAGATAACAAAAACCTACATCACGCATACTGTATAGTCGGCGAAGCAGAAGACACTCTTTTAGAACTTCAGAGATTTTTGGAGAAAGATTTGAATTTTGCTGTGCAAGGAAATCCAGATTTTTGGTATGGAGAATATGACACTATGGATATAGAAGATGGTAGAGCCATAAAAGAGCTTCATTATAATCAACCTACAAAGAATGACAAAAAGATTTTTGTTTTGCAGGCAAATTTTATTACAGAAAAAGCACAGAATGCTATGCTCAAGCTTTTTGAAGAACCAATCGGAGGGACTCACTTTTTTATAATCATGCCTTCTACAAATTGTTTGATTGCTACACTCAAATCCAGGTTGATAATCATTGAGCATAAAAGTGCGAGTGGCGTAGAAAAAATAGATACTAAGAAATTCATCAAATCTTCTATAGGTGAAAGAATGGAAATGATAAAGGGACTTTCAGAAGATATTAAAGATGAAAAAGAAAGTAAGGTAGAAGTTGTAAATTTTTTCAATGGTCTTGAAAAGGAACTTTCAAAAAATATTGATTTTAAAAACAAAGCCCTAACAAAATCTTTGGAGGATATAGAAAAGATGAGATTATATGCTGGTGAACAATCTCCATCGCTTAAAATACTTATGGAATACTTAGCTTTAACTCTACCGATTTTCAAATAGGCTGAAATTTGCTATAATGTAGATATAATTAATAAAAATATATGATATACGATTTTAGAAAATTAAAAGAAGATACAAAAGGTGTAGAAGAATGGCTTAGAAAGGAATATATGACGATTAGAACGGGTGTAGCTAGTACAGCTATTTTAGATGGAGTACAGGTAGAATCATACGGAACAAGAATGCCTATAAATCAGGTGGCAAACATTTCTACAGAAGATGCTAGATCTATTCGTATTGCTCCTTGGGATAAATCACAAATCAAAGCTGTTGAGAAAGCAATTATTTCTGCAGAACTTGGTATATCTGTGAATTCAGATGATAAAGGTGTTAGGGTTACTTTTCCAGAGCTAACTTCAGAAAGAAGAGTTATGATTATAAAAGCAGCAAAAGGAAAGCTAGAAGATGCTAAACAAACCCTGAGAGGTGTAAGGGATGAAATATGGACTGATATTCAGAATAAAGAAAAAGAAGGTGGAATGGGAGAAGATGATAAGTTTAGATTTAAGGATGATATGCAGAAAATTATAGATGAATGCGGAAATAATCTTGAAGCTTTGTTTGAAAAGAAAGAGAAAGAAATAAACGCATAATGACTATTATAATATTTTTAGTAATACTAGCAGTCCTCGTATTTGTACACGAGCTAGGGCATTTTATTGCCGCTAAACTTTTTGGTATTCGTGTAGATGAATTTGCTATCGGTTTTCCTCCAAAGATTTGGAGTTGGAAAAAAGGGGAAACAAAGTATGCTTTGAATGCGATACCTTTTGGTGGGTATGTAAAAATATTTGGTGAAGATCCAAATGAAGAAAATACAAATGGTGCTGACAGCACTAGAAGTTTTGTACATGCTTCAGCATGGAAACAAATTCTCGTACTTCTTTCCGGAATATTTTTTAATATTATTTTTGCTTGGATTTTAATTTCCATTTCTTTTAATATTGGAACTCTTACTTCGGTAAATAGTGAATATTCTGGAAAATTAACAAATGCTGGAGTTATAATTCTTTCTGTAGAAAAAGATTCTCCTGCGATGAAAGCTGGGCTTGCAGAAGGAGATTTTATCTCAGGTATTACTCTTGGAAAGGAAAATATAAAGAACCCAACAATAGAACAAATACAAAGCTTGATTGGTAAAGCCACATCCTCTGTACAACTTAATTACAAAAGAGGTTTAAGCGAGAATACCGTAGATGTTATTCCCGCTAATGGTTTGGTGAATGGAAGAAAAGCTATTGGTGTAGCTATGGATTTTGCAGGGACTCTTAAGTTCGGTTTCTTCCAATCTTTCTATGAGGGGGCAAAGCTAACTGTTTTAGAAGTAAAAGCTGTCACTGTCGGTATGTATAAGTTTTTTGAGAATGCCTTTGTCGGAGACAAAAGTATGTTGTCACAAGTTTCTGGTCCTATTGGTATAGCTGGGATGGTGGGGGAGGCAAGACAATTTGGTGTTGCTTACTTATTTGGCTTTATTGCTCTCATATCTATAAATCTTGCTGTATTAAACGCAATTCCTTTTCCGGCTCTTGATGGAGGAAGAGTTTTGTTCATTCTTTTAGAAAAAATCTTTAGAAGAAAAATAAAACCAGCAATAATGAATTGGACGAATGGAATTGGGTTTATGCTTCTCATGGCTTTGATGGTGTTTATTACTTACAAAGATATTTTGAAGTTGTTTAAGTAGCTCAGGTGGTATAATATGAACACATTAGTTTGACGTTGGTCAAGGGTTTTGTTTTACCTCAAATTGATGTATTATTCGATTAAATAAGGTTGTAGGTTGCATGTATTAAAGCCGTATAAAACAAGTATGTTTAAATTTATTGAAGATTTAAAAAAGAAGTTTAACAAATATTTTTCCAATGAAATTGGAATAGATTTGGGTACTGCAAATACTCTCGTGTATCTTGCTGGGAAAGGTATTGTAATAAATGAACCTTCTGTTGTCGCTGTAAATACAAAGACAGGAAGAGTGGTTGCTGTGGGTATGCAAGCAAAAGAAATGCTTGGAAGAACTCCTCCACACATAACGGCTGTAAGACCGCTTGTTGATGGAGTTATTTCTGACTTTGAAGTTACAGAAGAAATGATTTCACACCTCATAAAAAAAGCAGAAGAATATTCTCCAAAGATGTTGGGTCCTAGAGTTGTCGTGGGTGTACCTTCTGGAGTTACTAATGTGGAAATAAGAGCCGTAAGAGATGCCACAAGAAATGCCGGTGCAAGAGAAGTGCATATCGTAGAAGAACCAATGGCTGGTGCTATAGGTATTCGTCTTCCTGTGAATTCCCCAATGGGTAATATGGTAATAGATATTGGTGGAGGAACATCTGATATCGCTGTTATTTCTTTGGGCGGAATTGTAAGATCAAAAAATCTAAGAATTGCAGGAGATAAATTAAATAATGACATCATTGCTTACATAAGAAGTGAATTTAAGATTTTAATTGGTGAGAAAACAGCAGAGATGATAAAAATATCTACTGGTTCTGTTGTTCCAGATGAGCCGATGGAGGCTTCAATTAAAGGAAGAGACCTTATCACTGGTTTACCAAGAGAAGTTATTATTACTGATAGTGACATTCGTGAAGCGATGTCAGTTTCTATAGAAGCCCTTATTGATGCTACAAAAGAAGTTCTTGAAACAACTCCACCAGAAATTCTCGCTGATATTATGCAACGTGGCATATATCTCATTGGGGGAGGTGCCCTTATAAAAGGTTTAGATTCTCTACTTCAAGAATATTTAAAGATTCCAGTTATTATTGCTAATGATCCTCTTACTGCAGTTGCGAGGGGCGCTGGTATCATCTTAGAAAACCTAGAAGAATTTAGCGAAGCCTTAATTCAAAATGAAGATGAGTTACCACCCAAAAAGTAACTTTAATATGCCAAGAAGAAAAAAGGGAGCTAGAGCTTTTTTTGCTGGTATAATATTTTTTGTGGTTTTTGCTTTGTTGTTTAGTTTTAATCCAACTAGAGATTTTTTATTTAAAATGGGATACCCATTTTGGGCTATAAAAAATTCTGTAAATTACTTTTTTACTCAAAGTTATAATGTTTTGAAGTCAAAAAACAATTTAATCTCAGAAAACTATTTATTGAGAGAAGATATTAAAAGAAACGAAAATGATGTTGTTTTGTTAGATTTGATTAAAAAAGAAAATGAAGATCTAAAGGGAATTTTGGGGAGAAAAATTAATAATTCTAATATTGTTTTAGCTACAGTTTTGGTTAAGCCATCTTTTTCTGCTTACGATACTTTAATTATTGATGTCGGTGAAAATGACGGGGTTTATGTTGGGGATAAGGTATTGGCGGAGGGGAATGTCTTTATTGGACATATCTCCGAAGTCTATGCTGGTATGTCTAAAATTGTTCTTTACTCATCTCCTAATGAAAAAACGAATGTTTTGGTTGGGAACAATAATATAGAGAAAGAAGCACTAGGAATTGGAGGGGGGAACTTTCGTTTGGAGACTCCTAGAGAAATAGATATTAAAGAAGGAGATGTCATCACTATTCCGTCTCTTTCTCTAAACATTTTTGGGATAGTGGAGAAGGTTGAATACAAAGACGCGGATTCTTTTCAGAGTGTTTTCTTTAAAAATCCGGTAAATATAAGTGAGCTTAAGTGGGTACAGGTTGTTTTATCTAAAAACAAAAAATAATATGCTCAGGTCTATTTTTAGTTTATTGGCTTTGGTTTCTGTATTTTTGTTACCAGCATCTATAACGGCTATTTTCCTATTTTTTTTAATCTTTGTCTTTGATAACTTTTTCGAAGCTTTAATTTTTGCATACATGTTAGATGTTTTGTATCGTGGAGGTACTTTGTTTGGTTTTACTTCGCCATTTATTTTTACCTTTGTATTTCTTTTTATTTTCTTAATTTCTTTTAAACTTAAAACAGTATTAAAATTTTATGTAAGAAAATAAAAATGTTTAATAAATTTAAAAAACATAACAAAAGAATTAGACATAATGAAAGAGTAAAAGATCTTGCTCCAGATGAGATATTTATCGATTCTGAAAATTTACCAAAATTCGATGTATTTCAATTTGAAGGAAGAATCGAAAAACCTATTTCTACAAGAACCTTTTTCTTTTTAGGAATTGTATTTTTGTCTATTTTTGTAATCTTTTTTGCTAGATCATGGTATCTGCAAGTCGCCAAAGGGGATGAGTATTTTCAGAGAAGTGAAGATAATAGATTGAAAGACACTCTTATTTTTGCAAAAAGAGGCGTTATTATGGATAGGAACGACAAGAAACTTGCTGGTAATATTTTTGATGAGCAAAATCCAGAATTTGCAAAAAGAGAATATACGGATCTACCAGGACTTTCGACTATTTTAGGATATTTAAAATATCCGTCAAAAGACAAATCTGGTTTTTATTATAGTGAGGCTTTTGTTGGTAAGGCTGGTATAGAAAAATTTTATGACCAAAGGCTTTCTGGAGAGAATGGCGTAAGACTTGTTGAAATAAATGCTTTGGGAGAGAAAAAATCTGAAAGCGTAGTCAGATTACCAAAAGACGGAGAAGATTTAAAACTATCTATTGATTCAGAGTTACAAAATAAAATGTATTCTGCTATTGAAGACGCAGCTAAAAAGGAAGGTTATGTTGGTGGCGCCGGCGTTATTATGGATATAAATAGTGGAGAAGTTTTATCCATGGTTAGCTATCCAGAATATAACTCACAGGTACTTACAGACGGTCAAAATAACGCATTGATTAATAAATATTTGAATGATAAAAATAAACCTTTTTTGAATAGAGTTACTGATGGTTTATATACACCTGGTTCTATTGTAAAACCTTTTATGGCAATCGCAGCGCTTGCCGAAAAAGTAATTGGACCATATGACAGTATTTTAAGTACGGGATCTATTTCCATACCAAATAAATATGATCCAAGTAAGCCAACTGTCTTTAAAGACTGGAAAGCTCACGGATATGTAAATATGAGACAAGCCTTGTCTGTTTCTTCCGATGTTTATTTTTATGAAATAGGTGGTGGATTTGAAAAACAAAAAGGAATTGGGATAGAAAAAATTAAAAAATACATGGAGATGTTTGGCTTCGGTTCTTCAATTTCCAGCGGTTTCTTTAGTGGTGTTAAAGGAATGGTTCCAGATCCAGAATGGAAAAAAGCTAATTTTAACGGAGAGGATTGGCTTCTCGGAAATACATATCACACTTCTATTGGACAGTATGGTTTCCAAGTCTCTCCTATACAAGCAGTTATGGCTGTTGCGGGTGTAGCAAATGGAGGAAAACTTATTGATCCAGTGATTTTGTTAAACTCAAAAACTGAAAATATAAAGAGTCTCTCTTTAGACCAAGAGTATTTTAAGGTGGCTAGAGAGGGAATGAGGCTTGCAGTAGATGAGGGTACCGCGAAGGGACTTTCTTATTCCGATTTCAAATTGGGTGCAAAGACGGGTACCGCAGAGTTGGGTGCACAAAAACAGTTTATTAATGCTTGGGTCATTGGATTTTTCCCGTATGAAAATCCTAGGTATGCTTTCGCCCTTATAATGGAAAAAGGTCCAGTTCACGCTGCTACAGGAGGCGTATACCCTATGCGTCAGATTTTTGATTGGATGAGAATCTATACTCCTGAATATTTGAAAAATTAGAACCATTTTGACTTTAGGGGTATAAATTGATAGAATACAGTAAATTATTATTTCGATAACCCCAAAAACAATGGAAGAAAAAAGAGAATATCTTACAAAAGAGAAGTATGAGGAGTTAACAAATGAGCTTAGAGAATTAAAAAGTACTAAGAGAAAAGAAATTGCTGAGGTTTTAGACTATGCTAGGGGATTGGGAGACCTTTCAGAAAACGCCGAATATCATGAAGCTAGAGCTTTACAGGCTGGTGTTGAAGAGAGAATTGTAAAGTTAGAAGCTATTTTGAAGAATGCTACTATGGTGCAAGATAAGCACGGAGATCATGCGGTAATTGGTAGTACTGTTGTTGTTGAAAAGGATGGTAGTGTTAAAAAAACTTATATGATTGTCGGTTCTGCTGAATCTGATATGGCAACTGGAAAAATTTCAAACAGATCACCTTTGGGTGCCGCAATGCTTGGTAAGAAAAAGGGTGAGACTTTTTCTTTCAATTCTCCTGCTGGAATACAAAAATATAAAGTTGTAGATATTAAATAAAAAAATGAATAACAAAAAGCAAGTACTAGTTTCTTATATCGTGGTTACCTTATTGGTTTCTATTGTCGCGTTTGATAAAATGTTTTATTCTCACAAAGAAAAAAGTGTTTTAGCTAAGAAAATGACAGAACTCATAAAAGAAAGTTTTGCTACTGTTACTTATGTTAATCCATTTTCAGTTCCTACTACAACGGTTTCTACATCTACATCATCTACAACTACACCTGTAGCAACAACCACGACAACAATAGTAAAAACTATATTACCACCAGAATCTCCTGTAGATTACAAAGACAATGGAAACGGAACAATTACTGATAATTACACAAAACTTATGTGGGCA
>JBAYKL010000001.1:0-207849 GCA_041664585.1 Minisyncoccota bacterium | reverse complement strand
TTTTTCTTGGTGGTCTTGGTCATTTTGGCCGTAATCATCGTGGTTCAAACGTCTAAGAAGCCGGAGGTTAAACCTGCGGTTTCTAAGGCGCAGCTGTCGGCGGTTACAAACTGCCCAGTTGTTAAGAAACGCGGCAACGAGAATCCGGATGGTTCCGTGACTCTCAGTCTTAACCTCAAGGATTTAAAACTTGACGGTTTGGGTAAAAAATAGGTAAAACAAAAAAGGAGAAGAAGTGAATAAATTAAGATTATTGGTTATCGTGTTTTTTACGGCGGTTTTTTCCGTCAACGCTCAGTCAACCTCGAACTATCTGTGGATGGTGTCTTCAAAGTCAGCGATGACCGAGTATGCACTGTCACTGATTACCAGGGCTTCGGCATCTGTGTATTCCGGTGGTTCAGTTGCCGAGTTTAATTGTAAGACGACAGCATGGGCTTACAATAAAACCACAGACAAGCTGGATGTCATCGGCCTCTTAAAGAATCAGAACATGACATTTTCGGTTGCCAGACCATCTGAAGATTACATCGGATTGTATTCATACATATACGGTGTGAACGGTGACGTTCTCTTCCAGGGTGGTAATTATGGGAAACTCGAAAAAGATACCTCTGGAAATTGGGTGCCACCTTCAGATATACTGAATCTTAAGATGTATCTTGGGTGGAGTATTCCGATTTATGTTCCGGCTGCGGTACAGAGTAAGTTGATACTTCGTGATGAAAACGGAAACGTCGTGGAAACGCGATACCTCCAAATGAATAACGGGTATCTATTATTCGAAACTCAGTATCTTGGCAGAAACGCTGATCTCGCGGTAACTTTTGATTCGAATGGTAACTACATAACAATGGTAGCATCTGTTCGTGATAATCAATCGGTGCAGGCTGATCAGAAGTCCATAAACGGTCCGAACCTTAGTATCGATGGTCTGTGGGATTACGGTGAAGATATTGATTATATCGATTATCTGACAGTAACGCTCCAAAGCCAGAATGGCCGCGGACAGTCGCCGCTTCTCCGTATGAAAAATACCTACGGGAAAAGCTTCTGTCTTTTTGTCAAAACAACTGAAGGTGAAAAACCGACAGGAGTTTGGGTGAAGGATGCTATTACCGGCGAAGAAAAACATTACGTTTACGGGAATGTTGATCACATCGTGATCGATCTCCCGCATGCCGGAATATGGGAAACGATTCTCGAATGGAAGACATTCGATAATCAGAACTACCAATATTCTTCTTGGGAAAGAGGCTGAGGTCTGTTTGTTGAATTGTGTTTGATACAAAGGCGGGTTTGCGAAAGCGACCCGCCTTTTTTTTATGCAATTTTTCTGCTATGATGGGGCTCAATGAAAAATATCAGAAACTTCAGTATCATAGCCCACATTGACCACGGTAAATCTACTTTGGCTGACAGAATGTTGGAAATAACAAACACTATAGAAAAGCGCAAAATGATGGCGCAGGTTCTTGATAGTATGGAACTTGAAAGAGAAAGGGGTATTACTATCAAAATGCAGCCTGTCCGTATGGATTGGCATTTGGGTGGCGAAAACTACATTATGAACCTCATAGACACTCCTGGGCATATAGACTTCTCCTATGAGGTTTCTAGGGCTCTGAGGGCCGTAGAAGGCTCTATTTTGCTTGTAGATGCTACTCAAGGTGTTCAGGCACAAACTCTTACCACCCTCAATATGGCACGCGAATCTAAGCTTGTGATTATTCCTGTTATAAGCAAAATTGATTCTCCATTAGCTAGAGTTCTTGAAACAAAAGAAGAGATTTCTAAACTTTTAAATATCGACGAAAGTGAGATTCTTGAGGTGTCTGGAAAGACTGGTGATGGTGTAGAAAGTTTATTAAATGAAATAATAAAAAGAGTTCCAGCACCGAAAACAGAAACTGGCTTAATTTTAAATGATGATCAAGGAAGTGACAAAACTTTTAGATCTCTTGTTTTCGATTTTAAATATTCTAATCACAAAGGCGTTACTGTTTTCGTACGTGTGTTTAATGGAGAAGTAAAAAAGGGAACACCACTTATTTTTAAAATAGCGGGCAAGACTTTTACTTCACTTGAAGTTGGTATTTTTTCACCAACAGAAAAACCAGTAGATTCTCTTTCTGCTGGAGAAATTGGTTATATTGTTACTGGTATAAAAGAAGCAGGTATTGCAGCTGTGGGAGACACTGTAGCTTATGCTAGAGATACGAATCCTCCACTTCACGGATATCAGAATCCAAGCCCCGTTGTTTGGGCATCTGTATATCCAGAAGGACAAGATGATTTTGATATGCTTAAGCTTGCTCTTGGTAAACTTAAATTTTCTGACTCGTCTTTTACTTTTGAAGAAGAAACTTCTGGTACTTTAGGTAGAGGATTTAGATGTGGTTTTCTTGGAATGCTTCATTTGGAAATTATTACGGAGAGATTAAGAAGGGAATTTAATTTGAATCTTATTATTACCACTCCAAGTATTAATTATGAGATTACTTTAAAGGGAAATTCACAGGGTATAGCCGGAAAGAAAATCATGGTATATTCTCCGTCACTTTTTCCAGAAGATCATATGATATTGAAGATAGAGGAACCTTGGGTGAGGGTAAGAATAATAACCCCAGCAGAATATATTAGCCCTATTATGCAGCAGCTTTTTGATCATGAAGCTCTTATAGGAGACGCAGAAAGCTTTGGAGATAACAGAACATCTCTTACCATAGATATGCCTCTCAGAGAGCTTATGAGAAATTTCTTTAATGAATTAAAAAGTATTACTTCTGGTTATGCATCTATATCATATGAAATGACAGGTATGAAAGAAGCTGACGTTGTGAAGCTTGATATTTTGGTGGCAGAGGAGCCAGTAATCGCTTTTTGTAAGATAGTTGCAAGAAGAAGAATAGACGAAGAAGCCGAACAAACAGTTGAAAAACTTTATAATATAATCCCAAAGCAGCTATTTAATTTCAAGATTCAAGGTAAAGCTATGGGAAGAATTATTTCTTCGAGATCTGTTTCTGGAATGAAAAAGGATGTTACCGATTATCTATATGGTGGAGATATTACAAGAAAAATGAAACTTCGTGAGAAGCAGAAAAGGGGAAAGAAGAGGATGAAAGAACAGGGTGTGGTAAATATTACACAGGATGTCTTTTTGAAGATGATGAAACAAGATTAATTTAAAAACCGCTTACTTAAGTAAGCGGTTTTTAAATTATTTCCAGAATGGTGTGTATAGCATTACCATGCTTAATATAATAAGTATCGCTATAACAGACCAAGTCGTCCTTATTACCTTTTTTGTTTTTTTATCGAAAAGCATTGTGATTATTGGTTTTATCTTATAAAATATATCTTGTAGGTAATGGTACATCAAAAATGATTGATTTTCAACAAAAGAGGAAAATAAGGAAAGTTTTTTATTCACGCTTTATGCTTGTTGCTCTTTTGGTTTTGGTTCTGTTTATGGCCAAACAAGTCTATGATATTTATCAAAAACAGGGTTTAAGTAAGGAAGGTTTAACTTCTGTCTTAAATGAAAATAGTGAGTTGAAAAATAGGGAGAAAATGCTAAGTTCAGAGATAGAGAGATTAAAGACAGAGGATGGAATAGAGGAGGAGATTAGGAATAAGTTTAATGTGGTTAAGCCAGGAGAGCATTTGGTTGTTATAGTAGATGATGCTAGCACATCCAAAAATGAAACGGCGAAAGAAAATACTGGATGGTGGGGAAGTTTCTTAGGTTGGTTTAAGTAATTTTAAATGCGGGCGTAATTTAGTGGCAGAATGCGACCTTCCCAAGGTTGATGCGCGGTTTCGATTACCGCCGCCCGCACATGATTTTCAAGATAAATAAAAATAAATGTCTGATAAAAATAGGAGAAAGAGTTTTAGAAAACTTTAATTTTTCTAATCTTAAGGCAAGTTCTTTTGTCGTTATTTGTGATAAAAACAGTAATAAGTTATTTAATGATTATATAGCATCCGCACTTGAAAAAACAAAAACACCATTTTTCTTTATAGAATTAGTTGAAGGAGAAGATAATAAAAATATTGAATCAATAATAAGCGCTGCTAGAGAAATGGTCAGAAAAGGGGTTGATAGGAAAGCCGTAATTATGTCTTTGGGTGGTGGTGTTGTGGGTGATAGAGCTGGATTTTTAGCCTCCATATATATGCGTGGTATAAGGTATATACAAGTACCAACAACTCTATTGGCCCAGGTAGATAGTGGTTTGGGTGGTAAGACTGGTATAAATATACCAGAAGGTAAAAATCTAATTGGTACAATATATCAGCCGGAGGCAATTATTATAGATGCTTTTTTTCTTAAAACATTAAGCGATAAGGAGTGGTTAAATGGTATGGCTGAAATTATTAAATATGCTGTTATAGGTGACCAGAACCTTTTTGATTTATTAGAGAAGAATATTAATAACAGATCAAAAGATTTTATTTTAGCTGTAATTAAGAAATGTATTAAAATTAAATTAGATATTGTTGCTATAGATGAAAAGGAGAACGGACCAAGAAAAATATTAAACTATGGTCATACTATTGGGCATGCTTTAGAAACGGTATCTGAACACAAGATAAAACATGGTGAAGCTGTGGCTTCTGGTATGGTATACGAAGCAATGATTTCAAACATGCTCGGTATTTTGTCTTCCAAAGACATGGAAAGACAAAATAAACTTATTAAATCCTTCGGATTTAATACTGCTATTAATTTGAATTTAGAAGAGATAGTGAAAGTTATTAAAAACGATAAGAAGGTGGAAGATAAGATGGTGTGTTTTGTTTTGCCCAATAAGATCGGAAGTGTTAAAAAGATTGGTAACAGAGTTGTTATTCCTGTAGAAATTGAGGTTATCAGGAAGGTTTTAAAAAGTATGATATAATATTCTCTTACTAGGTTAATTTACATATAAATATGAAAAATATAACAATATATTCAACACCAACTTGTCATTATTGTATTTTGGCAAAAGAATTCTTTGACGCAAATAAAGTAGCTTATACAGCATATGACGTTGCTTCAGATTTAGATAAAAGAAAAGAAATGGTCTCTAAGAGCGGGCAAATGGGAGTACCGGTAATAGATATAGAAGGACAAATAATCGTTGGTTTTAATGAAGAGAAGATAAAATCAATTTTAGGAATATAAATTAAAAAAGCTGTTCGTTTGAAACGAACGGCTTTTTTAATGGAAATAAGATACTCTCCTTGAACGTTATTGAGGTTCTGATATAATGATAGGTATGGGAAAAGAAAAAACATCAGAATTACTTATAAATAAAATAATTAAACTTAGAAAAGAAGGTTTAAGTTTAAACGATATACAAAAAATTGTCCCAGTTGGTAAAACCACTATTTTTAGGTATTTAAGAGGTATTAAAATAAATAAGGATATTAAAAATACTGGCAGTTTTAGAAAATCTCAAAGAGATTGGGATTTTTCTAAAACTATAGCTAATGAAAAAATTAGGGAAATATGGTCTAAAGAAAAGATGTTGATTTTGGCTTGTTTATACTGGGGAGAAGGTAATAAAAGAGAACTTAATTTAATTAACAGTGATCCAAATCTAATAAGGATTTTTGTTGAATGTTTAGTGGAATTGGGGGTATCAAAAAATGAATTGTTAGTATCTATAAGAATTTACGAAGATATGAATGCTGATTTTGTTAAAGGCTTTTGGGCTAAGAATATTGGTATTAAAATAGAGCAAATTAAGGGTGTTGATGTATTAATTGGTAAAAAAGAAGGTAAATTAAAATACGGTATGTGTAGGATAAGGGTTAGAAAAGGTGGCAAGTATTTTAAAATCATCATTAGTATGATAGATTTAATCAAGTCCAAAATATAGCCACCATAGTTCAATGGATAGAACAAGGGCGTCCTAAGCTTTAGATGTAGGTTCGATTCCTGCTGGTGGCACACTGTGATATAATATTTACACTATGAATCCAGAAGAAAAACAATTATTACAAAAGACTCATGATTTGGCTGAAGAAAATAATAAGATTCTTCATAAGCTAAAAAGAGCAAATACTAGATCTGCTTTATTTAGATGGTTTTATTGGATTATTATAATAGGTATTTCTATTGGAGCATTCTATTTCTTAGAGCCATATATCAAAGCGGCTACGAATGCATATAAAAGCTTACAGACAGAAATATCAAATGTAAAATCTGTGACAAATAAGGTATCTAATCTTATTAAATAAAAGCTGGAAAATATTTTAGAAATAGTGTAGTATATTTCTTGTAGGAAATTACCAATGCCGAGATAGCTCAGTTGGTAGAGCATTCCCCTGAAGAGGGAAGGGTCCCCAGTTCGAGCCTGGGTCTCGGCACATTAAAAAACCCGCCTTATGGCGGGTTTTGAATTTACTCTATTATATTTAAATCGTATCTAACACCTGAAGCAGTCATAATGCCTATTGCATTAGAAAGTATTTTTCTACGGCGATCGAACTCCTTAAATTGTTCTTCTGTTAAATCTCCCTCAGGATTCCATACAAATTGATTTACCCAGTCACTCACATCTCTCTTGTTTAAAGTCATCAATCCAGAGTAAACACCAGCTAATAGTTTTTTGCCCTCTTCTCTACCTTCTTTTTCAAATATTGATTCAGCCTCAGTAAATATTGTATCTAATTTAGAAATCGCTAGTTCTTTTTCTTGGTTATTCTGTGGTTGCTCAAAGGTTTTATCCATAGTATATTTATACCGTTTTTATCTTCAATTTAGTTTGTCTGTTCTTATCAAGTATCGGAAGTTTGATTATAAGCAAACCATTTTTATTTGTAGCTTCTGCTTCTTCGGAATCAATCTCTTGTGGAAGAATTATCGTTCTAGAAAATGATCCCCAATATAGTTCACGGTGGAAATAGTCATCACAAGTATCCATTCTTGCATCTTCTCTTCTTCCTTTTATTATAACCAAGTCTCTGGTGATTGAGATATCGAGTTCTTCCGGTTTTACTCCGGCTACCATCGTTTTAATAACGATATCTGACTGAGTTTGGTACATATCTATGGCAAGCTGACCTTCTGTTTCGTCACCAGATTCTTTTATTTCTTCTTCTATTTGTTCAATAGATTCCATATCACAATTATCCTCGTCTTTTATTTTTACGATACCAGTAAGTTTTTCAAAAAATGATTTTTTATGTTTTGCCATAATATTTATAGATTAAGTTTTTACTATTATGTTTATAATTATACTACTTTTTATAAAACAATACTAGATTTTCTCTACTCTTAATCTTTTTATTTTTTCAAAAAGGAGAAGAACTACAATTACTATAATCCATAGTGACTGAAGAGTTAGAAATCCACTATTGTTACTGCTATTGATCATGAAAAAATTAAATACCATGTGTACCAAAATTGCTGAAAGTAAACCACTAATAGTCCAGAAGAATTTCTTGACTTTTGTATCAAAGAAATTGAAAGCGATGAATAGACCAATCATGGCAGAAGACATCGTATGTAGAACTGTTGCCCCAATGAATCTCATATTTCCTGTCATTATCCCATTGATTAATTCATTTTTTACGAATGGATCAATTAGGAAAAGAGTATTTTCTATAGCAGCAAAACCTAAAGCTACTGTTATCATATAAACAACTGGATCAAGTGGCTCGTCATTTTCTTTTGATTTTAGTACCAAAATTATTGCCATGATGAATTTTGCACATTCTTCTATTATAGGGGCAAAAAAGGATACCAGAAGTACTCTATCAAAAGCTATATTGTTGTGAATTCCATAATCTTTTAACCAAAGAAGGGGAGTTTTAAGAGTTTCAATAGTGAGTAATTTTGCTGTTCCATCTGTAAAGGCCATTTTTTCAAGCCACATTGCGATGACAACAGAAATCATACCACCGATAAATGCAAGAAAAATCATTTTTCTTGGTTCAGGATTTAGTTTGTCCTGTTTTAACCAAAAGAAAAGCCATACAAAGGTAGGGAGAGCTCCTCCTAAAATTGCAAAGATTATAGGTGTTAAAATATATGAATCCATTTATTATTTTAAGCAGGCCATTCTTCTATCATCAAAAGCTTTTTGTTTTTGTGTGGTAAGTTACCCCAGATTTCTTCTGTGACGAAAGGCATAAATGGGTGAAGTAATTTCAAACTGTTTATTAGGATATGGTATGTGGTCCATTGTGCGGACTTTTTTGCTTTTTCATCTGTTCCAAATATTGGAGCCTTACTTTGTTCTATTATTATATCAGCAAAGTTGTGCCAGAAGTAGTGGTAAATCTTTTCACTGGCCATATAGAATCTATACTCATCTATATCTTTTGTAATATCTTTAATTGTTTCATTTAGTTCGTCTAATTGTTTTTGATTTTCATCTACAATTTCTGGCTTTTCATCTACATCAAAACTCTCTACGTTTGAAAGGACGAATCTTGTAACGTTCCAAATTTTATTTGCGAAGTTTTTATAACCGCGAATTTTATCTTCTGAGATTTTGAAATCGGTTCCTGGTGTGTTTGCTACAATTAGAGTAATTCTTTCTGCATCAGTACCGAATTTTGTAGACATTTCTACTGGATCAATATTGTTTCCAAGAGATTTCGACATCTTTCTTCCTTTTGCATCGCGAACCATTCCGTGTAGATATACATTCTTAAATGGTATATCTCCCAATACATAACCCGTCATGAGTATCATCCTTGCTACCCAGAAAAATAAAATATCATACGCTGTTTCTAGTACATCTGTAGGATGATATATTTCAAAGTCTTTTGTTTTTTCTGGCCAACCGAGAGTGGAGAATGTCCACATACCTGAAGAGAACCAAGTGTCTAGGGTGTCTTCATCTTGAACCCAACCACTTTCTTTAGGAGCTTCTGTACCGCAATAAATTTCCTCACCTTTGTACCATACAGGTATTCTGTGTCCGTACCAAATTTGTCTTGAAATACACCAATCTCCCAATTTTTCTATCCAATGGAAATAAGTTTTGTTAAAATAATCAGGGATAATATTTGTTTGCCCATTTTTAACCGCATTGGTCATTATTTCTTTGAGCGTAGTTTCTTCCCCAGTTTTTATTCCATTTATCTTAGAATTTTTAATTTTAAATGGTTTGTTTACAGCGATGAACCATTGAAGTTTAGGAAGTGGCTCTATAATTCCGCCGGTTCTTTGCGCTGTAGAAATATTTTGTTTTACACTTTCTTCTTTTTCTAAAAGACCTTCTGATTTGAGCCATTCGACAATAATGTCTCTTGCCTCGGTTGTTTTTTTATCAAGCATTCTTTCATCCCCAACCATCATTCTGGCTTTTTCATCTATTACTTGTACTACAGGAAGGTTATTTTTTTGTCCCATTTCCCAGTCTATCTTGCTATGAGCTGGTGTAACACCAAGTGCACCAGTACCAAATTCTTTATCAACTTCTTTGTCAGCGATAATTTTAATATGTATTGGAACACCACAAAATACTGCATCATATTCTTTACCAATATATCCCTGATATCTTGTATCATCTGGATGTACAGCCACTGCGGTATCACCAACTTTTGTTTCTGGTCTTGTAGTAGATATTGAAATAGGGAAGTCTTTTGAATATTTAAAGGTATAGAATTTTGCGTCTCTTTCTTCATAAACAACTTCATCATCTGAAATTGTTGTTTGACCTTTTGGATCCCAATTTACTATTCTATGACCTTTGTATATAAGCCCGTCATCGTACATTTGTTTGAAAACAGTACGGACAGCAAGATTTCTTTTTTCGTCTAATGTAAAAGCTTCACGAGACCAATCACAAGATGCGCCCATGACCTTTGTTTGTGAGATTATTGTGTCGTGGCTTTGCTTAGCAAATGCTTCAATCCTGTGAACTAGTTCTTCTCGTCCTAAATCAAACCTAGATTTGTTCTCGTTCTTTTTTATTTCTTTTTCAACTTTTGATTGGGTAGCTATACCTGCGTGGTCTGTTCCAGGAATCCATAAAGTCTTTTTGCCTTGCATTCTTTGGTATCTAATCATTATGTCTTGTAGTGTAAGTCCAAGGGCATGTCCAACGTGAAGAATCCCCGTAACATTTGGGGGTGGCATTACTATTGTGTAAGGAGTTTTATGTCTTTCTGGTAGATTATCAGGATTAAAGTAGCCAGATTCTTCCCATAGTTTATATATCTTAGGTTCTGTTTCTAGTGGATCGTATGGTTTTAAAAATTTATCGTTCATAAAAGAAATAATACCAAATAAAGCCCTTTTTTGAAAGTGTTATTGTAAGGATAAATTCCCCTTAGCAATAAATTCTGTTTCTGGTTGTTTACCAGAATTAATGTTCAAAAAACCAGCCAAAGCTATCATAAAAGCGTTATCTGTAGACGCACTGAATTCCGGAATCATGATTTCTATTCCTAAGGTGTTTGCGAGTATTGCAAAATCATTTCTTATCTTTTTATTTGCGCTTACTCCACCACCAATAATGATTGTTTTTGCTCCGTATGTTTCTACAGCCTTTTGTGTTTTTTTAATTATTACTTCTATTACAGCATCTTCAAATTCTCTAGCAATTTCTTGTTTGATAGCATCTGTGAGATTTTCTATTTTTTGTACAGTATAAAGTACTGCTGTTTTTATTCCAGAAAATGAGAAATTTAAATCTTTTGAATGAATCATCGGACGAGGTAGGGGATATGAAGTCTTTTTGTCTGGAAATTCTACTCTATCTTTTTCTGCAAGTTTAGATATCTGTGGTCCTCCTGGATATGGAAGTCCAAGTATTCTTGCTACTTTGTCAAAGGCCTCACCGATAGCATCATCTTTTGTATTTCCAATGATTTCGTATTTTTGATTTTCTTTACTTAATACAAGTTGGGTATGCCCACCACTTACAAGTAGAGAAATAGCAGGATATTCTACTGGTTTTAATTTATAAACTTTTGGCTCTGTTTGTGGAACAAGAGCTCCAACTACGATATGACCTTCCATATGGTTTGTTGGGATAATAGGAATATTCCAAGCCTCACCAAGTGCTTTAGCAAAACAAACTCCAACCCAAAGAGCTGGTTCAAGCCCAGGTCCATTTGTTACAGCGATAGCATCTATTTCTGGCTTTTCGATTTTCTTTGCAAGATTTATAAAATCCTCAAATAGACCTTGTTCATATACTAAAATATTTTTTATTTTCTCAATCTTTTCCTCTGTAAAATTATTTTGATTTGAATCTTTTTTAAGATTAGACTCTTCAAGACATTTTTCAAATAGGGGGACAAGATTTTTTGCGTGTTCTCTTTTTGCCATCATTGGAAATACTCCTCCGTACTGTGCATGAAGCGCTACTTGAGAATATAGTTGATTCCCAAGGATTTTGATAGAAAAATCGCTGGCTTCTTTACCAGTTGTTTCAATTATACAAATGCCAGTTTCATCACAGCTTGTTTCTATTCCCAATATTTTCATATGATAAAGATTAATCTAAAATAACGATAAAATCAATGTGTGTTTGACATAACGTGGTTTATACTGTATATTGGGTGCTGGTTTTAGATTTTCATTTAAACGATAAACAAGAGGGAAGCACATAAAATGAAGGTTAAAAAAGTTCTTTTAATTGAGGATTTTGTAAGATTTCAGATTCATTTAACTCAGGAAATCAAAGAGGTGTTTGGCGATGAGGTCGTTGTGGTCGTTGCTGGTTCGCTTGAAAAAGCAGATGAACTATACAATACCCACAAAGAAGACATTGATCTTATACTGATGGACACAAGTTTGGGGAATGGTGTCACTACTTTTGCCTTAACCAAAAAGATTAGTGAAGAATTCAACAGGCCGATAATATCTATTTCAACAAAGCCTGAGTATCGTGAAAAAATGATGAAGTATGGTTGTACTCACGACTGTCCAAAAGATGAGGTCAAGAGATTCCTTGAGGATAGCAAAATTCAGCTTGAAACATGGAGAGACCAGCACTGATAACAGACACAAAAACCGCTTTCCAAAAGCGGTTTTTTTTATTTTATTTCCTCCCAGACAAAATATGTAGTTAGTCCATCTTGTATTTCCGTATATCCATTTGGATTAAATTGCTCATCGTTTAGTACCGCTTTAAATTTATGAATACTATATTCTGTTTTTAGACCAGGATAGCTGGGGGATTCTACTGTATTTTTTGTAGCTCCAATTTTACTTATCTCAACTCCGCTTTGAATCCCTAGTTCTTCTTTTATTCCTCTGGCGATTGCGATTTCTGGATCTTCATTTGGTTTAATTTTTTCTGAAATGGCTTGCCCCAAATTTCTTTGTCTTTTCCTCCCATCTTGAAAAATCTGTTTTTCCTCTTTCAATCGATATTGTTTACTGTCTTTCGACATGTAGTAAATATCTGCACCAGCAACGGTTAGTAATCTTATTAATTCACCGCTTTCATTGGTTTCAAGAATAGTCTCTCCTTCATCGATTTCTTTTTTAAGATGATCAATAGTTTTTGTTTTGCCAGTACCCCAAACAGAAATATCTATACCTGCATTTTTAAGTTGGGTTTTAAGGGCGTTTGTAGTTAACTCTATTTTTTCTAATTGTTCCATATATTTGTTGCGGAGGCGGGAGGATTTGAACCTCCGATACTCTTTCGAATATGCCGCTTTTCGAGAGCGGTGATTTCAACCACTCACCCACACCTCCACTAATTTTCTATATAAAAACAGTAACATTTTTTTGCTTTTTTTACAAAAAACTGTTATATTGTTTTGGCAATTTTGGCCCCATCGTCTAACGGTTAGGACACGGCCTTTTCAAGGCTGTAATCGGAGTTCGATTCTCCGTGGGGTCACATAAATAAAAATACGCAGGAATTTTTTCCTGCGTATCGATGTTGTGTTATCCACAAAGCCGATAGAAATCTACCAGCATTACATCTGTTGTCGGTTTGAGCCCGGCACCTTGTCCAGACATTGTGTACTCTGTTCTGATGTCGTGATCATTTTCTACAATGTGTATAGCGTTTCCAACTCCTCCTGGAAGCCACGAGTAATGTTCTCGTGATGGGTTTATTTGACGAAACCCTCCACTGATACGCCAAGAACTGTCAATCCAGTATCGTTCAAATTTTCTTCCAAAGTACGGAATATTCTTCCCCTTTTTATTGTTGGAGAAAGAAACTATCATTCGGTAATTTTCGCCGTCTGTTAGTTTTTCCAAATCTTCTTTCGTTAATTCGAATTTACTGAACTGATGTGGTGTGATGAATCTTCCATTTGAGAGTACTGTGTTAAACAAAACACAGGTCTTCATAATCACGTCTCGCATTTCACCATTTAGTAGGGATAGGGAATCTGTTGCTCCAGGTTCGGCATATCCCAATTTGCTGGCTTCTATGCATGCTTCATCAAGTGAAATCCCTCCAGATATTTGGTGAAAGATGAAATTAAGTGTTCCGTTTAGTACGGCTTCAATTTCAACTTTTCCGTTAAGCTCGAGTTCTTTTGTCAGTGGAATCATTCTAGTACCACCACCTACACTTGCACTGCAACCTATCTTGTTAAAGTATGGTTGTAATGCTGACGCGTGATATGCAAACGCCCCTTTCTCACAAGTGATTACCGGGACATTGTTTTTCACACATTGCAGAATATATTCTCTTGCAGCTTCACCTTTATCTAAGGTCGATATGGTGAGAAAAACCGCTTCCGGTCTTTCTTTCAGGAGTAGTCTTTCAAGCGAACTCGAATTACTTCTGTTGATTGAAAAACATGTTTCGATTCCCATGTCTTTCAATCTAGATATGAGATGTCTGGCTATTTTGCCAGTACCTATTATTCCGACTCTCATTTTCATTTTTGACTCCTTTCAAATTACTGTTGTCTAAAATTATAGTAGCAGAATGTCTAACTGTTTACAATTTGCAAATAAAAAATCCCTTTCGGGATTATTCTTTATGTGGGCGGTAAGGGATTCGAACCCCTGACATCTTCAACGTCAATGAAGCGCTCTACCAACTGAGCTAACCGCCCTTTGTCATGCTAGGTTAGCATGATTTTACTTCGTTTTCAAATATTTATAAATATCTTCCAGTGCTTTTATAGCATCCCCAGCAGATATATTGTTTTGGTGATACAGACCATCTGTACAGTCACCAGCAGCCCAAATACCCGGGGTATTTGTTGCTTGAGTTTTTGCATCTACAATAATCTGACTACTTTTATTTAATTTAACAACCCCATTTTGGATAAATTCAACAGAAGGATCAGAACCGATTTCTACAAAAATTCCTTGTACAGGAAGTTCTTTTGCTTCATCGCTATCTTTTTCTTTATAAACTATTCCAGATACAAATTGCTCACCTTTGATTTCAAGTAAGTCTACATTTGGTAAGGCACGTGCTCTTGGATCAGAGAGAACCTTTTTAATAGTTATTGGATCAGCACGAAAGTCGCTTCTTTGAAGGATAGTTACGCTTTTTGCGTATGATAGTAATTGTGCTGCAGATTCAAATGCACTATTACCGCCACCAATTACAGCAACATCCATACCTCCAAACATTGGGGCATCACAAGTTGCGCAGTAGGTAATACCTTTACCTTCGAATTCTTCTGCTCCCTTTATTTTTATTTTCCTCCTGATACTTCCTGAAGCAATTAAAATTGTTTTTGAAGTATATTCTGATTTGTTTGTTTTTATAACAAAATTTCCTTCAGAGTTTTTTGATATCTCTAAAACGGTTTCTTTTTCTTTAATATCAATAGCATCAGAATAATTTTTGAGATGTTTTTCTAGGTTTGATGCAAGATTTTCCCCACTTATCGAAATAGTTCCTATCCAATTCTGTATATCTTCTGATACAACACTTTGGTTACGAAAGTGTTCTGTAATAAATATAGTACTAATCTTTTTTCTAGCAGCGTAAACACCGGCAGCTACACCAGCTGGCCCACCGCCTATAATGCAGAGGTCAAAGACAGTTTTTGTATCCATGGTAAAGACTATTTTATTTTAGATCTTCTTAAGAAAGCTGGCACTGCACCCCAGTCATCTTCATCTTCGATTGTTTCTTTTTTAGGTTCCGCTTGTTTTTCTGGTTGGACTTCTTTCTCTGGAGTTGAACCAAATATCTTTCCACCCTTCTTATCATCTTTCTCTTCCTCCTTAGGAGTTATAACTGAATGGAATAAAGATTTCTTTGTAGGCATATCTGAGAAGCCAGAAGCGATAACAGTAATTTGGACTTCGTTTTTCTTTAGTTTGTCACTATGAACTGTTCCGAATATAACTTTTGCACTTGGATCGATTGATTCTGTAATAACTTTAGCAGCATCTTGGATTTCAAAGAGTGTAAGATCGTCACCACCGGCAATAGAGAAGAGTACGCCTTTTGCACCATTGATTGAAACTTCGAGAAGTGGGGAATTGATAGCCATCTTTGCTGCTTCTTCTGCTCTCTTTTCTCCTGAAGCTGTACCAACTCCCATAAGAGCTGAACCAGCATTTTCTATAACAGCTTTAATATCTGCGAAGTCTATGTTTATAGTACCTGGAGTTGTAATCAAGTCTGAAATACCTTCTACAGCTTGTCTTAGAATATCGTCACAAATTGCAAAAGCTGATTTTGCTGTAGTCTCTCTTGTTACCATAGCCATAAGTCTGTCGTTTGGTACAACGATAATTGCATCTACACACTTTCTCAATTCTTCGATACCTTGTTCTGCAACTTTGTTTCTTTGTAACCCTTCAAAAGTGAAAGGTTTTGTAACAACCGCGATTGTAAGAATACCGAGTTCTTTTGCAGTTTTAGCAATAAGAGGAGCAGCACCAGTGAAAGTACCACCACCTTCACCTCCAGCTACGAATACCATGTCAGCACCTTTTAGAGCTTCCTGGATTTCTTCTTTGGTTTCTTCGGCAGCCCTTTTACCAAGTTCTGGATTCATACCAGTACCTAAACCTTTTGTAAGGTTTTTTCCAATGTGAATTTTTTTACTTGCTAGAGAATGATGTAAATCTTGCGCGTCTGTATTTATAGCAATAAACTCAACTCCTTTAACTTTTGAGTTGATCATGTGATTGACTGCATTTTTTCCTGAACCTCCGATACCTAGAACTTTTATTCTAGCGAAAGCTTCTACATCTGGTTTTATTTGTGGCATATCTAAAATTGGCTGCTTGGGGATAACCCTTAAGCTAAATTAATAACTAATAATTCTCAAATTTCTTTACTCTATAATATCAGAATAAATGATAAAAAGAAAAGAGTTGACTTTAGGGGGCTTACGTTATAGATTAATAAAAGAAAGGGATGTAATTATGATTATTATATAAAGTATGACATTCTATTAAGTATGAAAGTTTTAAAAAGTCTTATGGACGTTAATTTTTATAATCTTCTTCGTTTTTTCTTGGGCACAGTTTTTATTTTGGCCGCTTCCTATAGAATCTTTTGCTATAAATGTGCAGTTGTTGAAAAGGAAAGTTTAGGAATACCAATTTATTTTTTATTTATCATAGTACCCCTTGAAATTGTTATTGGAGTTTGCCTTTTGTTAGACAAAAAAATAAAATCTATATCTATTCTAGCAATACTGTTTTTACTAGTGTCTGTAATAGTTGTATTGCTTGTAAATTTTACGGTCATGATTAATAGTCTAGGGGGGATATTTATTTTTGATCCAAATTATACAGATATTCTACTTCACATAACTTATATTTTTTTCTTTTTGTTTTTAGTTTGTAAAAAATAATGTGTCATAGTAATTATTTTATAAATAATAGTGAGGGTATATTTTTTAAAAATATTACGGAGCGAAATTTTCTATTCTGCCAGTTAGCGAGTGAGTCTTTATGGTAAGAATTGTTTAAACCAACCAAAGAGCTTTTTTGTTTTGTCTGTTGGTATTTTGATTCCATTTGGAATATCGTCTCCATTATTTATTCCCCATACTGCTAGTCCATAAGAAACAGACCAAGAAGAATCCATAGTTTTGCTATTTTTGATATTTGATACCAAGTTTATTGAAGCGATTTTCGAAGGAAGCTTAAGGGACGCTTTTGCCATATCTTCTATTGTTTCAAGGCTTGAACCTCCACCGGTAAGTACAATACCTGCAGGTAATAGCCCGCTTCTACCCATTTTCTTGAGGTGCGCTTCTATCAAATCAAATATATCAGAAAGACGAGCCATAATAATTTCTTCCAATTTCTTTTTTGAATACTGTCCATCAGCGTCTGTCTTTTTTGTTTTTACACTTTCTGCTTCTTCTATCGGTATTCTAAAACCAAGAGCAATGTCGTTTGTGATATCAGATCCACCGATAGGAAATACCTCTAGGGATATTGGAGTGTTGTTTTCGAATACAACTAAAGAAACAGTTTCTGAACCAATGTTTGCAAGTACACAGCCGGCAATCTTTTGTGTTTTGTTTAAGTTGACCAAGCTTGCCGCAAGAGGAGAGGCCATCACATCTATTACCTCAATACCAACGTTTTCCACCGCCTTAATCGTGTCGTTTAAATGTTGTTCTAGACAAGCAATGAAGAGAGCTTTTACTTCTAGCTTTGCTCCGTGCATTCCAGCCGGTCTGCCCATTATTATTTGGCCGTCTATTTTATATGATACTGGAATAGAGTGGATAATTCTTTTGTTTGCCATTACACTTTGGGATATCTCTTCTTCTGCCTCAGCAAGAACATTTTTCACGTCCATATCAGTAATTTCAGAATCGGCTTTTGAAATCATTACAAAGCCTTTAGAAACAATACCAGATAGTCCAATACCTCCTATAGAGATATAGGCTTTTTTGATTTTTATTTTAGCTGTTTTTTCAGCTTGTCCAATTGCTAGTAGTAAACACCTCTCTACATCAGATGTGTTTAGAATATATCCATGTCTCAAACCTTTTGATTCAGCGAAACCAGTACCGAGAATATTTGTATTGATTGTTCCATCTTCTGATTTTATGTTTTCAGCAACAACAACCTTTATTTGGTATGTACCGATATCTATTCCTACTGATATTTTTTGTGACATTTGATAATAAAAAATTAGGCAACTATTTTTACCTATAAATTATACCAAAGTAATTAAATTTTTACGAGCGAATTTGACTGTGGAGAAGATGGTTTCTATATCTTAAAATGTTTCCTGTATTTTTCTTCTAGTTTTTCCATTTTTGTCCCATGATCAAGCCCTAATAGGTGTACACACCCGTGTATAAAAAGGAAAGACAGGAAATTATTGTAAGTTCTTTCAAATGAGATGGCTTTTTCTTTGGCTTTTGATAGACAAATAAAGATTTCTCCAAGCTCTTTATCTACTTCAAAACTTAGTATATCTGTAGGCCCATCTACTTTTCTGTATTCTTTATTTAGTTTATGTATTTCTTTTTCACCTATAATTACTAGCGAAAGGGAATAGTCCTCACCTAGTATGTGGTTTTTTATATCAGCAAATGGCAAGCGTGGAAGCTTGCCATTTGTTTTGTTTATTATTGTAAAGTTTTCGTTTTTAGACACTTATTTTTTTCTAGGTGCGTTTTCTACAATTTTACCTAATTTTATAAGTTCTTCTCTGTCAGCCCTTCTTCTTATGCCCTCAAGAGTTTTCATCTTTGTTTTGTAGGAAGAAAGCTTTCTGCTTGCATACCTGATAGATCTTACTCTAGGTAATATACCAGAACCCTGTACCTTCTTAGTGAATCTTCTAAGTAAGTTTACATTGTTTTCTCCGCTATTTTTTTCTACATCTATATTGATTGCCATATGTTCCGAGATAGTAACATTTTGTTTAACAAAATGCAACAGGGTTATCTTTTAATTTTCTTTAAATATTTGGGTATTTCAGGTATCTGGATTGTTTCTTGGTTTCTCGTAAGGTTCTCTCTTATCATCACAGAATTCTCTAAGGATTCCTTTTTACCCATTATAATTACATATGGGACTTTTGATTTCTCTACTAAAGAAAATTGGCTACCAAATTTATCTCTGCCAAGCATGTGATATATGTATACGCTCTCTTTTCTTAAAGATTCTAATACTTCCAAACTTTTATGTTTAGCATCATCACCGAGCTGGATAAAGAAAGCAATTGGTTTTGATAGTTTTGAAATCTTTTTATCAGAGCTTTTCTTTTTGGTAAATATTTTTATTCCCATACCAGGAACATCTTTTTTATTACCAAGTTTGTGTGAGAGACCATCATATCTGAAACCAATAGCAAGAGTTTCCTTATCGTTATCAGCATTCTTAATTTCAAATATTGTTTGGGAACAATATCTTTTGTCTGATACCAAGTAGTTGTTTATTTTATAAGGAATACCCATTATTTCTATGTATTCCAAAACTTCTTTGAAGTGTTCTCTGCTTGCATCGGAAAGACAACTTATAGATGTTGGTGCATTTTCTTTTATTTTTTGACAATCTTCAGATTCACAGCCTAAGACATAGAAAGGATCTCTTTTAAAGTTTTGTCTGCATTTAGCACAGACATTGTTTAGATTCTTTTTATAAGAATTAGTTAGATCTCTACAAAATTTATTTGATGACTCTTTGTCTCCAATGCTGTTTACCTCTATAACTATATTTTTATAACCGTTATCAGAAAGTATAGCGGAGGCTGTTTTTATAAGTAGGGCTTCCGTGATGCTTTTTGAATTTCCAAGAATCTCAAGATTAAAGGAGTCTTTGTTTCTTTCTGGTTTTGAATTACTCTCATAAACAAGCATTATTGGTTGAGGTAGGGAGTTCATGCCCTTTTCATAGTATTCTCTGAGTACTGCGGCTCTTTCTTCTGAAAACTCTTTAGAAAATACCCAAGACGTTTTTGTACCATTTCTTGCCCAGGCTTCTTTTAGGGAGAGAGCCTTTTTTACATCTTCTTTATTTAGTGTTGGTGCTTTTATTGGAGTAAAGCCGTAGTATATAGCAGCCTCAGCTGATTTATTTATTGGAAGGAAAGTAACGAAAGAAGATTCTTTTGTTTTTGATTTACTTACTTTTACTGTATTTTTCTGAGTTTTATTCTTTTTCATTTTTTGTAGATTAAAATTGATAATCGTTATATGCTCCCGGAACAGCTGTTATTTTATTAAAAGGCCAGAGTCTCAAAAATGTTTTTCCTTTAATATTTTCTTTTTTAAGTGGCCCCCAGAATCTAGAATCAGAACTATTGTGTCTGTTGTCTCCCATTACAAAATACTCATCACCTTTGAGTATGATTGTTTTTTTAATATCTTTAAAATATGGAGATAGCTTATCAACAAAAGCATACGGTTCATTTAGAACAATTCCTTTTGGATTTTTTTCATTAAATATTTTTACACTGTCACCGTTTATTTCCACTGTTTCTCCTGGTAGTCCTATTATTCTTTTTATAAAGAACATCTTTTTGTCTAAGCTATAATTTGAAATAGCGAGAGCTTCCTCGGGAACCCTGAAGACAATAACGTCTCCTCTTTGTGGTTCTTGAAGTCTATAAGAAACCTCGTCTATTATGAGATAGTTACCGTTTGCCAAGGTTTTATCCATTGATTGTCCAGAAACCACAAAAGGCTGAGCAATATACATACGTATCGGTATAACGACCATAAGCGAGATGATTACGACACTTAAAACTTCTCTAATTAGACTTTTTGTTTGTTCCATTTGTGCTTTATTCTATTACAATAATTCGTTTGACACAAGCAGTAAATTATTTCGTATTTTAAAAAAGAGTTTTTGCTTATAATTATTTTGTAATACAATAGATACCATGAATTACATAATTGTAGGTCTTGGAAATCCAGGACAAGAATATGAAGGCACAAGACACAACACTGGAAGAATTGCGGTGGATACCTTTGCTAAACTTTTAGGAGTTAAGGAATGGAAAGAAGATAAGAAAATAAAATCAGAGATAACTAAGTCAAAAGTTGGCAAGAATACGGTTTTGCTTATCAAACCAAATACTTTTATGAACAAGAGTGGTGATGCAGTAAGATCTTTAGTGAAAAGCAAAAAAATCGCTGAGACTCTGGTGGTTGTACATGATGATTTAGATATCCCTTTTGGAAAGATGAAAATGTCATACAACAAAAGCGCTGGTGGTCATAGAGGAGTAGAGTCAATTATTAAGGCAATAAAAACAGAGGGATTTATAAGGCTCAGGATCGGTATCTCAAATAGTACTGCGAGCGGGAAGATAAAAAAGCCACAAGGGGAGGAAGCCGTAGAAAAAGCTATTCTTGGTAAATTTAAACCAAACGAGGTTATTGAGATAAAAAAGATAATGAAAAAGGCTAGCGAGGGGTTGGAAGTTCTTTTAAAAGATGGGAGAAGTATTGCTACAGGATTCGTGAATAGTCAGTAATTTATCAACTTTTGCCGCGGTACGAGTAAATTCCAGAGGGACATCTTTGTTTCTGGTATTGACTTTATCAGTCTTTTTGTTAATATGTCTGCTATGTTAATAATCAGATTACAAAGAGTAGGAAGAGTCCATGAGCCAACATTTCGTATAGTTCTTACGGATTCTAAGTTTGGTCCAAAGAGCGGAAAGGCCGTTGAGGTACTTGGTTCTTACGATGCTAGAAAAGGAAAGGGTAATAGCAGTGTTGATGGTGAGAGGGTTAAATACTGGATTTCAAAAGGTGCAAAGCTTTCGGAAACAGTTCACAACTTCTGTATCGATCAAAAAGTTCTTACAGGAAAGAAAATAAACGTTCTTCCAAAAAACAAAATAATCAAAGCAAATGAAGCTGCTGCAAAAGCAAAAGCTGACGAAGAAGCTAAGAAAGCCCCTAAGCCAGAACCAGTTCCTGAGCCAGTAGTAGAAACTCCTGCTCCTGCAGAAGTTGCTCCAGAAACTCCAGCTACTGTATAAAATAATTTTTAAAACAAAAACCGCTTACTGCGGTTTTTGTTTTTTTATTGCTTGCCTTTTTATCATGTGATATTATATTTGCATAAGCAGTATTATTAGTTACCGGTCGAATTACTGCACAATCAGAATTAAAAACAAAACAATGACAGAAAACGACACAAAATTTTTGGATTTCGTTGTCAAAGCATTAGTCGATGTTCCAGAGAAAGTAAAAATCGAAAGAACAGTAGACGAAATGGGAGTACTTTTGACTTTAGTTGTAGACAACGCTGATATGGGAAAGGTTATCGGAAGATCAGGTAATACAGCAAAAGCTATAAGAACACTTCTTAGAGTTGTAGGTATGAAAAACAATTCAAGAGTAAACTTAAAGATAAATGAACCAGAAGGTAGTGAAAGAGTTATGGGAGGAGAAATGGCTCCAAAGCCAGAAATGAAAGCTTCAAAGACAGTAGATGAAGCTATGGCTGACCTTAATCTCTAATAAATTATAGATTTTAAAAATAAAACCGCCTGAGAGGGTGGTTTTATTTTTGTTTACAATATACTGTCTTTTGTGTTATTGTTTCTTTCGATGAATTTTCACATAATTACATTATTTCCAGAATCTTTCAGCTCATATTTAAATGAGTCTATTTTGGCGCGTGCCATAAATAATAAAGTTCTAAAAGTAAGTTTCTATAACCCACGTGACTTTGTAAAAATAACAAAGGTACAGAAAATGAAAGACAAGCCATACAAAAGAGTAGACGATATTCCATATGGTGGTGGTCCAGGAATGGTGATGCAGGCTGAACCAGTTGCTAAAGCTATTGAGAAAGCCGTTGTAAAAATAAATAAAAATCCTAAATCAAAGATTAAAATAATTTTCTTATGTCCAAACGGTAAACAATTTGATACTGATTATGCAAAAACTGCTGCAAAAAAGTTTACTGATGTAATTATAATTTCTGGTAGATATGAAGGAATAGACGAGAGAGTAAATAAAATATTTAAGACGGAAAAAGTTACAGTTGGACCATTTGTCCTTACGGGTGGGGAATTACCAGCTATGATTATCATGGACTGTATTTCAAGACAGCTAGATGGAGTACTTGGTAACAAAGCATCTCTAGAAGAAGAAAGAATTTCTAGTTCGGAGGTTTATACAAGACCAGAAATTTTAGAATTTAAAGGTAAGAAATATAAAGTTCCACCAGTATTGCTCTCTGGGAATCATAAGAAGATTGATGAGTGGAGAATGAATAAATAATATTTATGTATAAAGAATATGAAAATTTGTTGGGTGCAATCGTTAAGAATTCTTCTTTTTTAAAAGATATTTCCGTCGAGATATTAAGGGAGAGTCTTAAAAAACAAACTAAAATTGAAAAATTAACCTGGGCAGCGTATGCTCAGAACTTCCTTTTTGCCTTCACAGATGAAGTTGGAAAATTTTATCTTGTTAAATCATTATACCCTAAAAAATTATCTATATTACAAAATTCATCAATTGGCTTTCGCAGTCATGATAAAAAGATGGAATCAATAATATCTATTATAGACAGCAAAAGAAAAGGTATTAATAATCCTTTCACAATAAAACAATCTATAGAAATTTTAAAAAAATTCAAAAGCCAGACACTATATGTTGATTACAAAGATGGGAAAATTTTTCTACCAAGTTTTAGTAGCACCTTAAATAATATTACTTTTAATAATTATATAAATTTTATATTGGCGCTAGATAAAATGGTTAAATTTGATCTTGAACTTTTTAAGAAAGAGCAAAAGTAGTCTTTTTCTAACTTTTTATCTTTCTATGCTAAAATAACTCCTATGACTCAAAAAGAGGCAATGGAGATTTTGAAGATGGGATATAACTGCTATATTACTGGTCCTGCCGGAAGTGGTAAAACACATCTTTTAAACGAATATATTAAATTCCTCAAAAACAAAGGAGTGGAAGTTGGTATTACGGCCTCTACCGGTATTGCCGCAACACATATGGGAGGTACGACTATTCATTCTTGGTCTGGTCTTGGTATAAGAGACACACTTACAGAATACGATCTTGAAGATATGGAAACAAAGAAATATCTTTATGAAAGATTTGCGAACACAAAAGTCTTGGTACTCGATGAAATTTCAATGCTCCATCATTATAGGTTAGATTTGGTAGATAGAATTGCGAGACATTTAAAAAGAAACAATTTACCATTTGGCGGAATGCAAGTTATTCTCTGTGGAGATTTTTTCCAGTTACCACCAGTTTCAAGACCGGGAGATATGGAATCATTTTTCTCATACCGTTCAAATGCTTGGAGAGAGCTTGGTCTAAAGATTTGTTATTTGGAAGAACAGCACAGACAGAAGGACAAAATATTCATAAGAATATTAAATGATATTCGTAAGAATAGAATGAGCGAAGAAAGTTTGCACCACCTGAAATCTAGACACAATAAAGCTCCAAATTCTTCCATTGAACCCACTAAGCTTCATACTCACAACTACGATGTAGATAATATAAATGATATAGAACTGAAGAAACTTTCAACAGATGTTTTTGTATATAATATGGATAGTAAGGGTAAGAAACCTCTTGTTGAATCATTACAAAAAAGCTGTTTAGCTCCAGGAACTCTTAGACTGAAGGTGGGCGCGAGAGTAATTTTTGTAAAAAATAATTTTGAATGTGGATACGCGAATGGAACACTAGGAAAAGTCATTTCTTGTGATTATTCTGGTCCGAAAGTTATGACAACTTCTGGGAAAATAATAAATGTAGAAAAAGAGACATGGATGATAGAGGAAGAGGGAAAGAGAAAAGCTGAGATTAGTCAGTATCCGCTTCGTCTGGCTTGGGCTATTACTGTGCATAAAAGTCAGGGTATGAGCTTAGATGCTGTAGAAGTAGATCTTTCGAAGTCTTTTGAAAAGGGGATGGGCTATGTAGCTCTTTCTCGTGTACGCTCATTAGAAGGGTTGAATATTCTTGGAATAAATAAAAATGCGCTTGAGGTAAGAGATGATATTTTAGAATTCGATGAGACGTTACAAGAAATGTCTGAAAAAGATAATCGATGGCTAAGCACACTCAATGAAAGCGAGATAAAAGAAAAGCAAGAAGAGTTCTTAAGTAAGGTTGCTCCAGCAGATGGTGTAAAAGGCAAAACAAAAAAGAAAAAAGTTTCTGTATTTTTTCAAACCAAAACAATGCTTGAGGAAGGATTGACTGTAAAAGAAATTGCAAAGAGTAAGGGGGTAAAAGCAGAAACTGTGATTGCACATTTGGAAAAGATTTTGGACAAAGAACCAGATTTTGATATATCACATTTGAAAAAAGAAATTTCTGCTGATAAATTTAGAAAAATTTGGAATGCTTTCAAGGATTCTTATGGAGAAAATAGAGACTTACTTTTGGCTCCTATAAAAAACAAACTCGGTACTAATTTTTCTTATGAAGAAATACGTATCGTAAGGCTTTTTGTGAAAAGAGGACTGTAGCTTTTTGACATAGTGTTTTATTTTTTTGTTTTGATATAATGTTTATATGTTTGAACAATTTTTATATTCTATAAATACAGGGCTTTTCCCTAATATTTACACACTCCTTTTGGTGATGTTGCCGATAGCAATGCCGTTTATGCTCTTCTATGTTTTTTTTGTTATGAGGTTTAGATGGATACAGATGAAATTCGTAGAGTCTCAGAAAACATGTCTTCTTGAGATAAAATTACCAAAGGAAATAACAAAATCTCCAGCAGCTATGGAAATATTTTTTTCTCATTTACAACAGAGCGGAGCTGGTGGTTATGCCGAGGCATATTTAGACGGTAAGACTAGGCCATGGTTTTCTTGCGAGCTTGTTTCAATAGGCGGAGAAATTAAATTTTATGTATGGTGTAGTCAAGCAAAGTTTAAGAATATCGTTGAAGCTCAGCTCTATGCTCAGTTTCCAAACATTGAAATTTTTGAAGCTAAAGAAGATTACACAAAAAATATTCCATATGATCCAGATAAATATTTTACATATGGTGTACAATATGCCCTTACCAAATCAGATCCTTTTCCGATCAAAACTTACATAGATTATGGTCTAGATGCTGACCAAAAAGATGAGTACAAGATAGACCCTATGTCTGCAGTCATAGAGTTTTTGGGATCTATGAAAAAAAGTGAAAATATATGGATACAGATTCTTTTACAAAAACATGAACCTGAAGGCTGGAAACACGGAGTTATGAAGATAGACAAAGATCCCAAAAAAGCAAATTGGTTTTTTAAATTCCTAATTTATTTATTTGGTAGATCCAAATCCTTAAAAGAAGAAGTAAAAAAAGAAATCGAAGATATTAAAAAAGCATCTATTATTGAAGTTCCTGGGAAAGAGATGTCTTTTAAATTACCAAACCCATCAAAAGGTCAGCAGGAAGTTATTGCGGCTCTAGAAAGAAGTGCTAGCAAGATTCCTTTTGACTGTATGGTAAGGGGTCTTTATATAGCAGAGTCTACAGGTATGAACCCCGTCAATATTGGAGGTCTAATCAATAGTTTTAGGCAGTATAGTTCTCAAACACTAAATGGTTTTAAGCCAGGTTACAGAACAGATATGAGTGATGAATATAAAGATGTCGTTAGATTTTTCTTTCCTTTCTGGACAAACCATATGAATAAAAAGATAGCCAAAAGAAAGAAAAAAATATTTCATGCTTATAAACTAAGATCTTTTTTCCAGTGGCCATACAAAAATTTGGGTGATAAACCTCCGTTTGTTCTTACAACAGAGGAATTGGCAACGATCTTTCACTTCCCAAGCGGTATCGTATCTCAGACTCCAACATTAAATAGGGTACCCTCTAAGAAATCAGAAGCACCAGCAAATTTGCCTATATAAAAATGATGGACCAAGAAGAGACATCAAAAACTTTTTTGCAAAGAGATCTCCTTGGGAAGAGGGATTTTATATTGTTGATTATTGCAGTTGTATTTCTAGCATCAATTGTTTTTTGGGTAAATTTTATTTCTTCACCGATGAACTTTCCGGCTGGTTTGATTTATGATTTGTCAAAAGGAAAAACTCTTTCTGTCGTATCGAATGATTTTAAACAAAAACATGTTATAAAATCTCCATTCTTTTTTAAATCTCTGGTTTGTGTTTTTGGTTTGAGTTGCAAGGTTTATGAGGGGGATTATATTTTATCAAAAAGACATAATGTAATATCTTTAGCTTGGAGAATAGCTCACAGCGATACGCAATTGGTGCCAATAAAGGTAACGTTGAGGGAGGGCCTCACTTTCAATGAAATCGCTGATGTTTTAGCAGAAAAATTACAAACTTTTGATAAAAAAAAGTTTATAAAAATTGTTGAAAAATCGGAGGGGTATCTTTTTCCAGATACGTATTTTATAATTCCAGGAACAGACGAATCGGAAGTGGCCAAATTAATGACAGATAATTTTGATGAAAAAATTAAGACTTTAGAAAATAAAACTAAAGTTTTTGGTAAAACACTTCCAGATATCATAAAAATGGCATCAATTCTAGAAGGAGAAGCCAGGACTCTTGAAACGAGAAGGATTGTTTGTGGAATCTTGTGGAGAAGGATTTCTATAGGTATGCCTCTTCAGGTGGACACTTCTTTTAAGTACATAAATGGAAAAACGAGTAAGACTCTTACTACAGATGATTTAAAAATAGATTCTCCTTATAATTCTTATACTAATAAAGGTCTTCCACCAACCCCGATATCAAATCCCGGTCTTGTGGCTATAGAAGCGGCTATAACGCCTATAAAGACTGCTTATTTATATTTTTTGACTGATGATGAGGGTAATATGCATTATGCTATTACACATGATGAACACGTTTTAAATAAAGAGAAATATTTAAAATAATTTAAAAAGGCATTGTAAAAGTCATGGCTGAGTTTTCTATTTCATGCCATTTGGAGGTATCTAGTTTTATTTCTTTTATTTCGTTTATATCTTTGTATTTGAGAAAACCATTTTTTACGGCGTAGTCATAAATATCTTTTGTGATTCTTACATCTTCAGTACAATAATTTATAACATCTTGAATCCTACCCTGTTTCCACCATTCCATAGCTTCAAGTCCATGACCAGTCTTTTTTCTACCAAGTGTAGCTTCTGCTACGCTATCTAATTTTATTCTTCTTCCGAGGGATTCTTTAATTTCTGAGAGTAAATCAAGGCTTGTTATTTTGGTTAAATCACCGGAATAATATTTGTTTAGTATTGGTATATCAAAGCTATCGCTATTATAGCCGATTAATAAGTCAGCTTTCTCTAATATTGGCCAGAGATCTTTTAGTTGTTCAACAGTATAACTAGAATATTTGTCGGTTTCAGAATCGTAAATACAGACAACATAAATATTTGGGAATATTTGTTTATTTCCGACATTAGTAATTATTCCATCAGTTTCGATGTCAAAAATTATTTTACGCATTATGTTATTTTGATGATATGTTTCTGATACTATCTACAATCTCATTGTCAGAAAGAATTATCTCTTCTCCAGATGTAAGTTCTTTAATTTTGAATTTACCGTTTTTTACTTCCTCATCTCCAATACAGGTAATGAAAGGGATTTTGTTTTTATCGGCGTATTTGATTTGGTCTCCAAATTTCTTTCCAGAATAATCTACCGATACCTTGAGACCATTATTCCTAAGCTTTTGTGCTAAATCTTGAGCAAATCCGATTGAACTTTCGTTTTGTATACAGATATATAATTCTGCTGGGGCTACAATCTCTGGAAGTATACTGTATGTTTCAAGCATATTACGTATTCCTACATCTCCCATACCAAATCCGACAGCAGGAACTTTATCTTTACCAAAAATATCTAGGAGATCATCATATCTACCTCCGCCGAATATTGCCCTTATGTTGTCTGGATGAGTGTCCATTATCTCGAATATCATTCCTGTGTAGTAATCAAATCCACGCATTAAGCTTTGGCTAAAGACCACATTTGTAATTCCTAGGTCCTCAAGTTTTTTTATGAGTTCCTTTGTCTCTATGATACCTTCTTGTAGTTCGGCGCTCTTTGGCAGACGAGAGACAAACTCTTCAAAGTTTTTTGAATTTAAAAGCTGTAATAGCTCTGAACTTCTTTCTGGGATAGTTTCTTGAACTGCTTGATTAAATTCTCCATCTTTCATCTTATCTTTCCTATCAATAAGCCTTGAAATTATTTTTGTTGTATCTGCATCAAGTGTAAAGAGATTATTGAGGATGTAATTAACGATTTTTCTATTATTAACTCTAATTTCAAAATTGCCATCTTTAAATCCAAAAGATTTCATAAGAGATGAAGCTAGAGAAATAACTTCAACATCTGCATTTATGTTTTTTACACCAAATATATCAACATTGAATTGCCAATGTTCACGAGTTCTTCCTCTCTGCGGCTTTTCGTAACGGAAAAGGTTGGGAATAGAATACCATCTGAGAGGAAACGAGAGCTCTTTTTGTTTTGCGGCAATCATTCTGGCTACAGTAGGAGTCATTTCTGGTCTAAGTGACACTTCACGATCACCCTTGTCTTTAAAGGTGTAGGTTTGTTCATTTACTATTTCTTCTCCAGATTTTGCTTTGTATAAATCTGCATATTCAAGTACAGACGCGCCATATTCTGAGTAGCCAAAACTTTCAGCGGTTTTTTTCATCTTGCTGAAAATGTAATTTTGTATTGCCATGTCGGCAGGATAGAAATCTCTTACCCCTTTGTATGATTCAGTGCTGACAGCTTCTTTTTTGTTTGTTTCTTTAGACATATTGTTTATTTTTATAATAGTTCTATTATTGTAGCTGAAATATGGAGTCAAAACAAGCAGTATTAATATTGGATAAGAAAAGGGGAGAAACACCCCTAGAGTGTTTGAATAGGTTTAAAAAAGACAATCCAGAATATAGAGACGAAAAAATGACATACGCTGGCAGGCTCGATCCTCTCGCTTCCGGGTTACTTTTGGTGCTTGTAGGTGAAGAGTGTAAAAATAAAGAAAAATATCTTGGTTTGGATAAAGAATATGTAGTAGATGTGTTGTTTGGTTTTTCTACAGATACTTATGATATTTTGGGGTTGGTTAAAGATACTTCATCACAATCAATTATTAGTATAGAAGATACTTTATCAACTTTTGTTGGCAAGTTTTCTCAAAAATATCCAGCCTTTTCTTCCAAGACTGTGGGGGGGGAGCCGCTTTTTGCTTTAGCAAAAAGTGGCGGGATTTCTGAAGACGAAATACCCACCAAAGATGTGGAAATTAAAAGTATTGATTTTCTTGGTGAAAAAAATATTTCAAAATCAGATTTAGAAAATTTTGTAAAAGACTCTGTTGCTTTGGTTTTTGGAGATTTCCGTCAGAAAGAAACCTTAGAGTCTTGGGACAAGGCCCTTAAAAATACACAGCAGAAAGAATTCAAAGTTATTTCTATAAGAGTTTCTTGTACGAGTGGAACATATATGAGAAGTTTGGCTAATGAGATCGGTATGAAAGTGGGTGTTTCTGCACTGGCTTTAAATATAAGAAGAATTAAAATTGAAAATAAATAATAAAGTTTTGATTAAATTATTTTTGTAGGAAATATAATTTGCTTTAATTTATTATGTGCGTTATTATGTACATACTATTATTTAAATAAATAAAATTATGTTTGTAAAAACAAAAAATATAATATCTATTACAGAGGCGAGAAGTAATATTTTTGATATTGCTGAAAAAATACAGAAAGAGGGGAACCACTATATTTTTACAGAAAATGGCAAAGCAAAAATGGCTGTGATGTCTGCCGAGGAATATGATTCTTTAATAGAGGATTTGATGATGGCAAACGATAAAAGATTTGTTGTAAGAATGAAAAGGGCGAATGTAGAATTTAAACAGAACGAGCTTGTTTCTTGGAATGAAGTAAAAAATAAACTTGCCATAAAACACGGTAGTTTTGTATTTACTGATAAATCATCTAAAAAGTGCTTAGTTAAAAAATCTAAAAAGCATAATAAATAAACAGGAGGGTGATTTTGATAAATACTTTAAAGATACAGCGGGCTTTCTTAATAGGAAATATAATTTGAAATCTCCTTTAGAATAGGATTTAGTTTTTTTTCTTTGCTTTTTATCCTGAAAGATAGTAGAATATGTTTGTTGGTATAATAATAACTAATTAATAAATATATGGCAAAAAGAGCAAGTCAGGATATTAAGAATAAGACAAGTCGTTCAAAAAAGACTAAGAAAAGATTGGCTGTAAAGCATGCAAAGTTGGCGGTAAAAAAGACAAAGAAGAGTAAAAAATAATTTTTAAACAAAACCGATACTAGTCGGTTTTGTTTTTTAATATATGTAAAAGTTATGATATAATATTTCTAAGATAATTATTTTTTATGTTTGATTTTATTTTCGGAAATTTAAAGAAGGGGTCTCAAAAGGTTAGAGGTAACCCCCAGCTATTTTATACTGTATTTGTGGCAATTATCATTGTAGGCTCCTTTGTTTTTATGGCTGATAGATTTGTGGGTATTGCAAACGATGCCCAAGAAAGACTTGTAAATATTCGTGTCGGTTCAATTCAAGATTCTTTTGTGGTTTTTGCTGGAGACAGGATAAAAGATACAGTTTACTTAAATCGCAAGATTTATGAAGTCATAAACGCTAATGAAACAATCAAAAATTTTCGTATCGTGGTGAAAAACAATTCCACGACGACACCTCAGGGTGAGTATATGGTCTTGGCTTCAAATGATGAGAGTCAAATTGGGGCTATCGATACACAGGCCGATTTACTTTACACATTAGCTTCTGGTGATTCAAACCATTCATTAACTATCCAATTAAACGGCGATGATGAACGCTTATTTCAGACAGCGAGAGCAATAAAAGGTTCTGATGGAAATATTCTTGGTGTAGTCATGACGACACAAACTTTGTCTCAGGCAGATGAACTTATAAATTCCAATATAAAAAATAGTATGATCTTACTGGCTGTTATTATTGTTTTTATTATGCTTTTGTTTTTGAGACATTCAAAAATTGTTGATTATATGGAATTATATAAAAGACTTAAAGAAGTGGATCAGCTTAAAGACGATTTCGTTTCTATGGCTTCTCATGAACTTCGTACCCCGCTTACTATTATTCGTGGTTACGCTGAATTTATTCGTGATGCAAAGGAACTTCTACCAGAGACAAAAGACTTTGCAGAAAAGATAGACGTTTCAGCAAAAAATTTAGATAATTTAGTTGGGGATATTTTGGATGTTTCAAAAATACAGCAGGGTAGGATGTCTTTTTCTATGAGTAAAATTAGTCCAGTGGAAATATTAGACGTTTTAATGGCATCTTTTGCATTACCAGCAAAGGAGAAAGGATTAGCCATTTTTTTTGACAAAAGTGGTGTAAGTGATGAGCAAATTATTTTTGCAGATAAAGATCGTTTAAAACAAGTGCTTACAAATTTAATAGGTAATGCTGTTAAGTATACGATGCAAGGAGAAGTAAAAGTTAGACAATATACGGAAAACAGACGTTTGTGCATAAGGGTGAGTGATACAGGAATAGGTATTAGTGCCGAAGAGAGGGAGAGACTTTTTGAAAAGTTTTATCGTATTAGGACAAAAGAAACAGAGAATATTAGAGGTACAGGTTTGGGTTTGTGGATTACACATCAGATTGTCACCGAAATGAAAGGCGACATTTCTGTTGAGTCTATAAAAGGGGTTGGGTCACATTTTATTTTGTCGTTTCCAATTATAAGTAAATAATCTATAATATAATCATGAAAAAAATATTTTTTAATTCTTCTCCTAGCTTAAGAGTCATTGGGCATTTTAATTTAATTACTGGATTATTGATTGTTATTGTTTTTATGTTTGGGCAGACAACACAGGCTGCTTTAAGTGATTGGTTTGTGAAAAGTGGCTGGAATTCAACAAATAAAACAGTTGAGTCTAAAGGAGATGTTAACTTTAATGTTACACCAATAAATACGGGAAGCGCAATTGCTACTACCAGTGGCACTTCTGGTGGTTGGAATTCTGAAAATAATCCAGTGGCTGTTCCTCCTACTATTCCCGCTACTATTATTAATAATACTTCTACAAATTATAATGGCTGGGGTTCTACCAACAAAGAAGTGTCTAGTCCATCAACTTCTGGTTACGTTGTACCAACAACCAGTAAAGCTTTTATTTCTACCACAACAAACGTTGTTCCAAAAGAAGTACCAACTATTCAAATATCGACAGTTAAAAACGATAAAGAGGAGAACGATCAGATTGGTAAAGATTTAAAAACTGGTGTAATCTCGACAACAAAAATAGAAGAGAAGAAGGCTGTAACACCGGCTCCATTTTCTACCCCAACTACTGATTTAAAATATAAAATAGAAAATACAATGAACGTTGTGAATTCTTTCGGGACAACGACTTCTAAGATTGTCGAGCAAGCAATTGAAGTAAAAACTGAAGGTGTAGATTTACTTTATAAAGATACAAATAAGGATGGTGTTTCTGACTACGATTCTATTTATGTCTATAATATTGATCCCATAAAGACATCCCCAACGGCTGTTTACGAAGGAAAGAAGATAAATGCCGGAGAAAAAATACTTTTAGGTTTTGATCCTGCAACAACTTCAACTGTAAAAATTAGTCACGAAGAGCCAGGTGTTTCCTCTGTAAAAGAAATATCAACTTATAAAATTAATGAGGTAGCTTTAAATTCGGACAAACAAGTAACCTTCAAAGGTAAGGCTTTACCAAACAGTTACGTTACTTTATATATTTATAGTACCCCAGTTATTGTCACTGTAAAAACTGATGCTAGTGGTGAATGGATGTATACTCTTGATAAAGAGCTGGAGGATGGGCAACATATAATTTATACGGCGACCGTTAATAATACTGGGAAAATTTTAGCAAAGAGCACCCCTTTTGCTTTTGCAAAGACGGCAGAGGCAGCTACATTAATACCAGTGGTGCAACAACAAGTTATCGATATGAAGCCAGAAGTTTGGAATAGTAAATATACAATAATGATTATTGGGTTTCTTGTATTGTCAGTTTTGGCCGTATTATTTGTTGTCGGAGTAGGTATAAGAAAGAATCCAAATCCAGTTAATGAAGATAAAATAAATGATTTACGAAGCTAAAAAATTCGATCATCTTTTGGGTTTAAATGGTTTTAGCGATACGATGCTAAAAAACCATGTAGCTTTGTATGAAGGTTATGTGAAGAACGTAAATATTTTTGACGGTTTACTTAAGAGTTTAGAAAATGGATCTTCAGAATGTAATGAAATTCGTAGACGTTTTGGTTGGGAATGGAACGGTATGAGAATGCACGAACTATATTTTAGTAATCTCATAAAAGATTTTAAAGAACTAAACACAAGCGGTCTGTTGTTTAATGATCTAACAATTTCTTTCTCTTCTTATGAAAAGTGGCTTGAAAATTTTAAATCCGTTGGTCTTACTAGGGGTATTGGTTGGGTTGTTTTGGTGAAAGATAAAATAAATCATACCTTGATGAATATCTGGATTGGAGAACATGACATTGGACAGCTTGTTGGGCAAGAAATATTACTTGTTATGGATGTTTGGGAACATTCATATATAACAGATTATGGTATAAAAAGGGCAGATTATATAGAAAAATTTATTCAATCTATAAATTGGGTTGTGGTAGAAGAAAGACATAAGAATTAATTTATTTTTTACAGGATCTTATTGTTTGTGATAAACTAACTCTTTATGAATGATAAAGATCTGGATTTAATAAAGGATTATTTAAATGGAGATGAAGCTTCTTTTCCTAAATTGGTGGATATTTATCTAAAATCTATTTTTAATTTTTCTTATAGGATTATTGGTTCAGAGAAAGATGCGGAAGATATTACCCAGGAGATTTTTTTGAAAGTCTGGAAGAATCTAAAGAAATTTGATATTGAAAAAAGTTTTAAGACTTGGATTTTTTCTATTGCAAAAAATACTTGCATAGACTATTTACGAAAGAAAAGAGACATACCGATGTCTGTGTTTGACGACGAAGATGGAGGAAATTTTATTCAAGACAATTTAGAGTCGGAGGAATCTAGCCCAGAGGAAAAAATTATTCTGAAAGAGAATAAGAAGATTTTTGATGAAATATTAAAGGAGTTATCGATAACTCAAAGAGAGATTATTGTTATGAAATATGTTAATGAATTATCGCTATCAGAAGTGGCTGAAATTATGAATATGCCAAAGGATACTGTCAAAAGCCATCACAGAAGGGCATTATTAAAGATGAGGGATATTCTGAATGCACCCAAATCAAAAAAGCCAACGTATTAGATATTATATGGAAGGCAAAAAACAATTATTTAATATCTTGGAACCAAAGAATAGTCTTAAGGTTTCTATTATAAAAAAGATCAAAAGAGAAGAATTTAAAAGGTCTATATTAAAAATAGGCTTGAGTTCATTTGTTTCTTTGGGTTCCGCAGTTTCTGTTGTGTTTTTGCTTGTAAATATAATAAGAGATTATTATCGATCAGGACTTTCGGAGTATGTATCTCTAATGTTTTCTGATGGATCCGCTCTTGTTTCTTATTGGCAATCATACGTCATGTCTCTTATAGAAACCCTACCAATCTTTGCTATTACATTGGTTTTGATTTCGATATGGGTATTAACCGTTTCGTTAAACTTGGTGTTGTCATTTTCTAAAAACATGAGCAAGGTTTTTTATCAATTTAATTAATACAAAAATATGAAAAATATAGAAGAAACTTTTAAGAATTTAAAATTGAGAACGATCGCATATATAATTGGTGGTTTAATTATAGCCTTGATTATATTCCAAGCTGGTATGTTCGTTGGTTTTAAAAAAGCTGGTTTTGCCTTTAGAATGGGTGAACAATATTTTAGACAGATGAAGGGTGGTCCAGAAGGTTTCCCTATGATGGGAATTGGCAGGGATGATTTTGGTAGTTCTCATGGTGCGATAGGTAAGATTGTTAGTATAAAACTACCTTCCATTGTAGTTACTGATAGGGATGGCATTGAAAAGACAGTCGTAATAAGCACTAGTACGGATATAAAAAGATTTAAAGAAGTAATTAAATCTGAAGATTTAAAAATAAATGATTTTGTTACAGTCATTGGTTCTCCAGATGACAAAGCACAAGTCGAGGCGAAACTTATAAGAATTATGCCAAATCCAGAGGGAATCTCTGCTAAAGATTTACCAGCAATAAAATAACTTATTAAAAAATGAAAAAGATACTAGAAAATATTAAAAAGTTTTTCAAGAAAATAGATTTTAGAAAAACAAAGGGTTTTGTTTTAAAACACAAAATTATTTCTGCGGTAATAATAATTGTTTTAATATATTCTGGTTATTTACTTTTTTCAAAAGTTTTTACTAAAACCAAGACGGTAGAATATACATTTGGTAAAGTGCAGAAAGGAGATTTGGTTGTTAGTATTTCTGGTTCTGGACAAGTATCAACACTAAGTAAGGTTTCTATTAAACCAAATACAACAGGACAAACACAAACTCTTGGTCAGATAACATCTGTAAAAGTAAAGAACGGAGATTATGTGAAGGCCGGCCAGATTGTGGCTATTTTAGATGGTAAAAATGCTCTACAGACCCTAAATCAGGCTAAGGCTAGCGTAACTAGTGCGCAAGCTAGTTATGATAAATTAGTCAAAGGCATGACAGATTCTGAGGCTTTGTCTGTAAACAATACACTAACACAAGCTCAGACATCTTTGGATAATGCAAAACAAAATATTTTAATAAAACTAAAGAGCGCATATACCACAGCCTCAAACTCTATTTATTTGAGCACTGATTCTTTTTTTGAAAATAATCCAGTTTCTTCCAGTCCATCTTTTAAGATAGATGGTGTAAGTTTTTTAAACTATCAACTTGAAAATAATATAAATATTGGTCGATATGATATCGGTATAATGCTTAATACGTGGAGAGGGAATATAAGAAATCAGACAATAGGAGATGATTTGGTTGCTTCCATAAATAATGCTATATCAAACTTGAATATGATGAGAAATTATTTTGATGATATGACCATACTTTTTGCATCTTATAGCACGGCTTCTAACTCAAGTGGCCAGTCATCTATAAACACAAACAAAAGCACGGCTTCAAGTGCAAGAGGCAGTATAGATTCCTTGATAAGCGATCTTGTCTCTACTCTACAGTCATATAACAATACTGTTTTTTCATTACAACAAGCAAAAGATAATCTGGCACTAAAATTAGAGCCTGCTTCCGAAGACGATTTGGCTGTGCAAAAGGCTAGTTTGGATAATGCTAAAGCAAATTTAGCAAACGCAGAGGAGGCGTATTCAAGCAGAATTATTACGGCTCCATTTGATGGTCAGATTGGAGGTCTTTCTGCCGAAGTTGGTCAACAAGTTTCTTCCTCAGATTCTTTGGCAACACTTATCACATCAGAGAAGGTTATAAATGTAACATTAAATGAAGTAGATGCAGCAAAGGTTTCTGGAGGAAATATTGTAAAAATTAGTTTTGATTCTTTACCTGGTCTTTCTTTAACTGGGGTTGTTGGTTATATAGATCCACTAGGAACGGTGAGTCAGGGTGTTGTTAGTTATGCTGTGCAGATAAAAATGGATAAGCAAGATGAACAAGTCAAGGCCGGTATGACAGCTTCAGTAAGCATCATTACTACGCAGCATTCTGGCACACTCATAATTCCAACTTCTGCTATTACAACTATAGGCGGAAAGAAATTTGTTTTAATCGCAGATGTGTCTTCTTCCACAAAAGAGTTTCAATCATCAACTACAAAAAACTTTTCTTCTTCAACAAAGGGTACTTCTTCAAGGCAATTTGGAAATTATCAAGCCAGCGGTACAAAAGTATTTCAGAATCTTAGTAATATCCAATATCCTGTTATCAATGTAGAAATTACTACGGGGATTTCAAATAATACTAGTACAGAAGTTTTGTCTGGACTTTATGAAGGACAACTTATAGTTACTAAAAAAACAACAGTTAGTTCAACTAGTATAAAAACGTCGGCGTCTTCAGCAACCACAAACACTAGGGGAGGTTTTGGTGGTCCGGGGGCTTTAGGTGGAATGTAAAAATATTAAAATGATTGAATGTAAAAATATTAAAAAAACTTACATAAACGGTGAAGCGGAAACACAGGCATTAAAGGGAGTTTCTTTTACCATAAAAGATGGAGAGTTTGTCGCTATCATGGGGCCTTCAGGTTCTGGTAAATCAACTCTTATGCATATTCTTGGTGCACTGGATACACCAACTTCAGGTACATATTTTTTGGACGGAGAAGATGTTTCTAAACTTTCGGACGATGAGCTTGCTGATATTCGTGGTGGAAAAATAGGTTTTGTCTTTCAGTCATTCAATCTTTTGCCTAGAGCAGAGGTTATTCGTAACGTTATTTTGCCACTAGTCTATTTAAAGGTCTCTCCAGAAGAAAGGGAGAAAAGAGCAAGGGAGGCTCTCACTTCTGCTGGTCTTGAAGAGAATAGATGGCATCATTTATCAAACCAACTTTCTGGAGGACAAATACAACGTGTAGCTATTGCTAGAGCTTTGGTAAATAATCCATCACTTATCATGGCGGATGAGCCAACTGGGAATCTCGATACAAAAACTGGTGAAATTGTTTTGAAAACTTTTCAAGATTTAAATAAAAAAGAAGGGCATACTATTATACTTATTACTCACGAATTAGACGTTGCAGAACATGCAGATAGAATTATACACATAAGAGATGGGGCTATTGTTACGGATGAAGAAAATAAAAATAAGAGAGTAATAAAAATTTGTGAATAAGATTTTAAATTAAATGACAATTAAAGATTTGTTAAAAGAAACGTCGTCTGGATTATTATCGAATAAAGTTCGTACAGGTCTTACAATGCTTGGTATCGTAATTGGTATTGCTTCTGTTATTTCGATGCTCGCTGTTGGCAATGGGGCTACTAACTCCATCCAGTCTAGAATTGAGTCTACAGGCTCGAATCTGGTTGTTATTTCCCCTGGGGCCGTAAAGACAGCTGGAAGTAACGTGAAAACAAGCAGGGGGTCTGCAAATACATTGACAATGTCTGACGTCGACGCAATTAAAAGTGGAGTTACAAGTGCGAAATATATTGCCGCAACGGTTTCTACACAGAAACAAATTGTCGCTGCTGGTATGAATACAAATACCTCTGTTATTGGCACCACACCTTCTTATGTAGAAATTAAAAATTTAGTTTTAGATTTGGGTACTTTTTTCTCAGATGAACAAGTAACCCAATTATCTAGGGTTGCTGTTATTGGTCCAACTACTAGGGATGATCTTTTTGGAAGTGGTGTTGATGCGGTGGGCCAGACGATTAGAATAAGCGGAAATGAGTTTACTGTTATTGGCGTAACTTTAGCAAAGGGAGGAACTGGTTTAGGTAGTGCTGATGATGTTGTCTATATACCTATAAATGTTGCCCAACAATTTTTCACTGGTAATAAATATGTTTCTGCTATAAATATTTCTGCTCAATCTGCAGATTTGGTGACAGATGTGCAAAATCAGGCGACAGACATATTACTTTCTAGACACAATATTACCGATGCTACTAAAGCAGATTTTAGTACAATGAACCAGTCTGATATGCTAGAGACAGCTTCTTCTATTACAGCGACAATGACCGCCTTACTTGCAGCAATCGCTGGCATTTCTTTACTTGTTGGTGGTATAGGTATTATGAATATGATGCTCACAACGGTTACAGAAAGAACTAGAGAAATAGGTCTAAGAAAAGCGGTGGGGGCAAAAAAGAGAGATATTCGTTTACAATTTTTAATTGAATCCATAATGCTTACGGCTATCGGTGGGGCTGTCGGAATCGTTGTAGGTATTGCAATAGCTTGGGGGATAACATTAACCGGACTTCTTACAGCAAAAATTTCTTTGATGTCAGTTTTACTTTCTTTCGGAGTTTCTGCTCTTATAGGGATAGTTTTTGGTTATTATCCAGCCGCTAGGGCTTCAAATCTAAATCCAATAGATGCTTTAAGGTACGAATAATTTTCTAGCTATTTTTTGAATTTCCGCATATACTAAAGCCATATGGAAATAAAGAGCGCTGAGTTTGTGAAAGGAATTAACGGTACAGATCCGATTTTATACAATGGGATTAGACAGATTGCTTTTATCGGGCGTTCTAATGTTGGTAAATCTAGTTTGATAAATGCGTTACTCAAGAGAAAGGATTTGGTAAAAGTCGGTAAAAAACCCGGTAAAACAACGGAGATTAATTTTTTTCTTGTTAATAAAAAAAACTACTTTGTAGATTTGCCTGGTTTTGGATATGCAGAAGCTACGCCAGAAAAGAGAGAGAAAATAAGGAAATTAATCCTTTGGTATCTTATGTATTCAGAAACAGAACCTCTTGTGGTCTTGGTTCTTGATATAAAAGCTGGGCTAACCGATTTTGACAGGGAAGTTTTAGAAGTTCTTAGAAATGAGGAACTACAGTATTTAGTCGTTGCTAATAAAATGGATAAGCTAAAACAACAGGATGTCATTAAACAAGTTAACTTAATTAAAAAGGAATCAAAAGAAGGAGAGATCATTACTTGTTCTGCTCAGGATAAGAAAAATATAGACACTTTATTAAAGAAAATAGCCATTTAAAAAATTATCCACCGAGACCCTTTACATTTTGTATTTAAAAGGGTGTATAATTATAAGTGATAAAGGTCGTTTTTACTCATTAAGAAAATATAATTTTTATGTCAAAACTTAACTGGTTTGATTTGTTGACTTTGATTCTTGTTGTTGTGGGCGGTTTAAATTGGGGTCTTATTTCAATTGACTCAAGTTGGAATTTGGTAGCTTTGCTTTTTGGAGCAACTGTCTGGACCTCAGTTGTTTATGCTTTGGTTGGCCTATCGGCTTTGTATCTAGTGTTTCTAATCGGAAGACTTGCAAAAAAGACAAGGGTATAATAAGACGATTCTTAAGCAAAAATTGCTCATTTTATTATGAGCAGTTTTTGTTTTTATATTATATAATTATTTTATGATTGATTTTCAGAATGTGAAAAAAGATTTAATAAATATTTCTGACTTTAGTAGGGTTGATATCCTACAAAGATTTTTTAAAACTAAGAAAGGGGAATATGGAGAAGGTGATATTTTTCTGGGTATTTTTGTTCCAAATATAAGAAAGATCTCTAAAAAATATGGTGATTTATACATTGAAGATATAAAGGAACTCTTATATTCAAAAATTCACGAAGAAAGACTTTGCGCTCTTTTAATACTGGTAAACCAATTTGAAGAGGGAAATGAAGAGAAAAAGAAAAAGATATTTGATTTTTATATAAGAAACGTTCGCCAGGTTAATAATTGGGATTTAGTAGACCTTTCAGCTCCTAAAATTGTTGGGACATATTTGTTAAATAAACCCAAAAAGGTTTTATATAAATTTTCAGAATCCAAAAACCTTTGGGAAAGGAGAGTTTCTATTATTTCTACTTTCGCCTTTATAAAAGAGGGGAATTTTATAGATACTTTGAGAATATCAAAAGTGCTTCTGAAGGATGAACATGATCTTATACAAAAGGCTGTTGGTTGGATGCTCAGGGAGGTGGGGAAAAGAGAGGAGCCAATCTTGGAAGGTTTTTTGATTAAAAATCACAAGAATACTTCCAGAACTACTCTAAGATATGCCATAGAAAAATTTCCAGAGTCTAAAAGACAGTTTTGGCTTAGGAAATAATGTTTTTCCTATTTAGAAAGGTTATGCTTGTCGTGTGACTTCTTGTTCGGTTTCTTGCTGAAGTTTGTGTATTTCTTCTTTAATCTTTTCTGATATCTCATCTTTTTCAAAATTTTCAACTGTAAAAGGTTCTCCAAAAGAAACAGAGATATCTTGACCATCTTCCCAACTGGTAGCACCTTTTATGTAAGCAGGAACTACTTTAAGATCGTATTTTTTAGCAATATGAGCCGCTCCTGGTTTGATCTCGTGATCTATTTCAAAGTCCTCATACCAATTACCTTCTGGAAAAATCAAGAGTGGTTCTCCATTTTTTATTACTCCATCAACTAATAATAAAAAGTCTCTATTGAAGCTACCAGGATTCTTTTTTACGGGAACATTACCAGATCCCTCAGCGAACCCTTTACCCAAGGGTTGCCCAATGTTTTTTTGGAAAGAACGCCATATTGGATTTTTTGCCCACCATCCATCATCGCTTTTTTGAATTGCTTTTATTTCCTGTCCTGTAATTTTTTTGACTAAGCTTGATAGTATAAAAGAGTCCGGACTGATACCGGTATTTACGGCGATATTTTCTTCAGGTTTAAGGTGATTAGAAACTAATAAATAAGCTTCTTCTTTTAAGCTTTCTAAGTTTTCTTCACCACTGACTTTAATATCAAAATTTTCTACTTTTTTATTTAGCCACTCTAATCCTTTACGCCCTATTTTTTCTCCTAAAAAATGTCCAATTTTTTCAATACTCATACAATAAGTATATTTAAAATTTAAAGATGCGCAAGACAAAGGCCGTTGTCTTTTGTGTTGCAATTTTACCTATAATGTAGTATTGTATAGACAATATAAAAACACCCCATAAGGGCGTTTTTATATTTGGTCGAGTACATTAATAATGGAATAAACTCAGTAAATATATGTTTATATTTTTGCTTGGCATTGTTGAAATGCTTATAGTTACCGCTTGGACAGAGTCTGTCACAAAAGCGAAGGTTTTAGCTAGTGGAGCTATTACTACTGTAAATGTGTTAATTTGGTATTATATTCTTAACAGAATAATGGATAACATAGACAACACCTTTATCGTGGTCGTATATGCCATCGGTTGCGCAATCGGTACTATGATCGGAACATATTATCTTAGTCAGAGAGAGAAGAAGCAAATTCTCAAATCCAATCTCATGACAGAATCTTATTCAAAATAAAATGAATATACAAGACGAAGGTGACGAAAGTTAGCCGCTCAAAAAAGTTTTTAGAACATTTTTGAGCGGCTTTCTTTTTGTTTAATTTATGACAGGTAAGAGTTCATTCTCCTCAATCTTAAATTCTAGGGAGTCCCCAGTTTTTAATTCATTTTTTATTATAAGTACGGAGATCTTTTCTTCCACAGAATCTTGGATAAATCTGTTCATCGGTCTTGCGCCGAATACTGCATTTGAACCATTTTTTACAATATAATCCACAAGAGAATCGTTTGTTTTTAGTTCGATTCCTTTTTCTATTAATCTTTTAGCGACTTTTTTTATCATTAATTTCGCAATTTGCTTGAGTTGTCCTTCATTTAGTGGATGGAATATTATTGTCCCATCAAAACGGTTTATAAGCTCTGGTTTGAATAATCCTTTGCTTATAATGTTTCCTAATATTTCTTCCTTTGCATCTTCTGGATTTTTACCTTCCTCTATCATTTTAAATATTGTCTCTGAACCAGCATTTGAAGTAGCAACAAATATTATATTTTTTGTACTAACTTTTTTACCATTAGTATCAGAAAACATTCCCTCATCTAATATTTGTAGAAACAAGTTTTGAACTTCTTTATTGGTTTTTTCAAACTCATCAAGAAGGACAACGCCGTATTGTTTATCTCTAAGCATACTTGAAAATATACCAGGTTTATTTTCTTTGAATGAACCTATAAGGCGTTCCATGGCATCATCTGTTTGATATTCTGACATATCAAGACGCATCATATTTTCTTCGCTACCAAAGAATACTTCGGCCAAAGCTTTTGCAGTTTCTGTTTTACCAACACCAGTAGGCCCCAGGAATAGGAAAGACCCGATAGGTTTGTTTGGATTTCTTACACCAGATCTAGCTCTTCGTATTGCGTTGCTTACTCCAGTAACTGCTTCTTTTTGTCCTATCACTCTTTGTCCGATCAGGTTCTCCATGTTTAAAAGTTTATCTTTTTCTTTTTCTGAAATTCTTCCGCTTGTTGGTATATTTGTTTTTTGTTCTATATATTCCAATACTTCATTTTTATCTATATTTATTATTCCTTTTCTTTTAGCCCACGGAGCAATTTCATTTAAAAGGTCCACTGCCTTGTCTGAAGAAACCCCTTCTGGGAAATAGTATTCGGCGCTTTCTGCTAATTCTTTTATGGCTTGAAATGTAAAGGTAATATCATATAAATCTTCTATTTCTAGTGCTGAGCCGGAAATAATTTTTGCATTTTCTTCTGTTGTTAAAGGATTTATTTTTACTATTTCTAAACCACTCATCAAAACCTTATTTGGTTCTATTACTTGATGGTATTCTGCTGTATTCGAGATAGCAATTATTTGTACTCCTGATCCAGTTAGAAAAGGTTCAATCAAGCTTGATATATCAGAACCAAGTTGCGTCGCAGTAGAGATTAAAAGGGGGAAATTGTCTATAACCAAAAGCACATTACCTGCTTTTATAACTTCATCTAATATCTTTATAAATTGGTTCTCAAAAAAAGACTTTTCTCTACAAGACGAAACTAGAATGTTTACAATTAGTAATATAGGCCTTTTATTTTTTAATGTCGCGGCTATATTTTTACTTTTAATTTGTCTACACAGGCTCCATATCACCTGGATTTTTTCTTGTCCAGGCTCACCAATTAACAATACATTAGTTTCATTTGATTTTGAAAGAATATTTTCTATCTGACTTATTTCGTTTTCTCTATCTGATATAACGAAATAATTTGAAGAAACTTGCTCATCTAACATGATTTCTCTGCTGTATTTATCTAAAAGAAATGTTCTACCGAAAGACCAGTCTTTTGCTATGCCGGGTATACGCGCCAGTGCCTCTGGTCTCCACCACTCCGATTTGTACTCTCTTGATTCTATTTCAAATATAACCCAACTTAACGCACCCAGAAGAACTTCTTTGGATATGCCTTTTTTATTTAAAAATTCGGTAAAGTTTTTGTTATTTTCATAAAGGTGTATAACAATATCCTTTAGTTTTAATATATTATCCTTTTGTTTCGGAATATTTTCCTCATAGACTGGCTTTTGTGAAGATATAAAATCAGACACTTCTTTCTTTGTTACGCCGAGACGTGTAAGGACCCTTTTACCTATCCTAGACTCAAAGAAACCATGAAGTATGTCTGTTTTTCTTCCAGAATATAAAACTTTTCCAGCTGACAATGTGTAGAGTTCTTCTGGAGAGTATTGGTTTAGAACTATATGCTCAAAATAATATTGAGAAGATAGATATAGATCTATAAGTTTTGCTATTCCAAATATACCAACATTTAATATAAATAATCCAATGAGTCTTGGCACAAGGAAATCTGCAAAATCATGGTATATTTTAAATTTACTCGTATCTTTTATCAAGTAATATAAGACCATTATTATCAATGTGTAGAAAATTATGTTTCCTGATATTTTCTTAAGAAGAAGTCTTCTTTTGATTGAAACAAAAGAATTGACTACGAGAACATCGTATAGGTGGCTTTGTTTTAAATAATTTCTTATATCCATATTATCCAATAATAATTAATGTTATTCCGACCAGAACGACTGTTAAAACAACAACAGGAAGAACTATCCAAATTAAAAGCGCAGCTGGATAAAATATTATAAAAACAAAAGTGCAGATTAGGCCTAAAATTATAACAAAAAATCTAATGAACATACCAACGATTCTCATAAGAGTGTTCATTAGTAATGTAGAAAAGTATTCTTTGAAGTTATACCATTTAGGGTATGAGTCAGATATTCTTCTCCAAGGAGTAAAAAAGTTTAAGAAGAGAGTTTTTATTGAGAAAAAACTAAAGAGAAATAAAGCGAGATTCTTCCAAAGAGAAATGGAAGCGATAAGGGCTTTTCCATAATGCCACTTAAAATATTTGAAAAAAACTTGCAAAGACTTCATACAAATATTATATCACTGCTTAGATTATCATTCAATTTGTTTTATGTTAAAATAGTATCAATGGTTAAGAGAGCAAAATTGTTTCTAATAATCTTTTGTCTACTGTTTTCGGGTACTATTTCTAGTCGTACTTTGGCTTTTGAATTTTCAAGGGGTGATTTAACAGCCTCCATTTTTAGTGTTATTGGTGGGGTTCATGATTTTGTGAGTTTTTTTAGTGATACAGTTATAGGTAAAGTGAGAAACGATTTTTGTGGAAATTATTTTTCGTCGTTAGCTAGTGGAGAATGGAAAACTACGGAATTTAGAGTTAGTCTTGGTTCAAAGATTTGTACTGAAAAGGTTGCTGTTAAAATAGATGTGGCTGACAAAAAAAATAATGTTCAATCTAATAATGCTGTTTCTGTAGATATTTCTAAAAAAACTCCAGATATAAAAACTCCCGTAGTTTCGAAAATTCAAAACATCATCAAAAAAGTTGAAACATCAGGCCTGCTTGTTGGTAAAACTGTGTCTGATGGTGCGAAAATAAATAAAACCCAAATCGTTTCTTTAACAAACGTTGAGCGTGTAAAGAAAGGGCTTCAATCACTGGCTGGTAGTAGTAAATTAGATGCTGTTGCAGAGAAAAGAGTATTAGATATGTTTGCAAAAGGTTATTTTGAACACGTTTCTCCTAGTGGTGATAGTGCGTCTCTTGTTGCTGATAGAGAGGGATATAGATATATTGTTGTTGGAGAAAATATTGCCCTTGGTAATTTCGATAATACTCAAGCTCTTATAAATGCTTGGATGAATAGTGAAGGGCACAGAAAAAATATTTTACATACCGCTTATACTGAAATAGGCGTATATGCAAAAGAGTCTCAATACAAAGGTCAAAAGGTTTGGATATCCGCGCAGATTTTTGGAAGACCCCTATCTTCTTGTATAGAACCAGATTCAAAGGAAAGGGCAAAAATCGATTCAATCCAGGCTTCTATTACTGATATGAAAGCGAGAGCAGCAAAAAATACTTTAGAGTTAAAAACTTTAAATACTACTGAAAATCCCAATTTATATAATTCAAAAGTTGCTGAGTACAACTTATTAATTAGCGTAATTAACTCATCAATAAAAGAAATTGGTGTATTGGCCACTAAATATAATAATGAAGTTAAAACCTTTAACGAGTGTATTAAACTTCCGTAGTTATCTATTAAATAGGGAATCCAGAAAACTTTCTAGTTCTGGGCCAGCGAGTTCTCTATACTCATTTGATTTTAGACTTCCAAGTTTAACATTCATTACTCTTACTCTTTTAAGGGATTCTATCGGTATTGTCAAAGCGTCACACATTCTTCTTATTTGATGTTTTTTACCTTCCTTTAAAATAATTTTAAATGAAAACTCATCTATCATTTTTGCTGTGCAGGGTTTTGTAGTAATACCTTCAAGGTCCATACCTCTTTCCATTATATTTAAATGAGATTGTTTTATTGGTGTTCTTGTCTTTACTATATATTCTTTTTCGTGATCGTAATCTGGATTTAAAAGTCTATCAGTGATTCTTCCGTCGTTTGTAAGTATAAGAAGGCCTTCTGAATCTTTGTCGAGTCTACCAATAGGGAAGACATTTTTTAATTCAATTGACCTTGCGATATCTTTCTCTCCATTTTGTGGACTGTGGGTAACAACACCTCTTGGTTTGTTGTATGCGTAATAAATCATCTTTTTTGATGATTTTCCTAAGACTTCTACATCATCAGTTTCTGATACTTTGTCTCCTAGAACAGCCTTTTTACCGTTTATAAGCACCTTTCCAGCAGAAATGATCTTATCTGCATCTCTTCTGGTAGCTATACCCTTAGAGGCCAGATATTTGTTTATTCTTATTTTTTCTGCTGTTTTTTGTTCCATATTTACATATCCTAGCATATATGATGTAAAAAAGCTAAAGATATTTAGCTTTTGTGTGATATAATTAATATATTATGGAAAACAAAAATATTTTTAAACCAGCTATTGTTGTTGGTGCGAGTTTGATTCTAAGCTTTAGCATTTTCTCTTTGGCTTTTTATAATTCAAGAATTTCTACAGAAGCAATTTCTGTTACTGGTTCTGCTAGTAAAGAAGTCGTTTCCGATAGCGCGAAATTTAGTGGAAATTTTTCAAGGATTGTAAAAGTTAGTAATTTGAAAAGCGGTTACGATCAAATGGCTAGTGATTTGAAATTAGTGAAATCTTTTTTGAAGGAACAGGGAATAGATGATAAAAATGTGATTATTTCTACTGTATCAATGATGGAGAATTATAATTATAAAAATGACTCTCAGTCAGAAAAAGAATATAATCTATCTCAAAATGTTGAGGTATCTTCTTCTGATATTGCTCAAATAACAAAATTAGCTCAAGCAACACAGAATCTTATAAACAAAGGAGTTATATTTAGTGCAAATCAAGTCGAATACTACTATACTAAACTTCCAGAACTTAGGGTTAGTTTACTCTCTGATGCCATAAAAGATGCACAAGCTAGAGCAAGTAAGATGGTAGAAAGCACAGGTAAAAAGATTGGTAATTTAAAATCTGCAGCAAGTGGCGTAGTGCAGGTCTTGTCTGCAAACAATCTTGAGGTTTCTGATTATGGCGCATATGATACTTCTAAGATAAATAAGAATGTGATGGTAACAGTAAGAGCATCGTTTGGAATAAAATAAATAACAAAACAAAAAACACCCTTTCAGGGTGTTTTTTGTTTTGTTATTCTTGTCTAAACGGAGCATTCTTTATTATTTGTACAATCTCATTTTCATCATCTACTATTTTATAGATGTTTAAGTCATCTATATTTATTGTATTAAATTTTTCAAGAAGCAGGTTTTTCATGAGTTCTAATACTGGTTCCCAAAATTCTCTTCCTACTAATATTATTGGTGCCGGATTAATTTTACCTGTTTGTATTAAGGTAATCATTTCAAAAAATTCATCAAGTGTTCCGAATCCTCCTGGGAAATAAACGTAGCTTTCACTTCCAAAGAAAAGAAGAGTCTTTCTACTAAAAAAATACTCGAAGTCTACAGAATCGGTGACATATTTATTTATTGATTGTTCGTGGGGTAAAATGATATTGAAACCAAGAGATGTTCCGCCAGCTTCGAATGCACCTCTGTTTGCTCCTTCCATTATTCCAGGACCACCACCAGTAACAACTGCATAGCCGAGCTCTTTTACTATTTTTGATGATAGAGATCGTGCTTTTTGATAGTAAATATTGTCTTCTTTGAATCTAGCAGAACCTAAGATGCTTACGGATCTTGGGTATTTCTTAATTAAATTGTATCCTTTCTCGAATTCACTATTGGCGACTTGTGATCTTTTCTTAACAATTTTATCAACTTCTTTCATTTGTTCAGTTCCAGCATCTATACGGTTTCCATTTTTGGTATCTTTTTTGTTTGAAAATATTTTTTTAAATATCATAATACTGAGGATTATATCATATGTATTTGATATGCCTAGGGAATCTGATATAATTACATAAAATCGTTTTTAGAAGTTTTAATTTATAAACAAATGTCAAAAAAAACTTGGATAGCGGTGGTTGTAGCGGTGTTGGTAGTTTTCGGCTTTTTGGGCGGGAACTTAATTAATAATATGTTTTCTAATCAAGAAAATAATCAAAAAGAGATGAATAAACAAGAAGAACAAGTAAAAATAAATGATGTCGTTGTGGGTACTGAAACAGAGGCCGTAGCGGGTAAAAGAGTCACAGTTCATTACACTGGTGTTTTTACGGATGGGGAGAAGTTTGATAGCTCAAGAGATCCAGGTAGGGAACCGTTTATGTTTACTCTTGGTGCAGGACAAGTTATACAAGGTTGGGATATTGGGGTACAGGGTATGAAAGTAGGCGGAAAGAGAATCCTTGTAATACCACCATCTCTTGCTTATGGTGCAAATGATTATAATGGTATACCTGGAAATTCTACGTTGATATTTGAAGTTGAACTTTTGAAGGTCGAATAATAAAAATAAAAACCGCCATTAGGCGGTTTTTGTGTGCAATAAGATACCTTTTCTGCTATATTTTAGAAGTGAACCCAATCAAATTTACAATAGCAAAAAAACTCGAAGGGAAGCTTGGAAGGGCCGGTATTATCGAAACAAATCACGGAGTAATAGAAACTCCGGCTTTTGTTGTGGTTGGCACTAAGGGTACAGTGAAGTCTCTTAACCCAGAACAAGTCAGAGATGCTGGTGCTCAAGTGGTACTTGCAAATACATACCATCTATACCTCCAGCCGGGAGACGAGACTGTAAAGAAAATGGGGGGATTAAATAAAATGATGAATTGGAATGGTCCTACTATGACAGACTCTGGAGGTTTCCAGGTTTTTTCTTTGGGTGCTGCATACGGAAAAGGTATTTCAAAGGTTTTGCAAATCACTGATCCATCACTTTTGATTCCAGAAAGATTTGATGATCCGCTTGCCCCAAGACTTGCAAAAATAGGACAAGATGGAGTTTCTTTCACATCACATTTAGATGGTTCAGTGCACTATATTACTCCAGAGAAATCAATGCAGATTCAGCACAATCTTGGTGCAGATATGATATTTGCTTTTGATGAATGTACTTCACCGAATGAAGATATCAGATATCAGGAAGAGGCATTGGATAGAACACATAGCTGGGCGGAGAGATCTCTCAAGGAACATAATAAATTAAATACAGAAAACAAGGTTGCTTTGTTTGGAATTGTGCAAGGTGGTAGGGAAGAAGGTCTAAGAAAAAAATCAGCCAAAATTATTTCTGAGATGAGTGCCGATGGGAAAAGTTTTGATGGATTTGGTATTGGTGGTTCTTTTGCAAAGGAAGATATGTCTACTGCTGTGAAATGGGTGAATGAAATTCTCCCTGAAGAAAAACCAAGGCACCTCTTAGGTATAGGTGAACCAGAAGATTTATTTATGGGAATTGAAAATGGTATAGATTTATTTGATTGTGTATTACCAACAAGGCTTGGAAGAAACGGAACTTTGTATACCAAAGAAGGGAAGATTCATATTATGAATAATACTTACAGAGATGATACAAAACCTCTAGAAAGTGATTGCGAATGTTATACATGTAAAAATTATTCCAGAGCTTATATATCACATCTTTTCCATGGGAAAGAAATGCTCGGTGGAACTTTAGCTTCAATTCACAATGTTCATTTTATAGTTAATCTAGTAAAAAAGATTAGGCAGTCTATTTTAGATGATAGGTTTGAGGAGTTTAAGAAAGAATTTCTAGAAATTTATAAATAAAAAAGCCGCATTAGGATGCGGCTTAAAAGGTATTGGATTGTCATAAACCTTTACCTCTTTTTGCAAAAGGAACCCCGTTGATTTTCTCTACGTTTGAGTTTGTAGGACGTCTACCTTCTCGTGGAATTGGTCCGTCTGAGAAATCATCATGTCTTCCGTCTTTTTTGTACGGACCGTCTTCACCCTCAGGTCCACCTTTAATGTGTGATCGTCCACCGCTCATAATTCCGAATCTTCTCATAAGTGGTTCTCCTTTCCAAAGAACTGTTTTATTACAATAAATAGTACATCTGTCGCAAATTAAGTCAATATAAATAAAAAAACCGCAACAATTGATGTTGCGGCAAGACATTAAAATGTTTTTGGTGGTGAAAAACTAAAAATTGAAACGTTTCCTTCCGAATCAATTTCTCCGTTTGATCTCGAAAGATCCACATTTAAAAAACTTATTAAACCTTTCTGGAATGAATCTCTGGTCATTTTTTCCACTTCCCATTCCATTGGGAGTGGTCCCATGTTTACTCTGGCATTTGCGAAAGTGGAAGCAATGATATAAATCAATCTAGCTTCTCCGTCGCTTAAGCCTTCCGGAACCATTTTGGGAGAGAAGAATTGATGAATAGTTTTTACAAACATATCTTTTTCTTCTTCAGTTTCTCCCCAAGAAAGTTTTCGAAGCTGTGCTTCAATTTTTTCTTGTCTTTCCTTTGTCTTTTGTAACATTTCTTCTGACTGGTCCATTTTGTCTCCTTTTATCTCCCAATTTTTCTCCAATGAATGGGTTTGGGTTTGATACCTTTGAGTCCGCTGAATCTTTGTGATGCACGAGCCTTTCTTATTTTTTCCTCATTGATTTGTTGGCTCGTGATATCTTTAAAAAAATCACATTTATGATTGCCACCATGGACAACCAGTATGATAATCGTCTTTTTTACAAAACTATTCATTAAACATTTCCTTTCCAAAATTGAATGAACTTTTTCTCAAAACAGATATTACATTACCAAATAGGTGAAGTCAATATTAATAAAAAAGCCGCGTTAGATGCGGCTTGTGATTTTCCCACTTGTACTACTCGAGCTTCTGTAGTACTTCCTGTGGAATATCTACACGGTGTTTTTTTAACCAAGCTAAGCTGTCGTTTAATACTTTGAACAACTCTTCTTGGTCTTTAAAAACCCTATTTTTCTCTAGGCGTATGTGTATAGAGTTTGTGTTTCCAGCGATCATGCTTTGGACAAAGTCTTTTTCATTTGCCCCAGCCGATTCAGACGAAAGGTATTTGTATCCTCTCAATCTTTTTAACGTGGAAGTCCTTCTGTGTGAGCTTAGGTTTGCGTCTCCGGTAGCCTTAATCTCATAAGAAATTACCAAATATACAGCTCGCCCTTTTCTTCTACCGGGAGTTTGAACAACATTACTCCATCTTTTATCCAATACAGCATAGTAAACGCCTGGTTGGAAATTAGAGTTTGTATTTTTTGTCATGATTTGTGACCCTTTCTGTTTGTACTTGATTTCCAGTTTAAAAGACTACATAATGAAACAAATTAAGTCAATGAAGGATAAATTCAAGATAAAAGCAGAATATGTTCCAGCAGGAGATCAACCAAAGGCTATAAAAGAGCTTATGGAAGGTATAAACAAGGGTTTTAATAAACAAACCCTTTTTGGTGTTACTGGTTCTGGTAAAACTTTTACTGTTGCAAATATTATTGAAAAAGTACAAAAACCAACTCTTGTGATAGCCCACAATAAGACCCTTGCAGCTCAGCTTGCCCAAGAGTATAGGGAATTCTTTCCAGACAATGCCGTACACTATTTTGTATCTTACTATGATTACTATCAACCAGAGGCATATATGCCCGTTACAGATACATATATAGAGAAGGAGGCGATGATTAACGAAGAAATAGATAGACTTCGCCATGCTTCTACCCAAGCACTTCTTACAAGGAAAGATGTAATTATTGTTGCATCAGTTTCTTGTATATACGGTCTTGGAAGTCCAGAAGAATACATGAGTGTAAACTTACAAATCAAGAAAGGAGATTCTGCAGAGAGACAAAATATAATTAAGAAACTTGTAAATATTCATTTTGAAAGAACAAATGCAGATTTAGCATCTGGTCAGTTTAGGGTTATCGGAAACTCCATAGAAGTAATGCCAGTGAGTGAGAAAATAATAATAAGGATTAATATTGAAGATGATAAGATATCTGAAATATTAAAAATTGATTCCGTATCAAGAAATATTATAGAAAGTGATTTGGATCAGATTTTTATTTTTCCTGCGAAACATTTTATTACGAATAAAGCACAGCAAGAGAGTGCTTTTAAGAGTATAAAAAGAGAGCTTGAAGAAAGGTTAGAACAGCTCAAAAAAGAAGGACACAATCTCGAGGCGGAAAGATTGAAGAGAAGGACAAGTTACGATTTGGCTCTTATAAAAGAAGTCGGTTATTGTAATGGTATTGAGAACTACTCAAGACATTTTTCTGGTAGAAAATCTGGAGATGCTCCTGATACTCTAATTTCATATTTTCCAAAGAAAGCAGATGGTTCCCCAGATTTCCTTACCATTATAGATGAATCTCATATTACTGTACCTCAAATAGGTGGTATGTATGCTGGAGATGCTTCAAGAAAAAAGACTTTAATTGATTTTGGTTTTAGACTTCCATCTGCAAGAGATAATCGCCCACTTAATTTCAAAGAATTTGAAGAAAGAGTTGGGCAGACTATTTATACCACGGCCACTCCGGGAGCATATGAAAAAGAAAAGTCAGAACAAATAGTAGAACAAGTAATTCGTCCTACTGGTCTTATAGACCCTATTGTAGATATTAAACCAATTACAGAAACAAAAAATAACAAATCTCAGATTTTTGATTTTATAGAAGAAACATTAAAAGTTGTAAAAAACGGTGGAAGAGTAATTGCCACGACACTTACAAAAAAGATGGCGGAAGATTTGAGTGAATATTTAAAAGAAAAAGGAGTGAAGGCAGAATATCTACACAGCGATATTAAGACAATAGATAGAATAGATATTCTTACAAACTTTAGAAGAGGGAAGTTTGATTGTTTGGTTGGGGTAAACTTACTTAGAGAGGGACTAGACTTACCCGAAGTAGAATTTATTGGTATCTTAGATGCTGACAAAGAAGGTTTCTTGCGTTCAGATACTTCTCTTATCCAAACCATCGGCCGTGCTGCCAGAAATGTGCTTGGTAGGGTTGTTTTGTATGCTGACAAGACCACTGGCTCAATAGAAAGAGCGATAGCAGAGACAAACAAGAGGAGAGACAAACAAATCGCATATAATACAAAACATGGCATTACTCCGAAAACCATCATAAAGAAAATACACGATATTACAGATAGTATGAGAAGCGATCATGATAAAGCTGTAGCTGAACTACTTAGAATAGATGAAGCTATGATGATAAAGAGCCCAGCGAAAATAATAAAACAAAAAGAAATTCAAATGAATGCTGCCGTGAAGATATTGGATTTCGAGACAGCTTCTATATTAAGAGATGAGATTTTGCTTTTGAAGGAAAAGATAGAAAATAACAAAAAGAAGGTTGTTAAAAAGAAATAGAAACTGATATAATGTTTAAAGTTATTTAAATATTAAAATAATTTTAAACATGCCCTCATTTCAAAAAATAAAAAGTTGGTTTTCATACAGACTAGACGATATTAAATATGACAAATCTTTTTTCATTAAACAGCTTATTGTTTATGCAGGTTTAATTGATGTTATTATCTTTTCTTATTTTTACCCTGGGTTTTTGTCCAGTATTCCTAACTTAAGATACTATCTGATATTGCTCATATCTTATCTCACTGTGAATGCGGCCATTATGTTGGTCTTACACTCAGTAAATAAAGGGCTATATTTTTCTTACACTGGCTATATTGGAACTATTACTTATATAATTTTGATCTATTTGATTACCGGTGGGGTAAATAGCTCTTATGTTTTTATGCTATCTTTCATCCCGATCATATCTGTGGCCTTTCTTAACGCCAAACTTACAAGGAATGTCGGGGTAGTTTCTATTATACTTTTAGCTTCCCTGATTTTATTTGGCGGAAATGAAGATTCTGCTTTTATGATTAAGCAAGTGTTGAATATTTTAGGATACTCAATTGTCGTATATCTTATCTACAAACTTAGTAAAGAAATTCTTTACCAAAGATTTGAGAAGGAACATTATAAGAGGCAGTTTGTTGATCTCATGGAAGTTGAAAAAACAAAAGAAACCTTTATTACAGCTATCTCACATCAACTTCGCACACCTTTGAACGGCGCAAAGTGGGCCGTACAAGAAGTTCTTGAAAATAAAGAATGTCCAGAGAAGGGACTTTTGAAAGAGGGGTATGATAAAATTGTTGAAGCCATAAACATAGTTGGTGAGATGTTGAAATCTACTGATTTGGATAAAAACAAAGATGTTTTTAAGCTCAATAAAGAAAGGATTGATCTATATTCCGTTATAGATAACATATTAAAAAACTTAAATTTCTTAATAAAAGCAAATGGTATAGATTTGGTTTATAATAAACAAAAAGATTTAAATGTCTTTGCCGATAGAAAGACCTTAGACTTGGGTTTAACAAATATTTTTGATAATGCTTTTAGGTATTCCCCAAAGAGTCAGGTTATTGTTTCTTTGGATGCAGTTGGTAAAGACGCTAGGCTCACAATACGAGATCACGGAATAGGTATAGACCCTGTTGATATGGAACATATGTTCCAAAAGTTCTTTAGGGGTAAAAATGCAGTAGCTGTTGATCCAAACGAAAGTGGCGTCGGTCTATATGCCACTAAGAAGATCGTGGAGATGCATGGTGGTAACATAAAGCTTAAATCTGAGCTTGGTAAAGGTACAACTTTTGAGATATTTGTACCTCTTGTGGATTAAGATCTTTATATTTGATATAATATATAAACATATGGCAAAACTTGATAACAAAAAAATATTGATAGTTGAGGATGATAGCTTGCTTAGCGGCATGCTTGCTAGAAAATTTATTGAAGAAAAAGCAATTATTGAACACGCTACAGATGGAGAAAAGGCGGTTTCAATGATATCTACAAATAGTTACGACTTGGTTTTACTTGACTTACTTTTACCAAAGATTAATGGATTTGATGTTTTAGAGTCAGCCCAGTCAAATGAAAAGACAAAGAATATTCCAATAATAATTCTTTCAAATACAGGACAGAAGGCTGATGTAGAAAAAGGTTTAAGATTGGGTGCAAAGAAGTTTTTGATAAAGGCTCTATTTTCTGTGGAAGAAATAGTAGATGCTTCTGTTGAGGTTTTGAATAATAAATAACTTAAATTAAAAAACACTTTTCTTAGAAATAGAAAGGTGTTTTTTAATTTGCCAACTTATCATATTAATAGTAGTATAAAAGTCTAATACCCCCCCCTAAGGAGCAAACGGGAGGTTTATTTCAATTCATATGGATAAAAAGACAACAAAAACAACATTTGATGAAAATGCAGGTAAAATCATTGTAAAAGGAGCAAGAACTCACAATTTAAAGAATATTACTGTGGAGATGCCTCGTAATAAAATGATTGCTGTCACAGGTCTTTCTGGATCAGGAAAGTCGTCTTTTGCTTTTGATACTATATTTGCAGAAGGGCAAAGAAGGTATGTTGAATCTCTTTCCTCATATGCAAGACAGTTTTTACATCAGATGCAAAAACCAGATGTCGATGAAATTATTGGTTTGTCTCCTGCAATTTCTATAGATCAAAAATCTAGATCAAATAATCCTAGATCTACGGTTGCTACTATTACAGAAATATATGATTATCTCAGAATCATTTTTGCTAGGATTGGCAAACCACACTGTCTTGTCTGTAACAGAGAAATTAAAAAGCTTTCCAAGGAAGAAATTTTGGAGACAATTATAAATACAGTTTCTCATATTAAAGCTCCACAAAAAACAAAAGAAATTTTGGGTGTAGAAGTAAGTTCTGCAAAGGTGAAGATATTTTCTCCAGTAGTTGTTGGAAGAAAGGGTGAATACTATCAACTCCTTTATGATCTATTAGAAAAAGGATATGAGCAGGTAAAGATAGATGGAGAACTCAAGAAATTAAGAAACCAAATAATTCTTTCAAAGACCAAGAAGCACAATATTGATGTGCTTGTTGATGAGTTTTATATAAGTGAATTTAAAGAGAAGAAAGATGGAATACGTGAAAGACTTAGTGATGCAGTGGAAAAAGCTATTGAAGAATCAAAGGGATTACTAAAAATTGAAACTCCAGAAGAAGAAAAACTTATTTCTGTAAAATTCATGTGCCCATATGATGGATATTCATATCCAGAGATAGAACCAAGACTTTTTTCTTTTAACTCTCCATATGGAGCATGTCCAGAATGTAATGGTTTGGGTACCAAAGAATTCTTTAGTGATGATCCTTGTGAATTGTGTAAAGGCGCGAGATTACGTGAAGAAGCGCTCCATGTGCTTTTTGGTGGAATAAATATTGTCGACTTTACTGCGAAATCAATTACTGATGCAAGGGAATTTTTGGAAAGTGTACATCTTACAGAAACAGAAAAGGAAATAGCAAAAGTGATTTTGAAAGAAATAGATTCTAGACTTCAGTTTATGATCAATGTCGGTATCCAATATTTGTCTCTTAATAGGCGTGCGCACACCCTTTCTGGCGGAGAAGCACAAAGAATAAGGTTAGCTTCGCAGCTTGGTTCTGGGCTCGTGGGTGCTCTTTATGTACTTGATGAACCAACCATAGGATTACATCAAAGAGATAATGATAAGCTCATAGGAACACTTCTTAGACTAAGAGATTTAGGAAATACTATTCTTGTTGTTGAACACGATGAGGACACTATGTATTCATCTGACTATATTGTTGATATTGGTCCTGGTGCTGGAATACACGGAGGAGAAGTTGTTGTATCTGGAGAATTAGATAAATTACTTACTGCAAAAAATAATGATTCAGATTCTCTAACTCTCGCGTATCTTAGAGGTGAAAAGAAAATAGAAATTCCGGAGAAGAGAAGGGATCAGGATAAAGGGTCTTTGAAAGTCCGTGGTGGAAAAATATTCAATATCAAAAACATGAATATTGATGTCCCACTAGGTAAGTTTGTTTGTATCACAGGAGTTTCTGGTTCTGGTAAATCTTCTTTTGTTTATGAAATTCTTTACAAAAATTTACAGGCAAGATTAGAAAGAAAAATGCGTTCAGTGCAAACACACAACTGCTCTTCTTTTACGGGCTCAGAATATGTTGGTAGAACTATTATGATAGACCAGTCACCAATAGGAAGAACCCCTAGATCAAACCCTGGTACGTATACTGGAGCGTGGACATTTATTCGTGATATGTTTGCTGCTACAACTACAGCCAAAGAGAGAGGTTGGAAAGCTAATAGATTTTCTTTTAATGTAAAGGGTGGAAGGTGTGAAGCTTGTCAGGGTAATGGAACTATAGAGGTAGAAATGCATTTCTTACCAACAGTTCATGTGCCTTGTGATATTTGTCATGGTAAGAGATTTACAAAAGAAACACTGGAAGTTAAATATAAGAATAAAAATGTACATCAGGTTCTTGAGATGACTGTCGAGGAGGCCTTAGAATTTTTCATGGATCTCCCTGCTGTATATGACAGATTGAAATGTTTGATGGATGTAGGTTTGGGATATCTAAAAATTGGTCAATCAGCAACAACTCTTTCTGGTGGGGAAGCACAGAGAGTAAAAATAGCTTCTGAACTTTATAGACCTGGACTTCATAAAACTATTTATTTCTTAGATGAACCGACTATTGGTTTACATTATGAAGATGTAAAGAAACTTATTGAAATTTTACAGAAGCTTGTAAATAATGGAAATACTGTGGTTGTTATAGAACACAATATGGACTTAATTAAATCTTCTGATTATGTAATAGACATCGGTCCAGAAGGTGGAGATGGTGGAGGGGAAATAACCGCAAAGGGGACACCAGAAGATGTTGCAAGAAATGAAAAGTCTCACACAGGGAAATATTTGAAGAAGGTTTTGAGAAAATAAAAAACCGCTCGTTCGATGAGCGGTTTTTGCGTTTATCGCAGTCTGAATTTTGAGAGTGTTATCCTTCTCCCATTTTTCCGGACTTTATATACGCCTGTTTTTGGAGGTACTCCTGTGAGCTTGTCGATAGACCAATTTACAATCCTGTCAATTCGACAAAGAGTCCCTTCTTTTTCACCATCCTTACGAATAGTGTAGATGCAGTCGTTTTCATTTTCAGATTTCATTCTTACGAAATAAGAGTCTACTCCGCTTTCTAGAAAATCTTCTGCTGGTACCACAACTATTCCTTGTGTTTCTGTAGGTGGTGGTTTGGAACGTTTCTTTTTTAGACGTTTGTTCAATGTCTGCTCCCTTCTTTCCTATTTAGATGGATTACATTGTCTTGAATATCGGCTCTGTAGATGACTCCCTTTTCGGGTTTTAATCCGTAGGTATCACCCGTTCTCCACTTTTTTGTATTCGCTATGTAGCAAAATTTTATTTTTCGCAAGTCTTTGATGACTACTACAAAAAACATTGAACCGTATTCTGTAAAAACTTCTTTGAATTCATATTCACCGCCGTGTTGGATAACTTCTTCTGCTACGGCCGCTTTACCTCTTGCATCTTCGGCATCCTTTTTTAATTTCTCGTTTCTTTTTTCTGTTCGGTTACATTTGAACAGAAAAATTAAGAAGACCGGTACGATGAAGCAAAGTACGAAAATTGCTGCCCGATTATTTACAAACACGATTTCTCCAAACATCTTTTCCTCCCGTTGTTAGTGTACAATTTGTATAAATCTGAAAATTATATTATATTACATTATATGAATAGTCAAGTTTTTAATAGAGCAAAATTACCAGATTCCCCAGGAGTTTACTTTTTTATGAAAGGTAAGCAAGTCCTTTATATTGGTAAGGCGACCTCTCTCAAGGATAGGGTAAGAAGTTATTTTTCTAATGATTTAATTGCCACAAGGGGTCCACTGTTGGTTGATATGGTTTTTAAGACAAATAAGGTAACTTTTGAAAAAACAGATTCCGTTTTGGAGGCGCTTATTCTAGAAGCGAATTTGATAAAAAAGTATCAACCAAAATACAACACGAAAGAAAAAGATAATAAAAGTTTTAATTATGTTGTTATCACAAAAGAAGAGTTTCCAAGAGTTTTGGTAGAGAGAGGAAGAAATTTAGAAAGCAATTTTTCTTTATTAATTAAAGAAAAATTTGGTCCTTTTCCTAATGCTACACAATTAAAAGAAGCTTTAAAAATAATACGTAAAATATTTCCTTTTAGAGATAGGTGTAAGATAGGACAAGATAGACCATGCTTTAACTATCAAATAGGTCTTTGTCCTGGTGTTTGTGCTGGTTTAATTTCAAAAAATGAATATTCAAAGATAATTAAAAACATCAAATTGTTTTTTGAAGGCGAAAAAACACAGATAATAAAGAATCTAGAAAAGGAAATGAATTTTTTTGCTATGGAACAAAGATTTGAAGAAGCTAATAAGATTAAGAAAACAATTTTTGCTCTTAATCACATTCAAGATGTTGCTTTGGTTAAGGAAGAATACAAAAAGATTGAGGATCCAATAAGAATTGAGGCATATGATATCGCTCACATTAGTGGGTCTGCAAATGTCGGTGTAATGGTGGTGTTGGAGGATGGCGAACCAAATAAAAAAGAATATAGAAAGTTTAAGATTAATAATAGTAAACAAAACGATGTTGCGGCTTTGAAAGAGGTATTAGAAAGAAGGTTTACTCATGAAGAATGGTCTTTTCCTCAAGTGGTTGTTGTTGATGGAGGGAAAGCACAAATAAACATCGCCAGAAAGGTTTTAGAAAAATTTGGCTTAAATATTCCAGTGGTTTCGGTTCTTAAGGATGAATATCATAAACCTAAGGCTGTGATGGGTGATAAAACAATATCATCTAGATATTCAAATGAAATATTATTGGCAAACAATGAAGCTCACAGATTTGCTATCAAATATCATAGAAGTTTGAGAAACAAAATGATATAATTTTGGTATGCGAAGAATTAAAGTTGCTATTTTGCGTGGAGGGCCAAGTGGTGAACACGATGTCTCATTAAAGACTGGTAAATCTGTAATAGAAAATCTTCCAGAAAAATATATTCCTATAGACGTTTATATAGATAAAAAAGGTGTTTGGCATATTGATGGTGTAGCTGTAAAACCAGAAAAAGTTATCGCCGACGCTCACGTTGTCTTCAACGCTATGCACGGAGCATATGGTGAAGATGGTAAGGTTCAACAACTTTTAGAACATTTCAAGATTCCATTTACTGGTTCTGGGGCACTCTCTTCTGCTATTGGTATGAATAAAATTCTTTCTAAAGAAGTATTTAAAATGAATGGAATTAAGTCTCCAATTCATACAGTTATAAAATCTGGAGAAGATATATTAGAATTTTCTAAAAAACTTTTTAAGACTTTCCCAATACCAGTTGTTATAAAACCAAACAACAGTGGTTCTTCTTTAGGTGTAAGTATTGCGGATAATATTTCTAATATGGAGAAAGGAATTATAGAAGCTCTTAGACATTCGGATACTGTAATTATAGAAGAATTTATAAAGGGCAAGGAGGCTACTTGTGGTGTTGTAGATAATCTTCGTGGATTAGATGTATACCCTTTATTGCCCATAGAAATTCGTAAACCAAAAGAGGCTGAATTTTTTGATTTCAATTCAAAATACAGTGGAATTTCCGAAGAAATTTGCCCAGGAGCTTTTAGTCAAAAAGAAAAAGAAGAAATACAGAAAATGGCAATTAATGTGCATAAAGCACTTGGGCTTAAACATTACTCACGTTCTGATTTTATTGTTCATCCTAAAAGAGGTGTTTATGTTTTAGAAGTAAATACATTACCAGGGCTTACAAAAGAATCTCTTTTGCCAAAATCGTTTAAGGTGATAGGGTATTCATTCTCACAATTTTTAGATCATGTGATTACTGAGGCGAGGAAGGGGAGATAATATAAAACCGCCCTACAAGTTGCAGGGCGGTCTGGATACTTTCAAAGCGTTTTTATCGCTTATTAGTATCTGATGATTGATGTAAGGACGGTTGTTTTTTCATGGCTTGATCCAGCGGAGCTTTGAAGCCATTGAATTTCGGCTTGCGGTTTGTCCTGAATAAAAGCATTTACTTTATTATTAAGGACTTCAATTTCTTCTTCGCTATCTATACATTCAGCAAATATCTTTATTGCCATTTTCGTTTCCCTTTCTTTTGATGAACATTGTGGCTCTCACCACGGTTTTGGGTAATTTACCCACTTTATAAATCTCTACAGAGTATAGCATATAGAGTGTTATCTGTCAAGTGAGCTACAACATTTTATTTACGAACCAAATAGTAAGGGAGTTAAAATATTTTGAGGGATATTTTAGGGAAATAAAATGCACATCCCAAAAAGAATGTGCATAGTGGTTCCTGGCGTCCTCAACTTAAAGGAACAATCTGAGTTACGGTAATTTCCCAAGCCTCAGCTTCTGGCGGACGTCTATTTTCAAGCGATGTCTTTGTTTCTGCAACTTCTGTTGGTAAATCACTGGGCTCACATGTAATAGTTCTCTGATAAGTATTATGACCAGTATCAAAGCTAGTACGACAAAATATGCCATATAGTACAAGGTATGATTTCATGATTAACTCCTTTTAATGTACATCTTTCTAAGGTTTTGAATGCATATATTATTATAAAAATCTGTATTAATTATAGAACCTCAGATATATTTGTCAAGTGGACTACAGAAATCTCTCCCCCGACTAAAATTTCGCCGTCGCTCAATTTTGTCTGGGCACCAGCTCACCTATTTTTTCTACTGAAAAAATTTGGTTCCGCTGTTCGAGTCCTGACGTAAGCAATACTCATTGCTTACTTAGGGCCCACCACTGTAAAAACAAAAAACCGCATAAAGCGGTTTAAGTTTTTATACAATGGTGGACCCTACAGGACTCGAACCTGCCACCCCCTCATTGCAAATGAGGTGCTCTACCAGATGAGCTAAGGGCCCAATACAGTCAATATGTTAGCATATTTATTATATTAATCAAATGCTTTTTTAGCTAGAAGTAGTATAATATGAGTATTATTAATTTAATATTTATTAAAAACCATGTCATTTAATTTTGAGTGGAAACCAGAGTTGTCTGTTCATGAGGGTGTAATTGATATTCAACATAAAAAGCTTCTTTCTCAAGTTAATACAGTTATCGCTGCTATATTGAAGGGAGTAAAGACAAAAGATGTAGAGGATGCTATATTCTTCTTTGACGAATATATTCATGGGCACCTAACTTATGAAGAAGGTTATATGATTAAAAATAATTATCCCGAATTTTATAATCATAGAAAGATGCATGAGGATTTTATAAATAAATATAATTTATTTAAAGATAAACTAAAATCTGGAGTACCTGCGGGGGAGTTGATTCTAGAAGTGGAAACATATATAGGTCAGTGGTGGCTAAACCATATAGCTGTGGAGGACAAAAAATATGACATTTTTATTAACGGTTAATTTTATTTAATTATGAATTTCGAAAGAACGGAATGCCAATATTGTGGAGATGCTGGATTATGCGAATTTTGTGAAAGAGGGAAAATTGCTATTTCAGAATATTTAGAAAGACAAAAGAATGGTGAAGGATTAGAAACGAAAACAGTAGCCCAAGAGAAGCCAATAGAAATGGTCCCCGTTGGAGATCGTGATGATAATTGGACTAGTCTTATGGGTGGTGGAAAATAATTATGATTCTCACAATTACAGCTTTTGCTATTTTTTTATCAGTTGCATTAGGTGGGCTTTTTGCTTTAAAGTTTAAAGACAAACTTCACTTGATACTTGGCTTTTCTGCCGGGTCTGTTATTGGTATTGCTTTTTTTGATTTGCTGCCAGAGTCTTTTGAGCTCGGGTTAGAAAAATATGATGCTGGATTTATTTCTTTTATTGTAGCCATTGGATTTTTATCATATATGATTTTAGATAGATGGGTCGCACCCCACAGTCATCACGATGGACATTGTGAGAACCATTCACATAAAGGTATTCTTGGTGCAGCTAGTTTGTCTCTCCACAGTTTGATGGATGGTCTTATCGTTGGTTTATCGTTTCAAGTATCTACGGAACTTGGTATTGCAATAGCTGCCGCTATTATTGTGCATGCTTTTTCTGATGGTATTAATGTTACAAATATGATTACTCGTGTGGGCGGAAGCATATCATTGGCTAGAAAATGGCTTTTGATTGGTGCTGTAGCACCAATCACCGGTATTATTTTATCAACATTATTTTCTTTAGAGGAAACATCGCTTTCTTTACTAGTAGCATTATTTTGTGGATTCTTCTTGTATATTGGTGCTAGTGATTTGCTTCCAGAAAGCCATCATAAACATCCAAAGATTTGGACAACAGTTTCCACAGTCTTAGGTATTACTCTTATTTATATTGTTACAAAAATTTCTGGTTTATAAAATGAAAAAACGTTTAGATATATTACTTTTTGAACTTGGTTTGGTGGATAGTAGGAAGAAAGCTTCTGACCTTATAAAAGAAGGGAAAGTTATTGTTGATAGTGTTGTCATAAACAAACCAAGTAAAGAATTTGTTGGTAATGAAAAGATAGAAATTACAGAAGTATTGAAATATGTCAGCCGTGCCGGATTGAAATTAGAGGGTGCACATAAAGAGTTTAATTTTGACATTAAAGACAAAGTCGCCGTAGACGTCGGATCATCTACTGGTGGTTTTACAGATTTTCTTTTACAAAATGGTGCAAAAAGGGTTTATGCAATAGATGTAGGAACTGGTCAGCTTGTAGAAAAACTAAGAAATAACAATAAGGTAATATCATTAGAAAAAACAGATATTAGAAAAGCAGAACTTTCAGAAAAAGTAGATTTGGCTGTAGTAGATGTTTCTTTTATTTCATTAGAACTGGTTTTACCTAGCATTATTAAATTATTAAAAGAAGGCGGCGAAGTAATTGTTCTTGTTAAGCCGCAGTTTGAAGTAGGGAAAGAAAATATCGGTAAGGGTGGTATTGTGAAAGATGAAAAAGCAAAAAAATTAGTTTTAGAAAAAATAAAGAGATTTTCTGAAGATTTAGGATTAAGATTAAAGGGTGAGATTACTTCTCCGATAAAGGGCGGAGATGGAAATGAAGAATATTTTTTTATATATAAAAATTAGTGTATAATTGAAGTATGATCCTTACGTCCGAAGAAAAAGAACGTAATAGTAAAAAAAATAAAAATCGAATTTTAGAAGATTTTAAAATCGGTTCTTTTTTGGCTTACAGGCAAATAAAAAGAAGCAGTCCAGCGACTACTATTCTTATAATCTTTGTAATGGTTCTTACTTTTTTGAATCTTGTTGTTGTTAGTGGTATTTTAGTCGGGCTTATACAAGGTGCCACGGATGCTGTTAAGACTCTTTATATTAGTGATATTGCTATTTCTCCTCTTAAAAATAAAGATGTTGTAGAACATAGTCCTCAAATTATAAAAACAGTAGAAGCAATGCCTTGGGTAGAAGGCCTTACTGCCAGATATATTACAAGAGGTAAAATAGAGGCAAATTACAAAGAAAAGATAAAACAAACCGATGTGACAGATGAAGTTGCTACTTCAATTACAGGAATAGATGTCATTGCAGAAGATAAAGTTACTGGTTTATCGAAGTATCTTGTTGAAGGAGAGTATTTAAAACCTGATGATAATGACAAGGTCCTCATTGGTTCTATGTTATTAAAAAAATATTTTCCAGTTGAGTCTACAGAGTTCGCTACTCTTAGCGATGCAAAAGTTGGTGACAAAGTCAGAGTTACTATAAATGGGAACACTAGAGAAGTTATAATAAAAGGTATTATAAAGAGTAAGGTTGATGAAATATCAAGAAGAGTTTACTTTCCAGAATCTCAGTTTAGGGTTATAGCTGGAAAGACTGATTATAATGTAAATGAAATTGCTGTTAAATTAAAACCAGGTATTAAACCAGAATTTGTGAGAGATGCGATCAAGAGAACTGGTGCAGACAAAGACGCAAAAATTCAAACTTTTGATGAGGGTAAACCAAAATTCTTAACTGACCTCGTAAACACTTTTGCGATTCTTGGAAATGTTGTTGGGGGCATAGGACTTGTTGTTGCCTCCATAACAATTTTTATTGTTATATATATCAATGCGATTACCAGAAGAAAATTTATCGGTATTTTGAAGGGTATAGGTATAGAATCAAGTGTTATAAAAACGGCCTATGTCTTACAAGCTATATTTTATGCTGTAATAGGAACTGCTATTGGTTGCTTACTCGTATTTTTTGTAATACAGCCATATTTTGTTGCTAATCCTATAGATTTTCCATTTAGCGATGGAATTCTCGTTGCTACACCTACTGGTGTTGCTGTTAGGGCCATATTACTTATTATTGCTACAATAATCGCCGGATATATACCAGCTAGGATTGTTGTGAGACAGAATACTCTGGATGCAATTTTAGGAAGAAATTAATTTAAATAAAATGATTAAGGCAACAAACATATTAAAGAAATTTAAAACAGGAGATACAGAACTCGTGGTTTTAAAAGGATTGGATTTACATGTAAAACCAGGGGAGTTTGTTGCTATTACTGGCAAATCTGGTTCTGGTAAAAGTACACTTATATATCAACTTAGCTTATTAGATGAACCGAATGGAGGAGAGATATTTGTTGATGGAGTTAACATTTTAAAGTTAAATAATAAAGAAAAAACAAAATTTAGATTAAGAGAACTAGGTTTTGTTTTTCAAGATTATGCTTTGATACCGGAGCTTACAGCCTTAGAAAATGTTATGTTACCATTACTTATGCAAGGAGCTGACAATGTCGTAGCAGAAAGAAGCGCTAAGACAGCTCTTGAAAAAGTTGGATTATCAGACAAATTAAGCAATCTACCCAACCAGCTTTCTGGGGGACAACAACAGAGAGTAAGTATTGCAAGAGCGATAGGTCATGCACCCAAGATCATATTTGCAGATGAGCCAACTGCAAACTTAGATAGTGAGACAGCCAAAACCGTATTAAAGGTTTTTCAAGAATTAAACAAGGAGGGGCAAACGATAGTGATGGTTACTCACGAAAAAGATTATGCAATGGTAGCTCATCGTGTAATTACAATTGCAGATGGTATAATAGTCGAAACAACAACTGGAGCAAATAAATTTATAAATTAAAAATATATGAATAAAAAAATAATTAAAAATTTTGTTAGCATGGTCAGAATGTTTAAAAAACCTAAATTTTTTATATCTATTATTGTTTTGATTTTAGCGCTGGTCCCTTTTCTTGTTAAAAATAACAATAGTGGGGTAGAAAAAATCACTGTTATTAAAAGTGATATTAAACAAACTGTAAGTGTAAGCGGTAAGACAAAACCTGCTTCATCTGTTGACCTTGGTTTTGAAAAAAGCGGTAAGGTTTCTTATATAAGTGCAGATGTTGGCGGTTTAGTATCAAAAGGACAGGCTTTGGTTAGATTAGACTCATCTGAACTATTAGCCAATCTTGAACAATCAGAAGCTAATTTAAATGCTGAAATTGCTAAACTTAACGAAATGAAAAATGGTACTAGGCCAGAAGAGGTTTTAGTAGTTCAGGCAGAAGTAAAATCAGCAGAGGATAATCTAAGAAACACCACAATTTCTCTAAATGAAAAAATAAATGATGCTTATACCAAATCTGACGATGCCATTAGAAATTCTATAGACCAGATGTTTGATAATCCAAGAGCAACAAATCCTAATATAAATATTGAAATAAATAATTTTCAATTAGAAAACGATTTAAATAATTCTAGAGTTTTAATTGAAAATATTTTGACGAAATGGAAAGCAACAAATGTTCTGGGGAGTTTAGAAATGATCAAAGCTTTTTTGGACAACATTGCTTTAGCGGTAAACTCTCTCTCGCCAAATTCTTCAATAACACAAGTTACAATAGATAAATATAAAAATGCAGTTTCTCTTGCCAGAACAAACATAAATACATCGATAACAAATGTGCTTAATGCGGTGAGCGCACAAAATTCTGCTCAGTCTGCTTTAGCGATTGCTAGTAGACAGATGGAGCTCAAGCTTTCTGGTTCAACGGAGGAGACAATTAAGGCTCAGGAAGCTAGGGTTGCTCAAGTAAAAGCCCAGGTCTCTAGTAGCGAAGCTGTGATTAATAAAAATATAATTTATTCTCCTATAAATGGTCTTGTCGTAAAACAAGAGGCAAAAATAGGTGAGATAATAAATCCAAATCAAACTATCGTTTCTGTAATCTCATCGAATAATTTTGAAGTAGAAGCTTATGTTCCAGAAATAAATATAGGTAAGGTTATGATAGGTGATTTGGTATATATGAAAATGGATGCCTTTCCTGGAGAATCTTTTTTGGGCAAATTGATTTATATAGATCCAGCAGAAACTTTAATTGATAATGTACCAAATTTTAAACTTAGAATCGTATTTGATAAACAAGATGAGAGAATAAAGAGTGGTTTGTCTGTTGATATCGAGATAGAGGTTGATAAGAAAATAGGTGTAATATCAGTACCTAGGTATGCTATAGAAGAAAATGATGGTAAATTCTATGTTAATAGATTAATTGGCTCAAAAAGCGAAATAAACGAAATTAAAATTGGTATACAGGGAGATAATAGTTTTACTGAGATTGTTTCTGGATTATCAGAAGGAGAAATAATAACATTTAAAAAATAATGTCAAAGAAAAAAGAAATAATACTGTATTCGATGCCGGAATGTCCGCCGTGTAATGCATTAAAGACTTTTTTAAAAGAACATAAAATTACTTTTAAAAACCTTGATGTTGAGTTTAATCTTGAGAACAGAGAGAAATTGAAGGAATCGTCCGGGAGTACTAAGGTACCGTATATAATAATAGATGGTGAACCAACGTTAGGTTTCCAAGAGGAAAGAATTAGAGAATTATTAGATATTAAATAATATAAAAATGGGATTTTTCAAAAATTTAGCAATGAAGCAGATGCTTAAGTCACAAATGAAAGACGTGCCAGCAGAACAACAAGAGAAAATATTGGCAGCAATAGAAAAAAACCCACAATTTTTTGAAGATATTGCAAAAAAAGTTCAACAAAAAGTTAGCGAAGGAAAAGATCAAGTGTCTGCAACAATGGATGTGATGAGGGAGAATCAAGATGAATTAAGAAAATTGATGAGTTAAAAATAAGCTGGTCGTGTAAACGACCAGCTTATTTTATTAAGATATTAAACGAATTATAAGTGCGACGAGAATAAATATAAGTAATAAATGAATTAAACCTCCTCCTATTTTGAAACTAAATCCAAGTAGCCAAAGTATTAATAATATAGCAATAATTTTTCCAAACATAATTTTTAAATATTAAACACAAAAAACGACTATTAATTGTGCGCTCGATTATATAACAGCTTAAGTTTTTCTAATCCTCTGTGCAGTTGTACTGTGGTGGCGTTTTTTGATTGCATAATCAGAACAGATATCTCTTCTATTGATAGCATTTGTATATACTTCATATGCATTATTTTTTGATATTTTTCTGGCAACTCTTTAATAAGAAGTATTGCTTTTTTACCGTCTAAGAAATTTAAAAATTTATTAGAACTATCATCACTAGGCTCAAAACCTTTTTCTAAGAGCATATCTAGTGAACTGGTTTTATTTTTTCTGTATTCGTCGACAATGAGATTGTTAAGAATATGATATAGAAAAGCTTTCATTACATCAATTTTCCCGCCCTTAACTAAATATTTCCAAGTTTTCATAAAAGTATCTTGCACCAAGTCTTCACCAGTTTCGTGATTATGTACTTTGAAAAAGGCACGAGAATTCATTCCTTTCTCATAGTCGTGGTGGGCTACTGTCATCACCCCCTTCTGTTTTTTTGTTTCTTCTGGGGTCATCATATATTTATGCCGTTTGATGGCTATTTATATTACAAAAATATTACAAGTAGTTTTTGAATAATTTAAATTATTCAAATTATTAGGTTCGAGTCCGATTTGTTTTGAAGGTGCAAGATTACGCTGATATTACAGTCGCGGGGATTTAAAAGTAAGATTTATTTAGACTTTAAGTATATAACGTATTTTATATTATGTAAAGTTGTAATAGTTTGGCTATTGAAACGACTACACTTGTATGGATACATTAAAAAAAGGTAAAGGAGAATATGTTAAAACCGTGAAAGCAGATTTTGCTAATGGTTTTTGGGAAGAAAGCTGGACTTTTATTAAAACTGTAGTGGATGTCGTAAGAGAGCCTGTTTTAATTCTTGATAAAGACTTTCGTATTATGACAGCCAATGGTTCTTTTTATAATACTTTTCAGGTCGAACAGAAAGATACAGAAGGTAAGGTTGTTTATGAACTTGGAAATGGTCAATGGAATATTCCAGCACTAAGAAAGCTGCTTGAGGATATACTTCCTAGGAATACCTTCTTCAAAGGGTTCGAGGTTGCACATGAGTTTCCTTTTATTGGCAGAAAAGTGATGATCTTAAATGCTCGTCAGATTCATTGCAAAGAACATACCGCCTCTGGATTATTTCCACCAATTATTCTTCTTGCCATGGAAGATATTACAGAGATTATGACTGTGGCTGAGAAGCTTGCCGATCACACACTACATTTTGAAGTAAATATTACAGACAGGATGAGACAAATGGAGGTTAATATTTTGTCTTTAGAGAAAGAAATTAGGAAATTTAAGAAGTAATTTATAAAACAATGTTTATTCTTTCACAAACCATTTTTTATTTCACTATTTCAGTCGCAATCATAGTTGTTGGAATTTTGTTTTCTATTCTTTTATATCAAGCAATCTGTGTTATGAGAGACATAAAAGATACAACTCGTAAAGTTCAAGAATTAACAGACGGGGTATTAGATAAAACTATAGAGGTTGTTAAGTACGTATCAAAATTATTAGAACGTTTATTTTCGTCCAAGCGAAGACGAAAGCGTGACTCAAACGAAGATAAGAAAATTTAAAAATTAATTAAACAAATATATGAAAAATAATAAATTGAAAATGGTTGGAAGTGGGCTTGTTGGAGCAGCTATTGGTGTAGCCGCTGGTATTGTTCTTGCTCCAGAATCAGGGAAAAAGTTTCGTAGTGATATAAAAAAGAAATCTGTAGAACTCAAGGCGTATTTAAAGCCAAAAATGAAGAATTTAGAGAAAAAGGGAAAGGCTGAGTATGCTTTATTTGTAAAGAATATTAAAAAAACAAGCAAAAATGTGAAGAAGGAGATTCCAGTTTTAGTATCTCATGCGAAGAAAGCGAAGAAACAGGTTAAGAAACTAGTATCTTAATCTTGTAATAATTTAGGCATTCGGACGGCTTTATAAGTATGAATAAGATAATAAAAAAAATGAATAAGTTTAATAAAAAATTAATATTAGCAACAATAGCCATATCGTCTGTATTTGGTCTCGTGGGGCCAATAACAACATTGGCATTAGGACCATCCTCTGTAGATCTTGGTTTAGCTGGAGGTTTTTCTATTTTAGCGAAAACAGCCATTACGAATACCGGTAGCGCAACCGTTGTCGGAAACATTGGAATCAGTCCGGCCGCAGCGAGTTATATGACTGGCTTTGGACCGGTTATGGATGTTTCTAACACATTTTCTACATCAGCTTTGGTAACAGGAAGAATATACGCAGCTAATTATACAGCGCCAACCCCTTCTTATATGACTACTTCTATAAGTAATATGGAAACTGCTTATACTGATGCAGCTGGGAGAGCTTTACCAGACGGTACAAATTTATATTCTGGACTTATCGGAGGACAAACTTTTGCTCCAGGGCTTTATAAGTGGACTACGAATGTTTCTTTAATAGATGGAACAGCAACATTAAATGAAGTTACTTTAAATGGTGGCGCCAGTGATGTTTGGATATTTCAAATAGCAGGGAACCTTATTGTCCCATCATATGGAAGTATTCCACTTGGGGCAAAAGTTATACTAACGGGAGGAGCTTTGGCCTCAAACGTTTTTTGGCAGGTTGGTGGTGGCGCAGGAGCAACCCTTGGTACATATTCTACCTTCAACGGAAATATATTGAGTGCAACAGATATCGTTATGCAAACAGGTGCTGTTCTAAATGGTAGAGCCTTGTCACAAACACAGGTTACGATGGATGCTAATTCTGTTTCTGGCATTTCTGGTTCTGGTCCAGCCACTCTTAATGTTATTAAAGTCGTTAGTGGTGGCGTTGCTGCCCCATCAGATTTTATGCTTCATGTAAAAAATTCATTGAATGCAGATGTCTCTGGAAGTCCTTTAGTTGGAGCTGGATCTCCAGGTACTCCATATACTCTTTCCGCTGGTACATATACAGTAAGTGAAGATGCTAATACAAATTATAATGAATCTTTTAGTGGAGATTGTAATGCTAATGGTAGCGTGACTCTTTCTTCTGGTGATAATAAAACTTGTACAATCACTAACACAGCCATTCCTCATAGAATTGTAAGGTACGGTACTATTACTGTTAATAAAGTGGTTATAAACGATGATGGAGGAACAAAAATTGTTGCAGACTTTCCATTATTTGTTAATGATGCACAAGTCGCGTCTGGTGCGACGACAACTTTCCGTACTTCTAGTTATACAATAAGAGAAATTTCTAATTCTAATTATACCCAATCTTTTTCTGGGGATTGCGATGTTAATGGTGTCTTGGTTTTAGATACTAATCAGAATAAGGTTTGTACAATTATAAATAATGATATAGCCCAACCCTGGCAGATTGTCATCGCAACTACCTCTACGCCAGTTGTGTCTACGACGGGGTCAGTATCTCTACCAATTGGTAATGTCAGTATCTCTTCGAGTACCGCGATAATCAGCCCTATCCTTGCAGTTACTCCAAGGTTCCCAAATACAGGGATATTTCCTGAAACTGGCAATATGGCGTTAAATATAATTATAGCGGTCATAATTGTCTCCTTAATTTCGACCACACTTGTTTGGATTCTTAAAAGAGTAAGAATTGCTGCAGGTATAAGTAGAGCCCACTTAGAATAAGTATTCATTAAATTTATTTAGAGGCAGGAAATGGCTCCGCCTTGGCGGGGTCATTTCATGTTTAATTTATATGAAAATGAAAATATTTAAAATAATATTAATAATAGTGAGTGTTTTGGGAATTATAATTTTGTTGTCTTTAAATTTTGTTTTTTCTAAATCACTGGAATATAATAACAAGATTAAACTTATCAGAGATCTTTCGTCTGTGCTTGGTATCAAAAAAATAGAACAAGTAAGTATGGTTCAAATAGAAAAAGATTTACCCGTACATATTACGATACCAGTAATTAGTGTTAATGCTTCTTTCGAGTACATTGGACTTACGTTAACTGGTGAGATGGAGTCGCCTAAGGATCCAACCAAGGTTGGATGGTATAGGCTCGGTACAATTCCAGGTGGAATAGGTAGTTCTGTAATCGCGGGACATTTTGGCTATAAGAATAATACCCTTGGAGTTTTTGACAATTTGAGCAAGGTAAAAATAGGAGATAAAATATATATTGAAGATGAAAATAAAAATACAACTATTTTTATTGTAAGTAAAATTAAAAATTACAAATATACGGATGATGCCTCAGATGTATTTAATTCAACTGATGGACTTTCCCATTTAAATCTTATTACTTGTGGAGGTACTTGGAATAAGGTTTTAAAAAACTATTCAAATAGAACTGTGGTTTTTAGTGATAAGGAGCTATTGTAATATTTTTCTCTTTGAGACGGCATCTATTATAGAGGCATAAATGTACAAAAAGGTCGATTACACAAACAATAATTACTCGAATTTAATCTTAAAAATACTATGAAAAAAATAAATATACTCGGTTTCTCTACGGTCGGTGTTTTAGCGATACTTCTTTTGGTATCATTCTTTACAGCACAAACAGTTAGTGCAGCAATAACTAGCCAGCTCGGACTTGGATCAAAAGGATCTCAGGTTACAGAACTTCAGCAGTTTTTAGCAACAAATAATTCTATATATCCCCAAGGAATTGTCAGTGGATATTATGGTGCATTAACCAAAGATGCTGTAACACAATTTCAAGTAAACTACGGAATTTCACAAGTTGGTACTGTCGGTCCAATTACAGCTTCAAAAATAAATGACATCATGTTGTCAGGCTTTGGTCTGGATATTAATGCACCAAGCATATCTAATATCAATATTCAATCTGGTCGTAACAGTGCAACGATTAGTTGGTCAACAAACGAATCAGCTAGAGGACAATTATATTATGATGCAACGATGATTCAGTCTAACGAGTCATCATTTCGTGGTGATCAGGCATATGTTAGTGGTGTTTTAGCCCCAAATAATTCTGGTGTTAGTTATTCTCAATCAATAACAATTCAGAATCTCCAACCAAATACTGTTTATTATTATTTAATTCGTGCGGTAGATAATTCTGGAAACATAACTTTGGTCTTACCTAGAGCTTTTCAGACTTCTAATTAATTATTAATAAACATAAAGATACGAAAATCGTGAGGACTCGACCCTCGCGGTTTTTGTTTTTTTGATGTTTGTTTGATACAGTATATTTATATGAAAAGGACTGCTCAGATTTATTTAGATAATGCTTCGACCACCCCAATTGATTCAAAGGTTTTGGGTGTTATGATGCCGTATTTAAAAGGAAAATATGGAAACCCATCATCTTTACACCACCAGGGTAGAATGGCTAAAAGTGCTATAGAAAAAGCTAGACAAAATATTGCTAGTATTTTAAATTCAGAAAAAGATGAAATCATATTTACTAGTGGTGGTACTGAGTCTGATAATTTAGCGATTCTTGGAATCGCAAGAGCATATAAGAATAAAGGTAGACATATAATTGTATCTTGTATTGAACATAAAGCGGTTTTGGATCCCTGTAAGAAATTAGAGAAAGAGGGTTTTGAAATAACCTATTTAGATGTAGATAAAGAGGGGATTATTTCCTTAGAACAACTTAAATCTAGTATTAAAAAAGATACTATTTTGGTATCAATTATGTATGCGAACAATGAGATTGGTACAATACAATCAATTAAAAAAATATCAAAAATTTTAAAAGAATCTATTTCTACCCCAATCTTTCATTGCGATGCATGCCAAGCATCTGGTGCTTTGTCTTTGGACATAAAAGATCTTGGTGTTGATGCTCTAACGATCAGTTCTTCAAAGATATACGGTCCAAAAGGTATCGGTTGCCTTTATTTAAATAAAAAATATTTTATTGATCCTGTTATTATTGGTGGTAGTCAAGAAAGGGGTTTAAGATCTGGTACAGAAAATGTTGCTGCCATCGTAGGTTTCGCTGAGGCGCTTGTTATATCTGAAAAAAAGAGGGCAAAAGAAAATCAAAGATTGAAAAAGCTTCGTGATTACTTCTTGTCTAAAATCTTGTCAGAAATTAATGGCGTTTCTTTGAACGGTGATTTAAAGAATCGTTTACCAAATAATCTTAATATCTCAATAAGAGGGGTTGAGGGTGAATCTTTAGTGTTGTTTCTTGATAGTAAAGGTATATATTGCTCAACTGGTTCAGCGTGTTCTTCTTCTGATTTAAAACCTTCTTATGTATTACGTAATATTGGAGTATCTTCAGAGTTTGCTCATTGTAGTATTCGTTTAACGCTTGGAAGACATACAAGGAAAAAAGATTTAAATTACGTCGTAAGGATTCTATCAGAAGGTGTGAACTATATAAGAAGTATTTCTACAATAAAATGACTACAACAAAAGACAAAAAAAATAATTGTGATGGCGAAGGGTGGTTTTATAGCCCAGAGGTTAAGGAACATTTCTTTTTTCCTAGGAATATTCTAATTGATGAAACAGATTATGATGCAGATGGATTTGGAAGTGTTGGTAGTCCTGCGTGTGGTGATATTATGAATGTTTGGATTAAGGTTAATAAGAAGAGAGGTAAAATTAAGGAATGTAAATGGAGAACTTTTGGTTGTGCTTCTGCTATAGCCGCGGCTTCCATGATGTCTGTCATGGCCACAGAAAAAGGTGGAATGGATTTAGATCTAGCGCAGACACTTAAACCACAACAGATAGTAGATCGCCTTGGTGGTTTACCAGACAGAAAGTTTCATTGTTCTGTTCTGGGACATGAAGCTTTAAAAAAAGCTGTTTTGAATTATTTAGAAGATTCTAAAAAATAAATTTTACTTTTAGTCTTTTTTTAGGTATCTTTACTTTATATGTCATTATCAATTGGAATCGTTGGTTTACCAAATGTTGGGAAAAGTACTCTTTTTAACGCGCTTACAAAGAAAGCTGTTGCTTGTGAGAACTACCCATTTTGTACAATAGACCCCTCTGTGGGGGTTGTTGCTGTGCCTGACGATAGGCTTTGGAAGCTTTCTGAATTTAGTAAATCAGCTAAGACCGTTCCTGCTGCTGTAGAATTCGTAGATATTGCAGGTCTTGTAAAAGGAGCTTCTGCCGGTGAAGGATTGGGTAATAAATTCCTTACAAACATTCGTGAGACGGATGCTATAGCAGAAGTTGTACGTATTTTTGAAGACGACAATATTCTTCATGTTTCAAATAAAGTAGATCCACTTTCTGATATTGAAACTATAAACTTAGAGCTCATACTTGCCGACTTACAAACTGTTTCTAAAAGATTAGGAAATGTAGAAAGCGATATTAAAAGAGGATTGAAATCTGCCGTGATTGAAAAAGGGGCGTTAGAGAAGTTAAAAGTTGTACTTGAAGAAGGTAAACTTTCCAGATCAATCTCTTTCGATGAAAAAGAAATTGTGGAAGTGGCTAAACTTTGTCTTCTTACGATGAAGCCAATTCTATATGTTTTAAATAAAAAAGCTGGGGGGAAAAATCTTGACGAAATGAATGACGAAAGATTTACAAAATTGATAAAGTTTTTTGAAGAAACAAAATCCGGGTATGTTATTGTGGATGCTGGAATAGAGCAAGAATTAAAAGATTTGGAAGGAGGAGACAAAAAAGAAATGAGAGAAGGGCTAGGAGTAAAAGATGATGGAATAGATAATTTAATTAAGGCTGGTTATAAGCTTCTTGGTCTCATTACCTATTTCACTACTGGAGAAGATGAAAGCCGTGCTTGGACGATAAAAGAAGGTTGGACAGCTCCTCTTGCTGGTACAGCGATACATGGAGATTTTAAAGATAAATTTGTTAGAGCCGAAGTTGTCTTTTGGCAGGAGCTATTAAATGTTGGTTCACATGGACAAGCCAGAGAAAAAGGTTTGATTCGTACAGAAGGGAAGGAATATGTGGTGAAGGATGGGGACGTGATTGAATTTAAGATATAAAATAAAAACCGCCTTTAAGAGCGGTTTAAAGTGATTAACCAATGAGGTTTACCATAATTTCTCCATCACCAATATCATAAAATTTGTACAACCCCTCTTTCATTTCTTGTAAAAAGGGTTGTTCTTTACTGGCGATTTTATTTATTTTGTGTTTGTACACGACGATTTTTAAACTCCTATGGACAATCACATAGAAATATTTTTTGCTCTCATAGCTGGCGACAACAAACCTCTCTTTTCCACTGAGTTCTGAAAGTCGACGGGGTTGGTTTTTGTAGAATCCGATTATGGAAACTATAGTCAGAAGTACCCATGGAAGTATATTTAAAAAGCTCATTTTCTTTCCTTTCGTTTATGTTTTTGAGCCAACAATTTCATTTTCAACAATACATTGTATATGATACAAAGTCAATAAATAAAAAACCGCCTTTGCAAAAATGCTCGGGCGGCTGCTGTGATTTAGTTTTCCACAAAAGCTTTCCTACAACGAGAAAATCTTATGCTTTTGGGCCTACTCACATGTATGTTGTTTGGTGAATTGCCGACGATTCTTTTGAGCTCTTTTTCTATTTCTGCACCTGCATCGAAATCGATAAGTTGCTCCTCGGTAAATTCCAAAATTTCTCCAGGAATCTTCATGTACCAATCGGTACCACAGTGACCCAGCACCTCTCTTTTTTGTTTGTTCGGTAAATCCAAAATTGTCCCTGGTACAATCCTGATCTTCTTTTCAAACGCTTGTTTAACTTTCCAACCTGGAATTTTGATTTTTTGGTATGTTTGTATTTTTCCATCTGGGGAAATACCACAAACGACCAAATCACAACGCCCCGGTCTTTTAAACTCCTGACCAATCTTTACTGACACTACGAACCTCCTATTTATGTAACTTGAAACAACAAATTCGATTGAAATCATACATTTTATATGGTATAAAGTCAATATGTTGAGAAAACAGCAGAAAAAAGTTTTTGTTGGTATGTCTGGCGGAGTTGATAGCTCTGTTTCTGCTGCACTACTTCAAAAAGAAGGTTATGATGTAACTGGTGTTTTTATAAAAGTTTGGCAACCAGACTTTGTAAAATGTACTTGGAGAGAAGATAGGTTAGATGCTATGCGCATTTGTGCTAAATTAAATATTCCATTTTTTACTCTTGATTTAGAAAAAGAATATAAAAAAGATGTAGCTGACTACATGATAGATGAATATAAGCTTGGCAGAACTCCAAATCCAGATGTAATGTGTAATAAGTACGTGAAGTTTGGCGGTTTCTTTAATTGGGCAATGGAGCAAGGTGCAGATTTTGTTGCTACGGGGCATTATGCAAGAGTCGGAGGAAATAAAATGCTTGCAGGGAAAGACACAAACAAAGATCAGACATATTTTCTTTGGACTCTTACACAAAAACAACTTAGTAAAACACTTTTTCCAATTGGTGACATAGAAAAACCAGAAGTAAGAAAGATCGCGAAGAGATTAGGACTTTCTACTGCTGTAAAAAAGGATAGTCAGGGAGTTTGTTTCCTTGGTAAATTTGATATGAAAGAATTTCTAACTCACTATATAAAAGAAATTCCGGGAAGAGTTTTAAACGAAAGAGGAGAGGAGATCGGGGTTCACGATGGAGTACTTTTTCTTACTATCGGTCAGAGACATGGTTTCAAGATTACAGAAAAAACTCCTAATGATTCCAGATATTATATTATCTCTAAAGATATAGAAAAAAATACAATTACCGTATCTCAAGATTCAGCTAAGATAATTGAAAGTGAATCAAAAATAGTAAAGCTAAAGAATATGAGTTGGACGTTAGATGAGATGCCAGATTTAAATAAAAGATACTCTGCAAGGATTCGCTACAGACAGCCTTTAGAAGAATGTGAAATAAAAAAAGTAGGTAATTGTATAGAATTACATTTCACTAGTCCGCAGAAAGCTATTTCTTCGGGTCAGTCCGCAGTGGTTTACGATGGGGAAGTTTGTCTTGGTGGTGGAATAATCTGCTAGCTTGAATTATTGGTTTTGTGGTATTATTTACTTATGCCCGAAATATATATAATTAAATCTAACGGTGAGAGAGAGGTTTTCGATTACTCAAAATTAGAAGCATCACTTAAAAAAATTGGTACTGATGATCTTGTTGTAAAAGAAATTTTGGAAGAAATAGCAAAGGAGCTTCATGAAGGAATTACCACAAGAGAAATATATAAGAGAGCCTATTCTATTTTAAGAAAAAAACAAAAGACAGTATCTCTTAGATATTCTTTGAAAAAAGCAGTAGCCGAGCTTGGTCCTACCGGTTTCCCTTTTGAAAAATATGTTGCAGAAATTTTTAAGTCTCAAGGATATGAGACTGAGACTGGAGTGATAGTAAAAGGTAAGTGCGTAGAACATGAGATAGATGTTGTCGCTTGGAAAGAGGGTGAACTTATAATGACAGAAGCAAAATTTCACACAGATTTTAATTTAAAGTCGGATCTCAAAGTTGTTTTATATGTTAAGGCAAGATATGACGACTTGTACGGGAATAGATATGTATTTGGAGGAAAGGAAAGAGAACTTACAGAGGGTTGGATTGTTACTAATACAAAATTTAGTTCCACCGCTATTCAGTATGATCAATGTCAGCCGCACCTCAAGCTCGTTGGTTGGAACTATCCTTACGGAAATAATTTACACAATATGATAGAGAGGGCCGAGCTCATTCCAATTACGGCTCTTACATCTATAAATACAATAGAAAAAAATATGTTTCTTGCCAGAGGTGTTGTTTTGTCCAAGGCTCTTTTAGATGAGAACTTGCTTAAGGAAGTAAATTTTGATGAGAAGAAAATAAAAAGCATAATTACTGAAGTAAATTCTTTGTGTGAACACTGCAAGGCACAGTTTAATTAAAGATATGTCTTCTGATAGAACAGGAAAATTAAAGGAAATTAAAGACGAAGTCTTGTTTTTAAAAGATTCTCCATTATATGAATATAGAGTTAGTAATAAATATTTTCCAGTTATAGGGGAAGGGAATCATGGCGCGGAAATAATGTTTATTGGAGAAGCTCCTGGTAGAAACGAAGCTAAAACTGGCAGGCCATTTTGTGGTACGGCTGGAAAAGTTTTAGACGGTTTACTTTATCATGTTGGGATTAAGAGAGAAGATGTTTATATAACAAACATTGTAAAAGATAGGCCACAAGAGAATCGTGACCCTACTGCAGAAGAAATAAAAATTTACGGTCCATTTTTGGATAAACAAATTGAGATTATCCAACCCAAAGTAATTGCTACTCTAGGTAGGTATTCCATGGATTATATTATGAGAAGATTTGGTTTGGAAAATGAAATATTACCAATAGGCATGGCGCATGGAAAAGTTTTTGAAGCAGAGGCTTCCTATGGAAAAATAAAAATTGCTGTTTTATATCACCCTTGTGTTGCTGTATATAATCCAACAAGGATTGGTGAACTAAAAAAAGATTTTGAAATTCTAAAAAATATATAAAAAATCGCCCCATTGATTTTGGGGCGAGTTTGCTTTATTTGGAGGCTGTCGAGGCACCCATTATTTTTTGGTGTTGCAGGCCAATTTTGTTAAGTTCTATCATAGGCACAATAAATAGTGCCAAAATGAATGTTGCTACCATACCCACGATGATTTCTTGTCGAAGGTATTGCCAGTGACTATATTTTTTTCTCACTCGGTGCCTCCTTGCAGGTTTCCTTAATAATCTTCCCAAATTCTATGATTTGGTAAATGCACAGAACACTTAGTACGCTTATTACTAAGCATGCTATAAGAAACTTTTTTAAACACGACTTGCACATCTAAGCCTCCCTTGGTTGAAAATTTGGAACTAAGTTCAGACAATATAATAGGATATATTATCTAACCTGTCAATATAAGTTTGTGCACATCTTTTTTTAGATCAAATATTATGTTATATTTCTCTTATGCAATCAAAAGATATTCGTGAGAGGTATTTAAAGTTTTTTGAGAAAAGGGGACACAAAATAATTCCTTCTGCTTCTTTAATACCCACAGATTATGTTATTCCTGATAAGGGGTCTCTGTTTACTACAGCTGGTATGCAGCCTCTCATACCCTATTTACTCGGTGAAAAACACCCTGGAGGTATTAGACTTGTCGATGTACAAAAATGTGTAAGAACTATAGACATAGATGAGGTTGGTGATAACAGACACCTTACATTTTTCGAAATGATGGGTAATTGGTCTCTCGGGGATTATTTTAAAAAGGAAGCTATTGAATGGAGCTTAGAATTTATCACTAGTAAAGAAGAAGGACTTGGTCTTCTATCAAACAGACTTTATGTAACTGTGTTTAAGGGTGAGGATGATATTCCAAGAGACGAAGACGCCATACAAATTTGGAAGGAGAATTTTAAGAAACATAATATAGATGTAGAAGTCGCGGAAGAAGATGAAATTATAAAAGACGGTGTAAGAATTATTCCTTTAGGAAAGGAAGATAATTTTTGGATAGCTGGTCAGGTGGGTCCTTGCGGTGGAGACACTGAAATGTTTTATGATACTCGTCCAGAAGATGGTCCTGTTGCCGGTAAATTTTCTGATTTGGTAAAAAGCGGAAGAATCATAGAAATTTGGAACAATGTTTTTATGGAGTTTAATAAAACTTCGGAAGGTAAATACGAGAAACTCTCAAAGCCAAATGTGGATACTGGAATGGGTCTTGAGAGAACCACTGTCGTTATGCAAGGAAAGAGTACGGTATTTGATACAGATTTATTTGAAAAAATTCTTGGAGAAATAAAATCTAAAGCACAAAAGAGAGATGAGAGAGCCGAAAGGATCGTCGCAGACCATATTCGTTCAGCTGTTATGATTATTTCTGATGGTGTCGTTCCATCAAATACTGAAGCCGGATATGTGCTCAGAAGAATCCTAAGAAGAGCTATCAGATTTATAGATCAGCTCGATATAAATAAAGAAGAAATATTATCTTTTGCAAAAGTTGTTATAAATGAACTCTCTTACGCGTATCCAATACTTAATGAAAAAGGAAATGAAATTTTAGAAGTGATTAAGACTGAGGATGATAAGTTTAGGAAGACCTTAGCACAAGGTTTAAAAGAATTTGAAGAAGCTACAAAAGAGGATAAATTAGTCTCTGGAAAAGTCTCTGGAAAAGTTGCTTTCGATTTATACCAATCAAAAGGGTTGCCTATAGAGATACAAATGGAATTAGGAAAAGAAAAAGGGTTGTTTATTGATATGAAAGAATTTTCTGATGAGGTTGTAATTCACCACCAAAAATCAAAGGCTGGCTCAGAACAAAAATTCAAAGGAGGTTTAGCTGGTACAGGAGAAGTGGAGACAAAATATCATACAGCCACCCACCTATTACTCGCGGCACTTAGAAAAGTCCTTGGTGGAGAAATTGTACAGAAAGGAAGCAATATTACAGCAGAAAGAATGCGCTTTGATTTCAATTGGACAGAGAAACTCACTGCAGACCAATTAAAAAACGTTGAAGATTTAGTAAATCAAAAAATACAAGAAAAGCTTCCTGTAGAAATGCTTGAATTGCCAAAAGAAGAAGCAAAGAAAATTGTTACAACTCTTTCTTTTGATTTATCTAAATATGGAGATGTCGTGAAGGTTTATAAAATAGGGGATTTCAGTACAGAATTCTGTGGTGGACCTCATGTATCAAATACATTTGAACTCGGACACTTCAAAATTTCTAAAGAAGAAGCTTCAAGTGCTGGGGTTAGACGTATAAAAGCAGTTTTGGAATAAATTTTCTATTGCATCGCTTTTCTTTGAGAGTTATAATTAACTTACATGAAGTTTTTTTCTTTTTCAAAAAAAAGCCCATCTTTATCCATTGTTTTTGATATTCGAGAATTTTCTCTGACTGCCGCTGTGGTTGAGATGTTTAGAGGCAAGAAATCAGAAATTATTTCTTGTCAGACTTTCGAGGTTATTGAATCAGAGATTGCAAGTTATAAAAAATATTCCGAATCTCTTATAAAGACAATAGATAGGGCTATAATAGAAACACATAAATCTCTTATATCGCTTGGAATTAAAAATAAAATTTCCAACCATTTTTTCTTTGTTGGTTCTCCGTGGGTTGTATCTAAAGGAAAGTCTATAAAACTAACAAAAGACAAGGCCTTTTCTGTGGATGGTGATTTTCTTAAGAGGGTTTTAGTGGGCAAAGAAGAAAATTTGAAGAAAGAAATTGAAAAGGAGAGTGAACGTGGCGGGTGGGAAGTCTTTGAGGAAAAAATAGTTGAGGCTAAACTTAATGGTTATAAAGTAGATAGTTTTTATAATAGAAAAGCAAAGGAATTTGAAGTTCACTTGTTTACATCTTTTATAGCAAAGGAGATAAATGACAAGATTAAAACTTATTCAAATAAAAAATTGAAGGGAGATAAAAGTTGTTCACATTCTCAGACTCTCTCTACGTTTACTTTTACTAGGGATTTGTTTCAAAACAAAAATAACTTCATATATGTAGATATCGGTAAACTCATTACAGATATTTATGTCGTTATTGATGACACAATACACGGGATAGCATCATTTCCCTTTGGTGAGAATGCTATTATAGAAAATATTGCAAAAGACTTAAAAATGACAAAAGATTTAGTTCTATCAACACTAAACATCAAGTGCCATGGAAAGTGTGATGAAGATACAGATATAAAAGTAAATAATTTTATAAAAACTGGTTTGAGTAAGTGGTCAGAAAATTTTAATGGAGCTTTAAAGAGGATATGTGAAGAAAAAGATGCTCCTTTAGAAATAATGATGATAGCAAATACGGATTTATCTAATCTGTTTGTAGAAAAGATAAAAAACCAGAATTCTGAGACACCTTTTAAGATATATGGTAAGAATCCACACTTAACGATAATTGGAGAGGGTGTTCTTAATAATTTTATAAATGGAGGGAAGGTTTTTAAGAATCAACCATATATTAAGATGGATATTATACTTTTAGATAAATTAATTAAACAAAATAATATATGTCTCAAAAATTAATTCAAGATATTTTGGTAACAAAAAAGAGTATACGCATGGTGAAAAAAGACGGTGCTTTTCCATCATCTATTAAAAATGATGACAAAAGCTATCTAGAAAAAATCAAGAAAAATCAACAAAAGGAAAAAGCTAAGATTATTTCAATAAAATTAGAAAAAGAAGGAGAGTTTGATTATGAAGAAGAAATAAAGCCTGAAAAAGTTACAAAAAATTCTCAAACATTTCTTTGGGTTTTGTCTGTGTTGTCTCTTGGAGTTTTGTTTTTTTTAGTTTCTTCAAATTTTTCTACAGCAACAATAAATATAACGCCTAGAAGCGAGAGTGTTGTTTTGGATGATGTTTTTGCGGCTACAAGCAAACAAGGTGTAACGGGGCTATCTTTTGAGGTTATAACTATTAAAAAGGCCTCCGCAAAGGATTTAGATACTGATGGGGAAGAAAACGTTGAAAGAAAATCTATAGGTAAAGCTGTTGTCTATAATAGCTACAGTACTGCTAGTCAGAGACTTATAACAAATACTCGCCTTGAGTCAACTAATTCTTTAGTCTACAGAATAAGAGATTCCGTTGATATTCCTGGATATAAGATTGTTGATGGGAAAAAGGTTCCAGGTAGTGTTGAAGTAGAAATAATTGCTGATGCTGCTGGGGATAAATATAATATGAAGATCGCAGATCTTAAGGGGGATTTTAAAATCCCGGGTTTTAAGGGTAGCCCAAAATATGATGGATTTTATGCTAGATTAAGCGCTGATACCACTGGAGGTCTTATAGGTAAAATTAAAAAGGTTTCGGAAACTAAATTGGCAGTAGAGAAAGAAAATTTAGATAAGGTATTAAGTGAGGATTTAATAAAAGAATTGTATCAGAAGAAGCCAGATCAATACGAAATTTTTAAAGATAATTATTTTATATCTTATAAAAATATTCCAGATACTGAATTGAATTCAGATAAGTATGTGCTTACAGAAGAAGGAACAATAAATGCTTTAATGTTTAAGAAAGATTCCCTTGCTAATTTTATTGCTAAGCAAAAAATAAAGGATTTTTCAGGTGATCCCGCGGAACTATTATGGGCAGATGATTCTGTGGTATCAATAATATCAACAAATCCAGAGCCGTGGACAGAAGATTCCATAAAAGTTAAGTTTTCTGGCGATGTAAGAATTGTATGGTCTTATGATTCCAAAGCTCTTTCTGAATATCTAGTCGGTCAAAACAAATCTATAATAGATGATTTGGTAAACGATAAATTCAAAACATCAATTAAAAGCCTAAGTGCTATAATTAGGCCGCAATGGAAGAAGACTTTTCCTGAGAACCCTAACAGGGTTAAACTCTTTGACACGATAAGGAATAAAGAGGTCATAAACTAACAATTTAGGCTTGACTCCTTTGTTTTTTCTGATATCATACACGGAGTTGTTTATGCAGAACCAAAAAATAAAAACATCTGCGGTAGGAATAGTTTTAGAAGCCTTTCCAAATACCCTTTTTAAAGTTCAGTTAGAGGGAGATAAAGGAGAGATTCTTGCTTATTTAGCCGGGAAAATGAGACTACACAGAATCAAAGTCTTAATAGGAGACAGAGTAGAGGTTGTCTTAGATGAATATGGTGGAAAGGGTAGAATAATAAGAAGAGTTTAAATAATTTAAATACAATGAAAGTAAAAGCATCAGTAAAAACAATTTGTGTAAAATGTAAGTCCGTTAGAAGAAAGGGTCGAGTTTATGTAACCTGTTCAGCTAACCCAAAACACAAACAAAGACAGGGGTAGTTGATTTTTTAACAAAGAAATGCTATTCTAGTGTTTCTATAAATTTTTTTATGCGTATAGTAGGAATAACAATACCAGACAACAAAAGATTAAAAATTGGATTAACGGTACTTTATGGTATCGCTCAATCACGTGCTCAAATGATTTTAAAAGAAGCAGGTGTTGATCCAGAGAAAAAAGTAAGTGAACTTACGGCTGATGAAGAGAATAAAATCAAACTAGTCGTTGAGAAACTAAAAATTGAAGGAGACCTAAAAAGAGAAGTCGCTTCAAATGTAAAAAGACTCAAGGACATCAAAAGCTTTAGAGGAAATAGACACGCAAGAAAGCTTCCATCTAGAGGTCAGAGAACAAAGACCAACTCAAGAACACTCAGGGGTAATACAAGAAAGACCATGGGAACAGGAAGAAAAGCCGCTGACAAAAAATAATCTATTAGATAATCAATAATACAATACGAACAATGGGTAAGAAAAGAATAGTAACAACAAAAGATAAAGTAGATTCAAAAGGCGCTACTGCACCAAAAGCAAGTTCAAAGAAAAAAGTTGAATCTGGTATTTTGTGTGTCCAATCAACATATAATAATACATTAGTATTGTTAACAGATAAATCAGGTAATGCTCTTATGGCATCTTCTGCTGGAGCTCTAGGATTTAAGGGTGCTAAAAAAGGTACTCCTTTTGCAGCTGCAAAAGTTGGAGAAGTACTTGGTGAAAAAGCCGCACTTTTAGGTTTAAAAGAAATTAGCGTTGTTGTAAAAGGGGTTGGTTCAGGTAGAGAATCAGCTATAAGAGGTTTTATTTCAAAAGGTTTCAATATCACAGCCATTACAGACCAGACTCCAGTTCCACACAATGGACCAAAACCTAAGAAACCAAGAAGAGTATAAAACAATTTTAAATAAATTATGAAAACAGGACCAAGATATAAAATAGCAAGAAGATTAGGTGCAGCTGTGTTTGAAAAAACACAGTCTCAAAAGTTTGCTCTAAGATCACAAAGTGATAAAGCTGCTCCTAAAAAGAGAAAGGCTACTTCAGAATTCGGAACTCAGCTTTTAGAAAAACAAAAAGCTAAAGTTACTTATGGCTTGGGTGAAAGACACTTCAAAAACTATGTTAGTAAAGTTTTGTCTAAGAAAAGTGCAACTGCAGCTGATGACCTTATACAAGTTTTAGAAAAGAGATTGGATAATGTTATTTTCAGACTTGGTTTTGCAAAATCAAGACAGGCTTCAAGACAAATGGTAAACCACGGACATTTTGATGTTAATGGTAAAAGAGAAACAATCCCATCTCTACAGGTTAAGGTAGGTGATGTTATAACAATAAGAGAAAGAAGTAAGACGAAGCCAATTTTTAAAGATATTGATGAAAAGTTAAAAGACGTAAAAGTTCCTTCATGGCTTGCATTAGATGTAGCCAAGAAAACAGCTAAAGTACAAGGTGCTCCAAAGATAACTCCAGCTGAAATTGCTTTCGACATTCAAGCAATTATTCAGTTCTATAACAGATAGTCAGACCCATTATAATTTATAAATTATTAATTTAATAAAAAACTATGTCTGATCAATATAAAATATTATTACCATCAAAACCAAAAATAATCTCTGAGGAGGAGTTTTCTGGTGTTTATGAAATCGATGGTCTTTATCCTGGATATGGACACACACTTGGTAATTCTCTAAGAAGAATCATTCTTTCTTCTATTCCTGGTGTTGCTATAACTTCTATCAAAATAGATGGAGTTCAACACGAATTCTCTACTATGGATGGAGTAAAGGAAGACGTTATAAATATAATACTTAATCTTAAGAAAGTAAGATTTAAAATACTTACAGATGAAGCTCAAACAGTAGAACTTAAAGTAAAAGGCGTAAAAGATGTCACTGCAGGAGACATCACTGTTCCTGGTCAGGTTGAAGTTTTGAATTCTGAACAACCTATTGCTACTATTACAGACAAAGGAACAAGTCTTTCTATAGAAATGAAAATCCAAAAAGGTTTAGGTTTCGTCTCAAGAGAAGTCCACCAAAAAGAAAAAGTAGATATTGGTACTATCGCTATGGACGCAATATTTACTCCTATAAGAAGAGTAAACTACGAAGTTGAAAATATGAGAGTCGGAGATAGAACAGATTTCAACAAACTTAGGATTTCAATACAAACAGACGGATCAATCACAGCAAAAGAAACTCTAGAACAATCTATCATTACTATGATAGAACAACTCAAAGCGATTGTTGGATTTAAAGAGCCAGAAGTTGAGGTTCCTGAAGTCTCAGAAAAGGAAGAAGAAAAAGAAGATGATTCAGAATTCCTAAAAACAAGAATAGAAACATTAGACCTTTCAGCAAGAACAATTAATGCTCTATCAAATGCAAACATTAGAACAGTCGGAGGTTTAGCAAGAAAGAAAGAAGAAGACATGGGAGATATTGATGGACTTGGTGCAAAGGGTATACAAGAAATCAAGAAGGTCTTGTCAAATTTCGGGATTACATTAAAGTAAGAATCAAATATGAATCACAGTAACAAAAACAAACAGCTAGGTAGAAAGATGAACCAGAGAAACGCCCTCTTGAAGACAATGGCTGTATCTCTTGTAAAACATGAGAAAATCACTACCACAGAAATAAAGGCTAAGGTCCTAAAGACTTTTGTAGAAAAGCTTATTACAAAAGGTAAGACAGATACTTTGGCTTCACAGAGACTTATAGCTGCAAAGATTGGAGCTGTATCAGCAAAGAAAATAGTTAAAGATATAGCACCAAAATACAAAACAAGAAACGGTGGATATTTAAGGGTCGTTAAAATAAAAACAAGATTATCAGATAGCGCAAGAATGGCTGTCATAGAATTTGTTTAATAAATAAAACAATGGAAAAGAAATTTTATACAATAGATGCAACAGACGGAAAGCTAGGAAGAATCGCTACTAAAGTAGCCGGTTTACTTATGGGTAAGAACTTAGTATCTTTCGCAAGAAATGTTGCTTTCAATACAGAAGTAAAGGTTGTAAATGCTAGCAAACTTGATATTGCTATAAACAAACAAAAGACACCTTATACAAGATTTTCTGGATACCCAGGAGGTTTACACATAAAAAGTATGGAACAACTTATCGCTAAACACGGTAAAGGAGGAGTTCTTAAGCTTGCTGTAAAAGGTATGTTACCAAAAAACAAATTGACAGCAAAAATTATTAAGAATTTGGTAATTACTGAATAATACTATGACTGAAACAAAATCAAAATACATAGAGGCAGTGGGAAGAAGAAAAACATCTATCGCAAGAGTTAGAGGTGTTATTTCTAGTAAAAACTCTTTTGAAATAAATGGAGATAAAAAAGTTGAAGATTATTTTAAAACAGAAAAACAAAGAATCACAGCTACCGAAGCTATAACAAAAGTTACTGGTCTTACAGAGTTCTTCACAATCACAGTTATGATTACTGGAGGAGGTATTGCTTCTCAAGCAGAAGCTATGAGACACGGTATTGCAAGAATGATAATCAAGCAAAATCCAGAACTTAGAAAAGAAGTAAAGAAACTCGGATTCCTAGTAAGAGATCAAAGAGCAAAAGAAAGAAGAAAATTCGGTTTGAAGAAAGCAAGAAAGGCTGCTCAGTGGTCAAAGAGATAATACTAAAAACCCGAGGTTCTCCTCGGGTTTTTATATAATTGAATTGTGTAAAAAGTATGCTAAAATAAGTATAAATATGGATAAAAATACACAAAATGAAGAGGAAATAATCTATGAGGATGAATCTAAATCCAAAAAAACTATATCAGAAGATGATTCTGATGCAGTAGAGAATGTAGTAAAAAAGCTGAAGGAGAAGATTAAGATTTTAGAATCAGAGAAGACAGAATACATGGATGGCTGGCAAAGAGAGCGAGCAGATTTTGTAAATTATAAAAAAAGAGTAGAAACAGAAAAATTTGAGACTATTAAATTTGCTAACGAGAATCTTATAGCTGAACTCCTTACTGTCATAGAAAGTTTTGAAATGGCTTTCTCTAACAAAGAAGCTTGGGAGAAAGTAGATAAAAACTGGAGAGTGGGAGTAGAATATATTCATTCTCAGTTTATTAAAATTCTTGCAGAAAATGGTTTGAAAGAAATGAATCCTATTGGAGAGAAATTTAATCCAGCCTTCCATGTAGCAGAAGGGCATACAGAAACTAAGGAAGAAAAGGAAGACGGAGTTATAGTAGAAGTAAAGAAAAAAGGATTTATGTTAAATGATAGGGTTATTGTTGCGTCATCTGTAGTAGTAGCTGAATTTGTAAAATAATTTGATATAATATAGATATGTTATCCCTTCAAACACAACCAAAATATATAGAAAAAGAGATACAATTACCAAACGGTTCTTGGGCTTTGGTTGTTTTTGAATTGGTTGAAATTAATGGAAAGATAATCGCTAAAGCTGTTTCTGGAAGATTTGTTACGAAAACTTCGACTATTGGAAAAGAAGAATGCTTAGCTCTTCCTGCTTGTTTTGAAATACAAAATATCGAACCAGTAGTAAGCCCCTTCTTTTCAGAAATTAAAGCTTTATTAAAAGACTTATCATTCGTAAAAAGCCAACCAGCTCGTGCTCCTAATTTTTAATAATTATTTTCTTTATAAGTAATTAATTATTAAAAATAAAATATGAGTAAAATTATAGGTATAGACTTAGGAACTACATTTTCTGCTGTGGCAGTGATGGAAGGAAATTCACCAAAAATTATTGAAAATGCAGAAGGCGCAAGGACAACTCCTTCTATTGTAGCTACTACAAAGACAGGAGAAAGACTTGCAGGACTATTAGCAAGAAGACAAGCTGTTACAAATCCAAAGAATACAGTTTTCCAAATCAAAAGATTTATGGGTCATCAATATGATGATGCTGGAGTACAGAAAGACAAAGCTTCTGTTTCTTTTGATGTTCTCAAGGCTTCAAATGGAGGAGTTGAGGTTGCTATGGCTGGTAAAAATTACAGACCAGAAGAAGTTTCAGCAATGATACTTCAAAAAATGAAGAATGATGTAGAAGCAAGACTTGGTGAAAAAATCACCGATGCTGTTATTACCGTACCTGCATATTTCAACGATTCACAAAGACAAGCTACAAAAGACGCTGGTCAGATCGCCGGATTAAATGTTTTGAGAATTATAAATGAGCCTACAGCTGCAGCTCTTGCATATGGTCTAAATAAAAACAAAAATGAAAAGATCGCCGTGTATGACTTCGGTGGAGGTACATTTGATATCTCAATTCTAGAAATCGGAGACAGTGTTGTGGAGGTTCGTTCTACAGACGGAGATTCACACCTTGGAGGTCGCGATATAGATAAAAGAATTGTAGATTGGATGGCGGAACAATTCATGAAAGAAAATGGAATTGATTTGAGAAAAGATGCCCTTTCATTACAGAGACTTGATGAAGCTGCAGAAAAAGCAAAAATAGAACTTTCTACAGCGATGGAGACAGAAATAAATATTCCATTCGTAACTTCTGATGCCAGTGGTCCAAAACACTTGTTAATCAAAATGACAAGAGCGGCTCTTGAGAATCTTATAAAGGATTTGATCGATAGATCAATTGAAATTTCAAAGAGGGCTCTTGCTGCTTCACCATTTAAGATTGAAGAAATAAATGAAGTTATAATGGTCGGAGGGCAAACAAGAATGCCTGCTATTGTACAAGCTGTAAAAGCTTTGTTCGGAAAAGAACCAAATCTTTCTGTAAACCCAGATGAGGTTGTGGCTTTGGGTGCTGCTGTACAAGGGGGAATTCTTAGAGGAGATGTAAAAGACGTTCTTTTGCTCGATGTTATTCCACTTTCTTTAGGTATAGAAACTATGGGAGGTGTAGCAACACATCTAGTAGAAAAGAACACAACAATTCCTACATCAAGAAGTCAGGTATTTTCTACTGCCGCAGACAATCAAACTTCTGTAGAGATTCACATTGTTCAAGGTGAAAGACCAATGGCAAGCGACAACAAATCTCTTGGTAGATTTATACTAGACGGTATTCCACCAGCAGGAAGAGGTATGCCACAAGTTGAAGTTACATTTGATATAGACGCAAATGGTATCTTGAGCGTAAAAGCAAAAGACAAGACAACTGGTAAAGAACAATCTATTAGAATTGAGGCAAGTTCTGGTCTAAAGAAAGAAGATATAGAAAAGATGCAGAAAGAAGCTGAGCTTCATGCTGAAGAAGACAAAAAAAAGAAAGAAGAAATCGAAGCAAAAAATATTGCAGAACAAATGATTTACACTGCAGAAAAAGCTGTGAAAGATAATGGTGCAAAAATCACACCAGAAATAGTAAAAGGTGTTGAGGACAAAATTGCTGACCTTAAGAAAGCAAAAGAAGGTTCCGATATTGCAGCCATCAAAACAGCTACAGAAGCTTTATCTACTGAAATGCAAAAGATTGGTGAAGCAATGTCAAAAGCTCAACAGGCAAATCCAGGACAAGCTGCTCCTGAAGGAGAAAAGAAAGATGAGAATATAAAAGACGCAGAGTTTAAGGAGAAAGAAGAAGGAAAATAAATTAAACAATGTCCAAAGATTATTACAAAACTCTCGGCGTAGATAAAAGCGCCAGTAAGGAAGATATTAAAAAAGCTTTCAGAAAGCTAGCACACGAGCATCATCCTGATAAGGGTGGAAATCAAGAAAAATTTAAAGAGGTAAGCGAAGCTTACAGTGTGCTTTCTGATGATACGAAAAGATCTCAGTATGATACATACGGAAGTGCAGGACCTACTGGTGGCGGAGGATTCAATCAAGGAGCCGGTGGCTTTGGTGGTTTTGATTTTTCTGGATTCAATAGTCAGAATGGACAAGGTTTTGAATTTGACCTAGGTGATATTTTTGGAGATTTCTTTGGTGGAGGTGGTAGTAGAAAAACCCAGAAGAAAGGAAAAGATATTGCTATAGATTTAGAACTATCATTCCATGATTCTGTATTTGGTGTTGAGAAAAATATCAGATTAAATAAAATATCTAAGTGTAAAGATTGTGCAGGCTCTGGAGCCAAGAAAGGAACGTCTATGCAAACATGTAGTGTTTGTAATGGGTATGGTAAAGTACGTGAAGCAAAGAGATCTATGTTTGGAAACTTCATGACAGAGACTATCTGTAGTACTTGTGATGGTTCAGGACAAATTCCAAAAGAGAAATGTCATACATGTAGTGGAAAAGGTACCGTAAAAAGAGAGGATGAACTTTCTGTAAAAATCCCAGCAGATATAAACGATGGTGAGACCATCAGACTATCTGGCGGAGGCGAAGCTATCAAAGGTGGATCTTCCGGAGATCTCTACATTAAGATACATGTAAAGGGAGATCATCTATTTGATAAAGAAGGGAAGAATCTCGTCACAGAGCTCAATATTAAGCTTTCTGAGGCCATTTTAGGCACCAAGGTGATGCTAAAAACCCTAGACGGTGAAATAGAGCTTAAGATACCAGAAGGCACTCAGTCCGCTGAAATTCTGCGTATTAGAGGTAGGGGGGTTCCAATTGATGGTGAAAGAAGGGGAGACTTACTTGTAAAAATTAATGTAAAAATTCCTCATAGAATTTCTCGACAAGCCAAAGAGGCGGTAGAGAAATTGCAGAAAGAGGGATTATAGATAAACAAAAACACTCAGATAAAAATCTGAGTGTTTTTGTTTATGTCGTTTCCAGACATTATTTTTTGTGTTATTATATGCAAACTTGTATGAAAACAGGTCAAAATATAAAAATCAGTCAAATATTAAAACAGTTTTGGATAGGAGTTAAACCACAAAAAAAGTTTTTTTGGATTTCCTACTCATTTCTCTTCCTGGGGCAACTTGTAAGTGTCTTGGTTCCTTTGTGTTACAAATTTTTCTTTGATACTCTCAATACAGCTCAAGATAAATCTTTTGCCAGTGTATTTCTGATTAAAATTATATTGCTTGTATTAGGTTTAAGATTTACTAATTGGGTTTTTTGGCGTATAGGGATGATTTCTTACAACATCTTGCAATCTAAGACAATGGCGATACTTAGACAAAATGCTTTTAATTATATGATGAACCATTCTCATTCTTTTTTTACGAATAATTTTTCTGGAAGTTTGGTTCAAAGGGTAAACAGATTTGCTAGAGCTTATGATGGCATAGCGGACAGCTTTGTCTTTAGTATAATGCCACTCATTATTACAGTGGTCGGGTCATTGGTCGTTACCTGGATCGTCGCCCCCATCATTTCAATAATATTATTTATATGGGTATTAGTTTTTGCTTCCTTCAACATAACTTTTTCTCATTGGAAATTAAAGTACGACATTGCCGTAGCTGAGGCTGATTCAAAGACCACTGCTTATTTGTCTGACTCTATAACAAACAGTAATGCAGTTTCTCTTTTTACTGGTCAGGCTTATGAATCAAAAAGTTTTAAAGATGTTACAAATGATCAAGCAAAAAAGACTAATTTCTCTTGGTTTTTATCAGATATTGTAGATGCGATACAAACTTTACTTATAGCAGTAATCGAGTTTGCAATTTTCTTTTACGCTATAAAATATTGGAATCAGGGTCTAGCTACTGTTGGTACCTTTGTGTTGGCACAAACATACATTATTGGTTTAGCTCAACAGCTTTGGGGATTTAATAAATTTATAAGAAAGATTTATGAAGGTTTGGCCGATGCGAAAGAAATGGTAGAGATTTTAACTACCCCTTATGAAATTCAAGATACACATCAAGCAAAAGATCTTGAAGTTAAAAAGGGAGAAATAGAATTCAAAAACGTTACCTTTGCTTTTAATCAGACCCGTGAAATTTTGACTAGTTTGAATTTAAAAATTAATGCAGGACAAAAGGTTGCTATCATCGGTCCATCTGGAGCTGGAAAGACAACCTTTATAAGGTTACTTATGAGATTACATGATGTCAGTGCCGGATCGATTATGATTGATGGACAAGATATCCAGAAAATTACTCAAGATAGTTTGAGAGAAAAAACAAGTCTCGTACCCCAAGATCCAGTTTTATTTCATAGAACTCTTATGGAAAATATTAGATATGGAAAAAGGGATGCAACTGACGAAGAAGTAAAAGAAGCGGCCAGATTGGCTCACTGTGATGAATTTATAGATGTTTTACCCTTGAAATATGAGACTTTTGTCGGTGAAAGAGGTATTAAGCTTTCTGGAGGTGAAAGACAAAGAATCGCAATAGCTAGAGCAATTCTTAAAAGAGCTCCTATACTTATTCTGGACGAGGCTACTTCAAGTTTGGATTCTCATTCAGAGGCTCTTATTCAGGATGCCTTGGATAATCTTATGAAAAATTGTACAACTATCGTAATAGCTCACAGACTTTCTACAATAAGAAAGATGGATAGAATTATTGCCATGAAAGGAGGCAAAATAATTGAAGATGGTACACACGATGAATTAGCTAATAAAAACAGCGGACTCTATAAAGATTTGTGGGAATTACAGGCTGGAGGATTTATTCAGAAATAAAAAAGACTCTCAATCGAGAGTCTTTTTTATTTATTTCACTTGTCTATAGAAACAAGTCCTTTCTCCTGTGTGACAGGCTCCTTTTCCAAGTTGGACGACTCTATAGAGTAAAGCATCTTCATCACAATCAATAAAAATTTCTTTTATTATTTGTGTGTCGCCACTTGTCTTTCCTTTTACCCATATCTCATTACGTGATGTGGAGTAGTAGGTGGCTAGACCGGTCTCTATGGTTTGGTAGTATGCTTCCTTACTTACGTAAGCGAGCATTAATATTTCTCCACTTTTTTCATCTTGAGTAATGACTGGTAATAAACCACCACGTTTTTCAAAGTTTGGTTCTATTTTCATAATTAATATATTATTTTATTAATAGGGTATTCAACAATACCCTCGGCTCCAAGTTTCCTTATTTCTGAAATAATATTTTTAACTTTCATCTCAGGTAAAATTACTTCGATAGAACACCAATTCTTTTCAGTTAGAGTTGATATCGTTGGTTTACGTAGTGCTGATAGACATTCGATTATCTCCCTTGTTTTTTCTTTGGGTGCGTTCATCTTAAGTCCAACCATCCCTTCAGCAGCGAGAGCACTTTTAAGTAATGTCACGAATAAATCAGATTTTTGACGTTTCCATTTATTTTTATAACTTTGTTTATTTGCAACAATACGAGTTGTAGATTCCATCACAGTTCCAATAACTCTTAGATTGTTAGCCCTAAGAGAACTCCCACTATCAGAGAGTTCGGCTATGGCATCTGCTAAATATGGAGGTTTTGACTCAGTCGCTCCCCAAGAAAATTCTACATTTGCTTTTATTTCATTCTTTTCAAGAAATTTTCTTGTTACATTTACAAGCTCTGTTGATATTGTTTTGCCTTCGAGATCTTGAATCGTCTTAATGTCTGATGATTCTGGCACTGCGATTACAAGTTTGACTGAATTAAAACCTTGTTTGGAGTATTTTAATTCTCCTATCTCTTGAGTTATGTTTCCACTTTCTTCCACCCAGTCTTTACCAGTAATACCGACGTCAAACTTTCCTTGTTCTACATATTTAGGAATTTCTTGAGCGCGTATAAGCATGCATTCGATTTCCTCATCATCTATTATTGGAAAGTATGACCGTTCTTTGACATTTATTTTATAACCAGCCTTTTTTAAAAGTTCAAAGGTTGATTCTTTTAGACTGCCGGCAGGCAGCGCTATTTTTAGTTTATTTGATTTCATTTTTTAATTTAATTAATTCTACATAATAAAAAAGCCCCTTGCAGAAGGGGGGTTTGATTATAAATAGTATTAGAAATCAAAAATGTACCCCTTCTACAAGAGGCAGATATGTAAGCCGTTAAGTTTTAATGATTTGTTAGTCACTTTGGTATATTAACATACAATCTAAAAAAGTCTATTTTATAATATTAATTATGTGATACCATATAATTAATATGAAAAAGATATATCCTCAAAAATTAAAGGAAGGTGATGATATAAGGGTAATTGCTCCATCTTGTTCAATTTCACTTATTTCTCAACCTATCAGAGAAATCGCCAATAAACGTCTTTCAGATTTAGGGTTAGAAATAACTTTTGGCAAAAATGTTGAAGAGTCTGATGAGTTTGGTTCATCCTCGATTAAATCTAGAGTTGCTGATTTACATAAAGCTTTTTCTGATAAAAAAGTTAAAGCCGTTTTTGCTGTAATTGGCGGTTTTAATTGCAATCAGCTTTTAAAATATATTGATTGGAACATTATTAGAAATAATCCCAAAATATTTATTGGTTATTCTGATACTACAGCTTTACAAAATGCTATTTTTGCAAAAACTGGTTTAGTGACATATTCTGGCCCGGCGTGGTCCACTTTTGGTCAAAAATTATATTTTGATTATACTTTAGATTATTTTAAGAAATGTCTTTTTTCTAATGATTTATTTGAAATCAAACCTTCAGAATCTTGGAGTGATGATGCTTGGTACAAAGATCAGAATGACAGGAAACTCATTAAAAATGATGGATGGCTAGTGATAAATAGTGGTAAAGCATCTGGAACATTACTCGGTGCAAATCTTTGCACATTTAATCTACTTCAAGGTACAGAATATTTTCCAAGTTTAAAAAACTCAATTTTATTTTTGGAAGACGATGATACTTCTGATTCAAAACTGTTTGATAGAGATTTGCAGTCTCTTATTCATCTACCATCTTTTTGTGGTGTAAAAGGTATTGTGATTGGTAGATTTCAAAATGCTAGTAAGATCACTAAAGAAAAATTAATGAAGATAGTAAAAAGTAAGAAAGAATTAAATAATATACCTGTTATTGCCAATGTAGACTTTGGGCATACAAGTCCGATAATAACTTTTCCTATTGGTGGGGAAGTAGAGATAGATACCAAAAAGAAGAGTATTGTAATTATTAAACATATAAAATGAAATCAGAATCAATAATAATTTCTAATTTATCAAAGAAGTTTACTTTTCCAGTTAAAAATAAATCTAATAGTTGGATTAAGAATTTATTTAAGCCAGAGATACGTGAAGTTGCCGCTGTGAACGACATTTCATTTTCCGTTAAAAGTGGGGAAAGGATCGCTTTTATTGGTCCCAATGGTGCTGGTAAATCTACAACTATCAAAATGCTCACTGGTATTCTATATCCAACATCTGGTAAGGCTAGTGTTCTTGGATTGGATCCAGTAAAAGATAGAAAGAAACTCGCATATCAAATAGGTACTGTTTTTGGGCAAAGGTCACAGTTGTTGCCGAACCTTCCCCTTACAGATTCGCTTGAATTCTTTGGTGTTATGTATGATATGACAGATGAGCAAATTCAAAATCGTATCATTGAGCTTACAAAATTATTTGAACTTGAAAGTTTTATAGATCAGCCTGTACGTAAGTTATCTTTAGGACAAAGAATGAGGGCGGAGGTCGCAGCTTCTTTAATACACAAGCCAAAAATAATCCTTTTGGATGAACCGACTATTGGATTGGATGTGGTCGCTAAGAAAACTCTCCGAGATTTATTACTCAAAATAAATAAAGAAGAGGGAACTACGATATTCTTAACATCTCACGATGTTGGTGATATAGAATCTCTTTGTGATAGAACGATAATAATTAATCACGGGATTGTTATAAAAGATATGCCGACTGAAGATTTGGCTACCTGTTTTGTGTTTGAAAAATATATTGATTTAATACCGATGACGAAATTTGAATCATTTCATGAATTGCCAGAGGGTATGAAGTATATATTAAAGGATAATAATAAAATAACGATTACAGTTGATTCAAATAAAATTAGTGTTCAAAAATCACTAAAAAAACTATTAGAGATTTTTGAAGTAGAAGACGTTGATGTATATAACGCTGACCTAGAAACCGTTATCAGACATATATATGAGAGAAATTAGACTTGCTAAAAAAATAATTCTTACACTTGTAAAAGATAGAATCCAGTATACCGGACGTCTTATTGCCGACTCCCTTTCTATTTTTGCCAGATGTGGAATACTCCTAATTTTATATTGGTACGTATTTAGATTAAATAATGGGCTTGTGAACGGGGTTACGTATATCACCGTAGCGTGGAGTATGTTTTTTTATTTTACTTTTTCTGTCCTAAATTTAAGAAATATTTCAAGAGAAATAATGAAAGATGTACAGTCTGGCAGTGTAGAGACTTTGTTAAGTAAGCCAGTGTCCTATTTTTGGTATAAAATCTGGTGGCAGATTGGTTCTGGCCTGTATCCATTTTTAGTAATAATTATTGTGGGAGCAATTGCTATGTTTTCAATAGTTGGTATACCAGATACTATGACATTGGGTATATTTTTACCTACATTATTTCTGGTTTTTATAGGCGCAATGATTTTGTCTTTAATATTGTATTCTATTGTCGGTTTTATGGCTTTTTGGATTGAAGATATAAACCCTATATTTTGGATGGTTGATAAGATGGTTATGATTCTTGGGGGTTCATATTTACCCGTAGCACTTTTTCCTTCTTTTATGTATAAAATTGCTTTATACAGCCCCTTCGGTGCATCTCAATTTATTACCCATACTGTCTATGACTCATGGAAAACAAATTGGTATATTCTTTTGTTGATCCAGTTATTTTGGATAATTGTTTTGGGTATTGTGGCTTATGTTATCTTTTTAAAGGCAAGAAAGAGAATCTCGGTTAATGGCGGATAATAAATATATGTTAAAAGAAATTAAATTTGCATTGTATGCAATAAAAAAGAATATTCAAAGCAGTGCAGAATTAAGAACGAGTTTCTTGATGAACGTCTTTGGTATGATGATCAATAATTCCGCCTTTATTATTCTCTGGGTATATTTTATCAAGTCCGTTGGTGTCATTGGCGGTTGGAACCCAGCAGATATTGTTGGATTGCAGGGTTTCCTTGCTTTGGCTTTTGGTATTATTTTTTCATTCGGTAATGGTATTAGAAAACTTCCTGAGTATGTTTCTTCCGGTGGTTTCGATAGATTTATGTTGTCACCAAAAAATCTTTTAGTCAGAATAGCCACAGCTTCGTTTAATGCTTCTGCGATCGGTGATATGGCATTTGGTATAATATGTTTAGTTACCTACGCTTTTTTGATTCATGTCACTTTTTATCAAATAATAGCTATATTAATTCTTCTTATCTTTTCAACTATTATATTCTTAGCTCTTTCTATTATCATTTTCTCTACAAGTTTTTTCTTTATGGATTCGAATGCTGTTAGTTCAGGATTATTTGAATTGTTTTTAACACCGTCACTTTTTCATGGAGGGTCTTTTCAGGGGATTATGAGATTTATATTTACTTTTATATTACCATCCCTTTTGGTAGGTACGTTGCCGGTAGAGACTGTTAAGGATATGTCTATATTAAAATTGTCTGCTATTGGTTTGTTTTCATTTATTTGGATGTTTATTTCAATAAAAATTTTCAATAAAGCGGTTAAAAAATATGAAAGCTCAAACTTTATGACTTTTGGTAATTAAAAATGATATAATTTGTTTATGTCAGAATTATTTGAAATAAGTAAAAAATTTAAAGAACAGGCAGACGAGTTACTTGCAAAAACAGATTTAACTAATAACTTGCATAAATATGGCGAAGTATATTTCACGGGTGCTTACGCTGGAAATGTAATGATGCATGGTGATATTGATATTACAGTTGTTAGAGACGAGCCATATTCAAAAGATGAAATTTTTGAGGTTTTAAAAGGCTTATATTTTGAAGGAAAGTTCAGAAGCTATTTTATTAAAGGTGGTTGGAATGATCCAAGAATGGGGAATGAATTCCCAAATGGATATTACGTCGGTTTAAAATATAGAGTTGGTAATGAAAAATGGAAAATTGACATCTGGTTTGTTTCCCGTGAGGATTTTATAGAAAGAAGTAAGTCATTTTCGATAGACAAGGTACAATTAACTGATGAAGAAAAAGAATTAATTCTTTTATTCAAAAAATATAGAAAAGACAAAGATTTGGATGTTCCTGGACAAGTAATTTATAAAGCTGTATTGGAACAGGAATGTAAATCCATTAAAGATTTTGAGGATTTTTTACAAAATACAAAATGAGAGAAATAGAAATTAAATTTAAAGTGAAAGATTTGAAATTTTTGGAAAATAATCTTATAAAACAAGGTTGCATTTTTTCTGATTCAATAAGCCAGCATGATATTACTTATTCACAAAAAAATAGTGACTTAGATTATACATGTGCAAAAGAGGGGGATGTTATGCTTAGAATAAGAAGACAGGATGGAAAATCTGAATTTAATATTAAAAAACAATGTTCTGGCGAATCAGATAATATAGAGCATGAGACACAAATTAGTAATCCAGATGAAATGGATAAAATATTGAAGCTTTTGAATTGGGTACCTCAGGTGGAGGTTAAAAAAATGCGTAAGAAAGGGAAATGGGATGAATATGAAATATGTCTTGATAAGGTGGAAAAACTTGGCGATTTTATGGAAATAGAAAAGATGGTAGAGGATGATTCTAATCCAGAGATTGTTAGAGAAGAATTATTTAATAAAGTTAAAATACTGGGCTTATCAAAAGAGGATGAAGAAACTAGGGGGTATGATACTCAGATTTTTCAGTTAAATATTAAAATTTAAATCGGTTGAATTAAACAGTCTTTTATATTAAACTTATACTCATGTCAAACAATTCAGATAAAAAGGTAGAAAATAAAATAACTAGCAGAAGCGAAGACTTTTCTCAATGGTACCTAGATGTAATAAAAGAAGCTGATTTATCAGATTCGTCTCCAGTACGTGGTTGTATGGTTATTAAGCCGTATGGTTATGCTATTTGGGAAAAAATACAATCAATATTAAATCCAGAATTTAAAAAGGTTGGCGCACAAAATGCATACTTTCCGCTTCTTATTCCAGTAAGCTTTTTAGAGAAAGAGGCAGAGCATGTAGAAGGTTTTGCAAAAGAATGTGCCGTTGTCACGCATCATAGATTGGAAGAAAAAGATGGCAAATTAATTCCAAGCGGTGAGCTTGAAGAACCTTTTGTTATTCGTCCTACATCTGAAACTATTATTTATGATGCATTTTCAAAATGGATTCGTTCCTATAGAGATTTACCGGTCTTAGTAAACCAGTGGTGTAATGTTATGCGTTGGGAGCTTCGTACAAGACCATTCCTCCGTACCGTAGAATTTCTTTGGCAAGAAGGACATACTGCATATGATACAAAAGAAGGAGCAGAGAAGAATACTTTGGATATGATTGAGGTTTACAGAAAATTTGCAGAAGAATATTTAGCGATTTCTGTAGTTAAAGGAATAAAGACAGAATCAGAAAAATTTGCCGGTGCAGATTATACAGCTACAATAGAAGCAATGATGCAAGATGGAAAAGCTCTACAATCTGGTACTTCTCACATGCTTGGACAGAACTTCTCAAAATCTTTTGACGTATCATTCTTGGATCAAAATCAAGAAAAGCAGTATGTATGGCAAACAAGCTGGGGAATGAGCACTAGAATTATTGGTGCCCTTATTATGGCTCATTCAGACGACAAGGGTCTTGTATTACCACCTAAGATTGCTCAATATCAAGTTGTGATTATACCTATCTGTGGAAGTGATGAAGAGAAAAAAGTTGTATTTGAAAAAGTAGAAAAAATTAAAGCTGATTTAGATAAGGAAAATATTTCATATAAAGTAGATGATAGAGAAGGTCGCCCAGGCTTTAAGTTTTTCGAATGGGAAAGAAAGGGTGTACCCCTAAGACTTGAGATTGGTCCAAAAGATGTAGCTAAGAATTCTGTTGTGATAGTAGAAAGACTACAAGGTAAAAAGGATTTTGTAGAAGATGCTAATTTGATTTCGTTTATAAAATCAGCTCTTGAGGGAATGCATAAAACACTATTTGAAAATTCCAAGAATTTTAGAGAAGGACATACTTATGAAGTATCAAATTATGAAGAATTTAAATCTACGATAGAAAGTAAAATCGGTTTCGTTTATACTCACTTATGTGAAGATAAGGCTTGCGAAGAAAAGATAAAAGAAGAAACAGGAGCAAGTACTCGATGTATCCCACTAGATGGAGGTTTAAACAACAAAGGTAAATGTATTTACTGTGGTAAGGAGGCTAATAGAAAAGTTCTGCTTGGAAAGGCGTATTAGTTATATATTTTATATATATTTAACTTTCCCTAAACCAATTTCTTCTATTTTATCATCTGTTACATATAATCCAGCATTTTCTGGTAGTATTGCAATTTTATTAAGCCCATATTTATTTTTGTATTCCATAATTTGATTATCCATCTCAGGAGTAAAATGGCACCATATATCGTAACCTTTAACCAGATTCATTCCACTGAAATCTGTTAGCCCCACATCATTTGCGTCAGCTGATAGGGAAGGAATAATAGTTCTTGCGAATATTATTGCTCCGGCGCTTCCACCGTAAATAGGTATGTTATTTTTTATGAGTTTTTCTAGTTTTAGAAAGAAACCAGAATCTTTCAATTCTTTTAAAAGATATGGGGTGTTTCCACCACCTATATATACTCCGCCAAATTTTTGTAATTCTTCCTCGCTTTTCTCCCAAACTTCCTTTTCGGTCCACATTTCAATATTTGTTATACCTAAAGGATTGAGTGTGTTATTTATCCAATTATAACAGCTTGGATATGGATATTTGTCAGTATTTATTGCAATAGGAATATATAAAAGCGGTTTGTCTTTGCCGACGGCTTCAACAAACTTTTTGTCTAACAAGATTGAATCTTCAGCTCCTCCACCGCCAGATAAGAATAATTTCATGTGTTTATTATATTAATGATTAATACTTTTCATCTTCAATTTTGCACGGGTAAAAATCTAGTTGTTCCGGAGGTATATTTAACGATTTACCATACTCCATTATGCCTTCCCATGTTGATTTGTCTGTTTTTACAATAAATATTTTTTCTTTAAAAACTACGATGAGTTCGCCGTCTTTATAAAAATGAAAATAGAAACCGTCATTTAGATTATTTTGCAGTTCAACAATCTTTTGATTTAATTCTTCTTGGTTAATTTCAACTCTATATAGAATCCATCCATCGTCTTCTTTTTGCCCAAGAATTTTTAGTTTACTAAAGATAGTTTCATCTTTTTGGCTTACATTTATCAGGATACCGTGATAATTTTCCATATAAAAATTATATCACAAGATGGTCAATGAGTAGAATATTTGATAACATATTGTTATGGTAATTTTCATTAATGGGTCAATAAATGCCGGTAAAACTACAGTTGCTAAGATCTTATCAACTAAGCTTTCTAATTCAGCTTTATTAGAAATCGATGTATTTCATACAATGACTGAGTGGATGCCGATCGATCAGGCTGTACCAATAAATCTAGAAAATGCCATTTCTGTAATCAAGAATTTCTCAAATAGAGGTTTGAATGTGATTGTTCCGTACCCAGTATCTCAAAAAAACTATGATTACATAATGAATTGTTTAAAGGACATTGATACTAAAATTTACTTTTTCACTCTTTCGCCTAAAATAGAAAAAACACTTACAAATAGGGGGACCAGAGAATTAAATGACTGGGAAAGAGAGAGAATAAAACATCACTATGATATTGGGATAAATAACCCATCTTTTGGAGAAATAATTGATAATTCTGAACAAACTCCAGAAGAGACTACGGAGATAATTTTAAGAAAAATATTATGAATATAAAATTAGACGCAAAACCATTTCAAGAAACTCTTCATGCAGATATGTGTGGCCCAGCTTCTCTTAAAATAGTAATGGATTATTATGGTGTAAACAAAAGTGAAAATGAATTGGCGAAGTTAACTAATCTTACACCTGGAATTGGAGTTATTGATAAAGATATTATTGAAGCAGCTAAAATACTTGGTTTTAGTACGGAAGTAAAAAACGATAGTACATTTGAGGATGTAGAATTATGGCTTAATAAAGGAGTTCCAGTTATCGTGGATTGGTTTACTAGAGGAAGAAGCGATTATAATGATTCAGAGGTGGCTGACGGGCACTATTCTGTGGTAATAGGGCTTGATGATGATTATATCTATCTCCAAGACCCAGAGATAGGAAAAGAAAGGAAAATTATGAGAGAAGACTTTATGAAAGTCTGGTTTGATTTCACTGGAGAGAATATAAAACCAGAAGAACTTGTAATAAGACAATTAATTGCTGTGTATAAATAATTATGAATTACAATTTAGATCTAAATGACGTTCCTTTTAAGGCAATAAAGGCGGGTACAAAGAAAATAGAAAACAGGGTGCAAAATAGTCACTACGATTTTCTCTACAGTGATTTTAAAATAGGGGATACAATAACTTTTACAAACAATGTTACCAATGAAGTAATGGTTGTTAATATCTTGGGTATAAGACATTACAAGGATTTTAGAGAACTTCTAGAAGCCGAAGGTACAAGGAATGCTCTTTCGAGTGTTTTAAGCATAGAAAAAGCCGTTGAAAGATTTGATACCTTTCACGAATATAAAGAAAATATTCCAAAATATGGGGTCTGGGCGATTGAGGTAATAAAAATATGAAGCAAATTAAATTAATAAATCCAGATAATATTTCTGATTTTGAAGCAGAAAGCTTTAAATTACGCGAGGCGGCACGTGCGGTTGTGTTTGATGAAAATGGGATGATTGCTTTATTATTTGCATCAAAAGATGATTATTATAAATTGCCAGGTGGCGGGATAGAAGATACAGAAGACAAAATAGTGGCACTAAAAAGAGAATGTTTGGAAGAGATAGGCTGTAATGTTGATGTTGTTAATGAAATTGGTTTAATTACAGAATATAGAAACAAATCTAAACTAAAACAAATTTCATATTGTTATTTAGTGAAGGTTAATGGGAAGAAAGGTAAACCAAGTTTTACTGAAGATGAAATCAAAAATGGGTTTAGAGAGGTTTGGCTTTCTTATGAAGATGCAACTCGTGCTCTAAACAAAATCAACACGACTAATTTTGTCGGTGGTACATACATAGCGCAGAGAGATCAGACTTTTTTGAAAGAGGCTAGAGTGTATTTGGATAAATATTTATGTAAATAAATTAAGATTTGCTAAATATATGCTCACCTAGATAAATTTGGTATATAAGTAATCACTTTATATAACTTGCTAAGTGAGCCAAAAGAAGTTAAGATATAATAATTAAACATTATGAAGGCAGATGAACTACGTGAAAAATACCTAAAATTTTTTGAATCTAAGGGGCATATAATTACTCCCTCAGCGTCTTTGGTTCCAGAAAATGACCCAACTACACTTTTTACCAGTTCCGGTATGCAACCAATGGTGCCATATTTATTGGGGGAAAAACATCCCATGGGAACTAGAATTGTTGATTCGCAAAAATGTTTTAGAGCTGTAGATATTGAAGAGGTTGGCGACAATAGGCACACGACAATGTTTGAGATGCTCGGTAATTGGTCTTTTGGTGATTATTTTAAAAAAGAGCAGATTACTTGGATGTTTGAATTTTTGATTAAAGAGATTCGGCTTGATCCAAGAAATCTTTATGTCACAGTTTTTCGAGGAGATAAGACATTAAAAATCTCGCGAGATGATGATGCTGTTAATACCTGGAAAGAATTATTTAGGTGTGTGGGTGTTAATGCAGAAGTAATTGATTATTCAGAAAAAAATGGGATGAAAGATGGCAGAATTTTTTATTATGATGTTCAGAAAAATTGGTGGTCACGTTCTGGTGTTCCGAATAGTATGCCTTTAGGTGAGCCAGGTGGACCAGACAGTGAAATGTTTTGGGATTTTGGTTCAGAGTTTCATTTGCACGAAAGCTCAGAATTTAAGGATCAGCCATGCCATGTGAATTGTGATTGTGGTAGGTTTTTGGAAATTGGTAATAATGTTTTTATGCAATATGTAAAAACGGAAAGGGGTTTTGAATTACTTACAAATGGTAACATCGATTTTGGTGGTGGATTAGAAAGAATTCTAGCGGCAAAGAATGGAGACCGAGATATTTTCAAAACAGATCTATTTGTACCTATTATTCAAAAAATTGAGGAAATATCCGGTAAAAGATACGAGGAATCGGCTAGCGCTTATGATATGCGCGTGATTGCGGATCATTTAAAAGCCGCTACTTTTTTAATTGCTGACGGAATCGTGCCGAGCAATGTTCAAGGCGGTTATGTTTTGCGCCGCTTAATTAGACGTGCGATTCGTTTTGGACATCTATTAGGAATAGAAAATAATTTTACCAAATTTATTGCAGAAGTTGTTATCGGAATGTATAAAAATCAATATGCAGAATTAGAAAAAAACAAGGGAATAATTTTTGATGAATTGGAAAAAGAGGAGAATAAGTTTCGTGAGACACTAGGAAAAGGCTTAAAGGAATTTGACAAACTTGCAAAAGTTACTGGAAAGGATGCATTTTATTTATACCAATCATACGGATTTCCTTTTGAGATGACTAATGAACTTGCAAAGGAGAAAAGTGTTGTAGTTGATAAAAAAGAATTTGAGGAAGAATTGAAAAGGCATCAGAATCTTTCAAGAACTGCCTCGGCAGGATTATTTAAGGGGGGATTGGCGGATGATAGTGAGATTACAATTAAGTATCACACAGCTACACACTTATTACTCGCGGCACTTAGAAAAGTCCTTGGTGGAGAAATTGTACAGAAAGGAAGCAATATTACAGCAGAAAGAATGCGCTTTGATTTCAATTGGGCCGAGAAACTTACTACAGATCAATTAAAAGCAGTTGAAGATTTAGTAAATCAAAAAATACAAGAAAATATTGTAGTAGAAATGCTTGAATTGCCAAAAGAAGAAGCAAAGAAAATTGTTACAACTCTTTCTTTTGATTTATCAAAATATGGAGATGTCGTGAAGGTTTATAAAATTGGGGATTTTAGTACAGAATTCTGTGGCGGACCTCATGTATCAAATACATCTGAACTTGGACATTTTAAAATTTCTAAAGAAGAAGCTTCAAGTGCTGGGGTTAGACGTATAAAAGCTGTTTTAGAGTAACATAAAATTATTTTTTTCTAAAATCACTATATAGATAGATTTATTTTCTTCAAGTACTTCACTGATTTTCCAGTTCGTGTGTTTTAATAAATTGTCTATTTCTTTTATAGAAACAAATAGATAATCAAACCATTCACCTTTAATATTATTGTAATTAATTCTCAGTCTTAATTGGCCTGGCATCCTATTTCTTTTTTTATTGAATTTATGATATTTAAGGTGGACTGGGTTTTTTGTGTTGTAGGGATCTACACATTCAGCAATTATCTTACATTTTTTTGTGGTTATTTTGTCTAGCTTTTTTAAAATAGTTTTTATTTTTCTAGAACTGCCAAATAATCCAAAGTTATTTCCTAACATTAGTATGGAATTAAAATGACGTTCTTCTATTTTTTCCACTTCATCAATAGATAATATTTTTGTATTTTTTAGACCTCTAAGTTTGCAGATCTTAATTGCCAGTGGAGAATTATCAATTCCAACAACATCTACACCCTTTTTCTGTAAATACAAGGCATGCCTACCAGCACCGCAACCTATATCTAAAGTTGGTCCTTTTATTAATTTCATTGCCTCTTTTTCTATGCGACTCCATTTTTTATAACTATTAAAATAACGACTGGCATAAGAACTTTCTTCTATAAATCCATCATCTCTTTCCACTATTTCGGTTAAGAGTTTTCTGTTTTTGTACTGAGCAAAAAGTTGTTTACCAAATGTATCTTTCATTAGGATACTATATCATAATTTTAATTTTATATATCTTGCTTTTTATCATTTCTCTTGATATGTTTAATATAGTTTTATACATATAAAATATAATGAATTACTCAGAAATTGTTGGTGTAGTTAAAGAAAGGAACCGTCCATCTGGCGGTATAAAAACAGTGCATGAAGTTGTAAAGAATGCTTTTATTTCACCAAAACATCGTCTTTTAGAGATCGGGTCAAATACTGGTTTTACGAGTGTAAATATAAGTTTACTCACGGGTGGTCAGGTTGTTGGTATAGACATGGTTGACGAATCTATTGATGAGGCTAGGAAATATGCAAAAGCAAATGGGGTAGAAAATAAAGTTTCTTTTATTAAGGCAAGCGCTTTAAATCTTCCATTTGAGAACGAATCATTTGATTTTGTCTGGGCAAGTAACGTAACATCATTTATTGATGATAAAGAAAAAGCCCTTTCTGAGTATTTACGAGTTTTAAAAATGGGTGGAATTTTAATAATTATTCCAATTTATTATTTTAAAAAACCTCCAGTATCTATTGTTAATAAAATATCAAACGCTATAGGTTCAAAAATACAAGTTTGGGATAAGAATTATTGGTTAAATTTAGTAAGGAAAATGTCTCTAGATTCGGGTTTAAGTTTAGAGTTGGTATATGAGTCTTCCTACCGTTATGAAGATAAAAAGAAAGAGATTAATAATTATGTGGAAGAAATTTTTAGTAAGAAACATCTTCAGGAGTTGCCCGAGAAAGAGAGAGACGTTCTAAAAAAAGAATACAGTAAGTTTATTGAATTATTTAATCAAAATTTGAAGTATGCTCAATATTCCATTTTTTTATTTCAAAAAAGATCGCAAAAAGACGAAATGGAATTATTTAAAACAAGGAAGATAGGTATTTAATTTTTTTAAAATGTTAAAACCAAAAGCTTTAAAAAGGGGAGACACGATTGCTATCATTAGTCCCTCTTCTGATATATCTAGGTTTCCTAAAAGAACGAGAAGAGCTGTGGCCTTCTTAGAAAAAAGAGGTTATAAGATTAAGATGATGCCAAGCGCTTTAAAAACGGATGGTTATAGCGGTGGAAAAGCCAAAGACAGAGCTTTAGATATAAACAACGCTTTTGCTGATAAAAAGATAGACGCTATCTTATGTTCAACCGGTGGTCTTACTGCTAATGCTGTTTTGCCTTATATTAATTATAAATTGATAGCTAGTAATCCGAAGATCTTTTGTGGTTACTCAGACATTACGACATTACTTTTGATGATTACGTCAAAAAGCAAAATAGTAACATTTCATGGACCGACACTTTTGCCGAGTTTCGGGGAATTTGAAGGTTCTGTTTCCTTTACTTTTGATCAGTTTGAGAAGTTGATTAGTTCTAAGAAAGGCGTAGGCTTGTTGCCGAAAGCTAAAAAATATTCAATTGATAATCAGTATTGGGAAAAACAAGATAATAAGAAGTTGAAAATGGTTGAATCACCTAAGATTGTTTCTTTTGGTCCAAAAGGGACTTTTTCCGGGAGTCTTTTTGGTGGAAATTTACAGACTTTTGTAATGTTGATGAAAGAAGAGAGTTTTTTCAATTTAAACGGTGCTATTTTATTTCTTGAAGAATCTGGGTTGTCGACGGACTGGTATGAGAGATATATAATTGAATTGGAGAGAAATAGTGTTTTTGAAAAAATTAATGGACTAATTTTTGGTAATGTTTCTGGAGGGTTTAAAGAATCTGGCGGAGCAAAGAGGTCTTTGGGAAAACTCTTAAAAGAAATCTCAAAAAAATACAATTTACCGATTTTGGCAAATATCGATTGTGGGCATACAAAACCTTTACTTACTTTTCCATTAGGTGTTGAGGTCGGAATAGATACAAAGAATAAAAAGATTTTTATTAAAGAAGCTGCCGTTCAATAAACAAACTAAATTGTATGAAAACAATAATTATTATAGAGCACAATAGTCCAAAGGAATTTCTTTTAAAGAAGGCTCGAGAAAAAAACTATCGTATAATAATGGTTGCAAATAAATTTAATGAGATGTTTTTAAAATACTTACCTCGGGAAGATATTTTAATAACAGATGTTTTTAATCTGCAAACAATAACTGAAGAAACCATTTTCTTTTGTGAAAAAAATAATCTTAAAATTGATGCTGTCGGTACCTTTAGTGAAGATTTAGTTGTGGCTACTTCTGATATCGCTAGTTTGTTAGGTTGCAAAAGTATAGGACAGATTTCTTCAAGGGTTACTTCAAGTAACAAACTTGCTATGAGGGTGAAACTAAGAGAAAGTAAAATTAGACAGCCTGATTTCGATATTTTTAATATTTTTGATGACAATGAAAAAATTCTAAGAGCTTTTCCTAAACCTTGCGTAATTAAACCAATCTTTGGAACGTCAAGCCACGGCGTCTTGTTGATTGAGAGTGATTTTTTTGATTATAAAAAAATATCTGAAACTATTAGAGCAACTGTAAATCAAGAACATAGAGAATCATTTAAACGTTTCCATGGAAACATGCTTATAGAAGAGTATGTTCCAGGAAAGATGATATCGTTAGATGGTTTTGTTGTCGGAGGACAAATTTCAGTTATTGGTTCTATTGAATTTATAATGGGTAAGGAACCTTATTTTACACAGGTAGCAAGTTATATACCTGCAAGACTAACAGAGAAGGAACAAGAAGTTATTAATAAATATTTGAAAAGTATAATAGAAACGCTTGGCTTTATAAATTCTCCATTTCATGCTGAATTTAGGATCAAGGATGGGGAACCTTATTTGGTTGAAATTGCAGGTAGAATGGCCGGAGCTTTAATACACGAAACCTATGATAGAGTGTATGGTATTGACATGCTTAATTTAATGTACGATTGTTGGCTGGGTAATTCAATACCGTTAAACTATTTCTCTAAAGGTATTAATTATCATGAATTATTTTACCCACAGATTAAACATTCGGGTATTTTAAAAGAAATCTCTGGTTTAGATTCTCTGAAAAATATTAAAAACTTATGTAATGTAAAAATAATTTCAGAAATTGGGATGGAGTTAAAAACTTATCCTGATTTACCGACACCTCTTTTTGAATATTCTATTTTTTCTAAAGATTTAAATGAGATTAATAATGTAATAGATACTGTTAATAAGTTGATAAAATATAAAATAATATGACCCGCCCATACTCATCAGAGGACGATAATTTAAAATCACCCAATAATATCGTGAAAGAAGATGAAGAGGGAATCGATTTTGTTAGAAAGTACTTGGGAGACCAGTCGGATAAATTTTCCAATGTGATGACCGAGAAGTTGAATTCTTCTGAATTGGGTAGTGTGTTAATGGGAATTTGTAATAAAAGGATTGGGAAATTAACACCTAGAGATTTAATGGAAAATTATAATGGAAATAGGTTTACTGTACCATCAAAGATAGATGTAGTAGAGCTTAAAAGAGTAGAATTGTTTTTAATGAGTAATCTTCCAGAAGGCTTTGACCTAGTTGAAATTTCTCCTATTGTTCCAGTTGGTTCAAGTAGTGTTTTAACAAACATAAACTCAAAAACTGCATTACAAACCATAAGAAGTACCGAGGTTGTTAGTGACTCAACTATTTCTATGTCATTAGAATCTGCAAGGAGAAAAATGGAGGATAGTCGCTGGGAGACTTCTGAAAGAAAAGATATCGGTGATATAAAATTGGCTAATTCGTGTAGGGTATTAAGACTTCAAAAATTTTACCAGAAACATCTTTGTCAGCATTTTTCTGCTTTCAATCTAACTTCTTCTGGAAGGAATATAGGGCAACAGGGTTTTGAGGAACAGGCGATGCACACACATTTAGATTACTGGTTAGGTATTTTAGGGAAAATGGATAACCTAGGTTTTGAAATAAAAAACATAAAAGTTTATCTTTCTGATATTAAAATAGTAGAGAGTCTTGTTAATTCTGGTGTTTTTGATAGGAATATTATAACGGATAATATAAGAGGGAAAAGTCTAGAAATGTTTGAGACGGTAAATGTTGGATTACCTGGTAAGGTAAAGTCAATTAAAGATGTTAAGTATGATGGGTCGAATAGGGATATTATTACTTCTATCAATACATTAAAAAGATTAGATGCAAATTATATTTCTGTATTAAGAGGTAAGTTTCCCAATATTGATTTCATGTATGACTTATCTAGACCTGCTGGGGTTGGCTATTACAACGGAGTTTGTTTTAAAATAAAAGGGACTAATCCAGAAGGTCAAGAGATGAGTTTGGCCGACGGCGGGTCATCTGATTGGGTTTCTAAACTAACATCAGATACGAAAGAAAGATTTTTTGGTAGCTGTTTTGGTCTAGAATTAGTATTAAATAATTTTAAAAAATAATCTTTTATACAATGGATAAAAAAATAATAATTTATTTAGGAGCAGACCACGCTGGATTTTATTTAAAAGAGAAAGTTAAAAAATATTTAGTTAATAGTGGCTACTCTGTTCTAGATTTTGGTGCGTTATCTTATGATAAAGATGATGATTTTCCAGATTTTTTCCATCCGCTTGCATCCAAATTTTCTAAAAATATTAATAACAGAGCTCTAATTTTTGGTGGCTCAGGTATGGGGGAATCAATTGTTTTAAATAGATACAAAAGAATTCGTTGCGGTATTTGGTATGGAGGTAATAAGAATATAGTTAAAAATTATAGGGAGCATGACGACATTAATTCTTTGGCAATCGCATCACGTTTTATTGATAAGAAAGATTTGTTTGATATAATTGATTTGTTTTTAAAAACAAAATTTTTAAATAAAAAAAGATACTGCCGTCGTGTGTCTAAAATAGATTATAAAAAATGATAAATAAAAATATATTAAAACAAATTAAGAATGATGATAAAATATTTAATAAAAAATTAAAAGAAGATTTTTTATTACCTGAATATAACTCCAGCACTCATTATAAGGAATTAACAAGAAGTAAGTATTTTCAGGCACTTATAGTATTGAGACATTATTTTAAAGTCATTTCTGATTATTATTTTGGGGTAGAAAACAAAGCAAAGAATGTGGATCTTTTTATGATTACATCTAGCGTATCTTCCCCTATGGGCCCAGGTTCTGATTCGGAGGTTATCCCTATAAAATTTGGTGAAGTAGATTCTTTTTTGGTTGATTCTTCTCAGTTTGGATTTGAGCCGTTATTAATGAATGGTCTAGACATAGTATATTGTTATTTACCTTCGATGAGGGGTGAAAATCCAGACAAAAGACATCTTAATCAGTTTTTCCACTGTGAAGCCGAAATAAAAGGCGATATTAATAAATTGTTACCAATAATAGAGGGTTATATAAAAACAGTGTCCAAACTATTTTTATCTATGCCGAACATAATCAAGTGTCTTAGTTTAGATTCTAAAGTTTCTCTTGACGCTTTTAGAAATATCTCTATAGCTAAAGAGTTTCCTCAGATAACTTTTGATGAGGCTGTTGATCTTCTTTTAAAAAATGGTAAGGGTGATTTAGTTAGAGTTACAGAGTCTGGTAGGGATATAAGTTCTGGGGGAGAGATCGAGGTTATGAAGATATTGGGTTTGAAAATACCACTTTGGATTAAAAATTATGATAGAGATAGAGTTCCTTTTTATCAAAAACCAGATTCTTACAATAAGGACAAGGCCATAAATGCTGATTTAATATTTCCCCCTCTGATTGACGGATCATTTGGTGGTGAGATTGTTGGTTGTGGTCAGCGTCAAGATAATGACCAAGAAATGCTTGAGTCACTTAAAAGGCAAAACATACCTTCAAAATCTTATGATTGGTATATTGATCTACGTAAATTGCCGAACTATCAAATAACATCAGGTTTTGGGCTTGGAGTAGAGAGACTTATTACTTGGGCACTTTGTCGCGATAATATAAGAGACGCCATTATTTATCCAAGACTAAAAAATAACATTACCTATCCTTAAAATAGATTATTTTATTCAGTTGGGTTTGTCGTTTCAAATAAAAAACACCAGGGTTTTAACCCTGGTGCGAATCACAATCAGACAAGAATTATCCAATCTACTTGTGATTTTGTGGTATGAAGATAAGTTCGCCACACCCAGCATTGACTGGTCTACCCGCAGACAAAAAACGGACAATCCGATTTTTTATCCCAGCTTCAACAAGTCTTTGTTGGAAGTTTTTTGTATCCTCTTTTGTTCCAGATTTGTAACCCTCAATACTTCCATTAGGAATGGTTATCATTAATTTTAATCTGCTAGTGGTTTGACCCAGTAGTTTAGTGAGTGATATCACATCTTCATCTAGGTCATTAAACCCATGCAGTATCATGTAATTAACACATGTTGGTATTCCAGATTTATCTGAAAAATCACCCACAGTATTAATTAATTGGTCGATGCCGTTTAATTTTGCGATCGGCATTATCAAACGACGTTTATTGTCAGTCGCTGCATGTAAAGATAACCACATGTATCGCAGAGGTAGCTTGAGCTCAAGTAAGCGGTTAAAACTATCTGTTACCCCAGCGGTGCATAAAGATATCTTACCAGAGTACCATGGGTTGGCTTTGACTATAGAGCTAATACTTTGCCCTACATTTTCAAGATTATCCAATGGTTCTCCTATTCCCATATACACCACATGGTCAAAACTTTGTATGCCAAAGTGTTTTGCCATTAGATGTATTTGTTCTTCTATCTCTTCTGCACTCAAGTTTCTAACAAAACCGTGTTTACCCGAAGTACAAAACTTACATCCAAACTTACACCCAGCCTGAGAGGATACGCAAGCGTGCACTTCGTGTTTGCCACCCTCTATTAGTTCAAATGTAGCGCACTCAATTGTTAAACCATCCTTTGTCATCACAGAAAATTTGTAGTCTTTAATTGGATGAAAAAGGGCACTTTCCCACTCAGTCTTTTCCGTGTCTGAGTAGGAAAAACATTTTAATCTTACAATCTTCATTTTCATGTCTCCTTTCAAAGATCTCTTTACTAAACATACAATATATTATTATATATGTTGTGTCAATGCCAGTGAGTAATGTTTATACACATTTATTAACGCTACTAAAAAGTGCTAAATGTATTTGGACATTACTACATTAGATTGAAGAAATTATGCTTTTATTGTATCCTTAGGTAGGTGTGTTCTCGTAAAAAAATAGGGAGGAAGATTATGAGAAAGTTAGAAAGAAAGAAGATGAAAAAGTTAGTTCTGGCTGGTAAGTTATTTGTTGTTGTCATTCTTCTGGCGTCAGTGTACTGTCTTGGTAAACAAGGCGTAGGCACGGATACGGCAGCAATTTTGCTCCTTCAGAATGAAGGGTACAGTGACATTAAAGTTATTGATAGCAACTATATCACTGCACCAGCTAGAAGCCATAGCAGTGGCGTGCCTTTTCTTCCAGCGCTTGATTCCATTGTGGTTAGCGCTCAGAAAGATGGGGCGCCTGTCAAATTGAAGGTGTGTAGTATCGGTTTACCAGAGATGTCGATTGAGAAATTATAGTACTCATCTCATAAGAGGAAGCGTAACACTGCTGTGCTAGTCATGGCAGTGTTTTATATTAAGTGTAAAAAAGTTATAAGATATTCATTTATAAAATTAAAAACACCTTAAAAATAAAGGGATAAGTGTTTTTGCATTCATTTCAAAACAATATATAATATATCTATGAACGAAGAAGGGAATAATAAAAAGAATATTTGGGGGAATAGGATTTTTTATATTGTTTTTGCTTTGCTTATTCTTGGCTCAGTTGGTTTTACTTTCTATAGAATTGTTATTTTGAAAGATTATCAAATCGTTGCAGAAACTTCTTGTGATCCTGCTACAGAAGCTTGTTTCTATTATGCACCAGAACCTTGCGCTACAGATGATACAGAATGTTTGTCAGCACCTGCAGAAGAACCTTATGATTATAAAATGATCAGCAAAAAAGCTGTTAGTATTTATGAATGTGAAAAGACTTCAGAAAAGCTTGGTTGCAATGAAGAACTCTCTTGTTTAGAAAATGAAGAAGATTGTTCATACACATATTGTGATCCAGAGAATCTATCTGAAGGGGAAGTGTGTTCAGAAAAGCCAGCTCCTGAAGTTTTGGAGGCAACTACGACTATAGCTAGTTCAACTTTAGAAAACATATAAAAACAACCCTTATTATAAGGGTTGTTTTTATATGTTTATTTTATATATCCCCATTTTCTAAGATCTGGAAGTCTTTTTTCGAAATCTTTTCCAATGTCGTTTCTGTAGAAGGATTTTGGTATAACTGTTTTTTTAATGATATCCAAACTGTTTTGTCTAGCTTTTTCTACTGTACTAGCTACTGATGTCGTATATGCAATATAGCCTTCATCTGTAGAAATGAAATATTGTCCGTCATGTTTACCAACTCTCATAGATATTCCTTCAAAATGGAAACTCTCGAGCTCATTATTTGTAAGCTTATCTAAATATATATTGATTCCATACAGAGTTTCTTTGCTATGCTTTTTTCCGTAAGGAAATGGAGGAGTTGCAATTAAGTTTACGATTCCAAAACCTTTCTTGTATTTTAAATCGTATTTATCTCCATTAGCAATTGCATACATAAATTCACCCCATGGAGATGTATGTAGTTCACTGTGTAAGTGAATTATCGGTGTGCCTAATCTGGCTGTGGCTTCAAGAGGGAAGCATCCTTTTTCATTTACGATACAATTTACTTCGAAATCTCCCCTGAAGTTTATTTCTTGCAAATATGGTTTAAGTCTTTCGAGTACTTCAACGAAAAGTTTGTTGCTTTCATCTTCCTCATACCAAGCTAATGTACCCATTTCGCTTGTAATGGGACCAACATCATCCGGGAACATTTTTGTGTGTTCAAAATTTATTTCAATAGGTCCAACCCAATCTTTACCATTAAAGTATCTTCCGACTCCCATTTCTATACCCTCGATTCTCTCATGTAAAGTTATCCTGTCTCTCTTTATGTGTCTATTATTAAAATAATTTTTCAAAACGCTAATAGTATCCTTTCCGCATTCATATTCTCCAACATAGGTAAGAAATTTACTGCTATGGTCGTTACATTTTATAACCCATTTTTTTGGATTTTTCTTTATAAAATGTATGGCATCTTCGATGTCGTGGAAATCCTTAAGCTCAACTGTTTTTAATCCGTATTTCTTAAATATTTCTTGTCCAAATTCACGATCTTTTTCTAATTTATCGCCAAGCTCACATCCACCAAATACTTTGTAACCTTTTTTTCTAAGTGAGTCTTGTGTTTTTCCATATCCAACGTCATCAAATACAATTAAACCTTCTTTTCCTACCCAATTCAGCTCTTTTCTCCAGGAGTTTGTTTTTTCTACGAGGTTATCAAAATTTTGCCTATCATGTTTAGCATTAATAAAAAGTTTTACATTATGTCCTTCTTTTTTAAGCAAAATAGCTAGGTTACCAGCTATACACTCTCTTGATATAAACAAAATATTCATTACATATAAATCATAATACAAAAAACCTTTTAAAACAATGTGCCAGCTAGTTTTTAATAATTTTTAGCAAAAAACTATCTGTTTACAACTGTTTTGACTTAAAATCAAGTCTGTGCGACCATTAATGCAGAAATTCCAACATGGTGTTGGGATAACGAGGTCTTTAACAAGAAGGTGGTTGATATGAAAAATATTATTATATTATCGGCGGAGATTGATCAACATGTGCATCCGGTAGTAGAACAGATAAAATTAATGGGGGGTTGCCCAGTTATACTTGATATAAAAGAAAATGGGGAAAAGTTTTCTGTTGTTGTTGATAGTGGTGGCATTAATATTGTCAACGGCAATAAAGACACCATGTCTTTTGAAGATGTATCAAGTATATGGTATCGTCGTCCAGTATTTAAATCTGGGGGAGACGATGTGTCTGTACCTTGGCAAAAAGAGTTTGCTGAAGGTGAAGAACGGGAAACGTGGGATGGTATTTGGTTGAGTTTAAGAGAAAAGGTTTTTTTCTTAAACCACCCCTTTCTTAATAGGGTTGCTGGAAATAAAATTTTTCAGCTTAACTTTGCGAGAAATATGGGGTTTCAAATTCCAAATTTTCTCGTTACAAACAGCCCGAACGATGTAGCTGCTTTTGTGGAAAAACACAAAAGGGTTATTTATAAAGTTCTTCATCAGCCAAAAAAGAAAGGGAAAACCATTGATGACTTTCATGTGTTTTTTACAAATATCGTTGAAGAAAAACACCTACAAGATCTGAGTCAGATAACTATTGCACCTTGTTTATTTCAAGAATATATAGAAAAGGTTTACGAGGTGCGTGTTACAGTTGTTGGCGATCAGATTTTTGCTGAGAAAATATTTTCACAGAATTCTTCAGTAACTGAGATAGACTGGAGACGAGATCCTACATTGCTTCGTCACGAAATTGAGACTTTACCCAAGGACATTTCTGATAAGTGTTTGGGTTTAGTCAAAAATCTCGGCCTGTCTTTCGGTGCTATTGATCTGATATTTAATAAAAAATTAGGATATATATTTTTAGAAATTAATCCTAATGGTCAATGGCTCTGGATTGAAAGAATTCTAGGTTTACCAATAAGTAAATCAATTGCTTCTGTTCTTGTAAAAGGACATCGTAGTTCATAAATTAAAGATATAGAAAGGAGGTGATAAAATATGAAAAAACAGCCGTTTGGTGTTCAATTTGCTGAGACACCGGAGATGGTTTCTTCTGCAGATTGTGGCGATTCCACCCAGTTTATTACTGGTAAAGACTGGGATTTCGACAGCGATTGAAATCCCTTTGGGTGGTTACAAAGGTGTGTTATTATTATGAGTAATAACACACCTTTTATTTTATATAAATATGATAAATAAAATTGATATAGAAGATTACAGGAACATATTAAAAGAAATGGCTGAATCTGATCAGAAGATGAGGAAAGATTTTAGAGATGGTAAAATTAAATGGAATAAAAAAATTGATAAAATAAATTCTAGTAAAATAAAGAAAATTATTTTAGAAATAGGTTGGCCATCTGCAAAAAAGGTTGGTGCTATGTGCGAAAAATATGCATGGCTAGTTGTTCAGCATTCTCCAGACCAACTTTTTCAAAAGGATTCTCTTTTATTAATGAAAAAAGAATCTGGTAATAAAAAGCTTACGGCTTACTTAGAAGATAGAATAAGAATATCTGAGGGTAGGAAGCAATTATATGGAACACAGTTTTATATTGGAACTAGTGGGGAACTTGAACCACGACCGATATATAACCTTAAAAAGCTATCTTATAGGAGGAAGAGCGTTGGTCTGGGTAGTTTTAATGAATATTATAAAAAAATTAGAAGATCCTTTAGAAAAAATAGTTTATATAAAAAGAATAAAAAATAGATTATTTTTACTTTCCTAACAAACTATTGTAATATAGATACAAATGAGCTGGTTTTTAATTGCATTAATTGGACCGATACTTTGGGCTATAGTCAATCATATTGATAAGTTTTTGCTTTCAGATAGGTTTGAGGGTAGTAATGTCGGTGCCTTAATGATATTCTCCACTCTTCAGTGTGGTTTACTATTGCCAATTTTGTATTTCATTAATAATGATATTTTTAATCTTTCGGTGGAGAATATTATTTTATTAATAGTTGTCGGTATTCTAAGTGTCTTTGCTATTATGCCTTACATGTATGCTTTAGATGAAGAAGAGGCTTCTATAGTCATACCTTTATTTCAATTAATACCAATCTGGGGATATATGTTTTCTTATTTTATTTTGGGAGAAACACTAACCTGGATGCAGCTAGTAGGATGTCTACTAATTATTGGTGGATCAGCCATAATAACCTTAGAGTTTGATGAAGAGAAAAAAATAAAATTCAAGAAGAGGATAATTTTATTGATGTTGTTGTCGACGATTCTTTTTGCTCTTTATGAGACGTTATTTAAGTTTGTGGCGGTAGATGTTGGTTTTGTTGTTTCTTCTTTCTGGGAATACTTAGGAGTATTCTCAATGGGAATATTGTTTTATCTTTTTATAAAGAAATATAAATTAAGTTTTCTTAATTTACTCAAAACCAAAGGTGGAAAGATAATTTCTTTAAACATAGCCAATGAATCATTAACCATTATTGGAAATTTTGCTGTTAATTTTGCCTTACTTCTTGCTCCTGTGGCTTTAACCCTGACGATATCTGGTGTACAACCTATTTTCGTATTTATAATTGGAATATTTTTAACTATATTTTTTCCTAAGATTTGTAAAGAGAAGATATCAAAGAAACATTTAATACAGAAAACGATTTCTATTTTAATTATAATTTTAGGAGGTTGTTTGGTCAGTCTTTAGGTAGATAACTATAAAAGATATTTTTAATTTTAAAAGAAATATTATATAATATATTTATGAATAAAAAAAGAATGTTTTCCTGGATAAACCACAACTTAGAAATCAAGGAAACAAAAGGAAAGTCAAAAGGAGTTTTTGCCAAAAGAAAAATTAACAAAGGGGAAACCCTGTGTATTTTTGGTGGATATATTGTTACTTTAATAGAGGAAAAAGTAGATTCTGGCATACAGATTCATGATGATCTTGTTTTGACTTCATTGGATCACAAGGAGCCGACAGATTATGTGAATCACTCTTGTAATCCAAATGCTGGAATCAAAGGACAAATTTTTTTAGTTAGTACAAGAGAAATTAAAAAGGGAGAAGAAATTTGTTTTGATTATGCCATGTGTTTATACTCAAAAACAGAAAAACCAGATTACGTTTTTGATTGTGTGTGTGGGGATAAAAACTGTAGGAAATCTATCACGAGTAATGATTGGAAGATTAAAGACCTACAAAAAAGGTATAAGGGTTATTTTCAGTTTTTTTTACAAGAAAAGATAAATAAGATACAATATAAATAATATGTTTTGTTCAGATATAGTAGCTCCATTTTTTTTAATTTTTTCAAATACAGTTCCACAATTGTTATACTACTCACATATACCAACTAGTGTAATTGCTCTATTACTTGGTTGGTTCGTTTTTTTAAGAGACAAAAAAGAATTATCTGCAAAAATTTTATTTACTATTTCAATTCTGTTTTCGGTATGGGTGTTTCTAAGTTTGATTGTGTGGACTAACATAAACTCGGTACTTATTTCTTTTGTGTGGTCATTTTTTGGGATAATTACTGCATTATTATTTTTATTCAGTATATATTTTACACAAGTTTATATTACAAAAAAAGATGTTAATTTATTAACTAAATTGATATGGTTAATTTTATTACTACCTCTAATTTTATTTATAAAAAGGTCAGTATCAGATTTTGATATGCCAAATTGTGAAGTTATCGAAGATTCACTTTACACCTATTACTACTATTTCATTGGTCTACTTTCTTTTGTTTGGATTTTAATTTTTTCATTCCATAAATATTTTAAGACAAAAATTAAAGAAGAAAAACAGCAAATTTTTTATCTGACCTTTGGTATGTCTGCTTTTTTAATTAGTTTTTTTATCGCAGGTTTTTTTGCCAGTTATTTTGATAATTTTAATTTAGAGCAGTATGGTTTGTTTGGTATGGTTGTCTTTATTGCATACTTAGCTTTTTTAATTGTCAAATTCAAAGCCTTTGACATAAAACTAATCGGATCTCAAGCACTAGTATGGGCGCTGATTGTTTTGGTTGGTTCAGAATTTTTCTTTGTTGAAAGTTTAATTAACCAAATATTAGTTGGTGCTACATTAATAATTTCTTCCGTTTCTGGACTTTTGATAGTTAGGAGTGTAAAAAGAGAAATTGCTCTAAGAGAACATCTAGAAATCGCAAACAGAAATCAAGAGTCTCTTATCCACTTCATTTCTCATCAACTTAAAGGATTCTTTACTAAGAGTAAGATGATTTTTTCTGGAATTGTTGAAGATGATTTCGGGCAAACATCATACGAATTAAAAGAAGCTGCTAAAGAAGGGCTTTTGTCAGATGACAACGCAGTGTCCATGATTCAAGATATTCTAGGAGCATCTAATTTAAAGAAGGGAACAACTACATACAATATGAAAGAAATCGATTTTACTCAAATTGTAAAAAAGATTTGTAGCGGTTTTACAAAGGATGTTGAGACCAAAGGGCTTGAACTTAAATGTAATGTTCCAGAGATCCCAATGAAAATTCTTGCAGATTCTACTCAAATAGATCAGGTTGTAAAAAACCTCATAGATAACTCTCTCAAGTATACTCCGAAGGGAAGTGTTGAAGTTTCTTTAGGTTCAGAAAAGAAAGACGGAAAGGACAAAGTACTACTAGTAATAAAAGATACAGGTATAGGTCTTTCTGAGAGTGATAAAAACAAATTGTTTACTGAGGGAGGAAAAGGAGACGAATCTCTCAAAGTAAATGTAAACAGCACTGGTTATGGACTTTATATTGTTAAGAAAATTGTAGAAAATCACGGCGGAAAAATCTGGGCAGAGTCTGACGGTCGTGGCATGGGCTCAAGATTCTATGTGGAATTAGGAATGATTAAATAAAAGATATTTAAATCAACCCCTAATTTTCTTTTGAAAGTTAGGGGTTGATTTTTGTTTTTAATAAATAATAAAAATGCCAAATCAAATAAACGATATAAAAGAAGCAAATGACAAAATAAGAGAACTGCAGAAAACGGTTTCTTTTTTGGAAAAGAATAATGATAAACTTAGAATAAATGGGGAACTTAAAAATGAGTTCATATCTTTAGCTACACATCAGATAAGAAGCCCATTAGGTGCTATTCGTGGCTATACTTCACTTCTACTCGATGGGGATTATGGTGAAATACCAGAGAAACTTCTTGAGCCATTAAATATTATTTTAAAATCCACCGACTCTTTAAATAAAACAGTAAATGATTTTCTAGACGTGTCTCGTATAGAACAAGGGATGATGAGATATTATATGAAAGACTTCGATATGCATGACTTGGTACTTGAGGTTGTGGATGAATTTAGGATTAATATAAAAAACAAAGGTCTTGAATTGAAGCTCCATATAACAAAAGGTTCTTGCTTCGTGCACGATGATAAGGCAAAAATGAAAAACGTTTTAGTGAATTTAATTGATAATTCAATTAAATATACGCAATCTGGCTTTGTTGAGATAGGTTTAAAAAAGAATGTTAATAATAAAGTCTTATTCTATGTAAAAGATAGTGGTATAGGAATAAGTGAAGAGACTATGCCTCTGCTCTTTCAAAAGTTTAGTAGAGCTAAAGAAGCAGGGAAATCAAATATAATAGGAACAGGTTTAGGACTATACGTAGCTAAGAAGATGGTAGAAGCACAAAAGGGGCGAATCTGGGCAACATCAGATGGTGAGGGTAAGGGCTCACAGTTCTATGTAGAACTCGAGCTCGTAAAGAATCAATAAAATATTATGGTCATAGGCATGGTTAAAACCAGTGCTTTTTATTTATTTTAAAAAAAAGGTTGCATATACAAATATTGGATTTATTATTCTAAATATCCTATAATAAACAAATAACAAACGATGAAGAGGAGTAGCCAAAAGCAGGCTTAGAATGTGGTAACTTTTTTGTTTGATATTGATTTTTATACGATTCATTATTAATATAACGATATAATTTTATGGAAGAAAAAAAAGAAAATTCATATAGCGAAAGACAAGATCGTATCAAAAAAATAGATACTATTAAGCAACTAGGGATGCTCCCTTATTCTGGTAAATATGACAAGACACACTCTATATCTAGCGCAAGAGGTAAAACCGCAGGAGAAGAAGTAAGCACTGCTGGTAGAATTGTTTTATTGAGAAAAATGGGGAAGGTAACTTTTGCTCAGTTACAAGACAGCACGGGTAAAATGCAAATAATATTTAGAGTCGGAGAATTGGAGGAGAAATCATACAAACAATTTATAAATATTCTTGATCGAGGTGACTTTATAGGTGTTAAAGGTGAGATTTTTTTCACTCAAAAAGGTGAGATGTCTATCCTTGTTCGTTCGTATACCTTTTTAAGTAAAGCAATATCACCTCTACCTGAAAAATGGCACGGCATACAAGATACCGAATTAAAATACCGAAAAAGATATCTAGATTTAATAATGAATCAATCTACAAAAGATAGATTTGATTTTAAAAGTAAATTTGTTTGGGAATTAAGAAATTACTACCAGCAGAATGGCTTTACAGAGATAGATACACCTGTGATTTGTAATAATGCATCTGGAGCATTAGCAAAACCATTCATTACTCACTATAATGCACTCGACATGGATGTTTTTTTGAGAATAGCTCCAGAAATATATCTAAAAGAAGCAATAATAGGTGGATATGAAAAAATATTTGAAGTTGCTAGAGTTTTCAGGAATGAAGGTATGGACCCAAGCCATCTACAGGATTTTACCATGGTTGAACACTATTGTGCTTATTGGGACTATGAAAAGAATATGGAATTTACTGAGAATATGCTAACAAGTATTATTAAGAAACTTAAGGGTTCTTTGAAATTTAATATTTTGAATAGAAATGAAGAGCTTATTGAAGTAGATTTTTCGCTTCCGTGGAATAAAGTTTCTTTTAGAGAAATCCTCATTAAAGATTGTGAAATAGATATTGATAAATTTCCAAATGGAGACGACTTAAAAAATGAAATCAAAAGAAAGGGAATACAGATTGATGATATAGGGAAATTAGGTCGTGGAAACCTAATTGATGCTCTTTATAAAAAAGTATCAAGACCAAAATTAGTTAATCCCACTTTTCTTACCCAACACCCCTTAGACATATCACCTCTCGCAAGAAAAAATGACATCAATGGACAGATTACCGATCGTTTCCAATTGATTATAAATGGGTGGGAGATTCTAAATGCATATAGTGAATTGGTTGACCCAATAGATCAAAAGGAGCGTTTTGAACAGCAGACTAATTTTCGCGACAAAGGAGATACAGAAGCTATGCTAAAAGATGATGAATATATAGAAGCCTTAGAGTATGGAATGCCCCCAGTCTCTGGTTGGGGTATGGGTATAGAAAGAATTGTTGCTTTACTAACAGAGCAATCAAACCTAAGAGATGTAGTGATGTTTCCTTTATTAAAACCAGAAAATGACAACTAATTCCTATACGAAAAAAAAAGAAATTGGTTTTCTTATAAAAAAAGGAATCGTTAGTAAATATTGTAAAATAGAAAAAGTTGGTTTAGGACTAGTCCATGAGGTGTATAAAATTAATACTGATGGTAAAAATTACGTATTAAAAATTAGGTTAGATCATTTCAAGTCTGATAAAAAAATAAAGATAGTACCCACTGATATTGAGATTGAAAAAGACGCTCTCATTATTGTTGGTCAAAAAATAAAAAATTTTGTTCCCAAAATAATACTTAGTGGGAACAATTTTCTCTTACTTGAATATATAGCTGGAACAAGTGTTTACGAACTATTATTTAAACAAGTTCTAACAAGTAAACACTGTGGGGAAATTGCGGCGAGTATGGCTAATTTTCATAAGAGGTTGGCAAATTACAAAAAACCAATTAGAGAAGAGAGAAAAGAACTCGCACAGTATGAGTCTTACTTATATTGGAGATATGGAATTTGGAATCATAAAGTTTTAAATCAAATAGTATCAGACTTAAAAAAGGAAAAGAAACAAACAATATATGGTGATTTTAATCCTCACAACATGACAATTAGAGACGACAAACTATGTATTTACGATTTGGAGACTATGCATATAGGAAACAAGATTTTTGATGTCGGTTTCTTCTTAGGTCACTTATCTCTTCACTATTTAAACAATCTTACCCGTCTATCTACATTATTAAAGATTTTTTACAGCAACTATAAAATATCAAAGTATGAAGAACCTATTTTAGTAAAGATAGTTTTGGCAACAATTTACTATCGTTTATGTACAAAAAATAGATATGAAACATCAAATAATTTAAATAAAAACAATCTTAAAAAAATAGTTGATAATATGCTTAATATGGATATATCTTCTTCTAAAGACCTACTGGGGAAATTTGAAATTCTATTAGGAAAGTAATTTTCTTAATTTAGATAAAATATTTTCTCTAATAATACCACCTAATATTATATCCCTATTGAGTTTATTGTAAAAAACTCTTTTATCCACTTCTGAATCATGGGGGAAGATTGCGTTTCCAATTTTTACAGGTTTGTCATAGCGAGGAATCAGATGTATGTGTAAATGGTTATTATGAATATGAGATTCAGTATTTGATATAACAATATTTAAATTATATAAGCTTACAATCTTACCTAAAGCTAATTTAAACTTTTTAATTACCAAAAGAAGCTCCGAGTTTTCTTCGTCTGTTATTTCTGTAATATCCTTTTTATGTTTCTTTAATATAACAAGACTTCTACCTACGAAACCCTGATTAAAATTGAGGTATAGAACCCAGTGCTGATAAAGCCTTATTATATCTTTACCTTGATTGTCAAATTTAGCAAAGCATTCACAAGTACAATGGTCGGTTAATCTTGATTTTTTCATATTAGTCAAAGAAACCCCTGTACACTTCTGTGTCCAAAGAACTTCGTCTGCCGCCAAATGGGAAAACGGGTATCAGATTATACTTTTTATACACCTCAGATTGAAACTTAACCATTTCAAATAGAAAATCAATACTCGGTCTTGTTTTATACTCTAGTTCAGTATTTTTGTCTGGGTGGAATACATTAATCGCAATACTAATGCCTAATTTTCCAAAAAACTCCATTCCTTCTTTTAGCGATTCGATTGGCTCTAATCCTCCAACAAAACCGACTTTAACATTACTATGCCCAAATACACTTCTCGCCAATTTTAGACTTTCAATAAAACCATCGTGTCCAATAAAAGTAGACTTTCCAGGACAATACTTGGTAAAAAGTTTTTTATCAAAAACCTCAATATCAAAAGCTATTGAATCAAGCCCCGCTTTGTTAATTTTTTCTAAAAGTTTTTTGTTTGTTGTGGGTATTATTGTGAGGTGATGCTTTACATCATTAGAAAACGAAGGCTTCACTTTTTCAATCATTTCTATTTGCTGTTCATATCCCTTATCTATATTACCTGGAGTTCCAGCTGTATACATAACATATTTAATTCTTTCGGTATCAGTCTGCACAGCTATTTCACTAGCTTCTTTAGCCATCTCTGGGGTTATCACTTTTTCATTATCTTTTCCAAAGGTTCTACGAGACGGTTTAAGAGAACAAAATTTACATGGCATTCCTTTTTCAAAGTATATACAAGATGAATCAGTAAAAAAGGCCAGAACATATCTTCCATACATTGAAATTACTTTTTTACATTCTATACCATTTTTTAAATCTTTACTAAAAAAATTAGGTCTATCATTGAAGGACACGGGAAATAAAATTTTTTCTTCGTAAAAAAGATGGAGAATATCACCCTGAATACGTAACGACAATCTTGAATCTTTATTGTAATAAATGCTCGACTCTATATTCTGTGGCAAAAGTATTTCTGAAGGAAGATTATACTTAAATAATTCTGGATCATTTGAAACATTATAGTAATAACGGTTCTCAGAGAACTGTTTTCCAACACCAAGAAGGACATGTTCGTTAAAGTTAACCCCTTCACTAAGAAGAAGTAATTTTATATGCCCAGGGTTTTTTAAATCTATTTTCATAAATATATTTTATTTTTTTAATTTCCCAAAAAAATAATTGTCTCAGTATGGAAAACATACAACTAGGATGTCTAGTTATTATATACAGTACAGCAGGTAATTTCAATGCTTCATTCAATAGACAATATGTAAAGACTTTAATTTTAACCTTTAAACTAATTTTATAGTAAGCAATAGGGTATAACAACAAAATCTCAAGTAGTATGGTTAGAAACAACACCGGCCAAAGATATTTATTAAGAAAAACAATAGTTAATGTAAAATAAAAAAGAAGTGGAAAACTAAAAAATGAAGGCAAATACCAGTTGTTAAAATGCACATCATTTGAAAATTTTTTGAGAATAAGAATATAACCAACCAGCTCCCTTTTTATTTTTATAACAGCATCAAAAAAATTAGCATTGTGTGAATGATACCCAAAAACACTCGAAAGATATAAAAAACTTTTCATTTTTTTGTGCTGATTTATCTGAAAACAAATATCCTCAGATGCATTTGGAGTAAATTCTTCTGGAAAAGTTCTAGACTTGTTTAAATGATCCTTCCGAATAGCACTAATCACTATCGAGAATGGAATAAACTTATTTGGATTTAAATATAAATCTTGACTATTTTTTCCATAAATCATAAACCGTCTAATATCTCTACAAAGATTATAGTCACTTTCATTTTCTGAAATGTAATTACCACAAACACCAACGAGACTTTTATCTTTAGCTAGTGCGTCATACATCATTAGTATGCTATTTTTATTTGGCAAAAATAAATGATCGTCTAGGAAGAACAAAATTTTACCTTCACTCATTTTAATTGCAAGATTTTTACAGTAACCATTTCCATGTCTTTTTTTTAAAGCAAATACACGGATATTATTATTTGTTGATGCAATTAATTGCAAAACTTTATCTGTACCATCACGACTGCCATCATCTACTAGAATCAATTCATAATTTTGACTTGGCATTTTCTGAGATAAAATACTATCAATATTCTTTTTGATAACCTCAACACTTTTATAAGATAATATTATTATAGAAAAATCTTTCATCAAATTTTTAATAAAAAGATTCCGTAAAAATAAAATTTTCAGGTACGCCACTTTCTTTGAGGTTCTTCAACATATCATTTACGAAAGATATTGAACCGCATATATAAAAACTTTTATTCTTAAATGATTTTATGTATTTTTTTATAAGACCAGTATTCATTCTGTTATATTCTTTAACTAAAGGGTTTGTTTTTTCTTGTTGGGTTAAAAAATATACTAATGTCGATAATCCTCCATCTGATTTAATTTTGTTTAACAAATCGAAAAAAGCTATATCTAGAAATGTCTTATTGCTATAAAATAAAGATGTACGCTCAGCACCAGTTTTCTCTAACCTGTCTTTAATAATACTAATGAAAGGCGTTACTCCAATACCAGAGGCTAAGAAAACACAATTATCCTCAATCTTTGGATAAAAATCCCCATAGGGACCCTCTACTTTTATAGAATCACCAATATTTAAATAATAAAGAGCTGTTGAAAAATTACCAATCTTCTTTATAGTAAGTGTGACAAGTTTTTCTTTAGGAGAACTAGAGATAGTATACGATTTTGGATAGGTAAGTCCAAAAAGATAAACACTTACATATTGACCAGCGAGATAAATATATGGATCTTTGTTGCTGGTTTTAAAAATTAAAGAAACAATATTTTCAGCCTCATATTTTTTGTCAACTAAAATTAACTTTTTAGTTTTTATTTGCATTTAAAAATTATATCATAATAAAAAGATTTCTTGCTAAACTTATGTGGATAGAAGAAATAAAAATAATTATAACTTTAGAAAAATATAGAGATACTTAAAATAGACAAAAGAAACAAAAATACTTATAATAACTTCTAATATGAAAAAAGTAATACACTCAATAATGAAGATGAGGAGTTGTGGTGATGTGCCATATACTTATAGAGATATAGATAGTATAGAAGAGCTTGGTGACATAAAATTGCATTGTGTTCATGCTTTTTGTTTTTGTGATAGTAAATTAGTCTTGGTATTTGATCCTGAGAAAAATAGATGGACTCCTCCTGGCGGGCATGCAGAATTGGGAGAAAATGCGGAAGGAGCTGTAATAAGGGAAGTAAAGGAAGAAACAAATATGGAGGTTCTGAAGCATAAGTTTATCGGCTTTATTGAAGTTGAAGAACCACAAGGCAAAATGATTCAAACAAGATCAGTTTGTATAGTCAAACCGTACGGACCATTTGTGAAAGATCCAGACGGAGATATCACTGAAATTAAATTAATTGATCCAAAAGATTATAAACAATATTTTGATTGGGGAGAGATAGGTGATTGGATAATGGAGAGGGCCCTAGTGTTGCTTAAAGAGATGGAGGGGTAGTTGAGTCCTTGAGTTTGGTAAAGATATCCTTATAACATGTAATAAATGGAAATAATTTCAATTAAAACAAGATTATTTAAAGAAAATGAAAATTTATTTCAATTTATTATTGATAATATTCCTGTTGTAGAAGAAGGTTATATTATTGTTATAACATCAAAGGTAGTTGCTCTCTCTCAAGGTAGGACTGAAAATATAAAAAACAAAGAGGAAGTAATTATTAAAAATTCCCAAAAAATAATAAAAACCCCATGGGCCCTATTAACATTAACCAATGGTGGCTGGTGCATTAATGCTGGAGTCGACGAATCAAACGCTGATCATAAAATTATTTTATTACCAAATAATATTTTTAAGACAGCTGAGCTATTGAGAAATAAAATTAGCAAGCATTTTAAATTAAAAAATATTGGGATATTAATAACTGACACGAAAAGTCTTCCTCTTCGAATGGGAACTGTTGGCCGAGCAGTAGGTTTTGCCGGTTTTGAACCTTTTAAAAATTATATCGGCAAAAAAGATTTATTTGGTAAGAAAAGTCGTTTTACAAAAAGTAACATAGCCGATGCATTGTCTGCAGCTGCTGTTATGAATATGGGTGAGGGAGCTGAGCAGATACCACTGGCTGTCATTAAGAATGCTCCAATAAAATTTATTGCAAGAAATAATATTAATAAAAAAAGCATAAAATTGGATATCTTACCAGAAGATGATATTTACTCTTATATATACAAAGACATTAAAACTAAAGGTAATAAAAAATAGTGCTGAAGGTATACTTCAGCACTATCCGTTACTCGTGTCTTATTTTTCCATACTTTTTAGGACTTTGAGATATAAGGCTTCGACAACTTTTTCTTGAGCCCGTCCCATCTGTGCGTAATGATCCAATCCAGGAGCGGCATTAATCTCCAAAATCCAGTAGGTCTCTGGCTTGCTGGTGATATCTCCACTAACCATAAGGTCAACACCACATAGGCGAAGGCCCATATCTTTGGTCAGCTTGATAGCCAGCTTGCGAAATTCCGGATGGATTTTTTTTGTTACATCTACTGAATCACCACCTGTAGAAAGATTTGCATTGTCTAGTAAATAGATACGCTCTCCTTTCTTTGGCACAGACAGCAGACTGAGTCCTTGACGAGCTAGTTTTTCAGAAATACGAGCATCATCCATCTTGATTTTTGTATCCCGACTGGAAGCCACAAACTGCTTTTGCTTTTTCTGAAGCAGACGATTTATTGTGGACACTCCGTCAGCAACAACATTCAAAGGAATACGCTCATAAGCTGAGATCACGTCATTATCAAGAACCACCACTCGGTAGTCCCGACCCTGAACCAGCTTTTGGACCAAAGCTACTCGATCTCGCTTGAAGATAAACCTCATGGCTCGATAGAACTGGCTTTTGTTATAAACCAAAGCTACCCCCGTACCCTGACTGCCACTGTTTGGCTTTACGATAACTGGAAAGCCCAACTTTTGAGCAAATAGATATCCAGCATCGATATTTTCACGTGAGTGAATAGCCTTGGCCCAGTCAGCAGAATAAAAAGTCTTACCAGGGATAACTTTGTATCCCATACTTTTCATAAAGAAGGTAGAAAAACCTTTATCTTTGGCGATATCTGAAGAACCAAGCCTGTTAATATCCAGACTAGAGTATCTGAAATATCGCTTGCGACCACTCTTAAAAATGATCTGACCAACGATATTCCACTCAGGTTCCATCACCACAGTGGCCCCTATTTTATGAGCAATTTTCTGTAATACTTGCCCCAAAAGAGGCGTTACTGTTTTCTTTTTCATTTTTTTCCTCCTTTGCTTTAGGTTATGAACAAATCTGACGAATGTCAAATATTCTAGTTCTTAGAATACTCTGATATAATACCTTGTCAAGATGACAAGAAAAAACAGACTTTTCATATAATTTACACTATGGATAATAACGAGATATTCAAAAAAATTAATGAAGTTATTGGTTATTGTGATATTTCCATCATTTACAGCCCTTTGTTATGTGAAATAGACTGTGCGACTATACCGTTTAAAAATGATAGTCTCCAAAAGACTATCATTTTACCAAAAGATAAGGATAGCGATCCATATATCTGGGCAGCTAGTTGCAGGAAACAGTGTCAGGAGGAAATGGCCTACATTTTAATTCCTGGTAAAAAGTTTGATATTTACGGCACACGACATGGACACGGCAGGGGGTGGTATGATCGTTTTTTAGAAAAAATACCCAGTGATTGGGTGAGGATCGGTGTTATTGATAACTCTAAATTTTCCTTATCTAAACTTAAAAAAGAAGTGTGGGATGAGCCAGTTGACTGGATTGTAGTTAAAGAAAATTCTAATTGGCAAGTTTATGAAACAGGAGCTAGGATTAATAAAAGGTAACCCTTCCATAAAACCTGCTATTTTGGTATTATAGTGCAAATGTCAAACAACAAGAAAATATTATTGTCTGGAGTAAAACCAACGGGCCAAGTGCACATTGGTAATTATTTTGGTGCGATTAAGCAATTTGTAGACCTACAAGATGAATATGAAAATCATATTTTTATTGCTGACTATCATGCGATGACTACAGTGCAGAATAAAGAAGAGATGGAGAAAGGTATTATAGACGTCGCTCTCGATTACCTCGCTATCGGTCTTGATCCAAAGAAGGTGGTGCTTTTTAAACAGTCTGATGTACCCCAAGTACACGAACTCACTTGGATTTTTAATTGTCTTACTACAATGCCGTATCTCATGCGTGCACATGCATATAAAGACGCAGAAGCAAAAAACAAAGAAATCAATGTTGGTCTTTTTGATTATCCCTTACTCATGGCTTCAGATATTTTGATACAGGATGCAGATTTGGTACCAGTAGGGCAAGATCAAAAACAACATGTGGAATATGCTAGGGATACTGCTGAAAAATTCAACAGAGTATTTGGAAAAGGAGAAGAAGTATTTAAACTACCAGATCATCTTATCCTTCCTCATGTAGAAACAGTACCAGGTACTGATGGGAGAAAAATGAGCAAAAGCTATGGTAATGTGATTCCACTTTTTGCTACTTATGAAGAAATCAAAAAAGCTGTAATGAGTATCCCTACAGATTCTAAAGGTGTAGATGAACCAAAGAATCCAGAAGAATCAAATATTTTTGCAATTCATAAATTGTTCTTAAATGAGGCTGAAAAGCATGCTTTGGCAGAAAGATATACAAAGGGCGGAATGGGCTATAAAGAAGCTAAGGAGGGCCTTATAGCGGCCTTAGAGGCCTTTATAAAGCCACTTAGAGAGAAAAGAGCTATGCTAGCTAATGATTTAGATACTGTATTTGATATTCTAAAGGAGGGCGGTAAAAGAGCTTCTATGAGGGCCGAAAAGAAAATGGAAGAAGTAAGAAAATTGGTAGGGGTGAAGATTTACTAAGTTGGTATTTAGTATAGGGGCTTTTTGTAATAAATAAAAAATGCAAAATAAAAAAACGGGTGTTTGGAGTTCTATTAAAAACTTCTGGTATTTCTGCGGACTATCTTTTAAAAATAGTCCCTTTGTTTTTTCAATGCTTTTAACCACAACTATTTTTGGTGGTATTTTACCTATTGTTGTTTCAAAATATTTTGGAAAATTAATAGATGAAATAGTAAATGCGATTCAAACAAAAAATGAATCAGCTATGTGGGTAGCATTAGTTGTCTATGTAATAGTAAGGACAGTTCCTTCACTGATCGATACAATCAGGAACGTATCTTTTAGATTTTGGTTTTTAAAGTTTCAAAATTTTATAGATATTTATGTACTTGGAAAAAGAGCAGAGTTTGATATCGCCCACGTAGAGAACTCTGCATTTCAAGACAAAATCATGGCTGCTTTTAATAATGGTACTTTTCCGATTATGAACTTACTCGATGTGGGTATTCAAAATATTAAGAACATATTTTTAATATTAGCTTCTTCCACAGCTATTTTGCTTATAGATTGGAGAATATTAATTATAATTTTATTTTTTTCTACACCATCTTTTTTAATAGAATCAAAATATGGTAAAAGAATCTGGAATATTTTTCAAGAAAGTAGTAGAGAACAAAGAGAGCACCAATACCTAAGACAATTCTTCACTGCAAAATACCCTTTAATAGAGGCGAAACTTTTAGGTATTCAAAATGATTTTCTAATAAAAATTAAAGATATATTAACGAAATTTGTTAACAGGCAGACAATGGAGGAGAAAAAAACCACAACGCTTCGTATTCTTGCTGAATTAATTTCTGCTCTTGGTATTACTTTTTCTATTTTTCTTGCAATCAAAGGATCAGCCATAGGTTCAATAAGTGTTGGTACTATTGTTTTTCTTTTTACTATCGTTGGAAATTTAGAAAGTGCTATATCGAATTTGTTAATTAATATCGCTAGAGGAGTAGAGAGAAATCTATATGTTAGTGGCATCTTGGAAGTAATAAATGTTAGGCCGGTAATTATAAATACAAAAAACCCTAAAGAGATAGCAAATAGAACACCTGAAATAGAGTTTAAAAATATATATTTTAAATACCCTGGAAAAGATAACTACATATTAGAAAATATTTCTTTTAAAATAGCGCCGGGAGAAAAAATAGGTTTGGTTGGACATAACGGAGCTGGAAAAACTACCATTGTGAGATTACTACTTAGAATCCACGATCCGAGTGAGGGAGAAATATTAATAAATGGAATTAATTTAAAAGAACTAGATTATAAAGAATGGTGGGAGAAAATTGCTGTTTTACCACAGGATTTCTCAACATTATGTTTTAAAACAAAAGAAACCATTGCTTCGGGAAATATAAATAGACCATTAGATATTGATTTGGTTAAAAAATCAGCAGAGCTAAGCACAGCGAGTGATTTTATTGAAAGATGGAAAGAAAAATATGATTCAGTAATTGGTGTAGAATTTGGTGGAGAAGAACTTTCAAAAGGAGAAAGACAAAAAATGGCTCTCGCAAGGGTTCTATATCGAAATTCAAACTTTACTATTTTAGATGAACCGACAGCCTCGGTTGACGCTCATTCAGCATCTATAATTTTTGAAAATCTTAGAAATATGGCAAAGGAAAAATCAGCTATGTTTATTTCTCATAATTTTGGCACAATAAAATCAGCAGATAGAATTATATTAATGGAACATGGGAAAATATTAGAAGAGGGAACACACACAGAATTAATGAAATTGAATGGTGCTTACGCCTGTCTATATAAACAACAAGAAAAAGACTTTACTTGTTAAGCTGTTGACAAATAATCAAAAATAAGCTATTCTGTGTAGGTAAATGAGTCTCTAGGTAAACATACGAACCAACGAATTGTTCGAATGAATGGCTATGTAGAAAGGCGGGGAATTATTTATTCACTACACCAGTAGTGATTTAATTAAATAATTCGTACTAATTTCCGCTTAAGCCTTCGATAGGCAGTTCTGTATATTCAGACGTAGCGGACAAAAGCGTATTTTTACGCTATTAAAAAGATGATAAAAAGAAGTTTTAACGGACCTCGTAAAAGCGGTCCATCTAGAGCTCCGCAATCTAGCGGATTTGGTAGTGGTCCTCGCAGAAGCGGTGGTGGTTTTCGTGGCGCCTCAAACGGAGGATTCAGAGGAGGACCAAGTAGAGGTGGATTCCGTGGAGGATCACGTGGTGGAGGTAGCAGACAAAAAACTGAAAAAATAAATTTTTCTAAATTTATAAATAAAGTTCAAATGACAGAAGAAGTCGCAGTATTTAAACCTGAACACACTTTTCAAGATTTTAAGATTGTCGACGCTTTGAAAGAATCTATAAGAGTAAAAGGATATCTTTTGCCAACTCCGATTCAGGATAGAACAATCCCACAAATACTTATGGGTAATGATATTGTAGGAGTAGCAAATACTGGTACTGGTAAAACAGCAGCTTTTCTTATTCCTCTTATAAACAAAGTTTTGTTAAACAGACAAGAACAAGTTTTGATTATTGTTCCTACAAGAGAACTAGCTATTCAAATAGATGATGAGCTTAAACAATTCACTAAGAACATGCAGATATATTCTGTATGTTGCGTAGGAGGTGCACCGATTTATAGACAGATTTCTGAACTTAGACTTCAGTATAACTTTATAATCGGTACCCCAGGAAGATTGAAAGATTTGATTGATCGTAAGATGATTCATTTGCATGAATTTAAGAGCATTGTCTTAGATGAAGCAGACAGAATGCTTGATATGGGATTTGTACACGATATGCGTGCGATTATGAAAGGTATGCCAAAAGAAAGACATACACTTTTCTTCTCAGCAACCATTTCTCCAGATATAGAAAGATTGATCACTGAATTTTTGAAGAATCCTCTTAGGATTTCTGTGAAGACTCAAGATACTGCAAAAAACATTGAACAAGATGTTATTCAAATTAAAAAAGGAGAAAATAAAACAGATGTACTTTGCGGTTTGCTAGACAACAAAGAACTCACTAAGGTTTTGATCTTTGGAAGAACAAAACATGGTGTTGAAAAACTTTCTCAGGTATTAACTAAGAAAGGTATTAAAGCTGAGTCTATACACGGAGACAAAACTCATGGTAAGAGACAATATGCACTTAAATTATTTAAGGAAAATTATTCTAGAGTACTTGTGGCGACTGACGTGGCTGCGAGAGGACTAGATATTTCTGATATAAGTCACGTTATCAACTATGATATTCCAGCTACAAATGATGACTACGTGCATCGTATTGGTAGAACTGGTAGAGGAGCAAAGAAAGGAAAAGCAATAACTTTCGTAGAATAGGAAATAAAGAAAAAAGCAACAAGATAAAACTTGTTGCTTTTTTTTGTGTAGGTTGTATTATATAAATAAGAGCAAAGAAACCGAAAACACGGTGGAGCTTGGGGAAGAAATGGTTTATACCAAAGTAGAACCCTATTAATGAGTTAAAAGTAAGGTGGTACCGCGCATGAGCGCCCTTGCAAGAATCAAAGATAATTTGGTTTTTGCAAGGGTGCTTTTTTATTTACATAAACATGAAAAAAATATTTACTGAATTAAAAAAAGAAATACAACCACATTTTAAACTAGATGGAAGCCATGGTTTTGATCATACAGAAAGGGTTTTTAATATGGCAATTAGGCTGGCCACCAAAGAAAAGGCTGATATAAATATTGTTGGTATTTCTGCGCTTTTACATGACGTCGCAAGAAGTAAGGAAGATAAGAATAATAATATTTGCCATGCAGAAGAAGGAGCAGAAATGGCAAAGATTATCCTTGAGAAATACAATCTTTCAGAAGATAAAATTAAAAACATTGTTCATTGTATAAAGGCCCATAGATATAGTAAGAGAATTAAACCAGAAACAAAAGAAGCTAAAATAATTCAAGATGCGGATAGATTGGATGCAATCGGAGCAATCTGTATAGCGAGAGTGTTTGGATATTCTGGAAAAAGAGACAAGCCATTTCATGTTAGCTCTATAAAACCAAAGACAAAATATTCTGGTGAATCAGAAACATCCATAAATCATTTCTTTGAAAAGATATTAAAGATAAAGCCAGAAGGTTTCCATACAAAAATGGCTAGGAATATCGCAAAGAAAAGATATAAATTTACGAAAGATTTTGTGGACAGGTTTTTAAAAGAGTGGGAAGGAAAAATATAATTATAAATTTAATAAAAAATAACATGCAAAGAACATATATAAGAGAATTGGCGAGTAAAGTTGGAGAAGAAGTACTTATAAAAGGATGGGTAAATATCAGACGTGACCAAGGCAAAATGATTTTCTTGGATTTTCGTGATATGACAGGAATTGTTCAGGGTGTTATCTTACCAAACCAATTAGAAGCACTTGAACAAGGTAAAAAGCTACGCCAAGAATTTGTTGTAGAAGTGGTTGGAAAAATTAATGAACGTCCGGAAAGAAACCGTAAAGCGGGAATTTTAAATGGTGATATCGAATTAGAAATATTTAAAGTTACCATCTTGGCTGAAGCCGCTTCTTTACCTTTTGATATGTCTGTTGATGGATTCAATCTTGATCTTACCACTGAGCTAGATAATAGAGCTTTGACTTTTAGGCATCCTAAAATTCAGGCAGTATTCAAAATTGAGGAAACAGTAATTGATAGTTTCAGAGAAGTAATGAAAAGTGAAAACTTTTTCGAATTCCAAGCACCATGTATTGTTCCTGCAACAGCTGAGGGTGGCGCGGAAGTCTTTAAGATAGCTTATTTTGACAAGTCAGCATATCTAACACAATCTCCTCAGTTATATAAGCAGATCGTCATGAGCGCATTTGAAAGATGCTTCTCTGTGAACAAAATCTTTCGTGCTGAACCAAGCGTAACCACAAGACACATTACGGAAATAGTGTCTCTTGATGCTGAGATGGCTTTTATTGATTCTTGGACTGATGTAAAAGATATGGCAGAAAAGACTATCAGATATATTTTGGAACAAATACAAAAAAGAAATGCGGAGCAATTAAAATTACTAGGAGTTGAACTTCCAAAGATGATTGAAAAGACCCCAGTTATTTCTTTGAGAGAATCACAACAAAAAATATTCGAGGTTTACGGTAGAGACAACAGAGGAGACAAAGATCTTTCTTCACAAGACGAAGTTGAAATATGTGAAATATTTAAAAAAGAAACAGGATCAGATTTCGTGTTTGTTTATGGTTTCCCAACTAGAAAAAAGCCATTTTATGTATATCCTGATGCAAAGGATCCAGAATTCAATGAAGGTGTAGACTTGATTTGTAGAGGACGTGAGCTTTTGAGTGGTGGAAGACGTATAAATGATTTTAAACAACTTGAGGAACATGTTAAAATCTGGGGACTTGATCCAAAAAATATTTCCATGTTCTTACAAGCTTTCAAATACGGAGTTCCACCAGAAGGAGGTTTCGCTTTTGGAGCAGAAAGAATCACAATGCAATTCCTAAACTTACCAAACATTCGTCAGGCTACAATGTTCCCAAGAGATATGAATAGAATCGATGAGAGATTAGAGGATGTGGAGGGTAGTTATTAAACTTCATTATAATAATTAAGTGATATAATAAAAACATCTTAAAACATTATGGAAGACTGTATTTTTTGTAAAATTGTAAAAGGGAAAATACCAAGTGTAAAAATTTGGGAAGATGATAAACATCTAGCAATTATGGACTTAAATCCTAATACTGAGGGTGTAACTTTAGTAATTACAAAAGACCATTTTGATAGTGATGCTACAGATATGCCAGATATAGCATACACTGATCTTATGCTCGCTACAAAGAAAGTTGTAAAAATACTTGAGAAAGGATTGAACGTAAGAAGAGTCGCTATTGTTATGGAGGGTCTAGGGGTAAACCATGTTCATATAAAATTATATCCGATACACGGTCTTGATGAAAAATTTGTTGAAATGTGGGCAAATGACAAAATATATTTCGATAAATATGTCGGATATATTTCTACTCAATTGGGTCCAGAACTTTCTGTTGAAGATAGACAAAAGATTGTGGATAAAATATTAAAAAATCAGTAAATGCCTGAAGATAATTTTAAAATCAAAACCGAAGTATTTGAGGGTCCATTGGACTTACTCCTTTCTCTTATCGAAAAAAGGAAACTTCTTGTAAATGATATTTCACTTGCAAAAGTAGCAGATGATTTCATATCTCACTTACAAAACAGAGAAACTTTTCCAATTAAGGATGCTTCTGACTTTATTGTCATTGCTTCAACGCTTCTTTTAATTAAATCTAAGTCTCTTTTACCTACATTAAATCTTACCGAAGAAGAAAAAACAGACATGAAAGATTTAGAACTTAAGCTTAAGATTTACAAAAAAATAAAAGAACTTAGCTTACATGTGAAGAATGGTTTTGGAAAAGAAATGATTTTCTATCCCAATACCAGAAAATTTGAACCAGTATTTTCTCCTAGTGACGATATGAATAAAGAGAATTTTGCTAAATCTATTTTTGATGTAATCAAAAATCTTCCAAAGTTTGAAAAGAAACCACAAGTGAAGATTATAAAAGTGATAAGTTTAGAAGAAACAATAAATTCTCTTACGGAAAGGGTTAAAAATCATCTAAAGATGAGTTTCAAAGAATTTTCTGGTATGGGTAGGGTAGAGAAAGTAAATGTAATAGTGAGCTTTCTGGCTATGCTAGAGCTCGTAAAACAAGGTATAATAGAGGTGTCACAAGAAAATAAGTTTGATGATATAAGGATGGAAAGCAAACAAGTAGGTACACCGATATATGGATAATATAAAAACAATGGAAACAAATAATTTAGAAAAACAAATAGAAGCGGTACTTTTTTGGAAGGGTGAACCGGTAACAATAAAAAAGTTAACTCAGATTTTTAGTAAAACTGAAGAGGAAATCTCTGTCGCACTAAATAGTTTGGAAACAAAAATTTCCGATAGGGGAATAATAATCGTAAGAAAGGAAGACGAAGTAACTCTTGGGACAAGTAAAGATGCTTCAGAAATAATAGAAAGACTTACAAAAGAAGAGCTTGTAAAAGATCTTGGTAAGGCAGGGCTCGAAACACTTTCTATTATTATTTACCAGGGACCAATATCTCGTGCGGAAGTGGATTATATTCGCGGAGTTCAATCTACTTTCATATTAAGAAATTTGATGATTCGTGGACTTATAGAAAAAGTAACAAATCCTAAGGATCAGAGAAGCTTCTTATACAAACCAAGTTTTGAGCTTCTTTCATATATGGGTATTTCAAAAATAGAAGATATGCCAGAATTTGCTGAGGCCAAGAAAGCCATTGAAGACTTTAAAAATGCTGAACTACCAAAGGAAGCAGATGAAGTAAAAACAGAAAATCAAAATGAAGAAATTGAAGAAAATAAAAACAGCGAAGCTCTATAGTTTACTTAGAAAAAACAAGAGAATAAACTCCACTATTTTAATAGCGGTTGTTTTATTTTTTATTTTTATAATTTCTCTAAATCACTCTTCTATTCCAGAAGTAGTAAAAGGTGTAAATATTGATACAAAAAAACAACCATTTAATTATGAGTTAGTTTTGTCAGAAATAATTGCAAAATCATATTACGTATATGATGTAAAAGAAAATAAAGTTATTTTCTCAAAAAACGAAAGAGAGAAACTTCCTTTAGCTTCTGTTACAAAGATAATGGCCGGGCTTGTCATCAAAAGTAATATGCTAGCAACTACAATAATAGATATTGATGAGGAGTCTATCAGACAAGAAGGGGACAGTGGATTACTTGTAGGAGAAAAATGGAAGCTGAAAGATCTTCTTGATTTTACGCTAGTTACTTCTTCAAATGATGGTATGCACGCTTTAGCTAAAGCTTTGGATAGATATAAAGAAATTGATGGTAAAAATACTATTTCTTTAATGAATGAAAAAACGAAAGAGATTGGTTTAAAAGATACAATGTTTTTAAATGAAACCGGACTTGATATAAACCCAGCTATTTCTGGAGCATATAGCTCAGCATATGATATGGGTAAACTGCTCTCATATATTATATTAAATGATCCAGAAATGATCTATGCTACCGCCAAAGAAAACTCCGTCTTTATCTCTGAAAGTAATATTAGACATCCAGCAAAAAATACAAATATATCACTAAATGAAATACCTACGTTAATAGGCTCAAAAACAGGTTTTACTGATTTAGCCGGCGGTAATTTAGCGATAATCACAGACGCTGGAATATCACATCCGATAGCTATTGTTGTGCTAGGTTCTACTCAAGAAGGTAGATTTGAAGATGTTGAAAGTCTTGCAAAGTTAACTTTGCAAAAGCTATCAGAATAAATTTAGGCTTTCTTTCGTTTATTAGAAGTTATATAATACATATCAATATGGCTATAAATATAATAAAAGTAATACTTCCTGCGGTTGTTTCTTTCGTGATTGGTATTTTAACAACACCTATTCTTACAAATTTTTTGTATAAACATAAAATGTGGAAGAAGAAGGCCAAGACGGTTTCTTCTGTAGATGGTGGTGGAACACCTATTTTTAATAGTTTACATCAAGGTAAAGAAATTGGTACACCAAGAATGGGTGGAATAATAATTTGGTCATCAGTAATTATTACTACGCTGGGTTTTTGGATTTTTGGAGAAATATTTAATACAAGCGTGATGGATAAGTTTGATTATTTAAGCAGAAATCAAACTTGGATTCCTTTTTTCACATTAATATTCGGAGCTATTGTTGGATTAGTAGATGATCTTTTGGAAATACGTGGAAGCGAAAATACTAAACATGCTGGTGGGCTTTCATTAAGCAAGAGATTAATTTTAGTTGGGATTATTTCTTTCCTAATTTCTCTTTGGTTTTATTTTAAACTTGAAGTAAATACTATTAATTTTCCTTTTATTTTAAACTTAAATCTTGGATTATTTTTTATTCCAATTTTTGTTGGTGTAATTTTATTTATTTATTCCGGTGGTGTTATAGATGGTATAGATGGGCTTGCCGGAGGAGTTTTCGCTTCTGCTTTTACTGCTTATGCAGGTATCGCTTTCTTCCAAAATCAAATAGACCTTGCAGCCTTCTGTGTTGTTATCGTTGGAGCAATTCTTGCTTTCCTTTGGTTTAATATTCCTCCAGCAAGATTTTATATGTCCGAGACAGGAAGTATGGCTCTTACTATTACTTTAGCTATTGTTGCTTTTATGACAGATTCAATGGTTGGTGGTCGTGGTGTAGCTGTTCTTCCTATAATTGCATTGCCACTTGTGATTACAACTTTTTCGGTGATATTTCAAATGCTTTCAAAGAAGCTTAGGAAAAAGAAACTTTTTCTTGTTGCTCCAGTGCATCATCATTTTGAGGCAATTGGTTGGCCGGCTTATAAGGTTTCGATGAGATATTGGGTTGTAAGTATTGTTTGTGCTATTTTCGGTTTAATATTGGCGATAATATAAATGTCTAAGACACTTAAAGTAGATAGAACTTTTTTAATAACTGTATTGTTCTTATTATTTTTTGGTTTTACTGTTTTTATTTCTGCATCAATGGGTATTCTTGCAAAAAATGCTGCACAGTTTACTGTTGTAACTTTTAAGCAAGCTTTTTTTGGATTGCTTTTGGGTTTAATTTCTTGTTTTATATTTTCCCATATAAATTACAAACTATTTAAAAAATTCTCTCTTGGTATATTCTTAGGATCAGTAGCTATAATGTGTTTTGTTTTTATTCCAGGTGTTGGGATGACTTTGAATGGTTCTACAAGGTGGATTAATTTGTTTGGACTTACAACATTTCAGCCTATAGAAATATTAAATATTGGTTTTATTATTTATTGGGGGGCATGGCTAGCGCTTTATAAGGATAGAATTAAACAATTTAGATACGGTCTTTTACCACTAGTTATTTTACTAAGTATTTGTAGTATCCCTATAATATTGCAGCCAGACATAGATTCTTTATTTTTCTTGGGTTTAATTGGGGTAATAATGTTTATTTCTGCTGGGGGAAAGATCAGACATACACTTTTACTTATTGCTGCAGGAATTGCTTTTATTGCGATAATCGCTTTTGCTAAACCTTATGTAAAGGATAGAATACTTTCTTTTTTAAACCCAGAGGCAAATTCTTTAACTTCTGGATATCAAATACAACAATCTTTAATTGCTGTTGGGTCTGGACAAATATTCGGTAGGGGACTTGGACAGGGGATACAAAAATTTAAATTTTTACCAGAGTCTATCAGCGATTCTATTTTTGCTGTTTTGGGAGAAGAGATGGGATTTATTGGGTGTGTTTTTGTTATATTATTCTTCCTGTTCCTGGTATTCAGGGCTTTTAGAATAGCTATACGATCACCAGATAATTTTGGTGGACTTTTAGTGGTTGGAATTGTTATACTTATAATATCGAGGTCTTTTATGAATATTGGCTCGATGCTTAGTATTGTACCGATTTCTGGGGTTCCGCTTGCTTTTTTTAGTCAGGGAGGTACAGCAATGCTTATTACACTTTCAGAAATTGGTATTATTCTGAATGTATCAAAATTTAATAAAAATAAAAAATAAATGAAAATATTATTAACAGGAGGAGGATCTGGTGGACATTTTTATCCGCTTATAGCAATTGCAGAAGAAATAAATAGACAAGTAAGAGAAGAAAAGCTTTTGCCCGTAGAGCTTTTCTTTATGTCTGATTCTCCATACGATGCAGAAGCACTTTTAGAAAACAATATTACTTTTATAAAAATCTCCGCAGGAAAAGTAAGAAGATATTTTTCTCTTAAGAATATTCCAGATTTATTTAGAACCTTCTTTGGAATAATTTCTGCAACTAAGAAACTCTTTAGTTTATATCCAGATGTAATTTTCAGTAAAGGAGCTTACACAAGTTTCCCAATATTAGTTGCTGCAAGGTTATTAAAAATTCCTGTGATGATACATGAGTCTGATAGTGTGCCTGGTAGAACAAACACTTGGTCAGCCAAATTTGCTCAAAGAATAGCCGTGTCATATCCTGAGACAGTTAAATATTTTAATTCTAAGAAGGTTGCTTATACTGGAAATCCAGTAAGAAAGGCAATTCTTCAACCAACAAAATCTGCCTCAAAAGAGTTTCTTAATATGGCTGAAGATCTTCCTGTCGTTTTTATACTTGGTGGCTCTCTTGGTTCAAGGCTTATAAATGAACAAATATTGAATATTCTTCCTCAGCTCGTAGAGAAATATTATGTCGTGCATCAGACTGGGAAATTAAACATTGAGGAAATTTCAAGAACGGCCAGTGTGGTTCTTGCAGATAGCCATTATAAGACTAGATATAGACCATATGATTATATGGATAATCTAAATATGAGTATGGCCGCTGGTGCTGCGAGCCTTGTAGTATCGAGAGCGGGTTCAACTATATTTGAAATAGCAAACTGGGGTATACCAAGCATCATTATTCCAATCACAGATTCAAACGGTGACCACCAAAGAGAAAATGCATATAATTATGCGAGATCAGGAGCTTGTACAGTTATAGAGGAAGCAAATCTATCAGCAAACATTCTTTTGTCAGAAGTTGAAAGAATAATGACAAATCCAAAGATCGCAGAAAAAATGTCATTGGGAGCAAAAGAGTTTGTTAAGGCCGATTCAGCAAAAATAATTGCAGAAGAAATAATTAAAATAGGAATACAACATGAAGAATAATGAACAAATGGTTTTAAGATTCGCACCGAGCCCTACCGGCTTCCTTCACATTGGTGGAGCTAGGACTGCTCTTTTTAATTATTTATACGCAAGGCAAAATAAAGGTAAAATAATTTTAAGAATTGAAGATACTGATTTAGAAAGATCAAAAAAGGAATATACCGAAGGTATAGTCAAAGCCTTCGAATGGCTTGGTTTAAAATTTGATGACACATTACTACAGTCAGATTATTTTTCTGTACACAGAAAGTATATAGAGAAGCTCATAGAAAATGGGCATGCCTATGTTTCAAAGGAGGAGGTAAAAGAAGAAGGACAAAGAGCAGAAGTTATTAGATTCAAAAATCCAAATAAAAAAATTGCTTTCAACGACTTAATAAAAGGAGATGTTGTTTTTGATACAACAGATCTTGGAGATTTCATTATCGCCAAAAGCTTAGATGAACCAATCTTCCACCTTTCAAATGTTGTTGACGATATTACCATGGGGATCACACATGTTATTCGTGCAGAAGAGCACCTTTCAAATACTCCTAGGCAGATTTTAATATGGGAGGCTATAGGAGAAAAACCAAGACCAGTTTACGGGCACATGCCCCTTATTCTATCTGAGACGAGAGAAAAACTTTCAAAAAGAAAACATGGTGAAATGGTATCTGTAGAATATTATGAAAAAATGGGATATCTACCAGAGGCTATGTTAAACTTCATTGCTTTTTTGGGTTGGAATCCTGGAACAGAAGAAGAAGTTTTTTCACTCGATGAATTAATTGAAAAATTTGATATATCTAAGGTCCAAAAGGCCGGGGCTATATTTAATCCACAAAAATTACTCTGGTATAACAAAGAATATCTTAAGAAACTTCCAATAGAAAAAGTCCAAGAAGAAATTACAAATAGACTAATCAAAAATTCTGGATATCAAAATGATGAAATTATTAAAAAAATAACCCCAATCATTTTAGAAAGAATTAATGTTTGGTCTGATGTAGACCAAATGCTTAAGGATGGCGATATTCAATATTTCTTTGAGAAACCGATTTTGGATAAAGAGATGATAGTTTGGAAAAAGGGTGGCACAACACAGGAAGCTGCAGAAAACCTTAAACTTGTATCAGAAATATTTGAAAAAATGGACGAAAGTAATTTTTCTTCAGAAAGTACAAAAGAAGCTATCTGGAAAATTGCTGAAGAGAAAGGGAAGGGGAACGTGCTTTGGCCACTCCGTGTTTCCCTCTCTGGTAAAGAAAAATCTCCAGATCCGTTTACTCTCTGTGGTACATTAGGTAAAGCAGAAACCCTCTCAAGAATAAGTATAGCTATAGAATTGTTATTAAAATAAGATGAGTATATATAACAAAACAGTAAGAATATCTCTTTTTGTATTCATTACTTTTATGTTATTAGGAAACGTATCTTTAGGACAGTCAATAGACGAGATAAAAGCAAAAATAGACAGTACAACTAAGAGTAAACTTCAGCTTGAGAAAGAAATAGCTGAATATCAAGCTCAATTAAAAACTATTGGTGGGGAAGTCGATTCACTTTCAAAGGCGCTTAAAACCATAGAAGCTACAGAGAAAAAAAATCTTTTAGATATTAAGCTTACTGAGAATAATATCAAGACAACAGAACTTGAAATACAAAGACTCGGATTTGAGATAGTTGGTAAAGAAAAGGATATTAATCTTAATAGTAAAGTCATAGGACAAACCATAAGAGAGATAAATGAAATAGATCAAACATCTATTATAGAAAATTTAATATCTAGTAGTAATCTTTCTCAGTTTTGGATGAGTACAGAAAGTTTACTTAGAATTCAAAATAGCATAAGACAAAAGGTATCAGAGACTAAGATTATAAAGACAGGTCTTGAGGTAGATAAGGGTGATGCAGAAAGTAAAAGAAAAAAGTTAGTCGCATTAAAATCTGACCTAGAAGATCAGAAAGCTATATTAGAGATAAATAAAAAATCAAAAACCCAGCTTTTAGCCCAAACTAAGAATAAAGAGTCCGACTACAAAAAACTTCTTGCCTCAAAGCAGGCTTTAGCCGATGCTTTTAATAAAGAACTTACTCAATTTGAATCTGATCTAAGACTCGCTATTGATCCCAAGAGTATTCCAAAAGCAGGAAAAGGTATACTTGCATATCCACTAGACAATGTTTATATAACTCAAAAGTTTGGAGTCACATCTGACTCTGGAAGACTTTATACATCTGGAAGTCACAACGGCGTGGACTTTAGAGCTTCTGTCGGTACAAAAGTAAAGGCCGCACTTTCTGGAACTATTGAAGGCACTGGAGACACAGATACGGTTTGTTCTGCTGCATCGTATGGTAAATGGATTCTCATAAAACACGATAATGGTCTTTCTACTTTATATGGGCACCTTTCTTTAATAAAAGTTAAGGCAGGAGATAGAGTATATACTGGAGACACCATCGCATACTCTGGAAATACCGGATATAGTACTGGTCCACACTTACATTTGAGCCTCTATGCTACTCAGGGTGTAAAGATCAGTAGTATGAAGAGTAAGGTATGCAAAGGAACGTACACAATGCCTATAGCAGATCCTAAAGGATATTTGGACCCAATGACATACTTGTAAACATTTGCAGAGTATTTTTTGTGGTATAATTATTAAAGCTTTTAGATTAATTTATTTTAATAAAATTTATGCAAAAAAATAAAGGTTTAATAAAGATGGTGGTTGTAGTAGTAATTGCTCTTATCGTTCTAGGATATTTTGGTTTTAATATAAAAGATATAATTGAGTCAGACAGTGTTCAAACTAATTTACAGTATGTTTGGGGTTTTATAAAAACCTTCTGGAACAATTACTTGGCTGCTCCTGTGATCTTTGTATGGGACAAGTTTGTTGTCGGAGTCCTTTGGAGGCTTATACAAGAAGGTTTGGCTGCTATGAATTTGGGATAATATTTATAGAGATCGTTAAAAACACAAAAAAGGCCGAAAAGGCCTTTTTTGCTAAAAAGTGAAAAATGACTAATTTAAAAATTTATGACACTGATCTAGTCTAGAGGGGAGAGAAAACTTTTCAGAAATATTTTTTGAGATAAATTATTATATAAATAAATATTTCTACATTTTTATAGTAATACTAAGAATTTTCTAAAAATACCCGGGGAAGTGCCTTTGTTGTTATTTAAGCCATATTTGAGATATATATCAGGCAAAAGATATATTGTGCGACACATATATAATAACAAAGCCTTAATTCCCCTCACATTCTCTCTGCCAGTTTTGGCTAAAACAGAATCGCGTATTTTTCTTTATGTAATAAAAAATCGGTCTTACTTTTAAATAAGACCGACTTGGTGACGTGGTTTTATTAAAAACCACCATATCCCCTAACACCGCTGAAGTTCCTTTTGAAGATAACCCATCCGTTATGAACGGTTTTGCCAGATAGAATCTTTGGCATGAATAGTTTGTCTGCTGGTAGTATATCGAGCTTAGGAATTTGATCTGCATCAAACCACTTGGGATCAAGCATCTCTTTGGACTCCTTCGGTTCGCCACTGAACCTGTCGCAGACAAAGATATACACTTTCCATTTTGGTCTTATCTCATGATCATAGAAAGTTATTATACCTCTAGCTTTGAGATCTTTTTCAAGTACCAAGAAATTTTCACCAGCTTCTTCACTGGTTTCTCTTATAGCTGCTTGAGCTGGAGTTTCCCCTGGATCAATACAACCACCGTAGCCATTGAGTTTACCAGCACCAACTTTCGCTTCAGCGTGTTTTTTTGCAAAGAGCACTTCGAGTTGCCTATTTATAGGGTTGAGTCTCGTATATAAAACTAGCACTGCATTAGTCATAGTTTCTCCTTATCTGATATAAGATTAGTACAAAAAGGGTCTTTGTCAATCAAAACTATTCATACTTCCCTGCATCTTGTATTAAATAACCGGTCATGATTTAATATTAGTATAGTTCTTTCTGGCTAATAAATTAATCGAAAGGTTCTGCCTATGGAAGCAAAAAAAGATGCGATGGAGGTATTAGATGAAATTTAAAAACCGCCATCATAGGAAACCGCGTTCGCGTGGAGGCTCTGAGGAATCATTCAATATATCCATTATTGAAGAAAGACAGCATAAAGCTTGGCATCTCTTGTTTAGGAATATGACACCAAGTCAAATTGCTGACAAGATTAATGGAATCTTTCTTGATACAGATTTCAAATTCAAGGTTGTAAGGAGGTAAATTCGGCCACCGATCAACTAAACCCTCACCTAAGTTTCGGCTTGGTGGGGTTTTTTATTAGATATTGTATTAAGTAATCAATTATGGTTTAATATCCTCTAATACAGGTTGTTCTTTAAGTTATAAAAGAAAGGGTTAAAATAATGAAAACACTGGATGTAGTTACGAGGGTAAGAATATTTCTGAGATGGTTAATTTTTGCATCACTTGCAGTATTGTTTTCCTTAAGTCTGGCTCAGTCGTTCATCACCGCAAGAATGAAAAACAAAGAGCTTAACCACGAAGATGTTAATGCAGCTGTAACATTAATTCCCCTAGTCGTTGTTGCTGTGGCTCTTGTTGTTATCATTATCCTAATATCTAACAGTAGGCGGGACAAAAAGATATTAAAATGTCTGGATTGTATTGATGATCGAGGCAAACCAGACGGTGAATTATAATTCTTTTTTAGATGAAAGGAGGTAAAAATGGCGTATAAACGAAAAATTCGTCGTCTTACGGCAAAGAAATGAATAAGGCCGCGCGGCGTTTGTAGGAATCGCCAATGAATCAAAACCTTCAGCCCAAGCCCCAGGTCTGTACACCTGCGGCTTGGGCTTTTTTATATCTTATAAATACAAAAGGCGAGCTCGCTTTCGCAAACCCGCCTTTTGTATTTATTTATAATTTGTTTTGGCTGTTAGATGTTAACTGCCAATTCTCCTGTTCTAGGTGTACTTGCTACATTTGTAGCCCAACACTTTGAAGAAGATTTCCATGGTTGTGCACCTTCCTTGTTGTAGAGATACTTAGCATAAGCTAGGTTTCCTTCTACAGTGTGAATGTCCATACCAAGTTTTTTTGCTGTGTCTGCATGATAATATTCATTTATCTGCATCAAGCCTATATCTGAACTATTTACCTTACCTCTGAGCGATTCTCCATCTGTATCATATTGTCTGAAGTGAGATTCACATCTTGAAATATCTACAAGCAAAGGATCGTTCTTGAAAAATTCTCTGACCTTCTTCTCTAAACCAATGTTATTTGGAACTTCGGTTTCTGTTTTCTCAACTACTGGGGCTTTTATCTGCGGTACGTTGCTAGAAACTTTTACGTCGCTAGTATTAACCGGGCCTCCGTATATTGAAGAAAAGATGAAGAAAGACGTCGTTAATATTTCTATCATAATTAAAATCAGAGTTGCCTCTGATTTCCTATATATACTATCATACCTGTTTTATAAAGTCAAGCTTTTACAACACGTTTCGTCAATAGTCAAACTCTTTAATACGGCTTGGTTGAGCCACTTTTACCTTGCTTAATCCCCTATTTTGTGGTGTAAATTTTCAGAGGTTTTCTGGCAAAAAGAAAGGGCGCAACTAAGTTGCGCCCAAAATCACACGTTCTTCATCTCTTTAACGTTTTTTTCTTCTTTTTCTTTCTATACCTGGCTTTTTTGTAAGCCGGAGTTGCTTTTTTAGGTTGAATTTCATCAATTCTACCCGTAAGTCTGCTAATGCAGGTTTGAACAATTTTTCTACCCCTAGGAGCATTGTATGTTCTATGAGCAAACCTCATAACAACATCCGCTAAAGCTATTCCATCTTCTTCTGCCCTTGATAATTTACTCATCTTATCTCCATCCTGGGTTAAACTTTTTGGATCTCGTAGCTTTTAAAAAACACTTACTCTTAAAATTTCGCATGACGTCCTTTAATAGATCGTCAGCACTTTTTATAGCAGCTGGTTTTGGACCAGAAACAATAGACGCCACAATTATAGAAGTTCCAACTCCGATACATTTTAATTTAGCCACTTCAAAGTCCTTTCTTTTGACAAATTCTATTTTAGACAATACCATCTATTTTAAACCAGTGCAACCAGAAGCTGGGGTTAAACCAGCTTTCTTAGCGTCTTCAACAGAAGAGAACCAAACTTTGTTTTCTTCTTTGATTCTGTCTACTCCAGAACACCACGGAAAGTAGTATTTTTTGCCTGATTTTGAGGCTAGGACAAGTCCTTTGCTTGTTTGTGAGTCTAAAGCTGTAGCAAGATTATTATTTACTGTTGGGCTGTTTTCGGCTTTAAAAGAAGGCTCTGTCTTCCCTACTACCCCAGCCAATAATTCATCTTGGACCTTAAGTACCTGGATCGGGGTCTTCTTCTTTTCTAAGGCAGAAAGTTTACCTAAACCAAAGGATGCCGTGGCTACTAGGCAGACCAAGATGACGATAAACAGGTCGGTACTGATTTTGAAGCCTTTTTCCTGGCTATAAAAATAGTCCTTTCTTTTAAGGTAAAAGGACTTGATTTTTCCTGATAAATCATTTATACTCATTTGTAAGTGTAATTGTATCAGAATCCCCGTAAAAAGGGATATTAAATTTTAAAAAAATAATATGGCACATAAAAAAGCAGCAGGTTCATCGAAAAACGGTAGAGATTCCAATCCAAGATACCTTGGTGTGAAAGTAAACCACAACGAATCTGTAAAAACAGGAAATGTAATATTGAGACAAAAAGGCAGAACCACTATTGCTGGTAAGAATGTTGGTGTGGGTAAAGACCATACTCTTTTTGCTCTTACTGATGGTAAAGTAGAATTTACAACAAAGAGAAAGACAAACTTTGACTCAAGAACTTCTAGAAGAAATCTTGTAAACGTAATATAAGGATATAATAAAAAACAACGGGCGAAAGTCCGTTGTTTTTAATTATATATGTTATTTGGTTCCTTTTATTTCCACCACAAACTCAAAAACTTTGTCACCGAGAGTGATTTTTATTTTATGTTCCCCAACTTCCTTAAGAGGTTTTTCTAGTTTGATAGAATCTTCAGAAATTTCTACACCTGTTACTTTTTTGAATTCTTCAATAATTTGAGCTTTATGAACTCCAGCAAATAGATGTCCTTTGTCATTTGTCTTCCCTGTGATTACAACTTTACCATCCTTAAGCGAAGCGATAGCTTTTTTTATGGAGTCCTCTATTTGAGCAGAATTGTTTTCTCCTATCTTAATCTTTTCTTGTAAACCTTTTATATTCCCTTCTGTAGCCTGAATAGCCATTCCCATAGGAATAAGTTTATTTATAGCAAGACCGTCAGCTACATTTTTGACTTCAAATTTTCTTCCAACTTTCTTTACATCCTTTAAAAGTATTATTTTCATAAATTAATCATAATATAAGTCGTGAATTTATGATAGGCTTGACAGCTTAATAAAAGGTAGATATTCTTTATATACAATAGTTCATTGATGTTAACTAAAAACCAAGAAAGGAGATAACAAAATGACCACTCAAGTAGAAGCTACTGTTTCTCCTTTGTTTGAGGAACAGATTGATAATGATGGCAAAAAGATCAAAGTTCTTGTCCGACAGATGAGAAATAAGCTCGAGGCACGTTCTATATTTCCTTATAGACCAATCGAAGCTCATATTGAATCTCGTTGGGGCGGAAATGCCTATTGTGATGACGACTGTATGCTTCAAAACGATCACGCTAAACGTTGTAAAATGTGTATGGCGGTGACGCAATTAAGACATCTCGTGAACAATATTTGCCCTGATTGTGACGGTCGTTCCGAAGCACAAGGAATTGATCCGTACAAAAAAGTATGGACAAACCGCACCCCATAAAGGTGCGGTTTTTTATTTACAAACCATTAACCACTTCTACAGCCTTCTCCATTTGTGAATCTTTTTTGTCTGTTAGATCCTTAGCTGTAAATTTTACTTCATAATCTGGAGTAAGACCTCCTTCTGAAATAGAATTACCTTTCGGTGTAAGCCACTTTGCTATTGTTACCTTAAGTGAAGTGTCTGGTGTGAGTTTGATAAGCTCTTGTACTGAACCTTTACCAAAAGTTTTTGTTCCCACAAGTTTTGCAACACCTTGTTCTTTTAATGCACCAGCAAGAATTTCTGAAGCTGAAGCCGAACCTCCATCTACAAGAATTACCATCCTAAGTGTATCGTTGAAAATATCATAGCCCTTACTTCTATAAATCACATCATTTTGTTTACCTCCAAATGATTCACTTACAACAACTTTACCTACTGGCAAAAAGAAACTGGACATATCCACAGCCGATTCAAGATATCCTCCTGGGTTACCACGTAAATCTAATATAAGTTTATGTGTTCCTGATTCTATAAATTCTCTAAGTGCACCTCTGAAGGCGTTTGAAGCTGGAGCATAGAAGTTATAAAGTTTTATTACAAAAATATCTCCTTTCTTTTCTGTTTCAAGTGTTGGTACATTTATTATTCCTCTTGTGATTTTTATAACAAAAGGTTCCGTCTTTCCTTCTCTAGCAAATTTAATACTTACTTGAGTGTTAGCTTTACCACGTATAAGTTTTACTGCATTATCTACAGCCATACTATCTGTCTTTACATCATCGATTGAAAGAATAAAATCACCTGCTTTTACTCCAGCATTGTATGCCGGTGTACCCTTTAGAGGAGAAACAACAACCATTTGGTTATCCTTCATACCAATTTCCATACCAACACCTTCAAAATTTCCGCTTATGTCACTCTCAAACATTTTGCTATCTTCTGGTGGCATAAATACTGTGTATGGATCGCCGTATTGTGAGGCTAAACCTTTTATAGCACCCCAAACTTTCTCTTGGTTATCTATAACCTTAGAAGCTTTTACCGTAGGTACAAATTTGTTATCTAGAATTTTCCAAGCATCCCAGAAAGGTTTGAGATTTACAGAACTTGTAGATGTATCTGAATTTGTTGAGTTACTTACAAAAACAATTTTTTCATTAGTTTTTGAAATAAAGGAACTACCGAAATATACTCCAACACCAAAAGATATCAATATAATTACGGAGAAAATTACTAAAAACTTGCCGAATATTAATTTATTTTTATTCATTACAGACAATTATCTCAAAGATTGGATATAAGGTCAATTTAAAAAAGCCAACACATTAAGTGTTGGCAGTTACCGAGATCCTATATTAAGCTTAAGTTTTTTTCTCTTATTATCAAGATAGCGAAAACTAACCTAAAAATTTCATACTCCGGACCAAAACAGGAAATCTGTACTCCAAGTCCGTGATTTAAAATTATAGTATTTTCGCTTGTAGTGATTTCTGTTGTCAATAAACCAACCTCGCTAAAAGAATAGTTTAACAAGGCGTTATCTACAAAAAAATCACTGTTTTTATCATCCCTAATAAATCTGAGAATCTTTTCAGTTTCTACTGTAATTGATTCTCCATTTGAATTATTGATTTTAATCATTTCCACCTCCTTTTATATTATAACACAGTGCAATATTTATTGTCAAACTATTTTACTAGGGTAGAAGTATTCCTTGTTATCATCTCACTAAAAAGGTATAATTTTAGTAATATTAAATTAATACGTCTTTAAAATGATTAAAAGATACACAAACAAAACAATTACTTGGATAGATGCAGAAACCCCACAGAGAGAAGAGCTACAGGGTTTGATGCAAGAATATTCTTTAGATCCATCTGTTGTAAGAGATTTACACCTACCTACATATAAAGAAAAGATCGTTGCACAACCAAATTATCTATACTTAGTAATGCACTTCCCTGCCTTAAATCATTCAAGTGCCAAGGATGATATTGATCAGGAAATAGATTTTGTTGTAGGGAAAGAATTTATAATCACTACAAGATATGAAAATATTGATGCATTAGAAAGATTTGAAAAACTCTTTGAGGTTAACACTATTTTGGATAAGCATTTGATGGAAGACCATGCTGGATATGTTTTGTATTACATAATAAAAGAATTATATAAAAACATCGGTGACGAAGTGGATGCAATTAATGATGCTATTAAAGATATCAAAGGAAAGGTTTTTGAAGGAAAAGAAAAAGAAATGGTCTTTTCTATTTCAAAAATAAACAAAGATCTTTTACACTTGAATCACACAACAAAAACTCATCAACAAATCTTAGAAAGCCTAGCAGAAGCTGGAGAAAAGATATTCGATGCTAATTTCAAAGAAAATTGCGATAAAATTTTAAACGAATATTATAGAATTCAAGATCTTCTAACACAAAGCACGGAATTCTTGAAAGAAATTCGTGGCACAAACGACTCCCTATTAAACACTAAACAGAACGAGATCATGAAGACTCTTACTATCATCGCTTTTCTTGCTCTTCCTTTTACTATCATCACGGGTCTATTCCAAATGAATACATCTGGTACACCGCTTATTGGTTCAAATAATGACTGGGGCATAATTGTTTCCGTTGAATTGTGTGCGATGATCGCGTTATTTATTTTTGCAAAGATTAAAAAATGGCTATAAATATGTTCTCAAAACTTTTTAAAAAAACAGAAAACAAAACAATATTTCTCTACAACACCCTCTCAAGAACAAAAGAAGAATTTAGAAGTATTAAAAAAGGTTATGTAGGAATGTACACTTGTGGACCTACTGTATACGGGTATCCACACTTAGGCAATCTTCGAACATATGTTTTTGAAGATGTTCTTAAGCGTGTATTACAGAAAAACGGATACAAAGTAAATCATATAATGAATATTACTGATGTCGGACACCTTACAAATGATAGAGATATGGGTGAGGATAAGGTAGAAAGAGAGGCACAAAAAACAGGTAAAACCGCTTGGGAAATTGCTGATTTCTACACAAAAATCTTTAAGGAAGATATCAAAAATCTTAATATTATTTTCCCAAATACTTTTTGTAAGGCAACTGACAACATAAAAGAGCAGATCGAAATGATACAAACCTTAGAAAAAAAAGGTTTTACCTACAAAACAACAGACGGAATATATTTCGATACATCAAAAGTATCTGACTACACAAAACTCTCTGGTCAAAATCTTGAAGCTCTTAGAGAAGGTGCTCGTGTAGAAATAAATGATGAGAAAAGAAATCCTACTGATTTCGCGCTTTGGAAATTCTCAAAACCAGAAGAAAAAAGACAAATGGAATGGCAAAGCCCTTGGGGTGTTGGCTTCCCTGGTTGGCACATAGAATGTTCTGCTATGAGTGTGAAATACTTGGGTGAACAATTTGATATACATTGTGGAGCTACTGACGCTATAAGTCTTCATCATACAAATGAAATAGCACAAACTGAAGCTGCGACAGATAAAAAACCATGGGTTAATTTCTGGATTCACGGAGGCTTTCTTAATATGAGCGATGGTAAAAAGATGGCAAAGAGTTCTGGTGACAAAATTACTCTAAATAATACCTTTATAGAAAAAGGCTCTTCCCCACTCGTATATCGTTTTGCAACCTTCTCTACACATTACAGAAAGCCAATGGAATGGGGTGAAAATATCGCCTCTGCCAAACAAGGCTTAGATAATTTATATTCAAAAATTTCAAATCTTGGAACTAAAGTTGGTAAGGTAAATACAGAATGGAGAGATAGATTTATGTTAGCAATAAATGACGATCTCAATATGTCTCAAGCTCTTGCTGTATTAAATGAAATGTTGAAGTCTGAAATTTCTAAAGAAGATAAATTGGCTACTGTGTATGATTTTGATGAGGTGTTAGGTCTGGAGTTTAAAAATAATACAAAAGAAACAAAAGCAGATAAAATACCAGATGAAGTACAGAGACTCGTAGACGAGAGAACTCAAGCTAGAAAAGGCAAAGACTGGGCAAAATCTGATGAATTGAGAGATAAAATAAAGGAATTGGGATATGAAGTAAAGGATACGGCGGAAGGGATAGAAATTAAGAAAATATAAGAATGGGGGCGTTCGCTTTGCGAACGCCCTTTTCACTTCTCCACAAATTACTCACATTTTATACGCTTTTTATCTATTGCGGCTTTATAAATTTTAATGATAAAATGCCTTTATGTCCGGAGATTATAAAAAGATGAATATAAGAATCCCACCTCAGAATATTGATTCTGAAAGAGCCCTTATCGGTTCTATTATGCTTCGTCCTGAAGCACTTCCTGAAATAATGGATATGATTCGTCAGGAAGCTTTCTATGTAGAAAAGCACAAAACTATTTTTTCTGCGATGGCAGAACTTTATAACCGTAGAGAGCCGATTGATTTACTTACAATTTCCTCTTTCCTAAAAGAAAGAAATGAACTAGATAGAATTGGTGGAATGTCATATCTTACAGAACTTGCAAATTCTGTACCTTCTTCTTCAAACGCTGAACACTATGGAGATATAGTAAACAAAAAGCATACGATGAGACGCTTGATAGAGGCGGCTGAGCATATCGCTGGTCTCGGATATGATGAGACCCATGAACTTCCAGAACTTCTAGACAAAGCAGAGAAGAAGATGTACGAGGTCACAAGTACAAATCTTTCAGGAAAATTTGTAGAGATGAAAGATGTTCTTGGAGAAGCAATGGATAGACTTGATAGACTACACAAAACTCAAGGAGAAATTCGTGGGGTACCTTCTGGTTTCAAAGATCTTGATAATAAACTTTCTGGTTTTCAAAACTCAGACCTTATTATTCTCGCAGCTAGACCATCTGTTGGTAAGACTTCCCTTGCATTAGACTTTGTAAGAAACGCTGCCATAAGACACAATATTCCTACAGCTATCTTCTCTCTTGAAATGAGCACCCAACAACTCGTAGACAGAATGCTCTCTGCTGAATCAAAAGTTGATGCATGGAAATTAAGGACGGGTAAGCTTACTCTTGATACAGAATTTGAAAAAATTCGCTCTTGTCTTGAGCCACTTTCAAAAGCTCCAATTTTCATAGATGATCAAGCAGCAAATAATATTCTTAAGATTCGTTCTGTTGTAAGAAGATTAAAACATGAAAAGAAGCTTGGACTTGTTGTCATCGACTACTTACAGCTTATGACTCCAGTACAAAGCAAGAATAATGACAACATAGTGCAACAAATCACTGAAATTTCCAGATCTCTCAAACAATTAGCAAAAGAATTTGATATTCCTGTCATTGCTCTTTCACAGCTTTCTCGTGCGGTGGAACAAAGAGGAGGTAAACCAAGACTTTCTGACCTTAGAGATTCTGGTTCTATTGAGCAGGATGCCGATGTTGTTATGTTCATCCACAGAGAACAAAATGACGATGGCGCAGGTAAGAAACAAATCACTGAAATAATGATTGAAAAGCACAGAAACGGACCTACTGGTAAAGTAGAACTATACTTCGACGCAGACAAATCTTCTTTCCTTTCTATGGACAAAAATGATTTTGGGGAATTTAATGGAGATGGAGGATTCTAAAATTTATGAACTCAATTGATAGATTAATAAAAATATTTTCAGACTTCCCTGGTATTGGTCCCAAACAAGCCAGAAGGTTTGTATATTTTCTCATTACCAGACATTCTGGATATATAGAAGAATTTAAAAAAGAAATTTCTGAATTAAGAAGTGAAATAGAAATGTGTCAGGAGTGTAAAAGATATTTCGCTAAACACGAAAACGGTACAAATAATATTTGTAATATTTGCTCTGATTCTCATAGAGATATATCTCAGCTTATGATCGTCGGCCAAGATGTTGATTTGGAAAATATAGAAAAAAGCCATTCATTTGATGGTAGATATTTTGTTTTGGGCGGCTTAATACCAATATTAGACAAAAGCCCAGAGACGAAAATTAGGCTTAAAGAATTAATCTCTTTTGTAAGTAGAAACGCAGAGAAAGGTCTTAAGGAAATAATACTTGGCCTTGATGCTAATTCAGAAGGAGAATATACAGCAGAATATTTGAAAAAAGCTCTTTCCCCTCTTACAGAAAAATATAATATTAAAGTAGATGAGCTAGGACGCGGACTTTCTACTGGTGCAGAATTGGAATATTCTGATCCAGAGACTATTAAAAATGCGTTGAGGAATAGGAGATAAATTATTTTTTGTCACCATCGTCACCACAAGTAATGTTTGGCCAATATCTTGGGACTAGTTTTTCTTCAAACTCTTTAACAAGAGACCACTTCGGTAATTTAGATTCTCCCCATTTTAATGACCCGGCATAAGAACGCCCTTTTTCAAAAGAGATATTATTAAAAAAACTAGCTTCTAAGGTTGAAGGGCTGTCGTCTTTAGGATCTGTTATAGCAAAATGTCCACCGACTTTATTTCTCCATTCATATATTTCTGGTACAACTTTTTTAATATATTCACAAGTATATTCTTTTAATTCCCCTTTAAAATTACTTAGATTATTTATGCTAACATTATTTTTACCCATGTAATCTAGAGTCGCAATTGAACGTAAATAACTAATTATTGAAACAGCGAACCAGTTATATATGTTAGCTAATAAATTACTTTCTGCACCAGAAAAATCTTTGTAAAATTCCGGATTTAGTTTTTTAGCCATAACAGAATCTTCTAATTGCTTAGTATAATTTGCTAAAAAAATTATTCCATCCTGTAAATATTTTATTGCATGTAAGTTATCTACAGGGGGTGATTTAACATCTATAATAATATTATCTATATAATCTAAAATCATATTTTCTATTTATTCCTTCTCTTTATCGCCTCCCTTATAAACTCCGTAAAAAGTGGATGTGGAGCAAGTGGTCTAGCCAAAAATTCTGGATGGAATTGTGTACCCAAGAAAAACGGGTGAACCTTTTTAGGTAATTCTGCTATTTCCATAAGAACACCATTTGGAGATTTACCAGAAAATACTAGTCCCGCATCTGTAATCTTTTTTATAAATTCAGGATTTACTTCATATCTATGTCTATGTCTTTCTTGAACTATTTCTTGTTTGTAAGCTTCATAAGCTACTGTACCTTTTTCAATATGCGCGTTATATGAACCGAGCCTCATACTTCCACCATAATTTAATTCTTCAAGCTTTTTCTTTTGATCAGGCATTATGTCTATAACAAGAGAATTTGAATTTATATTTATTTCAGCGGTGTTTGCATCTTTAAGTCCAAGAACATTTCTTGCATATTCTATGACCATAAGTTGCATACCATAACAAAGTCCAAAATAAGGAATCTTTTTTTCTCTAGCATATTTTATAACAGCAAGCTTCCCTTCTATCCCAGATTCTCCAAAACCTCCAGGGACAATGATTCCATCATATTTGTCTAATGTTTTAAAATCAGAAGCCTTCAAATCAGCCTTCTCAAAGTCTCTAGAATTTACAGTATGTATTTTTGCTTTTCTACCTAGCTTATATGCAGAGTATTTTATAGCTTCAAGCACAGAAACATATGCATCTGTAAGAACAAAGTCTCCGGTATTGAAATACTTTCCGACAATGGCTATGTCTACTGTATCTTTTGTATTCTTTACACTATTAGCAAACTTAATCCATTCTCCTATACCTGGTGTATTTTTCTTTTCTCTCAAGTGTAGAAGCTTCAAAAGTATTTTGCTTATATTATCCTTCTCAAAATTTATTGGAACGTCAAAAACACTTTCTATGTCCGGTGCAGATATAATATTTTCTACTGGTAAACTACAAGATACAGCAATCTTTTCTTTTCTCTTGTGATCCATAGGAGTTTCGCTTCTTGCGATGATAATATCTGCATTTACTCCGTATGAATTAAGTTGTCTCAAAGCATTTTGAGTTGGCTTGGATTTCATCTCACCAAGAGTATGAGGTATAGGCATAAAGCTGACCATCACAAAAGCAACATCATTTGGATACCTTACCTTCATTACACGAGCAGCTTCTATAAACATAATGTTTTGATAGTCGCCAATTGTTCCACCGATTTCTACAACCGTAATATCTGATTTATTTACTTTCGCTGACTTTTCAAATCTATGAATTATTTCATCTCTTATATGTGGAATAGCTTCAACACAATGACCACCGTACTTAAGGGCTCTTTCTGCTTCTATAACATGTTTGTAAACCATACCAGAAGTAATATAGTCGTCTCCTGTAAGATCGCGATTTAAAAATCTTTCATAATTTCCCATATCTTGATCTGTCTCAAGTCCAGAATTTAATACAAAAACTTCTCCGTGTTCAGTAGGATTCATTGTTCCCGCGTCTACATTTAAATATGGATCAACTTTTAATAGATTTACACCAAAACCTTTTGCTTGAAGAAGGGCCCCAATAGACGAAGTAGTGATACCTTTACCGACTCCTGACATAACACCTCCGATTACAAAGATATACTTATGGGCTCTTTTCTTCATTTGTTTTTTCTATTAATTTTAATAATTAAACTAATCATATCACATAAAAGAAAAGTCCCCGAGATGTTTATTCTCGGGGACTTTAAAATTATTTAATTGAATCTATTTTGACTTCGAAGTAAGGCTGTCTGTGACCATTTTTCTTGAAGTATCTGCTCTTTTGTTTGTAGTGGATGACTGTAACTGTAGGTCTTTTAGCTGATTTTACTAGAGTAGCTTCAACTGAGGCACCATCTATGAAAGGCATTCCGATAGTTGTATCTTTGCCGTTGTCGACAAGTAATACTTTATCAAAAACGATTTTATCGCCTTCCTTATATGTTCCAATAAGCTTTTCCACCTTTAGGGTGTCACCTTTTGAAACTTTGTATTGTTTTCCTCCTGTTTTTATTACTGCGAATTCCATAAGCCAATATATTACACGAAAACAAGATTTTTCGCAAGTCTTTTTTAGACTAAGTATATAAAGGCTAAAACAAAGATGGCCAGTATAACCCTATACCAGATGAATATATTGAGAGAATGTTTTTTTAGATATTTCATCAAAAAGCCTATAGCCAAAATACCGACTACAAAAGCCGTGACGGAAGCAACCAGTAAACTTATACCAGAATCCAAAACAAAGCCAGATTGGAACAAATCCAATAATTTCTTTAGTCCTGATCCTAATATTATAGGTATTGAGAGTAAGAAGCTGAATCTAGCAGCATCTTCTCTATTTAATCCTAAAAATAATCCTCCAGAAATAGTTGCACCAGAACGAGAAAAACCAGGGACCAGTGCAAGACACTGGAAACACCCAATCCAAAATCCTTTTTTAATATTTAAATTATTATTTTGTTTCGCTAGTTTTTCTGCAAAATACATTACAATACTTCCGATAATCAAAATCAAAGCAACAAGCCCTGCACTTCGGAAAATAGTTTCCATGTATTTTTCTAAGAGTAATCCTAGTATAAGTGCTGGGATAGTACCGATAATAATTGCAAAAATTAAAACTGTATCTTTGTGTTCTACTGTCTTTCTGAAAACTAAAGCAAAGAATGTTTTTATAAGTCTAAGTATATCTTTCCAGAAATAAACAACTAAAGCTAGAGCTGTAGCCAATTGAAGTACGGCATCAAAAGAGAGACTATTTGAACTATTCCAACCTAAAATATCTCTAGCAATTATCAAATGTCCAGAAGAAGATATTGGTAAAAATTCTGTTAGACCTTGGACTATTCCTAAAATGATTGAATCAAAAATATGCATACTTGTGTTTTAAATTATTATGATATAATTATCCCACATTAATAGTTTAATTAAAATAACAAATGTCTAATAAACAAGAACAAAGTGTATACTATGTCCCCGGAGCCATCCTATTGGCTGGTTTCGTAATTGCGGGAGCAATTTATTTTACCAACAAAGATAATGGCGGCGCAGTTGCGAACAACAAAGCAAACACTCCAGCAAAAACAGCTCCTGCTACAGGTGCTGCACCAAAAGCAATAAGTGCAGACGAACACATTCTTGGTAATCCAAATGCAGAAATAAAGATTGTTGAATATTCAGATACTGAATGTCCCTTCTGTAAGAGATTCCATGTAACTATGCATAGCTTGATAGATACATATGGTAAAGATGGTAAAGTAGCTTGGGTATACAGACATTTTCCACTAACTTTTCATAAAAAAGCAATAAAAGAAGCCGAAGCGACAGAATGTGCGGCTGAAATTGGTGGAAATAAATCTTTTTGGGCAATGTTAGATATGATATATTCAGAGACAGAAGGAAATGATTCTCTTGATGCTACTAAACTCCCAGTATTTGCAAAAAATGTAGGTCTTGATGTTACGAAATTTAATACCTGTCTTTCTAGTGGCAAAATGACTTCCATTGTTACTGACCAACAAAAAGATGGTCTAAGAATAGGTGTAAATGGAACTCCATATACTGTAATGATTTTAACCTCAGCTATCAAAGACAATACAGTAAAAGAAATAAATGATTTCGTTATAAGTAATAATATTGTTGATAGAGATGGTAAACCACTTATAAATGTAAGTAGTGATAAAAAAAGAGTTACAACAAATGGTGCGTTACCAGTAGAGGCAATGAAAACAGTTATAGATATATTGTTGAAAAAGTAATCAATATAAAAAAACCACTCAAATTATGTGAGTGGTTTTTTTATTATATCTTCCCAGCCAACAAATCTTCCTCAAAATCTTTTATACCATTTAAATCTTTAGAATATTTACTAATATCTGGGAAATCTAAATCTTTAATCTTCTTATATACTACTCTTACCAGATTTCTAAGCCTCTCTGTTTTTTCTTCTGTAATAATCATATCAAGTGTGATTATCTGACCACTCTCTCTTTTTGGTTCAACAAAATCTAAAACCCCTTTTGTTACTTTTTTCTTTCCACCAAATTCCCTGGAATTTTCTACAAGTAATTTATAGAAAGTAAGTTGTCTTTCGTATTCATATGATTTTGTCTTTTTGTACGAATCAGTATTATCTTCCCAATCTTCTAAAGGCTTACCGGTCTTATAATCATGAACCTCAAGCTCTCCGTCCTCCAATATCACAATCCTATCTATCTTTCCATTTAATTCCGCACCATCTACCACAACTCCCTGATCTCTAAAATTAAACTCAACGATATCTTTTTGATTGAAAGTTTCTTGTTTCTTATCCAAGAAAGCTTCAAGAGCTTCAAGTCCTCTTTCTGAATATTGTTTAAAATCTTCTGGAGCAAGTCTTTCTTTTTTTAGGAAGATGATAAACCACTCAAGGACTTCTTTTTTTGGAGAAAGTTTACCTTCTTTTTTGAAAGATAAAATAAATTTTTCTAATGTTCTGTGTATTGCTGTACCATATGATCCAGAAGCAGTTTTTGACTGAGGAAATCTAAGCAAGTTTTGTTCTAAGAAATACTGTGGTCCCCCTTTTTCTATATTCAAAAAGTTATTTAAATGAGTAACCGGCATTTTATATTCCTCTACCAAAGTTTCTAAAATTTTCTTTTCTGTACCTATGAAAGGTGTGGTCCTGTAGTCGAGCCAAGAAGCCGTGAGTACTTCATGCGGCTCCGGAGCATCTTCATCTTTACTTGCTTGTTCCGGAATATATAGGGTTTTTAGGGCCTGTTTTTCATGGCTTTCTGCGTCCTTCTCAGACACAAGAAAACGCAATTTTTTGGCCTCTTTTCCATTTTCTTTGGTTTGATACGAAGTGAGGTATAAATGCCTCTTGGCGCGCGTTATAGCCACGTAAAACAGCCTTAGTTTGTCATCTTCAGTGTCTCCAGAAGGCCCTATTGGTAGGTTCGAGGGAGATACTAGTTTTGAACTATTACCTCTACCAGCCCAAATATCATCCTGACAAGAAAGTACAAATACGGTCTCAAATTCTAAACCCTTTGCTCCATGTGCTGTCATCAAATTTACAGCACCTTTTAATCTTGAAAATGGGCTTTGATCATTTAATGGGATTTCATTTTTTTCATGTAATTCTACAAACTCCACAAGATCTTTTATAGAAAGAACTTCTCCACTTTTATATTCTCTAAGCGCATTCACAAAAACTCTAAGTGATGAAAGGAAAGATAGATATTCTGCTTTTGAATGTTCGAATTTTTCTTTACTGAAATAGAAACCTTTGAAAGGGCTTATAAAATTTCCATCTATTTGTGGTAGATTTTCTAGATCAGCATCTTCGCTTTCTTCCGAGAGAGAAATGTGAGAACCAACGATTGAATCCAGTATCTTTTCTAATGGTTCATTCTCGGATCTTACACCTAGCTCTATCAAGAAATTAGCAACGTCTTTTATTTTATGATTTTCTGATTCAAGCATTACTTCAATCCAATTCTTTTCATTTTCTCCTCTTCTTGCAGATAGAGAAATCTTCCATACATCTTCCCTCTTAAGATTCCAGAATGGAAAACTAAGTATTTCTGGCAAATATTCATCTGCTTCATCTTTATGTTTATTTGTAAGAGAGGTAAGGAACTTAGATATCGTAATTATCTGGGCTATATGAGGCTCCTTAAAAACATTTTGTTCTCTTTCGTACCTAACATCTATTTTTTCACCTTTCAAATACGCAACAATTTCTTCAAGTTGAAAATGCTTTCTTGCTATAACAGCAATCTCTTCTGGATTTTCTCCGTTATCAATTCTTTTCCTTATTTCCTTTGCAATGAAATGATATTCGTAAGCATTAGTCGCAAATTCTTTATGTTTAATATCCCCTTTCTTAATATTTGGATTTGAAGCAACAAGATTCTTTTCAATTTCCGGGAAAAGATTTTCTAATCTTTCTTCACCTTTTATAATCATTTCTCTTGCTATATCAAGAATGTCTTGAGTGGAACGATAATTCTGGGTCATCGTCACAACTTTTACATCTTTAAAAATCTTTTGGAAATTAAGAATATTAGAAAGTTCTGCTCCTTGGAATTTATATACAGCCTGATCATCATCTCCTACAGCCATTATATTTGGCTTACCTTCATTTACTGGTGCATCGGTAATAAGCTGAAGTAGTTCCATTTGAGCCCCGTTTGTATCCTGAAATTCATCTACAAGAATATATTGATATTGTTCTTGGATCTCATACCTGAGTGCAGGATTTTGTTGTAAAGCAGTTTTACAATCGAGAATCATATCATCAAAATCATAGTATCCTTTTTCAAGCATGGACTTTCTATGATTTTCGTAAATTTCAGCAAAAGCCAAAAGCTTTTCTGTATAAACAGTATCTTTTAGAATGTTATTATTTTCGTCATCTTTTTTAAGAAAGTCTCCTTTCCATGCAGTAAGTGAATTTGTCTTGCTAAGCTCATCTGCTTCTTCTGTAGCTTTTTTTAAGGATTCGTATGTAGACTCAGCAAGATTTTTAAATAACATCTTAGGGAAATCTTTTATAGATTTATCTGAAAGCTTTTTTAGTTTCTCTAATCCTGTGAAAGCCTTTGTTATTGTTTCTTTTGATATTTTATCTGTAAAAATATTCTGAATAATCTCATTTATTTCTGTTATGAGCTTTTTATTATGATTTAATATCTTCTTAAATTCATCTGGCTCAATACCAGCTTTTTTCAAGTTGCCTATTAAATATAAAGAATCTTTCAGATATACAAAACCCTGTTCTGGATGAACAGAGCTAAGTGGATTTTTGTGTGGAAGCTTTTCAAAGATTTCTTGTAATATCTGAATTTGGGTAAGTTCATTTGCTGGAGAAAAATATGCTCCGCTATAAAAATACTCTGGATATTTTTGTATTATTTCTACACAAAAATTATGAAAGGTGTGGATGGCTACACGATATCCTTCTTGGCCAATGAGTTTAGCTAAACGATTTCTCATGTTGAGAGATGCAGCTTCGGTAAAGGTAAGGCAAAGAATATTAGAAGCCAAAATCTGTGATTCTTGTAAGATTTTACCGACTCTTAAGCTCAAGATTTCTGTTTTGCCAGAACCAGGACCAGCAACAACAAGAAGTGGACCATCGATAGTATCGACAGCTTGTTTTTGTTGTTTGTTAAGCTCTTTATATCTCTGTTCGAAATTCACAGATAAATTATAACATAAGTAAATTCTTACTTATATCTCTCTTGATTATAGCTACCTAAAAATATTACCTCGCTTTCCTTTTTAATTCCGCTAATAGCTCGCTCTACATTTTTATCTTTAAAATTACCCTGTATATCAATATGAAATATATATTTACCGAGGCCAGACTTTAGCGGTCTTGATTCGATTTTGTTTAAATTAATATTATTTTCTTTAAAATATCCCAGAATATCAAAAAGAAGACCGGATCTGTCCTTCTTAGGAACAATGACAAAACTAGACACTTGGCCTTTTGAATTTATATTAAAGGTTTTTTTAACTAATACGAATTTGGTTTCATTATTTTCTACATCCTGGATATCTTCATCAAATATCTTTAAATTATATTTAAGAGCGGCAGTTTTATTACCAATAGCTACGGCGTTAGATAGACTTTCATCTATAATCTTTTTAAAAGCTTGTGCAGTACTATTTATAATCATTCTTTTAGCATTAGGAAAATGTTTATTTATATACTCTGAACATTGTCCCAAGGCTTGAGGATGTGACATCACAATTTCAATTTTTTCAGGAACTATTTTAGACACTAAACCAGCCACGCAATGTTTAATTGGTACGACTAATTCTTGTTGGATAAATAATTTATTTTTATATAATCCATCAACTGTTTCTATAATACTTCCTTGTATTGAATTCTCTATTGGTAGGACACCAAAATCCAATTCGCCATTGTTTACCTTACTTATTATGTCTGCGATTGTCTCTGATGGTACAAGTTTTTCGTATGACATTAAAAATTCAGCGGCCATTTCAGAATAACTGCCTTCTGGTCCAAGGTAACCAACCCTTTTAAAATTATCCGAAAGATTTTTAATTAAAGACTGACTCTCGTCAAATGATTCTTTTAGTAACGGTGAAAGTTTTTTTATTATTTTATCAAATACTTTTTGATATTCTAAATAATCTTTATCAATTATGATTTTCTTAATTTCTCTAAGATTTTCTTCATAATCTTCAATGACATCTAAAAAATAACTATTATTAAATTGTATATCTGCATAAATTTCAGATTTCTGTGCAAAAATCCTAGAGGATGCATCGAAACTTAAACGAAAGAAGGTTGTAGAAAATTCCTCGATTTCTTTAGCGTCTAAATCAGAATTAGCCAAAACTTTAGTTAATAGAATACTGTTAAAATGTGATAATGCTTGAACATAGGCCATCATTTTTTCATGATTTTCGACAGAGGTCTCTTTTATTACGGATCCGTTATTTTCCAAAATGTTTAGAAATTCCTTAAGCAATTTTCTATTCTTTAAATTTACTGGTGCTAAGACATATTTAAAAGCTTTTCCTTTTTTAATATTTGGAGCAAAAAGAGGATGCAAAAAAACAGACTGGCACTTGAGTTTCTTTATAGCAGTTAAGTTACTACTCATAACAGATGAAATATCTATGACAAGTTGTTTTTGATTAACAATCTTACCTAATATATCTGTGTAAGTTTTAATTGCTTCATTTGGTACAGAAATAACTACTACATCGCTTTGTTCTACGTAGTTTTTTATTTTTTTAATATTTGCCCTTCCTATAGAAAATACTTCGTGTTTGTTATCACTAAATATTTTTGTAAAAAATTGCCCGAAATTTCCGCTACCGCCAATAATGCATATTTTCATGTTTATTCTCCCATTATTTGCTCCTCTATCTTATGAGCATCTTTTATAATTTCCTTAAAAATAGATTCCACAAGATCCGAGCTAATATTCAGTTCTTTTGCCAACTCTCTTCTTAATTTAATCACCTCTTTCTCACGTTCAGGTTGATATCTTTTAATACTATTCTTTTTCTTGTATTCAGCAACCTTCGGTATCAACTTCATTCTTTTTGATAAAATACTCAAAAATTCCCTATCTATTTGATCTATTTCATTTCTTAATTCGCTCAAATCCATATTAATTCTATTTGCTCAAATAATACTTCAAAGTATATACCCAATCTTCGTCGTTCTGTTCGTTTTCTAACTTTGTATTTAGAAGCCATTCAAGATATCTTCTGTCATTTTTTAAAACTTCTTCTACTGTTTTGTCTTTGTGCTTTCCAAAATTAAATTTATTGAAAATGGTTGGAGTCTTAGAAATATCAATCATCTTCTCAATAGCTTTTTCTTCACTTCCTTCAAGCTCTTTTATTTTTTGAAATAATCTATCAAATACAGCACAGAGAACATTTACATCTCCCTCTGCATCGTGAGCAGAACCTTCAACATCTAAATCAAGAAAATATCTTAAAAATTGCAGCCCATATTCTGGAATTAAATTACTATTATCTAAATATCTAGCCACACGAAGAGTACAAATGAATTTTGGTATAGATAGACCTTCATTTTCTAACATGCCAATATCAAATTTCGCATTGTGAGCTACGAGAATATTATCCTTAAGTAGTTCTTCTAAGGAATTGTGCATCAAACTACCAATAAAAGCTGGCTTATCAACCAACATCTTATTTGTTATATGAGTAATACTCATAGCTTTTACAGACATGGGTACTGGTGGCTTGAAATATTCATTACAAACAACGCCATCAAATCTATAACAAACCTGAGACAATCTATCTTTTGTTATGTCATTTCCTGTGGTTTCTGTGTCTAAAAAAATAAGTTGTTTTAAATTCATGTGGTTAATTATAGCATAGACATTTTTTTAACAAATATTAAATTTAAACTAAATCTGAGCCCAATTGACTTTTGTTTTATTATGTTTTAGTATATTAGATAGAATTTTGTAGGTTGTACAAATCGAACAACAAACAAGAAAGTAACCTTGAAAAGGAGAGGAAAGAAATGAGCAAAAAAAGTGGATTCACATTAGTTGAAGTAATGATTGTCGTGGCAATTATTGGGCTTCTTGCAGCCATCGGGATACCGGCAATACTCGATGCCTATAATAAAGCTCAATCAAAACCGCCTAAAGAAAGTATCGGCAATATAGTCCGTTTTATGTCCACGGCGCCGAACTGTTACAGGTACTGGGTAAAAAATGGAAACAGCCTAAGCCCATACGAGATTACACCATCTTGGGTATGTATACCCTCAAATGATGCGCGGGTTGTTTATTCAAAGTTTGAAATAATTACGGATGCTGGCGACGGTGGCATGTCTCTAAGCTTTAGTACCAAAAACGGCTTGGTTACAGCAACCATACATCTGCGTACATCAAAAGATATTGACGGGGGTGGGTACACAGAAACCGTTGATGAAAATACGGTCGAGAGACGCTCGAGTGTTATCCAGTAACGACCACAAACCAAAAAGACCAGCAGGAAAAGATTTCTACATCTTGACCTCTGGTCTTTTATTTTTTTAATAACTCTGAAGCTTACTTATCTTCTCATGCTGTCTTATCTTCTCATGAGCCTTAGCTTCAATTTGTCTTATTCTCTCTCTTGTAACACCGAATTCTTTTCCAACTTCTTCAAGAGTGTGAGTGATACCATCTACAAGCCCATGTCTCATTTCAAGAATTTTTCTTTCCTTTAGAGAAAGGTCTGCAAGAATTTCTTTTACTTGATCTGAAAGGATTCTTCTTGATGATTCATCTGCAGGAGAAAGTATTTTGTCGTCTGCTACGAAATCTCCCAAAGTAGATTTACCGTCATCACCGTCATCTCCAACAGGGGCTTCAAGAGAAACAGTATCTTGATCAATCTTTTCAATCATGTAAACCTTTTCAACTTCGATATCCATTTCAATAGCAATCTCATCTGGCAAAGGTTCTCTACCTAGGTCTTGTGAGAGTCTTCTGTAAACTTGTTTATACTTAGCGATAGTTTCAACCATGTGTACTGGGACACGAATTGTTCTAGATTGATCAGCAAGGGCTCTGGTGATAGCTTGTCTAATCCACCAAGTAGCATATGTTGAGAACTTAAAACCTTTTGTCCAATCAAATTTATCTACAGCCTTAAATAAACCGAGGTTTCCTTCTTGAATTAAGTCTAAGAGAGTAAGGTCTGCACTTCTTCCAACATATTTCTTTGCGATAGAGACAACAAGTCTTAGGTTTGCTTTTGCCAAAAGATTTTTAGCTTCTACATCTCCAGCCAATATCTTTCTAGCTAGATCTTTTTCCATAGTTGCAGTAATAAGAGGATACTGACCAATTTCTTTCAAATATATCTGTATGGAGTCGTAATTTGCATCTGCAGACTTACCAGAATATGTATATTTCTTAACCTGTTCTTCATCAAAACCAAGAATGCCTCCGACTTCAAGAATATCTATACCTCCAGTAGCAAACTTAGAATAAAGATCGTCCAAGAAAACAATATCTTCTTCAATCTTTGGAAATTCCTTCAAAATCTCGTCATAAGTAACGAAACCTCTTTCTCTACCTTTGACGAGAAGTCTTTCTGCCTTAATATCAAATTCCTTTGATTTTGCAGAAATTCTTGGAACCTTTACTGTGGCAGATTTCTTCACAGGTTTAGCAACCACCTTTTTTACAGGCTTTTTGATAGGTTTAGATTTCACAACCTTTTTTATTTTTGTTTTTTTTGTTATTTTTTTCGCCATTTTTTTATAAAAGATTAGTTTAATAAATTATTTGATTTTTTTATTCTTTTCGTTTTTTATATTGTTTAAAAGTTTTGTTATATCATTACATCTTTTGAGTATTGAAGTGGCCTTTTCCGTATCTTTCTGTGCTTCTGCCTTCTTCAACTCAACCATATGTGATGATAATTCCTTTTTTAATATTTCTTCTTGCAGATTTAGCAAGATATATTCAACTTCTTTATTAAATTTTTCTTTTTCTAACCCTCCGTAATAACTTTCAGCTTCGAATGAAAGTTCTCCTTTCAAACTTTCCAACTCTTCACTAAATTCTCTATACTTTTCTTCTCCAACGGAGTCCTTAACTTTTTGTCTCAATTCTTCTGGGTTTGTTATCTGGTCTTTTGAAGATTCAATGAGGGCTATTATCGATGCCAAGCTTCTTTCTACTGATCCGCTTCTTAGCATTCCAGTCTTTATTTCTTCTTTCTCTTCGTGAACTTCTTCCTTAACCACATAGTCATCATCTATCTTTACTTTCTTTAAGTCTTCCCAAATTGCGTCTTCTTTTATACCAGTCTTATTACTTATTTTTGTCACATAGTGTGATTTTTCCATACTGCTATCTAACAAAGAAAGAAATGGTAGGACTTTATTTTTTACTGCCAGACCGATTTTTCTTTCATCTGTATTTTCTAAAATCACTCTATCTAACAAAAATTCAATAATATGAACTGCATCTTTTAGGACCTTTTTGAATTCTTCTTTATCTTTCAAGATAAGGTCAGCTGGATCATATCCTTTTGGTATAGCTGCAACTTTCACTTCCATACCAGAAGCAAGTCCTAACATCCAACCTCTTTCTGCAGCCTTTGCTCCAGCATTATCAGAATCAAAAGACATTATTATTCTATTTGAAATTCTCTTAAGAAGAGAGAGGTGTTGTGAGGTAAGAGCTGTACCAGAAGAAGCTACGGCGTTTGAAAAACCACTTTGGTGACACATAAGGAGATCCATTTGACCTTCAACTAAGATTGAGAAATCAAATTTTCTTATAGCTTGTTTTGCATAGTTGTATCCATACAAAGTTTTTGACTTATCAAATACTTCTGTCTGTGGACTATTCAAGTATTTAGCAGATTTACCATCATCATGAAGTATTCTTCCAGAAAATGCTATCGCCCTACCAGCACTATCAAATATTGGAAACATTATCCTTCCACGAAATCTATCATATGTATTTTGACCTTCTGTCTTTATGACTCCAGCCCTTTGCATTTCATCATCTGTAAAACCTTTTGATTTAAGATGCTCATATATAGATCTCCATTCATCACGAACATATCCAATACGCCAATCCTTAATTGTTTTTTCTGTGAGTCCCCTATTCTTTAAATATTCAAGCGGAATATCTTCTGCAAGAAGATTCTTTTGAAGAAAAGTCGTGGTCGCATCAAGCAACATATACAATCTTTCCTTTTTATCTGTGATTTTAGCTGGATTCTTTTCTAATTCTACCCCCGCTCTTTCAGCAAGAATTTTTAAAGAACCTACAAAATCGATTCCTTCAAATTCTTGAACGAATGAAAAAATATCTCCTTTGTTTCCACAACCAAAACAATAGTATGAACCTCTGTCCGGAGACACAAAGAAAGACGGCGTTTTTTCATTATGAAAAGGACACCTTGCTTTGAAATTGTTGCCGGCTTTCTCGAGTTTGAGATATGAGCCGACAACCTCTTCTATGCTTAATCTTTCTTTTATTTTATCTACGGAAGATGACATATTTTTTGTTTTTGTTCACCTACCAACATTACTTAGTAACCGTAATCTTCGTCTTCAAACTGAGCCTTAACATCAGAAATCATTTTATGTTTCTTGCTACCTGCGAATCCTGTACCTGCAGGGATGATTCTACCAATGATAACATTTTCTTTTAGACCTCTTAGATCATCTTTGTTTCCTTTAACAGAGGCGTTTATAAGAATTCTTACCGTGTGTTGGAATGATGCAGCTGAAAGGAAGCTTCTTCTAGAAAGTGAAGATTCTGTAATACCCATAACCTGAGATTCAGCTTCGATTTCTCTCTTGTCTGCTTCTTTAGCAAGTTTATTTTCCATCACTAAGTCTAATTCATCAATAATATCACCGACACAATAATCTGAATCGGCTCTGTCTGTAATAACTTTCTTTGAGAACATTTGTTTAACAATAATCTCAATGTGTTTTCTAGCAACAGCTTCTCCCTGAAGTTCATAGGGTTTGCTTACCTCAGTAATAATGTAATCCATAGCTCTTTCTCTTCCAGCGTATTCGAATATTTCATCGATATCTGCAGAACCGTCTGTAAGTAACTGACCTTTCTTGATATTGTCTCCGGCTCTTACCAAAGCCATTCTCTTTGGATTAAATACGTATTCAACTTCACCAGTTTTCTTTACCTTACCTTTGTCTTCTATGTCAGCAATAACAGTAATTATTTTTTCCTTTCCAAAATCTTTTACAGATGTAACGTGACCAGAAACAGTAGCTACGACAGCAGGATTCTTTGGCTTTCTCTTTTCAAAGATTTCTTCAACTCTAGGCAAACCTTGTGTGATATCTCCACCAACAGAAGCAGTACCTCCAGCGTGGAAAGTTCTCATAGTAAGCTGTGTACCAGGTTCACCGATAGCTTGAGCAGCCACAGTACCTACAGCTTCACCCACATCTACCATGACACTCTTACCAAGATCCATACCGTAACAATGAGCACAGATTCCGTGTAATGTTTTACAAGTAAGTGGTGATCTAACAAATACATTTTCTACATCAGATTGTTCTATCTTCTGAGCATCGTCTTTTGTAAGAAGAGAACCTTTTTTGAACAATACAGTTCCATCTTTCATAACAGCATCTTCTGCAAGAACTCTACCTCTAATATTTTTAGCAATTGAAGCACCTGATTCAACACCACTTAATTTATTGATTGCAATCTTATCTTTTGTTCCACAATCAACTTCCGTAATTATAATATCTTGTGCAACATCGAATAGTCTTCTTGTAAGATATCCGGCTTTTGCAGTGTTCAAAGCAGTATCAGTAAGACCTTTTCTTGAACCGTGAGTTGTAATGAAGTATTCGATCGGTGTAAGACCTTCCTTTGAAGAAGAAATTACTGGGAACTCAATAGTTTCACCCATTGTATTCTGAATCAAACCTTTCATACCAACCATTTGAGTAAGTGATCCTAGAGATCCTCTAGCGCCAGACTTCCACATATCGTATACAGAACCGTTGTGATCTAAAGTATCTGGAATAAGTTTTTCTAATTCACTTTTAGCACCTTGCCATATTTCAACATTCTTTCTTACTCTTTCTTCATCGGTAAGTAAACCTTCGTTGAATTGATCCATAACTTCCAAAGATTTTCCTTTCGCAACAGAAACGATAGCGCCTTTTTCTTTTGGAATTTGAATATCATCTATACCCCAAGTAACACCTGAATAAGTAGCATATTTGAATCCAAAGTTTTTAATCTTGTCTAATATAGGAGCAACCTTTTCTGGACCATTTTTGATAATAAGATCATCAATAATCTTTGACATCGCTTTCTTATCAATTTCTTTATTTACATATGGGTATGACGCTGGCAAAACAGTATTTAACAACAATCTACCGACTGATGATTCAAAAAGCTTCATATCAAATTGTGCATACTTTTCTTTTTCTGATGGAAGAATATGAATCTTTGCTCTCAAACTAATCACCCCTAAATCATAAGCCATGATAGCCGCGTTTGTTGATTGGAAATATTTTCCTTCACCTTTTTCGCCTGGAATTATTTTTGTCATCCAGTAACAACCTAGGACAATGTCCAAAAGTTTTGCAGAAATTGTTGGATCACCATTTCCTGGTTTAAGAATGTTTTTGTCAGCTGCCATTATTTCTCTAGCCTCTGCTTGTGCTTCTTCACCAAGCGGCACGTGAACAGCCATCTGGTCTCCGTCAAAGTCAGCGTTGAAAGCTGTACAAACAAGTGGGTGAACCTGAATAGCATTTCCTTCTATAAGGATAGGTTGGAAAGCTTGAATACCAAGTCTGTGTAGAGTAGGAGCTCTGTTTAGAAGAACATATTTTCCTTTGATAACGTTTTCAAGAATAGCCCAAACTTCTGGGACTCCTTCATCTATGAGTTTACCTGCACCTCTTATGTTAAATGCCAATTCTTTTGAAAGAAGTTGTGAAATAACAAATGGTCTGAACAATTCTAGTGCCATATGCTTTGGTAATCCACACTGATCCAAGTGTAAATCTGGACCAACAACGATAACTGATCTACCAGAATAGTCTACACGTTTACCAAGAAGGTTTGATCTAAACAAACCTCTTTTACCTTTTAGATTATCAGCCAAAGATTTAAGTGGTCTCTTTTGTGATGCACTTCCAAGAGCTGAGAATAAAGAATTACCATGTCTGATAGAGTTGTCTATCAAAGCGTCAATAGCTTCTTGTAAAATTCTTTTTTCGTTTCTAAGAATAACATCTGGAGCAGAAATTTCTTTCAACTTTACAAGTCTGTTATTTCTGTTGATTACTCTTCTGTAAAGATCATTTACATCTGATGTAGCAAATCTGCCTCCATCAAGTGGAACCATCGGTCTAAGTGCTGGTGGTATAACAGGGATTCTTGTAAGGAACATCCATTCTGGGCGAACTTTTGAAGCAATCATGCTTCTTATGAAGCTAAGTCTCTTGTTTATCTTATCAGTATCCATTGAATTAGCCTTCTCGAGATTTGCATCAAGTTTCTTTGCTAATTCTACTAAATCAACTTTCTTTAATATCTCATAGATCACATCTCCACCGATACCAGCTTCAAACATAGCTCCGTATTTAATAGAGAATTTATGGAACAATACCTCATCCAAAACTTTTCCTTCTTGGATACTTTCAACTTCTTTCTTTGCATTTGTTGCAAGCTCTTTGAGAGCTTCTTTTGTTTTTTCGTCAGCAACAGTTTTTACTTTATTCTTAAATTCTTGATCAATTTCTCTTAGAATTCTTTCTCTTTCTGATTCAATTGTTTTTGTAACAATGTATCCAGCGAAATAGATAACCTTTTCAAGGTCTGAAACTGTCATTCCAAGTACAAGACCTAGTCTTGAAGGTGTGCCTCTAAGGAACCAGATGTGAGAAACTGGTGTAGAGAGTTCTATGTGTCCCATTCTTTCTCTTCTTACAATAGATCTTGTAATTTCAACTCCACATTTTTCACAAACAATTCCTTTATATCTTATACCTCTGTATTTTCCACAATAACATTCATAATCTTTATCAGGTCCAAAGATTTTTTCATCAAATAAACCACCTCTCTCAGATCTCTGAGTTCTGTAGTTTATTGTTTCTGGTTTTGTAACTTCTCCGCTTGACCATTCAGCTATTCTTTCTGGTGAAGCGATCTTTATTGAGACTAAATTAAAATCTTGGTCTTTTGATGGTGATGATTTTGTATTTTTCATATATTTTTGTTTTATTATTTTGAAAAAATTATTCTTTTATATCATCTTCTATCTTTTCTTTCTTGAGTTCGACATCAAGTCCAAGACCTCTCAAGCTATTTAGTAACACATTGAATGATGCAGGCAAGTTTGGCTCTTTGATTCTTTCTCCTTTAACTATAGAGTCAAATGCTGCTGATCTACCTACTATATCGTCTGATTTAATTGTAAGCATTTCTCTTAGTGTATAAGCTGCTCCATATCCAAGAAGTGCCCACACCTCCATCTCTCCGAATCTCTGACCTCCTCCTTGTGCTCTACCTCCCAAAGGCTGTTGAGTAATCATTGAGTAAGGACCGATAGATCTCATGTGTATCTTGTCTTCAACTTCATGGTGCAGCTTCAAGATATACATATAACCCACAGAAATATTTTGTTCAAAAGCTTGTCCGTTTCTTCCATCAAACAATTTCATCTTACCGTCTGAATTGAATCCGGCTTTTACGAGCTCTTCTTTTATCTCTTTGTCTGTAGCACCCATAAATGGTGGAACAACAGCCTGATAGTTCAAAGTATTTGCAGCCATACCCAAGTGGACCTCAAGAATCTGTCCAAGGTTCATACGTGAAGGAACACCAAGTGGTGTAAGAATAATATCTACCGGTGTACCATCTTCCATATAAGGCATATCTTCTACTGGTAATATTCTTGAAATAACACCTTTGTTTCCGTGTCTTCCAGCAAGTTTGTCTCCAACAGATACGTTTCTAAGTTGGGCAATTTCAATGTGAATTCTCTTTATAATTCCTGATTCGAGCTTGTCTCCATTTTCTCTTGAGAAAACCTTTACAGAAATAATTCTTCCTCTCTTTCCACTTTCAAGTCTCTTTGAAGTATCTTTTACATCACGAGCCTTTTCACCGAAAATAGATCTAAGAAGTCTTTCTTCTGGTGTAAGTTGAGTCTCACCTTTTGGAGTAATTTTACCAACAAGAATATCTCCTGTCATAACTTCCGCTCCAACTCTTACAATACCGTCTTCGTCTAAGTTCTTTAATTTAGCTTCACCGACGTTTGGAATATCATGTGTTGTAACCTCTGGTCCAAGTTTTGTATCACGAACGTTTACGATAAATTCTTCGATGTGAATTGATGAGAATTTGCTATTTTTTACGAGTCTTTCTGAAAGGACAATAGCGTCTTCATAGTTTGCACCGCTCCAAGTCATGAAAGCAACAAGAGCGTTTTGACCAATAGCCATTTCACCATTTACAGATGAGGATGTATCGGCAAGTAAATCACCCTTCTTAACTTTCTGTCCTAGATTTACAGATGGTCTCTGGTGGAAAGGAGTAAAACCGTTTGTTCTTGAATATGCAACAAGTTTATATTCTTTATCTTTACCAGTCTTTGCACCTTTAATAACAATTTTTGATGAATCTACTTTTGAAACAATACCCTCTTCTTCAGCAAATATAACTCTTCCTGTATATCTTGCAGCTTCTCCTTCAATACCAGTAGCAACAAGTGGAGCTTCTGGAATAATACAAGGCACAGCCTGCTTTTGCATGTTTGATCCCATCAAAGCTCTGTTTGCATCGTCGTGATTTAAGAAAGGAATCATAGATGGAGCTATAGAGAAAGCTTGGTTTGCAGATACGTCTATAAGATCTACGTCTTCTCTTTTTACAAGAGTTGGTACACCGTTTACACGGACCTCAACTTCTTTATCAGTAATCTTTCCGCTTTCATCATAGTGAGTAGCACCGTGAGCAACCTTAAAACCTTCTTCTTCTAAAGCATTGAAATATTTTACTTCAGCTGTAACAACACCTTTTACAACTTTTGCATAAGGAGTTTCGATCATTCCAAATTCATTTACCCTAGCGTAGTTTGAAAGTCTTAAGATAAGACCGATGTTTTGACCTTCTGGTGTGTGAATAGGACAAACTCTTCCATAGTGAGAAGGGTGAACGTCTCTAACTTCAAATCCAGCTCTTTCTCTTGTAAGACCTCCAGGTCCGAGAGCTGACAAAGTTCTCAAGTGTTCAATTTCTTCAAGAATGTTTGTCTGTTGCATAAACTGAGACAACTGGTTGGTTGTGAAAAATTCTTTTATTCTAGCTTGTAGCGGTCTTGCAGAAATGAATTGTACTGGAGTTGTAATATCTGGATCTATTGTAGACATTCTGTCTTGAACGTTTCTCTTCATTTGAGCCATACCAACTCTTACCTTAGCTTGTATAAGTTCACCAACGAAACGAACTCTTCTTGAGCCCAAGTGATCGATATCATCTTCTACAGCTTCTGGATCATTGTTTAATGCAACAATGTTTTTGATTATACAAACAACATCTTCTGCTGTAATAGTTTTGTTTTCTAAAACCTTTTCATCCATTGATAAGTTAAATCTCTTGTTGAATTTAAATCTTCCAACTCCTGAAATATCGTATCTTTCTTTTGAGAAAATAGATTTTATAAATTCTTTGGCATTTTCTATAGAAGCCAAATCTCCATCTCTAAGTTTCTTGTAGATTTCTAGGAAAGAATCATCTTGAGTTTTTGCATGGTCTTTCGCAAGAGTAAGTTCCATTACTTTTGTAGTAACTTCATCACTCTTAAATAGATCTAAAATGTCTTTATCTGTCTTTATATCCAAAACTCTTAAAAGAGAAGAAACCGCAAATTTTCTTTTCTTGTCGATTTTGACATATATAGCACCGTCAGATTCTGATTCTACTTCTATCCAAGCACCCCTTGCTGGAATAATCTTTGCACCAAAGAAGTTTTTACCTTTTGCATCATTAAGAGTAAAGAATACACCATATGAACGAGCAAGCTGAGGAACGATGACTCTTTCAATACCGTTTATAATAAAAGTACCGTGATCTGTCATCAAAGGTAAATCAGAAAGGAATACTTCCTGTTCTTTTACAGTTCCAAGAGTTTTGTTCTTTAGTTTAACTTTTGCTTTAAGCTGAGCATCATAAGAAATCTTTTTCTCCTTTGCACTATTTTCATCATTCTTAGGAGCCAAGACTTCGAAGTCAGTGAAAGACAATTCGAATTTCTTATCAGCATAGTCTTTTATAGGAGAAAACTCCTTGAAGACTTCTGCGAGACCATCTTTAAGAAACCATTCGTATGATTTCATTTGGTGGCAGACAAGGTTTGGAGTCTTTATTAGAGGTTCTTTGAACTTGCTGAAATATTTCTTTTCAAGCTTTCCCCCTGTAACTCCGTCTATCAAAATGTTTGCGGCTTTTTTCATTTTTGTTGTTATTAAAAAATAAACTAATAAAGCTAATAATTAACTAAACAACTTACTTAGAAAAAGAAGACAATTTTAAATATACAAAACAAAAAGACCCTTTCTCTTAAGGTTTTTTATATTTTGTATTTTGTTTATCTTATTTTTTTAAGCAAGATATTTTTTTCTTACTTACACTGGTGCTTTCCCAGTCGCAACTCATTCGATAAAAAGCTTTGTATATACTAATCTATTAGATAATAAATGTCAAATCTAATTACTCCTAAGTCCTAAACTACTGACCTATACAATAGTAATTTGTATCAAGACATCCCGAATCATTACATGCACTAAGCTTAGGGAAAGACAAAGTCATCTCATTATATTGAAAATAAATGGCGTAAGATTTTAACATTTTTCCTCCACATGAATAATAATTTGTATCAAAAACAACACCGTCTTCATCAACTAGGGGTTCATATACGTAATAACCAGTTAAATAGTAATATTCACTATAAATTGACATGCCAGGTATCGCTGGTATATAACTGCCAGAAACCAGTTCAGATCTTAAATAATCAATAATTTTACCAGAGCAACTACCATTACCAGCTAAATTTTTGCAGTCTCCGTTACCCTCATTTGGATACTTTCCCTTATCATTCCTATATAGCTCAAAAGCAGTCTTTAATTGATTCATTTCTGCAACTATTTTTGTAGCATTGGCTTTTTGTCTGGCGCTCACAAGCCCAGCCATAACCACACTCGAAAGCAATCCGATGATAGAAATAACAACGAGAAGCTCAATAAGAGTAAAACCTTTCTTGTATTTTGTATTTTTCATATTATTTTGATATACCAGTCTTTTTATCTTCTCTTATTTTATCCATCAGAGCTTTACCGGACAGTCCCTGATCTTTGTATTCTTGCATTATCTTAGCATTTGGGCTAAGCGTCTTTTTGTTAAAGAAGCTTCCTCCGAACACAGAGACGTTTAGGATAACGGCAGTGAGGAGAAGAGATACCAAAGAAACACCAAGCAAAATCATATTCGCTTGTTTTTCGTTTTTAGCAAAATAATGTTTGATTAAAAAGGCGTTCATCTTGGAACCCTTCTTCTTTGCAATAGTTCTCTCAAACTTTTTATCAAAACTATTTTCTTGATCAAATTCTACGGACATAGAAATATTATATTAAAATCTATCTAAAAGTACAGGTCTGAACACACACCATAATACAAACCTCAGCCTTTGGATTATGTCTACAGGCAGAAGCACATCCGTCGAATTGACCACCTTGAGCAATACATTCTTCATATGAAAGCTGATTTGCCTCGCAAATTCCCTCTTCTCCATACCAAATGCCGCTCATTCTGTCACAATTTACCATTGGATTATCGCTTGTATCACCCAAACCGTCTTCCACCTTTTCATTTACGTCTTTAAGAACACCATCTACTAATTTTATGTATTTTGATACACCAAGAGATGGTTTAACATTCATTCTCTCACCTTCATTTCTGTCAGCATAATTAGCAATTATTTCTCCGTCCTTTACTTGAATATTTTGTGGTGCAATTCTGTCACCTAGGTATACTGCATTAGTACCAGCTACTTTTCCATCTTTTCTAGATATTGCAGAAACTACAAAGTAAAAAGATCCTGTGCCACCAGTTCTTTGAACAAGGAACATCGCGTAGTCCCCTATACCATCTCCATTTAAATCTCCAGAAACTGGTTCACCAAAAATTTCAGTAGTAATTTTTTCTGCGGAACCAGGTGCTGCTTCCATTTCTGACTTACCATCCCTCAAAAGATATTCTGCATCATCAATAGTATAAGTTGCGCTTAATGGATCACCATAATATATCTTCATTGTTGCATCTCCAGTTTTTTCTTTGTATACAACAAAAGCAATTACCAAAATAATTATTAAAGATATAAGTACGATAATTAATTTCTTTTTCATATAGTTAATTATATCACATTTTTCTACTATCATATGCCCAGTGCAGTAGAGATTGCCTTTGTTTAGGCCTACAATATATATCACCCGCCCTACAATTCTTACGAATTTGAGCTGCGTGGCGACGGATATTTCTCCACCTCATAATTTGCTTGTGGTCTTCTTCTGGTAACCTTCTGCCCATATAATATCTGCAATACCACTGAAACCAGCCTCTTGGATCACATTCTTCATTTATCCACCCCTTTTCCCTCCAAACAGAAAGTGGTTGACTAGCGTTTACTCCAAAATAATTTAACTTCGCATCATGTTTTTCATGACAAAGCTTTGCTTTAGCAAACCAATCTTTTGGAAATTCCTTTTTGCAATCAGTCATGTATTTTCCACCGAAACAACCAAGCTCCAACATTTCTTTAGGTGATAGTTCTGGTTTAAAATCTTTATCAAAATCCTTACTGAGAGGTGCAGTGAGCTCATACTCATAATTCTTCTGCATTAAATCATTAACAACAATCTTTTTCATATTTAGAAAATTGGTTTTTCTGTATTATTGTTCTTTATAGCTTCTGCTGGTACGACGTTAAATTCAAAATAATAATTTTCTGGTTTAATTGAGACCCTAGCATATGGTTGTGGCAAAACATTTTTTAATTCTACACCGACATTTAAAAATTTAACCGAATTTCCTAAACTGATTACGGATTCCTGAACGCTTGTTCCAAATTCTATTTTTACCTTTATATCTACCGTACCGGCCCAAACACATTGTACGTCAACGGGGCATCTACTATCAGAAATTAATTCAATTGGGGTAATAGAAATACCACTGATTATTACCTTTTTATTTAGCTTCGTATTTTTAGAAACATTAGGAATTACGACGTTTGTATTTTGAGTAGTAGTACTAATTACATTCGTTTGTGTTACAGTCTTTGGGCATTCAGTAAACTCACACCTTGGACCAATCCTACCAACGGAGCTACCATCTGGGCAGATTTTTGCCTCTTGAGTACAGGCGATTATGTTTTGAGGAGAATTAATTACAGAAGAAATACTTAAACCAACTAAAGCGAAAATAATTATGACTGCTGTTATAACGATTTTGGTTTTCATAAATAAATTATACCACTAAAGTTTAACCTCAACCATTTTCTGTTTTAATTCGCTATTCTCTATCTTGAATTTCAACCTACCTATAATTTGTTTATTTACATTAAGAACATCAACCCTCCAAAGCCCAGGAAACACAGCTTCTTTGGAAGAATAAATTCTGTATCCGCCTTCCCTACCACCAACAATTGATATTTCTAATAACATTGAATCTTCCCACTTCTTTTCACCTTCATCAAAATACTGCCATTTATGGTATATCTTTGTATTTAATTTTGCTGGAGAAAAAACTGCTCCGAATACATAAACAGGTTCACCATCTACTCTGTGGAAAATGGGATACTTCACAAAATATTTCTTCCAATCATAGTTTTCTTCGTGCCCGACATAATCACCATCTGAATTCTTGGAAAGATCGTGATATACCCCAGCGGTTTTCAAAGATAAAGGAATTGGGGGAATAATATTCAAAAAATACATCCCATTCATTATGAGATATGTACCTAAAATACTAAAAATTAACCCCTTTTTACTTTTTTTGAATTTTTCTTTTGTAAAACTCCAGAGTACTAAAGCGAAGATAAATATAAAAAGTAAACTGTAAACACCAGACCAAAGAAATACGTCATCTCCAATGCGTTTTAAAAGAACTGGTAAACCAAAAATCACAAACATGTATACTGCAAGAAAAAGAGTTGCTAGTTGCAGCGTAAGAATGTGATAATGTTTTTTCCAAATTTCGTTACCAATAAGTAAAGTAAAAATCAAAAGTAAAAATGGCCAAGCAAAAGAAAGAACAGCGCTTCTAAAATAAAACACTATATAAGTAGTAAAAAGGTTACCATAAGCAAATTGTATAAGTATAGAAAACCAAAAATGTATTATCTCATTATGTTTTTCTGCAGACCTACCTTTTGCAACTCTATTATCATGATAATTTAAAACCATAATACCAAAAATAGCTATGAGTAAGTGTGCTACTATCCAAACATTTTCAATTGGTTGGTCTACACGAGTAAGAGCGAGTGGGGTAAGAACAATACCAGAGACAAGGCCTAGTGCAGAACAAATTCTTTCGTATTTTTTTATTATTTTAAATAATTTTGAGAGCATATTATTCTTCTCTACTTTTCTTAATTTTAATTACAACAATTAAAATTACTATCCCAAGAATGGTCCATTTCCAATTTCTAACAAAAAAAGCTAAAAAGTCTAAAAACATATTTAAAATAGATTTTGTTGTACTGGAACTTTTATAATCTGATATTGAGCTCGTAGAAACACCCAAAACACGACCCTTGTTTGCCGTTGATGTAGATTCGGTACTCTTAACATTATTACCAATAGATTCTATAGGTTGCTTATAGCTCTCAATCTTTTGGGCTAAACTAGAAGCTAGCTCATCTGCTTTGTCTATTATATTAGAAGCAGTATTTAAGGCGGTTTCTTTTACTTCTTCTAAGGTAACCTTACGTGTAATACTAATACGTGATTTATCACTCTCATAAGACACCAGTTCTTTGCTTGAAGAGAGATCGGTTGAAACTTTTACCTGTACACTGTGTGTACCTGGATTTGCAACCCAATTCACATCAATATCTTTTAAACTATCTTTTTTCGAAGCAAAAGTCTTCTTTGATATCTCTTCATTATCTACATAAAAAACTGCAGTACCAGAGAAATCAATTCCTGAGTTATTTTGTATACCAGCGTAGATCCTTATACTATCTCCATCATTTACAGAAAGTGTTGAGTACCAAATTGTTGGTAATATTCTCGCATTTATTTTTACAGGTGTAGAGGAAGCTGTTTGAGCAAAAGAATTAAATGGAAAAAAAGAAATACATAGAGCTATAATAAAAAATGATGACTTTTTATTCATGTTTTTTTCTAAATATAAATATAATCAAAATGACTAGAGTAATAACTCCGATTACAGTAAGCGTTTTCTGATCATTCCATTTTACATTTACTGACTCAACACCAAGAACCTCTCCTTTAGATAGTCCAGATCTTGTGCTTACTGGAGTCTCAGCTTTTATTAATGATAAAAGCTTAGTAACAGTAGATGTTTCTTGTTTCTGAACGACTTCATTAGCTGCAAGTGGTTTGGCAAAGAACTGAACAACGAAAGTTGTTTTGTGTCCTTCAAATATTCCGTCTGCCACACCGATACCTATTTCAGTAAAATTTTTGTTTAATAGATTTGCTTTGTGTTTTGCAGAATTGATCCAACCTTCTGTAACATCAGAAGATTCTGTGTAGTCCACTGCAAGATTTTCTCCAGCATAATTATATTTATATCCTACTTTATCAAACCAGAGCCAAGGCTCTTCGCCTTGTGGACCAGTATGAGAGAAGTATTCTTTCAAAGCCATGTCGTCTGCTTTCATTTGAGCTGCTTTGGTAAGTAAATCACTTACAACTAAACCGTTTTCATTGTTTGTTGCTCTAAAATTATTTGTTTGCAACACAAGTGTAGAGGAAAGCACTGTAGCAAATTGAGAAATCTTCGAATAAACAGCTTGAAATACTTTTTTATATGTAGGAGAAAAAAACATTCCTGAAATTAAAAAAACAACAAAAAGTATTATAGCAACACTCGTATATTTTTTCTTAAAAAATTCTTTCACCCTATAATTATACACTATTAAAATAAACTTAAAAACCACCCATTTGGGTGGTTTTTAAGTTATTTCACTATTTCGTATTTTCCGTCTTTGTTTTTCTTAAAGTATTTCTTATTCTGAAGATTTATGATGATAGTATTTTCTTTTACATATCTTTCTTTCATCACTTTTTCTACAACATCTGCTTTTGTCATTGCACCATTCTTTTCAATGAGTTTCTTTATGACATCTTTTACAACACCATTCATATAACCCCATTCTGTAAGAGCATATAGGCCTCTTCCGACAAGTACAAATCTTGGGTCTTTTATAAGTTCATTGTGAGTTGTCGCAACATGAGCTTTTTTGTTAAATACAGTAGTAATAGCTTTTGCAACTTCTCTGAAGTGTATAGGTGAACCATGTTTCCTTATAACAAGATACGCATAGTCTCTCATACCCTTTGTGCTAATGTTTGAAGATTCTGATTTACCCCATTCACCAAGTGGATTCTTTCCTATCTTCTTAGAAAGTCCGAGCCATCTCTTTGCGATTTCTTCTGTTTTATATTGTTCAGCAACGTCTTCGATATAACCCAAGAAAGCTTTTATTATTTCTGGTTCAGAAACAAGTTCATTGTCTTTCAAAGATTCATAAAGTTTCTTTAATGAATTGTGGATTTTATCTGCAAGAGTTTCGTCTATAAGCCATCTGTGTTTAAAGTCTTCATCTTCTTTTACTTTCTTGAATGGATGCCCAACGACAAGAAGAAAGTTCATGTGGCTTTGTGTATTCGCATCCTTTGATACGAAATCTAGGAGATCTTGTTCTACAATTATTCCACCAAGTTTGTGGATGAGCTTTTCTATTTCGTCAAAAACAGCTTTCTCTTCTGTGTAATTCTTAGATTTTCTAATTGCATTAAGAGCGTGATTTTCTATCTGTCTTACTCTTTCTCTTGTAATACCATAAATCTTACCAATAGCATCGAGAGTCATTAATTCAGGATCTTTTCCAAGACCATATCTTCTTATAATGACATCTTTTGATCTCTCTTGAAGCGCACCGAGTAATTTCTTAGAAACCTGCTTTGGTTTGAAACTTGTTGTTGACATACAAATAAAATTATTAATAAAACTTGATATTGACGATATATCTTTATGGAAATGATATTAGCACCCATTAGAAATAAAGTCAAATGTGTTGTTGTATAATATATAATTATACAACACGGCCGAGAGTTTAAACTCTCGGCCGTGTTGTATTAAATTACTAAGTTCAAAATTTTGTTTTTAACAAATATTTTCTTCTTTATTTCTTTACCTTCAAGCCATTTTTTAACATCAGGATTTTCCAAAGCAAGCTTCTCTACTAATGTTTGGTCAAGATCAGTGTCAACAATAAGCGATGCTCTTACTCTACCGTTTATCTGCACAGGTATATTTACCTTCGCAGACTTTATTTTTGATTCATCATACTTAGGCCAATCTGCTAATACTATAGATTTCTTCTGTTCCAAATTTGCCCAAATTTCTTCACACATATGTGGCGCAAAAGGTGAAAGGATTTTTATGTAATTCAAATATAAGTCTTCGCTAATACTCTCTATTCCATCTAAATGATTTAACAAAATCATCATAGAAGAAATAGCTGTGTTTGCATTAAATGAATCTATATCTTCTCCAACTTTTTTAATTGTTTTGTGTAAAAGTGCTTCTGTTTCGCTTGAATCTGCAAAATTTGCAACTACTTTTTCTTGAAGCTTCCATACTCTTTCCAAGAATCTTCTTGATCCAACCATACTATCTGTACTCCAAGAAATTTCTTGCTCAAAAGGCCCCATAAATGATTCGTAAACTCTCAAAGTATCTGCGCCGACATTTTTTACAACCTCATCTGGGTTTACAACGTTCCCCCATCTCTTACTCATTCTTCTTCCATCAGAACCTTGTATCATTCCTTGATTCCTAAGAGCTTTGAATGGTTCATCCTCAATAACAAGCCCGTAGTCAAATAAAAACTTATTCCAGAATCTTGAATACAATAAATGCCCAGTAGCATGCTCAGCACCACCTACATACATATCTACCTGTTTCCAATATTTTAAAGCTTTCTCTCCAACAAAGCCTTTTTTATTCTGTGGATCCATATAACGTAAGAAGTACCAGGAAGATCCTGCCCAACCAGGCATTGTATTTGTTTCGTAACCTTTTTCTACCCAATCTTTTACACCAGCAAGCGGTGATTCACCATTCCCAATAGGTTCATACGAGATAACGTTTGGTAACTCTAGTGGTAATTTGTTTTCGTTTACAGTAGAAATCGTCCCATCTTTTTTATGTATTAACGGAATGGGTTCTCCCCAATATCTCTGACGAGCAAATACGGCATCACGCATTTTGTATTTAGTAACAATTTTTCCACCAACGAAATCTGTAATCTTTTTTATTGCATCTAGATTATTTAAACCGTTAAATTCTCCGGAATTTACCATAATACCGTTATCTGTATAAGCAATATCCCCCTTGCTTAATCTATCAAGCCAAATATCCATTTCAGCGTGAGTCATCAAACTTGAATTTATATCTTTTTCACTAAGCCATATTACTTCGTGTTCTTCATTTTCCTCATCACTAATTTTTTCTTTCTCTTCATCTAGTAGCTCAAAATACACTAAATTTGTATAAGAGACTCTGTTTTGATCCTTATGAGCAGCAAAATATTCCGCACGAACTTGTCCACCTAAAATAACACCCTCAGTGACATTTTTGTAACCAGTCTCTTCAAGTAATTCTCTCTTGGCAGAATCAATCAAACTTTCTCCCTCTTCAATTCCACCCATCGGGAAAGTGGTCCAATCGTGTTTTCTGTATTTTAAACCAACATACATTCCTGTTTTTGGATTTTTAACTACCACATGCACATTTTTTCTTTCTACAATTTTCTTACCAGGAACAGGTGGGTTTCTTTTGTCTATTCTTTCTGGAACGATAGCCTCTCTTATAGGTAAATTATATTTCTTTGCAAAAGCAAAATCCCTGTCATCATGTGCAGGTACGGCCATTACCATACCCGTACCATAGGTAGCTAGAACGTAATCCGCGACGAACACTGGTACTTCTTCTTGATTTGCAGGATTAATAGCTTTTACACCTTCGAGTATCACACCCGTTTTTTCTTTAACAGTACTCATACGATCCTCATCTGTTTTAAGTTTTACGTCCGCAATATATTTTTCTACTTCTTTTCTATTTAAAATTTTTGATAAAAGCTTTTTTACCAAATCAGTCTCTGGAGCAAGAACAACGTAAGTAACACCAAACAAAGTATCAGCTCTGGTTGTAAACACGTTTATTTTTTCTTCCATACCTTTTATAGCAAAAGTTATTTCAGAACCAATGGATTTTCCAACCCAATTTTTTTGTATTTCCTTTATGTGTTGAGACCAATCTACTCTATCTAATCCTTCTATAAGTCTATCCGCATAGGCTGTAATTCTCAAAAACCACTGTCTCAATGTTTTTTTCTCTACGGGATAACCGCCTCTTTCAGATACTGGTTTACCATCTGGTCCATCTATTATTTCATCATTCGCAAGAACAGTTCCCATTTCCGGACACCAATTAACTTCTGAAAAACCTTCGAAAGCTAAACGATATTTCATTAAAATATTATGCTTTTCTAAATCACTGAAAGATTTCCATTCTGTAGCTGAAAATATTTTTATATCAGAATCGCAAACCGCATCAATATTTTGATTACCTTCTTTCTCAAAAAACTTTGTAAGATTTTCAATGGGTTCAGCTTTATTACTTATTTTGTTATACCAAGATTCATAGAGCTTAAGAAAAATCCACTGTGTCCATTTATAATATTTTGGATCAGTTGTGTTTACTACACGAGACCAATCATAAGATAAACCAATTAAATCTAATTGTTTTCTAAATGTTTCAATATTTTCTTCAACTGCTTTTTTAGGATGTATTTTATTTTGAATAGCATATTGTTCGGCAGGAAGACCAAAAGCGTCGTAACCCATAGGGTGAAGTACATTAAAGCCATTCATTCTTTTGAAACGGGCGTAAACGTCAGAAGCTACATAGCCCCTAGGATGACCCACATGAAGACCCACACCAGATGGATATGGAAACATATCAAGAACATATAGTTTCTCTTTTTTAGTATCTTCAGTTGTTTTGTAAATTTTCTTTGCTGTCCAATATTTTTGCCACTTTTTTTCTATTTTTGTGTGGTCATATTGGGATTGTTTTTGATTTTTCATATTTTTATACTATATACTAAATATTATTTACTTTCTACTCATCTTCCCTCTCTGGCTTTGCGATTTCTAGCACTTCAAGCTCAGACTCTATCCCCGTAATCTTCACCACGTCCTTATCTATCTTCTTAAATTCTTTATTTGAATTATTAAAATGGCTTACTGTAGTAGAGAGGGCATTACCAAGCTTCTCTTGATATTCCTGATAGCTTCTCAGATGTTTTTGTAGATTCTCAACATTCTTTTTAATATCCTTGGCTGATTCTTCTATTTGCATAGCCTTAAGCCCCTGAAGAACGGTTTGTAGATATGCCAAAAAAGAAGTTGGGGAGACAATAATTACATGCTTTTCTTTAAATGCATACTCTACTAAATCCCTAGTATTTACTTTTACTGCTCCAACTTGAGAAACTAAAAGATCATAATATATTGCTTCGTGGGGAATGAACATAAAAGCAAAGTCCATAGTCCCCTCACCTGGCTTTACATATTTTGAGGTCTCATCAATTCTCTTTTTAAGATCATCTCTGAATAATTTCTCTAATCTCTCTTTCTCAGCTGGATTCTTTTCTTCTACTAAACGATTATAATTTTCGAGAGAAAATTTTGAGTCTATAGGAATAATTTTATCTTTCACAAACACAACAGCGTCTACAATTGTGCCGTCTGCAAACGGAAATTGCATTTGATAACTTCCTGTAGGTAAAACATTTTTAAGTAGAGTTTCAAGATAATATTCTCCAAGAATTCCTCTTTGTTTAGGATTTTTCAAAATATCCTGAAGTGATTGAAGCTGATCTGCAAAAGAAACAACTTGTTTATTTGTCTCATCAAGTCTTGTAAGCTTTTCTGTAATATCACGAATAATATTAAAAGATTCACTAGACTGATGTTTAAGAGATTCGTGCATTTGTTTAGAAGATTCCCCTATTTTAGTATCTACCGTTCTATTGAGCTCGTTTATTTGTTCGAGGATAAGCTTTAGACCAATATCATCTCCTCTTTTACCTTCTCCTGCCTTTTTGAACAAAGCAAGCCACAAAAGTAATGAGGTTACTATTACTAACAAAATACCTAAGATAATTGTTGATGACATATGAATATTATACCAAGTTTCTAAAAATATGATAATATTTATACATTATGATACACACAACAATAAAGGAACAAATTAAACAGGCAATGATTAGCAAAGATGCTTTTAAACTCACTGTACTTAGAGGAGTACTGGCAGCCTTTATGAACGAAATCGTTGCAAAGAAAACTAATGACGAATTTCTTGGTGATGAAGAAGCCTTAGCTATAATTCGCAGACTTGTAAAACAAAGAAAAGATTCCATTGAACAGTTCACGAAAGGAGGAAGACCAGAACTTGCAGAAGATGAAGAAAAAGAACTAAGAGTTCTCGAAACATATTTACCACAAATGATGAGCAAAGAAGAAGTTATGAAAGTAGTTGAAGAAAAAAAAGCTAACGCAGGCGAAATAGATAAATCTAAGCTTGGGCAATTCATCGGTATGGTAATGAAAGAACTTAAAGGGAAAGCTGACGGTGCACTTGTAAAGGAAGCTGTGGAAGAGATGTTTAAATAGAAAATATACAATACAAAACAGGTCGATTTTACTAAATAAAATCGACCTGTTTTAATTACTTGACACAATTAATATATGGGGGTATAATTGTATTCGAATTTAGTTGGTCTTTCAAACCCATGGAAAGGAAGTCTGTAATGGAAAACCTTACAAAACAAGAAGTTTTAGACCTCACAGAAAAATTTGTTCAGAGTTTAAAAATAGAGGGTAAAGAAAAAAGGAAGATGGCAAGCCAGAGAGCTTGGCACATTGTAGTTCATAATATTTTACCCCTAGAAAAAAACTTCCCGAACGAAGAAGTTAATGTGGACTTCATTATTCAAACCCTTATCGAAAAAGGGATTGGTACTGAAGAAGAAATAAAACTCTCCTGTCATAAAAATCAAACGCAAACAGAAGAAAGTCCAGTTTACTCTGACACTAGAACGCCTGAAGAAAAAAGGCTCGACGAAGAAAGAGAAAACTGTGCTCAATGTCAACTTGGTGGCGGAGGTTGTCCAAGACACCGCAGACCACGTTAAGCCGGACACCCGTCCGGCTTTTTAATTGACAAAAAATAGCCTTTGAATTAATCTCTAAAAAGGTTCGCACACTTTATCAGTAAAGGATTAGACAGTGAATACTAAGCTCTGTAATGCACTTCAGAAAGTAAAACACCTTCGTCGCGACAATGGCCTACCTTTAGAAAAAGCAAAGGCAGAGGCAGCAATCGCCTGCGGAGTAACTGTATCAGACATAGAAACCGCAATAGAGGAAGAAAGAAACAACGAACGTAAACTCATGGAAAGCCTTAAGGGTTGAGCTCCGGCTCAACCTTTTTTATTTATACTAGCAAGGAGTAAAATTCGATTCTCCGTAGCCCCCACAACAAAAAAATACCAGGGAATTACTCTGGTATTTTTATCGGGTGACCCCACGGAGAATCGAACTCCGATTTAAGCCTTGAGAAGGCTTCGTCCTAACCGTTAGACGATGGGGCCAATGCGAAATTAATATAACATTATTATTGTATTTTACAAAATATAAGCAGTTCTTAACTCTTTTATATATTTAACCATTTATGAAATTAATAAATAATATTAAAAAATAAAAAACAGGTGCCACTTGCGTGACACCTGTTGCTACCCTCATCATCCATCTAACCGACGAGAGCCCGTTTGCGGATATCCGCAAACTTCTGATCCACGAGGAGCTTCCCGTTCCGAAAGACCGGAATAAGAAGATCAGCTCTCACTCCTATTTCATCCTCCTTCACTGTTTGATACGTTTTGCCGTCCAGGACCAGTGCAAGCCGACCAGCCTTCGAGCGTTTACCACTATCCGTGACCGGATCTTTCATGACATCAGACCAGACACCATCGATCTCGATAGCGCAGCACTTGAAAGCAAACTTCTGCGTATCGCGATTGAGCATCTGCAACAGGCCGCCACCCGAACCAAAGGCGATGTTATCAGCGGACCATCCGGCCTGCTTGAGAGCTTCGAGGATCTCCCCAACGCTCTCATAATTGATTCCATCACCCTGAATCAAGCGAACCTTCGGACTTAGCACCTTGTACCCTTTCAGGTTCACGGTGTATCCAAATTTTTCACCCAGGATGCCAAGCACCTTGGGCAAAACCTGAAGTGGATCTCCGCTGTCTGGCCGGATGACTAGCACGCCGTTGCGCGCTAATACCTTTTGCCGAAGCTTTCCACCCCAAAGCTTTTCGCATGCCTCGAAGATGTTAAAGCTGTCGCTCACCACCGCCACCGGCCCGTCCGGATACTGAGTCAGCATATTCTCGTAAGCGTCTACCTCGCGGTTTCGACCCCAAGAAGTAATCGTGCTGTGCTCTGCCGCCGGAATCGAGAAACCCGCCATCGCCTCGCCATAATAGCGCTTAGCGACCACGAGTGACTCAATCGTGTCTGTGCCCTTGAAGTTGACCAGGTGAGCCACCCCACCAATTCCAGCAGACTCCACCGTCGTGCTGCCGCGATACCCGAAATCGTGAAGCTTGAAGTCTATATCTCCAGGCGTTCCCGTTTCTTCCAGGTATTGCAGAATGGTCTGTCGCATGAAGTAGCTCTGTGTGGCCACTGTCGTGGGATACCACAACTGGACCAGCAAAGTCTCCACGTAATTCGTAAGCCACGGCACTGCTGGATCAGTATTAACAACTGTAACCAGCACGTTCGACACCGGAACCAGTGTTCCTTCAGGCACCGCCTTGATCTCGATCGGCAGTCTTCCACCATGCTCTTGAAGAATATGGCGCCAGCCTGCTTCGTTGAAAAGACTCTGGTTGCCAAAGTGAGCCTGAAAGACTTCCTTAGCTTCTTGAATCTTTTCCTCGGTAACCACCTGGCCCTCGAGGTACTTCTTGATCAGATACTGCAGACCGAAGAAGAGAACCCCACCGTATCTGCCGCCGCGGCTCTCAAAGAACGAGAGAACCCGATTTGTCTTGGCTGGATACTGCTTGTAGTGACTTACCTTGTAGCTGTCCGTCATTAGAAGAATATTTGACTGAATGTTCATGTTTAGCTTTCCTTTCTGTTGTTTATTTCATACTTTCCGATATGTTTTAGATACGCCTCGCCCAGAGGTTTATGCACCTCAACGAGGCAACTCATGAGCCCATCAACGTCCTGCCAGCGAACCTCCTCAAGATCATCTCCTGCTTCCAACGAACCGCAAACATATGCAGCCGTGAAAAGCGCGGTCATAATCTTGTGTTGCGATTTACGATAGCGATAATCATCAACCCGTATTGAGCCTATGTATTTCACATCGTCTATCTCAACATCGCCGACTTCTTCCCCCACCTCTCGTTTGGCCGCAAGTTCTAGGCTTTGATCCTTCGGATCTACAAACCCTCCCGGAAATCGCCAAGCGCTTTCGCCCAGCTTCCGACCGACGATCACCTTGTTCTCCAGAGTGTGTCTGATCACCACATCAACCGTTTGATATGAGATCGGATACACTTGTTTTGTAACGGCGTACATGACACCGCGTCTGAAGTCTGGTGAGTTGCGAATACCATCCGCTTCCTGCCGGCGTATTTCGGTTGCATTACAGACAACCTTCTCTTTGATTTCTTGAAACGGGTACTTTCCGCTGTAGAAACTTTTGAAGCTATCCCGCGAACCAAACAAAGTGATCTCGCCACCATCGCTATACTCCTCAATCAGCGCGTCCAGCCGCTCGGACCAGACCTTGTCACTGAATATGTCCCTCAAAGGAACAACCATTACGTCAGGATACTGAAACTTGAGCATCGCTGCCCGTGTTTCAAAATCCATCGGGTTGCTTATACTCGGCGACCCACTACTTACTCCGAGGACTACTAGAGTCCTCTCACTCAAGGTTTGTGCAGTGTCCAAAAGGTGTATGTGCCCCTCGTGGAGATACGGCGTCTGAAACCTTCCAACAACGATCCCGATTTTCTTTTTCATATTTCCCCCTCGTGTTTTATTGTTAAAGAACTAGATATTGTTCTAGATACACTATATACCCACACGATACCTAGTGTCAATGCTACACTATATATAGACCACACTTTTATAACTAGTGTCAAATATACACTAAATATACCCCTTATTAAGAGCTAATGAATGACCCTATGAAATATAAAATTATTTAAAAGTATACAGAGTGGCAGGACGCATCACACCTTTCTTCACAGTCTTTTTTGTATTCTTAAGTAAATTTAAGGAAATAATTCTTTTTCGAAAATTTCTCTTGTCCATCCCCTCCCCCAGCACAGCCTCATACACTTTTTGCAATTCGGACAATGTGAATTCTGTTGGCATAAAATATTTGGCTATATCTGTATAAATGATTTTTGATCTTAATCTCTCCACAGCCACTTTAGTGATCTCATTATGATCATAAGCTAGCTTGGGTAAATTACTCAGCGGACACCATTTTGTTTCCAACTCTGCGTCATTTTTATTTTGAATATCATCATTGTTTGTAAGTGCAATATAAGCCACAGAGACCACGCGCCCGCGCGGATCACGGTCAATATCGCTAAATGTATATAGTTGCTCCCGGTGAATATTTTTTATTCCCCCCTTGTCTCCCAAAAGCCTATCCACAGACTGATCTGCCGTCTCTTCTGAATATATCAGACCGCCAATATGTGCCCACTGGCCCTTATAGATATTATTGTCCGAACCAATTTTTCCCAAAAGAAGTTCTAAAACGCCTTCTTTCACTCTAAAACAAACGGCATCCACCGCGAGCACCGCAAACTTCAAATGTTCTGATTTTAGGTTTTTCTTGCTTTCCATAATATATATGTACCATTATACACTATATCTGTAAAAAATACCATTTTAAAAAAGGAATGCTTTGAGAATATATAGTTAGATTCCCCGTAACATCACCATTTTACAACATACAAAAACAGCCACAATAGGCTGTTTTTGTATAATATTTTTATTACTAAATAATAGTCTTATTCTATTTTTAATAACTTAGCAACATAATCGATATCCTTATCCCCTCTACCAGAAAGATTAACCACTATTATTTTATCCTTACTCAATGTCGGGGCTAATTTAATTGCATATGCTACTGCATGAGCACTTTCAAGGGCCGGAATAATTCCTTCGATTTTTGATAAATCCAGGAAGGCTTTGATTGTTTCGTCATCTGAAGCAGAAGTGTATTCAACTCTTCCAATACTCTTTAGATATGCATGAATGGGTCCAACTCCAGGATAATCTAATCCAGAAGCAATAGAGTGGACTGGATCTGGCTCACCATCTTTATTTTGCAAGACAATTGTTTTCATTCCATGAATCACACCTTCGGTACCAAAAGTAATAGTTGCTGCATGTTCTCCAATACCAGATCCTCTTCCAGCTGGTTCTACACCGATAAGATTAACATCATCATCTAGAAATTCATGAAATAGTCCTATTGAATTAGAACCGCCGCCGACACAACCTATTATATAATCTGGTAATCTTTTTTCTTGTAGCAAAATCTGTTCCTTAGCTTCCCTACCAACAATAGACTGAAAGTCCCTAACTATCATAGGATATGGATGAGGCCCAACCACAGACCCGATAGCAAAGAACGTAGTTTCGTATTCTTTCATAAACGTAGCAAAGGCACTATCAACCGCGTCCTTAAGACATCTGCCACCAGTACTAACCTCAACCACCTTAGCCCCCAATAATTTCATACGAATAACATTAGGGTGTTCCTTTTTTATATCGATTGAACCCATGTGTATTTCGCACTCAAGCCCCAATAAAGCAGCGGCCGTTGCTAATGCAACACCATGTTGCCCAGCCCCTGTTTCTGCAAGGACTTTTTTCTTACCCATTCTTTTTGCAAGTAAAACTTCTCCAATACAATGATTAATTTTATGAGCACCAGTATGATTCAAATCTTCGCGCTTAAGATATATTTTTGCTCCACCCAACTTTTCTGTTAAATTTTTCGCAAAATACAATGGAGATGGCCTACCAACATAATTTTTCAGTAAATCTAAATACTCTCTCTGGAAAACAGGATCGTGTTTTGCTCTCAAATACTCCGTCTCTATTTCTTTTAACGGTTCTACTAATTGTGGAGGTATAAAGCTTCCTCCGAATTTTCCATAATATCCATTCTCATTTGGTAAATTTTTTAATGTTTTTGTTTTCATATAATTTATATTTAATAAGTAATAATCTAAAAACCGACAAAAATATTTTGTCGCCAAAACTCATTACAATGACTTTTAAAAATAAACTTTTCCATGATTAACTTTATAAAATACAAAAACCCACTGTTCGTGGGTATAATTTGTTATTATTTTAGAGATAATTAATACAACAAAAGACTACCCACTTATGTGAGCTGTCCACCAAATCTTGTTAATATAATTAACTTTCATTAACATATACTGATTATAAATCATATAATGCAAGCTTGCAAGGCATAAAACATTTACATTTCTATTTAAAAATAGTAATATCCCTCACAGAAATGGAGGTGCAAAGTGCAACAAACTTTAGTTCTTATTAAAGACGACGTGATGAGGAGAGATGATAATACGTGGATACGTATCATCAAAATATATGAAAGTCTCGGCTTAAAAATGGTAAAAAGAAAAATACTTCATCCGATGACTTTGCAACAAGCAGAGAAGTTGTATGAAGAGCATAAGGGTCAATATTTCTATGAACCATTAATTAATTTCATGACAAAAGGTATGACATTAGCTTTCATTCTTGAAGGTGAAGATGCCATACAAGTTGTAAGAAAAATTAATGGCAACACCAACCCTGCTCAAGCCGAAGAGGGTACTATACGAAAGAGGTTCGGGACAAACAACAGAGAAAATGCTGTCCACGCTTCTTTTGACGAAAAATCTTCTAAGAGAGAAATATCGATCTTTTTCTAAGATTAAGGATCACCAAAGCCAGCGAGTAATTCGCTGGTTTTTTATTTACAACGCCTCAGGCACAGATGGCAATTCTTCATATTTATCCTCCGGTTCTTTATGACTTCTTTTCATAACAACAAAAGCTAAGAAAATAGAAAACGCTGCAAAAATAAATGGCATCAATTTATGTGTCTGAAAAAGTAATCCTGCAACAAGCGGTCCAATAACCATCGAGGCAGAAAGTACAGACGACATTATACCCATTACTTCTCCCCTTCTTTGATGCCCGGCAATACCAGCAGCTCTGCTAGACATAACTACACGAATAACAGACTGAGTCGTAATCATAATAATCAAACCTATAGAAAAAATTACAAAACTTGGTACAGTCAAAATCAAAAAAGAAATAGCAGCTACTAGGAAAAACCAGACTTCAATTGTTGATTCTTTAAATTTCTTCAACCAAAAGTTTTTTAATAAAAATCCTTGATTTACAACTAAAGCCACACCCATGGCTGTCATAATATATCCAGTAATAGCAGCTGTAAAACCAAAACGATAATTTAGATATAAAGCAAAGATGGCTTGTTGAGCAGCTAGCCCCATACCATATAGAAACCATGCTAAATATCTTGAGTTAAGTTTTTCGTCCTTAAAGGCTCTGGCTATTGGGAGAACTGGATTTAAGCTAATTTTTAAATCATGATTCCTATTATGATGACTCTCGGGTAAAAAGAAATATGCGGCTATTACATTGATTGTCGCGAGCACGCCAACAAACCAAAAAGGAAAAGCTGTGGAAATAGTAGCAAGAACGGCTCCTATGGCTGGGCCAACAATAAATCCAATACCAAATATTGCACCAATCATACCAAGATTTGCTGATCTTTCTTTGTCTGTCTTAGACAAGTCAGACAAATAACTTTGAGCGGTTGGAATATTACCGGCAGCAAGCCCATCAATAATTCTTCCTAAAAACAAAATCCACAAAACATTTGTGGAAGCAAAAACAAACCAACCAATGGCTGTACTTAGTATACTTATTAGCAAAACTGGTCTTCTCCCTACTTTGTCAGACAAAGCCCCAAGCATGGGCGAACTTAAAAATGCACATAAAGAAAAAACAGAAAAAAGCATTGTAATAGTAAGAGGTGACGCACCAAAGCTTTGTAAATAAAAAGGCATAACAGGAATAACAATCCCCATGCCAAGAACATCTATTAAAACCGTAAGTATTATGATTAATTTTTCCTTTTGTATTTTCATTATCTAGAAACATATTCGATTACCGCCTCAGAAATGGTTTCGATAATCTTAATAAAAGTATTCTCATCTGGTTCAAGCAAAGTTATACGAAAACCGTAAAGATTGGAATTAAAACCAGAAGAAAGGGGTACAACGCAGATACCTCGAGAAGCCAAAAGCTGGTATACGAATCTTTTGTCTAATTTACCTGTTTTAGATATCTCTTCTACAATCCTTCCTGCTTCTGTATTCGCCGGTTCTAATTTTTGTTCTGAATTCAAGACACCGTCCTTAAAAACAACAGTCATGTAGAAAGCTCCATTTGGTTTATGAACAATTAATTCTGGGATTTTTGAAAATATATTATAAGCAACTTCAGATCTTTTTTGATATACAGAATTACGTTCCATAAGATATGGATAATATCTTGGGTCACCCATAACTTTTGGTAAAACTTTTTGGGGTAAAGTTGTAGAACAAACCTCTAACATCTTTGCATCTAAAAGAGTCTTCGCGTATTGAGCAAAACTTTCATCTTTATCGCAATTATAAAATTCTACCCAACCGCACCTAGAACCAGGCCAAGGGAATTCCTTTGATATTCCACGCATTGCAAGTCCAGGTACATCACCTATTACAGAAGCTAGTTTTTTATGTTGAATCCCACCATAGCAAAGGTTGGAATATATTTCGTCAGAAATAATAAACAATTTAAATTCACGAGCTATCTCAATTATCTGCTTAAGAACCTCTTCCGGATAAACCATACCTGTTGGATTATCTGGATTTATTATTAAGATTCCACTAATATCTTTGCTAGTCTCAATCTTTTCTCTCAAATCTTTTAAATCTGGATACCAGTGGTTATTTGGATCTAGTTTATATGTAATATGAGGAGAATCAGCATGACCAGCTTCAGCAGAAGAATGAGTAGAATAAGCTGGGTTAGGACCTATAACTCTAGCCTTAGAATTAAGGTATGTGTAAACCTTTGAAATAGCATCACCAAGACCATTAAAAAATAAAATATTATCTGCAGTTATCTGTATTCCGCCTTCAAGGTTTCTTTCCTTGGCGATATATTCACGTGTAGACAATAAACCCCTTGTCGGAGAATAGGCAAAACTAGCGTCATCCTTGATAGTTTCCGCGACAATATCCTTAATCCATTGCGGAATCTTTTCTCCCTTAGCAACAGGATCACCAATATTTTCCCAAGAAATATTAATGCCGGTTTTTTCAATTTTCTGTGCAACGTTTACTATCTCTCTTATTTCATAAGTAAGTTGATCAGCACCTTCATATACAATATCATTTCTCATATGATTATATACTTTATCATCAATAATATCTTTTTGCATTAATATTTATATTTAAAATAATTGACAATCCATATTATATCGTGTTAATGTCATAACGGAATTGTAATACCCAAAGCATGATGCTTTGGGAAAAATTGAAAGGTTTACCAAAATGAATAGTCTAGATTTTATTTCCTGGTTGATGAGAAAATACAAGGTTGAAAATGTGACCAACGTGTGGAAACACATGACGCAAGCGGAACTTGATCTGTATCTCAGAAATCACGCTAACCCGGTAATCAAAAAAGCAAGATTCCATTTCCCTGTTTCCATCACAGGTGGTTTCCAAAACTTAACCCTGGAAGAATCAGGTTTTATGGAAGGATTGGAAATGAAAAATATCTCAACATCCAATAACCTGACCATCCTAAAAATAAGAGTCCAAAAAACACTCTTCGTTTGGGACGTTCTTGTTGGTGGAACGTTCCGGGCCGACAAATCATGGCCCGAAATGGTTCCGGGAAGAGGCAAGCTATCAAAAATACAAACCGGAGCATTGATTTTTCGTGGGGAGATACTTCACAAATAACACGCTCAAAAAAACCCGGCATCACACCGGGTTTTTCTTTACCTCTTCTTCCACTCCTCTTCTTGCCTCACCAAAATTTCACTCGCCTTTTCTGGCTCTGCCATCACTTCCTCCACAGCACGTTCCATACGAGTAGACTGTGAACCTTTTATGAGAATAATATCTCCTTTCTTTAAAATATCTTGTAAAGCCTTTCCCGCCTCTAAAGAATTTTCAAATTGGAAAATGTTTAATTCACTCATCTTTGAATCCAAAGCACCTTCTACCATTTTTCTAGATCTAATACCTACTGTTATTAAAATATCACAAGATTCAGCAGCTTTCTTACCAGCTTCATAATGTTCTTCTACAGAATGTTTACCAAGCTCCATCATATCCCCAAGGACAGCAATTTTTCTACCTTTAGTTTCAATATCCTTTAATATACCCAATGCCGCTTCCAAAGCCACAGGAGAAGAATTGTATGTGTCATCTATTACTGTAGTATCTTTAATTCCTTTAATTATTCTCATTCTTCCTTTTGGCGATTCGTGTTTTAACAAACCCTCACCAGCTCTAACAAAATTTATATTTTGAGAAAAACCAACAGCTATAGCTGCCAACGAAGAATATATATTTTGTATACCAATAGATCCCTTTATTAAAATAGGTACAGCATTTTCTTTTTGTTCTACTTTAAATATCATGCCGTCAGCTATACCATTTGTATAATTTATTCCTATATTTGAAGCTTTGATATCTGCATCACCAAAAAGTCCGTATGTTAAAGATCTAACCTTTGACTTGTCAGCCATACTCATGGCATCTACATCATCAGCATTCGCTATTATAATACCGCCTGCTTTTACTGCATCTACCAAATATTTCTTTTCTTTTATCAAAGCATCTCTGCTACCAAAAAATTCTATGTGAACTGGAGTTTTTGCAAATCTTGTAAGCACTGCTATATCTGGCTTAAGCCATTTAGTAATGTTTTTGATATCGTCCGGTCTATCTGCCCCAACTTCAATAACGAGCCACTCTGGATATTTATTCTTACAAACAATAAGACAAAAACCCTTCCAAATATTTATAAACCACTTAAAAGGATCGTTCCAAGCATTTTCACAACCAAGAATGGTAAGTGGTATACCTATATCGCTATTGAAACTTTTTTCACTTTTACGAACATATAGAGAAGTAGCTAAAACAGAAAAAATAGCATCTTTTGTGGATGTTTTTCCAACGCTTCCCGTAACAGCAACAATCTTAGGATTATATTTTTTTATAATAAGCTTTGACTCAAACTGTATAATACTGGATACTATTTTTTTAAATATTGATTTCATTTTTTTATACTAACATATCTTTACGGCTTAATAAAACTATCGATCTGGTGGAATTTGATAATAATTTATCAAAAACTTTACTATGTCGAAAAAAGGATCACTTAAGGTTTGCGAACCAAAATCTATATTTTTAGGATCTATTGTATAAAGAAATACCAAAAATCTAGGATTATAGGCTGGGAAATAACCAAAGAAGGTGTGGAGAAACTTATCAGAATAATAGCCACCACCTTCATTAGCAGGTCTCGCCATTTGGGCAGTACCCGTCTTTGCGGCAACGCTATAGTGTTCTTGTTTATATTTACCACCAATCAAGGCCTTGTCCACAACTTCAACAAGCATTCTGGTTACATCTTCGGTCGACTCCTTACTCACTATTTGTCTAGCTTCATTAGTATATGAAATGTTTTTTGAAAGACCAACTTTATAGTTAATCTTTTTTACCACATGAGGAGTAATTAATTTACCCCCATTAGCAATTACGGAAAATGCTCTGGTGGCATTTATGGGTGTTAAAGAAATACCTTGCCCGAAAGAAGCCGTGGCATATTCAAGATCTCTTGGACTTTTTAAATTATTGATGTTACCAGCAACCTCATTTGGTAAATCAATCCCTGTTTCTACTCCAATACCGAATTTCTCTAAATATTCAGCAAGTTTTGCCTTGCCCATTTTCTGCATTACGTATGTGGTACCTGTATTCATAGAGTGACTTAAGATATCCTGCATTGTGGAGGGCCCACGAGGATTTTTATCAACATTTGTAATTTTTTTCCCATCAAGATTCACAAAGCCATAATCAGTCCAGGTGCTTTTTGCACTTATTGCTCCAGAGTCTATACCAGAAGTCATTGTAATGGCTTTCATAACAGAACCTATTTCATATGAATTAGATATCGATGGATTTGAAAAAACGCCTAAATCTTTCTCCTTACTAAAGTCATTCAAATTAAATGTTGGTGAGTTGCCCATGGAGTAAATTTCACCCGTTTTTGGATCAATAATAATAATCCCGGTCAAACTTGAGCTCCATTGTTTATTTATTTCTTCTGCCTTTTTATCAGCAAACCCTTGAACCTCTGGCTCTATGGAAGTGATTACGTCGCCTTCTCTTTCTCTATTCGAAGAAAAGGTTTTACTTATATTAGAAAAGATTTCTGCAAAAACATTTACGTAAAGATCTTCCGGATTTCTCTTTAATACATCATCATAATATTTTTCGAGACCATATCTACCTTCAAGAGAGTCACCATTGTAACCAACAAATCCTATAAGACGAGAAGAGATTGCATTACCAGGATAATATCTCCACCTTTCTTTTTCAATAATAACTCCAGAAATTTTTAATGGTTCTATTTTTTTTATTATATCTTCTGGAATTCTCTTTAATATTTCTTCGTATGGATCGTCTTTTTTTGCCGCTTTAGAATAAAAGGTCGCCGCATCTATGGTTATAAATTCTGATAGTTTCTTATAAACATCCTCCTGATTATTAATAAGTTTTGGGTTAATTGAAAGTATGTAAGTTGTCTTAAGAGTAGCAGCAGAGACGAGAGAACCATTTTTTGTTGTAAAAAATATGTTACCTCTATCAAATAAACTTCTAGAAACATTTACATACTGTCTATCTGCTTTTTCACTAAAATCACTTCCTTTAACTATCTGCAAAAAATACAGCTTCACTATAAGTAAAGCTGCAAAAATTAATATCCCAACAAAGATAAAGCGAACTCTTATAGAAAAACTACTAGTTTTCATTTATAGATAAGGAAAGATTAGATGAGGCGGGAGCAATAGAAACAAATTTTTCATTATTATCGACGACAAATCCCTCTCTTAAAGCTAACTCCATAGTTATAGAATTTTTTGCCTCTAGATATACAAATTCCATGGAGTTTATCTCTGAGTTAAGCAAAACATTTTGTTTAGACAAATCTTGTCTTTTGACAGCGTTAGCCATAGAACTACTTACCAAGAAACCATAAGAAACCAAAAGAAGCACAAATACTGAAAAGAGAGACCAGATGATACTCTTTTCCCTGTATTCGAGATTCTTTATTTGTCTTTTAATTATCTTTGTCATTTTTTAAATTATTTTTTGGATTATTCTTAGCTTTGCACTTCTCGACCTTGAATTTTCTAATATTTCTTTCTCACTTGGAATAATTGGTTTTTTATTTATAAGTATTCCCTCACCGCCATTTGCTTTGTCTCTAAAAAAATTCTTCACTTCTCTATCTTCAACACTATGAAATGAAATTATTGCCATTCTGCCATTTATGTTTAGAAGATCCCAACCCTTTTCCATACCTTCCCTTAAAGCACTTATTTCATCATTCACCGCTATCCTCAAGGCCTGAAATGTTTTTGTAGCACAATGTATTCTCCCTTTTCTATAAAATGCTGGCACCGCACTTTCAATAATTTCTACTAGATCAAATGTTGTTTTTATTTCCTTATTCTTCCTTGCTAAAACTATTGCCTTAGCGATTCTTCTAGAGTATCTTTCATCTGCGTATGCATAGATAATGTCTGCTATTGTTTCTTCTCCCCAATTATTTAAGATTATCTCTGCTGTAAGAACGTCGCTACCTTTTTCCGCAAAGGTCATAAGAAGTGGTTCATTATTCTTAAAAGTAAAGCCCCTGCCAGAATCATCTAATTGATCTGATGAAAGTCCGAGGTCAAGAAGTATCGCATCAATTTTTTCTACACCGAGATCTTTAATAACCACATCAATGTCTCTGTAATCAGAAAGAACTAAATTAAATTTACATCCTAGTTTTGAAAGTTTTTGTTCTGCTCTTTCTATCGCCAAAGCATCCCTATCAACAGCTATTATTGTCACGTCTCTACCAAATTCAGAACAAACTTTTGCTGAGTGCCCCGCGCCACCAAGTGTGCCATCAAAATAAACGGCTCCAGGTTTTAAATTTAATCCATCTATTGCTTCATTTAAAAGAACAGTTTTGTGCATATATATTTATATTGCCCCAGCTTGACCAAGTTTTTCTGCTAATTGATCGGCCTCTTTTTCTACAACATTTTTGTATTCCTTCCACTTCTCTTCATTCCATATTTCAGCTCTATCTTGAACACCTACTAGAGCAACCTTATTTTTTAATCCAGCTCTTGAAACCAAAAATTCTGGTAAAAGAATCCTTCCGATTGTATCGACTTCTACTTCTGTTGCACTTCCAAACATATATCTGTTAAAACTTCTGTTATCAGCCTGAAGCATAGAAAACTCTGAAAGCTTCTCTGAAATCTTTTTCCACTGAGCAATCGTAAATAACCACAAACAATTATCTAGTCCGGCAGTAATAATTATTTTTTTACCCATCTCTTTACGAAACTTCACAGGAAGAGATACTCTCTTTTTTTCGTCTAATGTGTGAATGTATTCTCCTATAAGCATGGTGTTTAAATTAGCGTGAGGAATTCATGAAAAAGTAATAATTTTTTACTATCCCACTTCTTCCCACTTGTAGTCTATTTTATAACACTTTATCCCACCATACAACACAAAAAACTGTTGATAAGTTTCTGTGAAAAAAGCTATATTTGTAGGCACACAAAAAGGAAACACGAACTTTTTGTCGTCGTGGTTTACTAAATAAAAAAACCACAAATATTATTTGTGGTTTTTTTATTAAATATTATCCCTCACACACCTAGTAGACGCCATATTCCCCCCATCTTTAAAATATACACTTCCATCGGAAAATAACACTGTGAATTTACTTGATGGATATTGTGCTGGAGAAGTTGATGTCCAGTATGGACTACTTGCGGTATTTAAGAAAAAAGT